>NZ_CP119393.1:305000-1090000 GCF_029215545.1 Enterococcus casseliflavus | reverse complement strand
GGGTATCTAATCCTGTTCGCTCCCCACGCTTTCGAGCCTCAGCGTCAGTTACAGACCAGAGAGCCGCCTTCGCCACTGGTGTTCCTCCATATATCTACGCATTTCACCGCTACACATGGAATTCCACTCTCCTCTTCTGCACTCAAGTCTCCCAGTTTCCAATGACCCTCCCCGGTTGAGCCGGGGGCTTTCACATCAGACTTAAGAAACCGCCTGCGCTCGCTTTACGCCCAATAAATCCGGACAACGCTTGCCACCTACGTATTACCGCGGCTGCTGGCACGTAGTTAGCCGTGGCTTTCTGGTTAGATACCGTCAAGGGATGAACATTTTACTCTCATCCTTGTTCTTCTCTAACAACAGAGTTTTACGATCCGAAAACCTTCTTCACTCACGCGGCGTTGCTCGGTCAGACTTTCGTCCATTGCCGAAGATTCCCTACTGCTGCCTCCCGTAGGAGTCTGGGCCGTGTCTCAGTCCCAGTGTGGCCGATCACCCTCTCAGGTCGGCTATGCATCGTTGCCTTGGTGAGCCGTTACCTCACCAACTAGCTAATGCACCGCGGGTCCATCCATCAGTGACGCAAAAGCGCCTTTCAACTTTCTCCCATGCGGAAAATAGTGTTATACGGTATTAGCACCTGTTTCCAAGTGTTATCCCCTTCTGATGGGCAGGTTACCCACGTGTTACTCACCCGTTCGCCACTCTTTTTCTTTCGGTGGAGCAAGCTCCGGTGAAAGAAAAAGCGTTCGACTTGCATGTATTAGGCACGCCGCCAGCGTTCGTCCTGAGCCAGGATCAAACTCTCATAATGATTTGTTTGAATGACCATACGGTCATTAAGCTCATAAAAATTAACTTTGCTAGCTATTGCTTGCATGTATTTGTTTCAATAAATTGAAACGTCCTACACATTGGTTCGTTTGCTTGCTTTGTTCAGTTTTCAAAGGTCTACCGTGCTGTGTTAGCAACTTTTATATCATATCAGAGCGACGTTTGTTTGTCAACTCTTTTTTGAAAAGTTTTTTTCAAGAAGTTGTTATTTAACTTCTTTCTTAACCTCAGCGACTTTTTTATCTTACCATCTCAACCGTTATATGTCAAACACTTTTTTTAAAAGTTTTTTTGATTTATTAGGTTTTTCAGAGAAGATATTTTTTCGACTTTGTTATAATAACACTTGTAAAATGTTTCGTCAACAACTAATTTCAAAAAAAATCAATCAGTGTTTGTTACAAATGTCTTAACAAGGACAAGTAATAATATAGCAATTCTTAAAGGAAAAATCAACTAAAAAAATAGGCTTTTTGGCAACTATTTTTATAAGCGAATTATTCATTGTTAAACGATTCGAACGTTCGTTTATAAGAAGTATTTCGCGGCTAAATCTATCATTAATGGATAAAAAAAGAGAACTTAAGCTTTTCGCCTAACGTTCTCTTTTCGTCCGATCTTCTGATTGGACGATCGGTATATAGATTCGAAAGATCGTTCCTTGACCGATGACACTCTCTGCTGAAATTTTTCCTTTATAGCTTTCCAATAACTGTTTCGCAATAGAGAGCCCTAGCCCGTTTCCGCCTTTGGTTCTAGCACGGGCTTTATCTACCCGATAGAAACGATTAAAGATCTTGTCGAGGTCTTCTTTGGAGATTCCCTCACCAAAGTCTTGAATGGCAATTTCAAAGGATTGCCGATCCAACGAAATGGATAGATGAACTTCTTTTCGATCAGTGGAATATTTCACTGCATTATCCAAGACAATAATAATGATCTGTTCAAAATGATTGCGATAGATTTTCAACTTCAACTCATGATATAAATCATCATCCAATGTAAAAACAAAATCCGGATACAGTATTTTAAAGTTATTGAAGACTTGATAGACAACTTCTTTTGCATTAGTTGTTTCATTTGCATAATGAACATCCACTTGTTCCGCTCTTGAGAGATCCAACATTTCCTGTACGAGCGTCTTCATCCGACTGATCTCTTGCATACTGGCTGCCAGAGACTCATCCAAAATTTCTGGATCGTCTTTTCCCCAACGCTGCAACAGATTCATATGTCCTTCAATGATCGCCACAGGCGTTCGTAATTCATGAGAAACGTCTTCGACGAATCGCTCTTGCTGTTCAATGTACAGGCGCATGCGATCCAGCATTTCGTTAAAGATATCTGCTAAATCAGAGAGTTCATCGTTGGTATTTAATTCTGGCATATGCACCGTTGACTGTGGGTTTTTCCGAACGGTTTCCATCGTATCTCGCAAGACCTTTAACGGCTGAAGGAAATACGCTGATAAAAAGAACCCAAGCACACTACTAAGAATCAGAGAAACGACTTCTAAGATAATCAAAGTCAGCAGCAGTTTGCTGCGTATTTCGTAAAAAGAAGTCAATTCATAAAACGTTTGTGCATAGCCAATCCGCTCTCTGGTGCCTTTTGAATAGATGGGTTGGATCGAGAGAAAGCCTGTGATACCATCCAGCGTTACGATGGTTGGCGCTTTGCGCTGCGTGTCGATCAGTGCTAAATCATTTTCATGGGTTTTAAACACAAGATCCTCATTCAAATTATAAACAAACAAGCTCAACGGCGCTTGGCCTAATTCCGAAATAAAGGAATCGATTTTCATTAAGTTGCCATCGATCGTTGAAGTGCGATCATAAATGCTCGTCGTCCCCGCATCATTTTTGGTTAAATTACGATACGTCCGAACCAATGTTAGTTCTTGATCCGAATTGGCTAAACGAGAAGCGACCTCTGACATCGTTCGCTCCACATTGTTTTCTTCTTTAGCGACGATCAAATTCACCGATGTTTTATAGGTGATCACAGCAAAGATCGTAAATACGACGAATATAAAGAAAGAACTTGCGAAGGCCCACTTTACAGTTAAAGAAGGCCCCTTCAGTTCTTTTAATTTTTTCATTCTTTTTTTAAGGTTCACGACCGCATCACATAACCTGTACCACGAACGGTTTGGATATAGCTTTCCTCCCCTGGCACATCAATTTTATTTCGTAAGTAGCGGATGTAAACATCGACAACGTTGGTTTCAACTTCTGTCTCATAGCCCCAGACTTTGTTTAATAAAACATCTCTGGCTAAAACGACATTGACGTTTTCCATTAAAGTCAACAATAGCTCATATTCGCGTTTTGTTAGTTCAATGACATCTGTTCCACGTCGAACGACACGGTTTTCTTTTTCAATCGTTAGATCGCGGTAAGTGATCGTGGTTTGTTTTGCGACGTTTTTGTCCCCTTCGATATCGATACGGCGAAGCAACGCACGTAAGCGTGCCAGCAATTCTTCAATTGCAAAAGGCTTCACAATATAATCATCAGCACCATGATCCAAACCTGATACTCGATCAATCACAGAATCTCTCGCGGTCATCATGATGATCGGGGTGTTCTTCGATTGACGCACACGTCGGCAAACTTCTAACCCATTTAGCTCTGGAAGCATTAGATCCAATAAGATTGCATCCCATTCATTATTCAGCGCAGCATCCAGTCCCGTCCGTCCGTTGTAATGAACTTCGGTATTATACCCTTCATGCTTCAATTCTAATTCCACAAATCGAGCTAAGTTCTTTTCATCTTCAATGATTAGAATATTACTCATTATTGATAGCCCCTTTATTGATTATTCTGCCTTTAAAATAGACATTATCTGTCTTATTTTATCATGTATCTAAAAAATAAAAAAGAGATTGACCGAAAGTTCTCACTTTCGGCCTTTCTCTTTTGGATTCTCTTAAAGCTTACGCTTCGTCATACCATGAATAATGGAAAATTCCCTCTTTATCTGTCCGTTCATACGTATGCGCGCCGAAGTAATCCCGTTGTGCTTGGATCAAGTTCGCTGGCAAACGATCAGAACGATACGAATCAAAGTACGCGATCGCAGAGGAGAACGTCGGCACAGGGACACCCGCTTGGACAGCTAGCGCAACTACTTCACGTACAGAAGATTGATAGCGTTTCGTGATGTCTTTGAAGTAATCATCTAATAATAAGTTTTCGATGTCAGCATTCTTGTCATAAGCATCCGTGATTTTTTGTAAAAATTGCGCACGGATGATACAGCCTGCACGCCAAATTTTGGCAATCTCACCAAAAGGAAGATCCCAATCGTACTCTTTTGATGCTGTACGTAATTGCGCGAAACCTTGTGCATAGCTCATGATTTTACTGAAGTATAAGGCTTCACGGATCTTATTGATAAATTCTTCTTTGTTTCCTTCAAAAGCAACCGCTTCTGGTTTCGGTAATACTTTGCTGGCATTGACCCGTTCTTCTTTGTAAGCTGAGATATAGCGAGCAAAAACAGATTCAGTGATCAATGGCAATGGAACACCTAGGTCTAAGGCACTTTGGCTCGTCCATTTCCCAGTTCCTTTATTGCCTGCAGCATCTAAGATGACATCAACGATCGGTTTGCCTGTTCCTTGATCATCTTTACGTGTCAAGATATCCGCTGTGATCTCAATTAGGTAGCTATCCAATTCACCTTTGTTCCATTCGGCAAAGATATCAGCCATTTCATCAACAGATAGACCTAAAATGTTTTGCATCAAGTCATAAGACTCCGCAATCAGCTGCATGTCGCCATACTCGATCCCATTATGAACCATTTTTACGTAATGGCCTGCACCATTTGGTCCAATATAAGTTACACAAGGTGTACCATCTTCAGCTTTTGCTGAAATTTGTTCTAAGATCGGTGCAACCAATTCATATGCTTCTTTTTGTCCACCAGGCATGATCGAAGGACCTTTCAAGGCGCCTTCTTCCCCACCAGAAACACCCGTACCGATAAAGTTGATTCCTGAGTTTGCCAACTCTTCGTTACGACGAACGGTATCTTTAAAGAAGGTATTTCCGCCATCGATCAAAATATCGCCTTTGTCTAGATGAGGCAATAGTTCTTGGATCGTAGCATCCGTCGCAAATCCTGCTTTTACCATTAATAAAATACGACGTGGTTTTTCAATTGATTGGACAAATTCTTCTATCGTATAAGTTGCTTTAAAATTTTTATCTGGATGTTCTTTTACTACTTCTTCTGTCTTTGAACCAGTACGGTTAAATAAGGCAACTGAATAACCGCGGCTTTCGATGTTCAACGCTAAGTTTTTGCCCATAACAGCCATACCGACAACGCCGATTTGTTGTTTTGTCATCTTTCATCCTCCTAAGATTCAATTATCTTTTTCATTATAGCGCAAATGTACCTGCTTTTGAACTATTCTCTTTCGCTGGACAAAAAATATTTCTGAAAAGTTCCATCTTTTCCAAAAAAAAACAAAAAAACCTCAGGCTCCATGGTTAGCCTAAGGTTTTAGAATCCTCTTTCTGAAAAAAAGGAATTATGCTTCTTTTGTTGCTACGTCTTTGCCATCGTAATGACCACAGTTAGAGCAGACATGGTGGCTTTTTTTCATTTCACCACAGTTTGCACATTCGTTCAAACCGTTGATTGTCAATTTGTAATGTGTACGACGTTTTGCTTTCTTCGCTTTCGAAGTTTTTCTAGCTGGTACTGCCATTTTGCTACACCTCCTTGTTAATGAACGCAACCTTGAGGCTGCAATTTATTCCAATCCTACGCGTTATCGTCATCTGATTCATTGAATAATTCGGATAATTTTGCAAGACGAGGATCAACTTGTTGAGCTTGCGCTTCTTTTTGATTTGCAAAGTCTTCTTCTGACAAAACAGCCCAATCGTTGCCAGATGGCATTGCTGAACCTTGTTTTTCTTCTTCTGTCAGGACTTGCAAAGGAATCGCAAGTAATAGGTTATCAGCGACCGATTCATCTAAGCTGATGGTTTGACCTTCAATGATCAAAACTTCTTCTTCGACGATCGTTTCATCGCGACGCTGAAATTGCTCTGGTGTCATGAATTGTTCATCCACTGAAAAATCAAAAGGAATCGCTACAGGTGTCAAAGAACGAGTAGATGGCAATGTCATCGTCGTTTCCACTTGATAGTGCAGCAAGTATCCTTGCTTATCAACACTCATCAGCCCTTTTACTTTTACAGGAGACAAATCAATGATCTGTCCATCGCGTTTTATCAGTTGACTTTTTAGGTCAAGTGTTTCTTCAAACATCAGCGGTGTCTCTTGGTATTTTTTTAATTCCAATAAAGACCATTTCATTTTTATCACCCCTAAGCAACAAAAGCAATTATACAGGGCTTCTGAGGCTTTGTCAATGAAATTTTCTTGACACCTTTTTCATTTTTGATCGTGTCATTTTAATGCCTTTTCTCAAGGGATTTCGACACTCTCAAAAAAACAACAGGAAGCGCACAACGTGCACTTGCCTGTTGCTTGATCAATCGTTAAAAATCATTAGATCGCTGTTGTTTCTCCACGATAAACGATACCGCGACGAGAATCAAGAGTAACCAATTCGCCATCTTTGATGGTTGTTGTTGCGTCTTTGGCACCAACGATCACTGGTAGATCTTTCGCGATTCCGACAACTGCTGCATGAGAAGTCAAGCCGCCATCTTCAACAACTAAAGCTGCTGCTTTTTCGATTGCTGGCATATATTCTTTATCTGTTGTTGGTACAACTAAAATCATGCCATCTTTTGCTTTCGCAATTGCTTCTTCGGCACTGTGAGCGATCACGGCATTGGCAACAACTGATTTTTCACCAATTCCTTGCGCTTCAAGCAATTTTGATCCGATCAATTGGATCTTCATTACGTTGGTTGTTCCGCGTTCACCAACAGGAACACCGGCTGTGATTAAGATTAGATCGCCTTCTTTAGCAAAGCCTAAATCAACTGCTTGTTTTGCTGCTAATTCAAACATTTCATCAGTTGTTGATGGTTTTTCAGCAACGGTTGGGTACACACCCCAGTTAAGCATCAAGCCGCGTTTTGTGCGTTCGTCAAATGTGACAGCTAAAATGTCAGCATCTGGACGATATTTAGAGATCATTTTCGCAGTGTAGCCAGATTCAGTGGCAGCAACGATTGTTTTAACCCCTAAGTTTTTCGCTGCACGCGCAACAGATAAACCGATTGTTTCCGTTACATCTGTTTTATCAAATTGGTTGATTTGGAAAGTGCTGTTTTCTGATAAAGCTTTTTCTGCTTCCACGTCGATACGTGCCATTGTTGCTACTGCTTCAACAGGGTAGTCACCGTTTGCTGACTCACCAGAAAGCATTGTTGCATCAGTACCGTCAAAGACAGCATTGGCAACGTCAGAAGCTTCTGCACGAGTTGGACGTGGGTTTTGTTGCATTGATTCTAACATTTGTGTTGCTGTGATAACTGATTTACCAGCAGCGTTACATTTTTTGATGATGCTCTTTTGAACCATTGGTACTTCTTCAGCAGGGATCTCAACACCCATGTCACCACGGGCAACCATGATACCATCAGAAACTTTGATGATTTCATCGATATTATCGATACCTTCTTGTGATTCGATTTTAGAGAAGATTTGCACATGCGTCATGTCTTTTTCTTCTAAAATTTCACGAATTTCTAAAACGTCTTGCGCTTTACGTACAAATGAAGCGGCAATGAAGTCGATATCGTTATCAAGACCAAAACGGATATCTTCTGCATCTTTTTCAGTAATACCAGGTAAGCTGATTGATACGCCAGGAGCATTGACCCCTTTACGTGATCCTAACATTCCAGCATTTTTAACGACAACCACTAATTCACGGGTTGCTTCGTCTTTTTCTTTGATTTCCATGTCGATCAAGCCATCATCAAACAAGATGTGTCCGCCCACATGAACATCTTCAAATAAACCAGGATAAGTTACAGCAATTTTTTCTTTTGTTCCTTTGTGTTCTGGATCCATTGAAATACGTGTTTCATCGCCAACGTTGAATTGGATGTATCCAGCACGACCAAAGTCTGCTTCTGTCGTATTTTGTACAGTTGTACGGATTTCAGCACCTTTTGTATCTAAAAGGATACCGACATCTTTACCAGTTTTCTTTACGGCTTCACGAACCATTGTCATACGCGCTAATTGTTCTTCATGATCTCCATGAGAGAAGTTAAAGCGGAAGACATTCGCACCGGCTTCAATCAGTTGAGAAATAATTTCCACACTGTTACTTGCTGGTCCTAATGTACTTACGATCTTTGTTTTTTTCATTACTAAACGCTCCTATTCATTTATTTAAAATAGCTAATAAGCTTTTTTTACAAAATTACTGTTGCGTTGCTTAAAAATCTCTTTAGAATGAGATTTCTTTGTTCAAGTTATACAAGCTAAGATCTGGTTTGTGACGATTGTTTTCAAGGGTATCGATGATATCAGAAGCAATCATTTCATTGTTTTCGATACCGATACATAGACCGCCTTTGCCTTGTTGCAATAATTCAACGGCATATGAACCAAATTTACTTGCTAACACACGGTCACGAGCGCTTGGTGAACCACCACGGACAACGTGTCCTAGAATTGATACACGGGTATGGAAATCGCCGTATTCAGAAAGTTTGTCAGCAAAATCATTTCCGCCCATCACACCTTCGGCTAAAACGATCAAGCAATGTTTTTTCCCGCGGTCGCGTCCTTCACGGATACGATCAGCAACAACTTGCATGTCAAAATCATGTTCTGGGATGATGATTTCATCCGCACCACCGGCCACACCTGACCATAAAGCGATATCGCCAGCACCACGACCCATTACTTCGATCACGAATGTGCGGACATGTGATGTCGCTGTATCACGGATACGGTCAATCGATTCCAAGACAGTATTGATCGCTGTATCAAAACCAATCGTGAAATCTGTTCCTGGAATGTCATTATCGATCGTTCCTGGAATCCCGATCGCTGGGAAACCGTGACGAGTAAGTGCCATCGCACCATGGTAAGATCCATCTCCACCAATCACGACTAGCCCTTCGATGCCAAATTTCTTTAATTGTTCGATTCCTTTTAATTGTCCTTCTTGTGTCGCAAATTCTGGATAACGTGCTGAATATAAGAATGTTCCACCACGTTGAATTTTGTCACCAACATCAGCAACATCTAAGCGACGAATGTCGCCTGCGACTAGTCCGGCATAGCCATAGTTGATTCCGTATACTTCAAGTCCGTCAAAAATACCCTTTCTGACAACTGCGCGAATCGCTGCGTTCATTCCTGGTGCATCGCCGCCACTGGTTAGAATTCCAATGCGTTTCATTATTCTTTCACCTCATCAAAAGATTTTGTTTAGGGAAGCCCCTGTTTGCTAGTTTTCAAGTAATAACCACGAGACATATTCTACCATTATTCCATGAAAATGTCTTGAAATAGTGGGAAAAAGTTGAAAAAAGTGTAAGTTGAATTACCGTTTTCGGAAAATTACTTGTAAATTACATTTCCATTTCCTAATAATGCGATCAGTTGTTTGACAAAGTTCGGCTCATCCGTCACCCAGTTTTCTTCTGCTAATAACACTTTTTTGCCACTGCTTTCATAGAACATCACCACTGGAATATTTCCGTGGTGCTGCTTCATTTCCTTCGACAATGCTTGCAGGTGCGACGTTTCAGCTTCAGCAGAAATCTTTAAGTAACAAGTTTGTGACGCAATTTTATTTTGAACGTTTTCTGCTAAGTCTATTTTATCAGCAATGAGTTGGATTTCACCATTGTAACGACTTACCTCGACCTTTCCTTCGATGTAGAGAACAGCATTTTCTTCAATCAAGGAACGTACTTGTCGATAAACGATGGGAAAAATCGTTACTGACACTTCTTTGCTGGCATCTGTTCCTTCGACAAACGCCATTTGTTCGCCCTTTTTCGTTCGAATCTCTCGAATCTTGCGCACATATAAAAGGATACGCACCCGTTCATTCGGAACCAGATCAGCAATATCAGTGATTTGTTTTAATTGGTGCAATTTTTGAAACTGTTCCACGGGATGGCCAGACAAATAAACACCTAAGTATTCTTCTTCCAAAGCCAGTTTTTCTTCTAGTTTGTAATCGGCAACGGCTTCTTCTTTTAATGCCATAGTTTCTAAGAGATCCAAACTGCCGCCACTATAAGTAATGTTTTGGATCTTTCCTTCTAGCTGGATCAGTGCTTGTTTTCGATTGGGGGCGATCCCATCGAATACGCCGATGCTCAAAAGCGGCAATAAATAATCCAATTTTAACCATTTGCTGTTCCGCTGATTCAAGCGAAGCAAAAATTGATCCATAGACGTGAAATTACCATGCTCTTTTCTTTCTGCCAAAATGTCTTGGATCATGTCGCGTCGGATTCCTTTGATACTGTTGAAACCAAAACGAATTTGTTTTTCATTTTGCAGTTGAAAACTAAACCCACTGGCATTGATCGAAGGCGGCAGTACTTCTACGCCATAACGTGCGGCTTCATTTAAATATTCTTTCATTTTGCTGGCGGTGTTGCGTACCGAGTGTAAGATCGAAGCAAAAAATGGTGCAGGATAGTGTACCTTCAGATAGGCCATTTGAAAGCCGATAAAGGAATAGGCAAACGCATGGGATCGATTAAACCCGTAATTGGCGAACCGCTCGATATAATCATAGACCAAATTGGCGGTCTTTTCATCGTACTGATTGGCTAAGGCGCCTTGCACAAAATGACGACGTTCCTCATCCAAGACGTCTTTTTTCTTTTTACTGATTGCTCGACGCAAAATATCTGCTTGTCCTAAGCTGAAACCAGCCATTTTGGAAGCTACCTGCATGATCTGCTCTTGGTAGACAATGATTCCGTAAGTGTTTTGCAAAATCGGAATCAAGCTGTCATCTGGATAAGAGACACGCTCTTGTCCTTTTTTCCGCTTAATAAAGGTATCGATATTTTGCATCGGTCCTGGACGATACAAGGCATTGACTGCGGCAATATCCTCGATGCTTTCTGGTCCTAACTTACGCAGCACATTGCGTATCCCCGCTGATTCAAATTGGAAGATCCCTGCGGTCTCGCCTTTTTGAAACAAGCGCAATGTTGCTGGATCATCAAGAGGAATCTCCTTTTGGGTAACGATTTGTTGGCTGATTCGTTTAATGCCTTTCAAGGTATTATCAATGATCGATAAGTTTCTCAAGCCTAAAAAGTCCATCTTCAATAGGCCGATGGCTTCTACGTCATTCATGGTAAATTGGGTCAGCCAGATCCCATCGCTGCCTTCTTGTAAGGGAACCAGATCAAGCAAATTCTTGTCACTGATCACCACACCAGCGGCATGAGTCGATACGTGACGTGGCAAGCCTTCTAAAATTTTGGCGACTTGAAACATTATTTGGTTTCGCTCATTAAACGACACCAATTCTCGCAGCTGATTGGATTGTTCATAAGCAAGATCTAAGGTCATTTTCAAGGCATTGGGGATGGCTTTTGACCAGCGATTGGCTTCACTTTGCGAAAGACCAAAGACACGAGAAACATCTCGCAGAACCATTTTGGCCGCCATAGTGCCAAACGTCGCAATCTGTGCCATATATTCTTGCCCGTATTTTTGGCGCACATACTGTAAAATCTCGTCTCTGCGATTGTCAGGAATGTCTAAATCAATATCAGGCATCGTGTAACGTTCTGGATTCAAGAATCGTTCAAACAAAAGATCGTATTTGATTGGATCTACGTCGGTGATCGATAAAACATATGCCACCAGTGCTCCAGCAGCCGATCCCCGTCCAGCGCCGGTAACGATCTCTTGTTGGTGGGCAAAGTCCATGACGTCCCAAATAATCAAGAAATAGTCATCAAAGCCCATCTTATGGATGACGGACAACTCATAATCCAAACGCTGTTCGTACGCCGATGTAACGTGGGCAACACGCTGAGGCAGACGCTCAAAACAAATTTTCCGCAAATAGTCCGCAGCACTTTCTTCGGCTGGTAGCGGGTAATGAGGCAACAGCCGCTGATGCAGCGGCAGCTCGACAGCGCATTCAGCTGCAATCCGCTGATTATTCATCAATGCCTGCGACCATTCTTCAAATGCCGCGGTCAGTTGGTCTGCTGGTTGTAGAAAAAGCTGCGCAGCCCCTTGCTCTTTAGCCTGACGAAAGTCTTCAATTTGCGAGCCCTCTTTGATATGCGTCATCACTTTGACTGCAAAGGCTTCTTCTTGTGCTAAAGCCGCGATTGGTTGATACGCACATGGTGCAATGTTTTGCTCGTTAAACCAAGCGATCGTTTCTGGATCTAACCCTTTGCTAGTAATACCTAAAAACAAGCTCTCAGAATCAAATTTATGGCTGATTGCTCGCAGTGCTTCTTGATTGGCTTCTAGATCATCGTGCTGAGAAGGCAGAAATCCCTCGCCTTCAGGCAGCAAACCAAAGAGGTCCTGCAAAGAATCACAAGAAGCCAAATTCAACTGCTCGGTGATCATTTTTTCACTTGATAAACGCATCAAGGTTTGATAGCCCTTGAGGTTTTTTGCAAATACGTACAATGGAAAGGACATTGATCCCTCTCCGAAGGTACAGTCGAACAAAGCGCCAAAAATCGGCTTGATGCCCTGTGCTAGGCATTGCTGATAAAACTCGACCGCGCCATAGAGAACATTATGATCGGTCAGACCCAACGTCTGATAGCCCATCTTTTTGGCTTGCTCTATATAGTGAGGAATTTTGATCGTACTTTGCAGCAACGAATAGGCGCTTAAGGTGGTGAGCTGTGAATACATTGAAATCCCTCCAAAAATGAAAATTCTCTTTCTTTCTGCTAGTAATTAGATTTGAAAAACAAAATGAAAAAGTGAAAATCTTTACAATAAATATTTTTGTGATAAACTAAAGTCGAAATGGAAGATACGCAGAAAAGAGGTGTCGTCATGCGTTACTTAGTCACTTTATTTTGGACTTTTGTATTAGGTCAAGTCGTTGGCTATCTAGGCAGCTCACTTGCTGGAGCAACTTATGATTTTCAATTAACTTCAATCATCTCTTTGGTCACAGGTGTGGTGATCATTCTTGTTGGTATTATCGCACCAGCGCCTGAAAAGACAAGCCATTAAAAAAAAACCAGTTACCTTTATTGTAACTGGTTTTTTTTTCTTTTCAACTATTCACTGATGTCCGTTTTACGCAAGCTTTTACGGAAATTAAATCCTGAGATAAAAATATTGATCAGTACAAACCCGCTAGTTACCCAAAAGACGGCGGGATAACCAAAGCCAGCTGCCACCGTTGAGCCGACCATCGGACCTAACACTTGTCCAAAGTTAGAGAACATTTGGTTGTAGCTGTAGATGCGGCTGACCCCTTCCATCGGGGTGATCTTGCTGATCAGTGTGTTGATCGACGGCATCAACGCACCTGTCGAAAAACCAAGCAAGAAGCGCAGCACGCCCAACTGAAACGGTGTGGAGACAAAGCCCATCGGAATGAAACAGAAAAATGACAGCAATAAACCGCCTAACAATACCTTGTGATTGCCGTAACGATCACCGATTTTGCCTAAAAATGGCGAAGAGATGATTGCCGAAACACCAGCAACAGAGACGATCAATCCGCTGACAAACAAAATATTGCCACTGTTCCCGCTTAGATCACGAATATACAATGTAAGGATCGGGCTGATACTCGTTACACCTAGCTGTAAAATCAGTGACGTAATAAACAAACCGACAAGCAACTGCATATTTTTGATTTGACCAAAAATTTCTTTGATGGACAGCAAATCGCCCTTTTCAACCGGCTCAAAATCTTCTTGAACGAGAAAAATCGTAAGCAAGAGCGTAATTAGCAGCACAACACCAGTAATGATAAAAACATTTTTCATGCCGAACCATTGCGCCAACGCCCCACCCATCGATGGACCGATCAAATTCCCTGCGATGGCTCCTGTAGCCAATGTCCCAAGCGCCCAACCGCTTTTTTCTCGAGGCGCCTGCGAAGCAATCAATGCAGTCGCATTGGGAATATACCCCGATAAAATTCCGGTAAAGAAACGCATGATCAACAACCAATAGACATTCGGTACAAAAGCCAAAGACCCCATCGTCACTGTCATCCCCGCAGCCGCGCGAATCATCATTAAGCGACGACCTTTTTGATCTGCTAGATTTCCCCATACTGGAGCAATGATAGCCGCCGCAAACGCCGTTACTGAGATTGCTAATCCAGAAAACAACTCAATTTGACTCTCTGGAGCGCCTAACTCTTCTATATATAAGGGAATGAATGGCATGACAAGACTAAAACTGGCACCCGTAAAAAAACAACCTACCCATGAAATCAGTAGATTTCGTTTCCAATCAATCTTCATTTACAAACCTTCTTTCACAAATACTATACCGTATCGTGAGTAATAATCAAATAAAAAAATCTTTCTGCAGGTAACATACAGAAAGATTTTCTTCATTAAACTTAACTGATCAAAGCCAAAATGACAAAGTTTAGGATAAACAACGCATTGACGACCCAGATGATCGGAGACACTTCGTTGGCTTTTCCTTTCACTACTTTCACTAATGCGTAGAAAATGAAACCAACAGCGATCCCATTGGAAATACTGTAAGACAAGCCCATAAAAATAGACGCGAAGAAAGCGGGAACTGCTTCTTCTAGATCGGTCCACTTGATGTCTGCAAACGAAGCCATCATCATTACCCCAACTAAGATCAACGCTGGTGCTGTCGCTTGTGCGGGAACGATTGAGATCAGTGGAGAAAAGATACTGCTGATTGCAAAGAGTGCTGCCACTACAACAGAAGTCAAGCCCGTGCGTCCACCAGCACCGATACCAGCTGCTGATTCCACATAAGTCGTTGTATTTGAGGTCCCTACGATGGCACCTACAGAAGTGGCTACGGCATCTGCAAAAAGGGCTTTATCCATCTTCGTGTTCAACCCGTTACTGTTTTCAACCGCTTCTTCATCTTTTTTCGAAAAGATCCCTGTACGACGTCCAGTCCCGATAAAGGTACCGATCGTATCAAAGACATCAGATAAGCTAAACGCTAAAATCGTCATGATTACTTGAGGGATTTTGGCAGAATCACTGAATAGTGAGCCCATTCCTTCAGAGCCAAACGCAGCGCCAAATGTGATGCCTAGTTCGCTGATGGAACTTCCTAATGAGTTCCCGTGCCAATCAATGGCACTTAAATCCACCACACCCATCAAAATACCGATGATCGTCGTTCCTAAAATACCAAAAATAATTGCCCCACGAACATTTTTCACCACTAATAAAGTAGTCACTACTAAACCAATCACTGCTAACAAAACAGGTGCATTATTGAAATTCGCCAAAGCTGGGACGATCCCCCCATTAAAATTGGCACTCACGATCGTCTCACCGTCGACAACTGAACCCGTCACTGCCGCAGTGTCTGCACTGAAGTTTAGCAAGTTGGCATTTTTGATCCCTACATAAGCCACAAAGATCCCGATCCCGCCGCCGATTGCATGCTGCATGCTTTCTGGAATCGCATGGATGATCATTTTTCTGATACGAGTGACCGTGATAAAAATGTTGATCAAGCCGCAGATGAAAACCATCGCTAATGCTTGCTGCCACGTATACCCCAAACCAAAAACGACGGTAAAGGTGAAGAATGCATTAAGGCCCATTCCAGGTGCTTGCGCGTAAGGCACATTTGCAAATAAGCCCATGATCAGGGTACCAATCACTGAAGCGATGATCGTTGCTAAGAAAACAGCTTGAAACGGCATGCCTGCAGCAGATAAAATCGTCGGATTCACAAACAAAATATAACTCATCGCGAAGAAGGTGGTGACCCCAGCCATCACTTCTGTGGAAACCGTCGTTTTATTCTCCTTTAATTTGAAAAACTTTTCCATGTTATGTTTCACTCCTGAACTTTAATCGTTTCTATGAAAAGAAAAAATGAATAATTGCGCTTTTCATCGAACAATTACAAATTATAAGGGAATAATTTTCGCTTTTCAAACCTTTTTCCGAATAAAACTAACCAAAAACGTTTAATGTTCGTGTTTTGCTTTGTAAATATTATGAAAACTTATCGAAAACTTACTTGTATTGTGAAATGACAGAAATATGTTACACTTAAGCCACTACCATAAGAGAATGGAGCGAGTCTTTTGAAACCAAAAATCATCGCCATTGATTTAGATGGCACAACCTTAAATACTGAATCCCAACTTTCCCCTCGCACACGTGAGGTACTGGTTCGCGCCACCAAAGCGGGACACTTTGTTACCATCGCTACAGGAAGACCTTTTCGTATGAGCGATCAATTCTATAAAGAATTGGCGCTCACAACACCAATGGTCAATTTTAACGGTGGGTTAGTCCATAAACCTCGACAAGTCTGGGCAAATGAAATGGAGCACTCGATCTCTCGAGAAATTGCGTTTGAGCTCATGGCGCAAAAAGAGCAGCTGGGGCTGACGTTTGTGGCAGCAGAAAATCGCGAAACCTTTTTCATCGATGACCTAAGCGGATTTGATCAGCACTTTTTCTTTTCGGGCAATGCTTCCGAAAAAAATCTATTAGCAAATTTAAAAACGGACCCCACTTCATTACTGGTGAAAACCGAAAATGAATTAGCAGAATCTGTTTCTTTACGTATCAAGGATCAATTCGACGATGCGGTCGATGTTCGAACATGGGGCGGACCTCAAGCTATCTTAGAGATCGTACCAAAAGGGGTCCATAAAGCACTTGGTCTTTCGGTGATCGCGGATTCTTTGTCTTTGGATCGACAAGATATCATCGCTTTTGGTGATGAACACAACGATTTGGAGATGCTGGATTATGCGGGTTGGGGCGTTGCCATGGCGAATGGCACGCAACAATTAAAATCGATCGCCAATGATGTTACCGACAAAACCAATGCGGAAGATGGCATGGTCGATTACTTGGAAAAATATTTAGGTCTATAAAAAAAGCCGATGCGGGATGTCCGCATCAGCTTTTTTTCTGCCATATTCAAATCAAAGTGTTTCATAAACGATTTCTTTGGCTTCTGGAATCGATTCATCAATAAAGAATACTTTATACCAGGTCAAGAACGTAAAGATCGTCCAGATTTTTCGCTGAAGATTCGGTTTTCCTTGGCGATGGTCTTCAAGCATTTGTAAAATGGCTGTTTGATCGAAGAAGGTTGCCGCAAAGTCTGACTCAAAAAGGCTCTTGACTGCTTCATATCCTGTTCCTTCTTTCAGCCATGCCTTGATAGGTACAGGAAAACCGAGTTTTTCACGGTTTGCCCACTCTTTTGGCAAATGACGGTTTGACGCTTGTCGAAACACATCTTTGGTGTTGTTTTGATTGATCAAATATTTCGTCGGGATTGTTTGCGACAGCTTTTGCATCTCAATATCCAATAAAGGAACGCGTAATTCCAAGGAACTCGCCATGGACATTTTGTCTGCTTTTAACAAGATATCCTTTGGCATCCACTGATGAAGATCCAAATATTGCATCTTATTGACCTCGTCTTTGAGACCATTGACTTTCTCATAATGAGGCGCAACGATTTCAGCAACAGAGGGTCCTTTTTGATAGGTTGGTTTTAAAAGCTGCAGTGCTTCCTCTTCTTCAAAGACCAGTGCTTGCCCGATAAAGAAGTCTTGGGCAGGTGCCGTTGCTTCATAAAGATGGATTCGACCATGGAAGTTTTTCATTTTGCCGATTTGACGTCCCAAACGAAAGCGGATGTTTTGTGGCAATTTTTTCAACCCTTGGGCAAAAACGCGCACCGCTTTAGAGTTTGTGTGGAAGCCATAAGCAGCATAACCGGCAAATAATTCATCTGCCCCTTCCCCAGATTGAACGACTCGCACTTGCTGTGCTGCCAGATTGGCTAAAAAGTACAAAGGGACACAGCTTGGGTTAGAATCTGGTTCGTCCAAGTGATACTGAATCAACGGGAATGCCTCAAAGGACATTTCACCATCGATGACCGCTGCTGTGTTGTTCAAACCAAGTTTTTCCGTCAATTTGCGGGCCTCGATCGCTTCGTTGTAGGTTTTGTCATCGAACCCGATTGAAAACGAGCGATCTGGTCGCAAGACAGAAGCTACGTAACTTGAATCGACACCACTGGATAAAAATGAGCCGACTTCAACATCACTGATTTGATGAGCGGCAATTGATTCTTGGACTGCTTGATCGATTTTGTCGACCCATTCTTCTCTTGAATGATTTTCTTTCACTGAAAAATCTGCATCCCAATACTGCTTGATCGTCAATCCCTGTTCATTAAACAAATAATAATGCCCTTCTTGCAAACGATGAACGCCTTTAAAGAAGGTTTCTCCGTTCAAAGGCGAGTATTGAAACGTCAAATAAGGTTTCAACGCCTCTTGGTTCAACTCTTTCTTGAAATCTGGATGAGGCAAAAAGCTCTTGATTTCAGAACCAAACATAAAACTGCCATTCATTTGCGCATAGTAATATGGTTTGATCCCAAAGTGATCCCGTGCGCCGAAAAGCTCTTGTTTTTGAGTATCCCAGATGGCAAAAGCAAACATTCCCCGCAGGCGCTGCAAAACATCAATGCCCCACTCCTCATAGCCATGTAAGACTACTTCGGTATCCGCATGGGTAGAAAAAACATGACCCGCTTGGATCAATTCTTCCCGCAACACTTGAAAATTATAGATTTCCCCATTAAAAATAATGACTTTTGTTCGATCCTCGTTAAAAATCGGTTGTGAGCCACCTTCTAAGTCGATGATCGATAAACGACGAAACCCTAACGCTACTTGGTCGTCGGTAAATTTTCCTGAACTGTTTGGTCCGCGATGAACGATCCGGTCCATCATGCGTTCAATAATGATTTCTTTTTGGTCTTTTGAATTGACAAAGCCGACAATTCCGCACATATTTTCACATCCGTTTTCATAATCCATTTTCATTTTTCTAAAGTAAATCATACCATAGAATTCAAGAGATACGATCTCTTTTCCAAAAAAATACAATCAATATATTTTTGCACAAAACATAATTTGGAGATAAACCTTATGATATCAAGGTTTCTAACCAACTCATACTCTCAATCTTACAAATTTGTTATCTAAGAAAATAGCTATCCTCAAAATTCTTAAGAAATTTTTTATGAATTCTATTTTTCTGAAAATATACAAAGATACTTTTCCCGAATTTACTGACTCCAGGAAACTTCTTTTGCTGCCATTCTCAGGCATTGATTTCTTGAAAAGGATCAGTCAGATTCGTTCGTTTGATAGTTTTATTGGACGAATGTGAAAAAAAGTGTTATTCTAACTATGGAATTTCGTTATCAACTAACCGTTGCCTTTCAATGACAAGTTTTAAGAAAGGAGAATGACTATGACATTCTATAACACAGATCTACAATATCGTGTAACTCTGGATACCAAATTGAATTTATTTATCGTTTTCGATAAAAAAGATGCGAATCATTTTGCGACTGGAATTACGATCGAGCAAGCTGTACAAGAATTGAAAAAAACTGCATAAGGAGTTTATCCAAATGAAGGATACCGATTCGTACTGAAAGCACCTCGCTAAGGAAAAAATTAGCTAGGTGCTTTCTTGTTTTTTGGCTCGCTTTTGTCTTTTGCAGTATCCGCTTTTTGCTTCTGTCCACTTTGCTGTTCATCTAGCTGTAAGATTTCATCAACAGATCCTTGCGTAATAAATTTGCTCAATCCCTGTGCCGCAACTTTTGTGTAACGCATAAAATAATCTTTTTCTTGAAAATCCATCTTCTTCCCTCCTACTGATACAACCATACTTTCATTTCGTTTACTAGCGATTTTACCAGTAATTCTTGAGCGTCACTTCTTTAATACATATGAATGATCCATTAATAGCATACACGTTACATTTGTCAAATCATTCTTTTCCTCTATTCATGAAAAGACAAATCTGTTTTCTGATTCCAGACATAGTACTATTAACTTTAGGAAACTGTTTTATTAGGGGGGATGCTTATGGCTACATTTTTCGCTGGTTTGTTTTTTATCGGTTTGATCGGTTTCATTTTTGGCATTATCTTATTTTATATTGGGTTGATAACTCAAAAAAACAAACGAGATCGAAATGTTTTTCTCATTGTCGCTTCCGCCTTTATTGTCTTGTTTTCGTATGGTGGCTTGTCCTTCTACCAAGATGTGACGTCTTTCGATAGCATCACTGCGCAATTCAGCCTTTCTTTACGTAACGAAGCAAGGAAAAATGAATCCTTTGGCGATGCCACTGCTTCCATGGAACAACCACAAGGAGAACAAACAGCTGGCAACAACGAAGCAAGCAGCGCGCAACAAGAAGAACCCGCAAACAACGAGCAACATACACCTCAACTTTCTCGTGAAGAAAGAAATGCACTGAATCGTGCAGAAAGATACTTATCCAGCAATGCGTTTTCTCAGTCGAGCTTGAAACGTCAACTACTCTATGAAGATTTTTCTGAGAGCGCAGCAGACTTTGCCGTAGCCACCGTGGATGCCGATTGGAACGAGCAAGCTTTGAAAAAAGCAATTCGCTACTCGCAAAATTTATCCTTATCAGATGAGCGTGTGGCGAGCCAACTTTCCTTTGAAGGCTTTACTTCTGAACAAATTGAATACGCCTTAGCGCGTTTGCCCGATTGATTCTTTTCGTTTGTTGCCGCACCACAAGAAAAAAGGGTCCAGCGAATTGGCGTACATTTCTGTTGATTTCCCGATTGAGTGTAAGCTGAGGGTTTTTCAGATGGTCATCGAGCAAACTCGGCAGTCAGTTAGCTTCTCGGCCCATTTTTCTGCCCACAACAAACAAAAAAGCCTATCTCGAAAGATAGGCTAAACGCTCCAAAGCGTTGATATAAGGAGAGTACAAGCCTAAAACCCCCATTAGAAACATTGATTTATAAGCTATTTTTCAGAGTTAATGCAAAATTGATGCAAAATAAATTTTCTTAGTGATAACTGTTTTTTTCACATTATTATTAGTCACTCTTTACATAAAGAACATTCGTTCGTATAATTCTTGCAAGGAGTGATTGATATGCAAATACCTTTAGCAAATAAACGGACATATGCTTTCGAACGATACTACTATGAGTTTATAGAAAGAATGGGCCCAGCGCACTTGCTATATGAACATTTTGCTAAAACTATGCAAAATTTTGGTAAGCCGTACTTTACCGTCCCCGTCAGTTATAGCGGATATTCGGAAGAACTGGCGTTTGTATTCAAGATCGATGGCGAAGATTATTTATTCGATCATGTTAGGACACAAGACAAGATACTTCGAAGATATGATTCTAGTATTAAGTATAAGCCCGGAGGTAACTGATATGAATGTAATCAGCCAATACGAGCAAGGATATTTATCCTATTCCGAGTTTATAAATGAATTCCCAGAAAGTATTTCTGAATCACAGGAAGCTTTATACGGCGCAAGATGTATTGAATTTTATGTCGCTGTCACTTTAGGTAAAACGGATTGTCGTTATTATGTACAAGCTTACGGAGGCGATTGTTATGAAATCGAGGAAAGGTGTAGTTTCAAAGATACGTGTGTTGAAGATGAGCAAAACCCCTTTGGTGCGATTCTCGCTTAATGGAGTGAACTGTTTGATTGCTGCGCATAGTTTAAGCTTCTTAGCCGATGTGGATGAAGGGATGCGGATTGTCGTTGGTGGTGAGTACAACGACTGCAAACAGTTTGTTGTGAAGAAATACGGAGTAATTGGTAAGACTAAGATTATGATTGAGTTTGAATCAATGAAAAAATCCCCCTACTCTAATTGAGTAAGGAGTTTCTCTATTGTGTTATGAATTTACAATTATAATATGCTGAAAAGCTTAAAAGTATTTTAGACGATATTCTAAACAAGAATATCTATTAAATAATAATCATGATAAAATATAGAAATCGAGGAGCATATAGGTACACTTCCCCAAGCATTACCGCCTAATACTCCTCGTATAGTATTGCACGCACCTACTAATCTATAGGATAAACTTAGTTACTGCAAGTAAAATGAATAGGATTTATGCAAACGCCCGCGTAGCGGACTATTTTATTTTTCTTCATTATCTACTTTACGATTTATAGATGAATTAAACGTCTCTATTATTAATTTCATAGAAATTTATACGTTAGTTTTTTAGAAACTTCTTTTAAAATAAATATAAAATATAATACACATGACCAAAGCTATAATTGACGATATCAAACCTAATTTGATAAATGGGTTTGAATAAACAAATCGCACACTATTTTCTCCATTATCTAAGATCACATACATGTAATTCATAGGTCCAATTCTGGGATCAACTTTTTTACCATTTACATAAGCATTCCAGTTTTCATGATATGGAACTAATAGCAAAAGTTTTTCTCCTAAAGAAGCAGATGCTTTTATTTCAAATGTGTTTCCACTATAAACTATATCTTCCACTTTTCCATCTGCGTCATTTCTTGATTTGATGAGTAATTCCCTGTCTTCTGGATTGTTTATTGCAAATCTTCCCTGTTCTCCCTCACTTAAAACAAACGCAATGCTCTGAAAGTTTACATTTTTATAAACAAACCAGTTCTGGTTATTAAAAGAAACATTTTCGATAAGTTGGTACCCTGTAGGATCAACTAGAGGTTCTTTTGAAAAATAGTACTTGACGCCGCTTAATGTATTCATCGTATTATGGCTGGCAAAACCATAGGAGCGCCACTTTAATGATGATTGACTATATTGATCAACAATTTCTTGCGAACGATTATTAATAACGCTAAACCAATAAGACAATCCATAGTAATCGTTAATCATTGCTACATTTTCAGGTCGTCCATTTATACCCGTAAGAATATCATTTGATACTCTATACAACTCAGAATCTTTTTGTACTTTAGTTGAAAAGTTTACGGGTGAGTTGGTATAAACTTCAGAATTTTCATATGCAATAAATTCTTTTGTCCAGTCATAACCGTAGCTACTATAGACACCCCATAAATTGATAATAATATTCACAAATACCATCAATCCTGTTAGAGAAAAAATAATATTTATTTTTTTGCCCTTACTTTTATGTTGAGCAAACTCTTTCTCCAAAATCTTTCTGTATTCGGTCAATACATATGCTAAAATTCCTGACAATAATAAATGAACAATAAATACCCACCTATCATTTGTCTGACCAAAACCATTAAATAGATACCCAGTAATTGGTAATGAATAAGCGACAAAAGTAATTACAAAGAAAATCAAACATTGTAATTTTCTTCTATTGTTAGGTAAAAACAACAATAATACAACTGCCAATAATTCCAGTATGATAATTCCGGACAAAAAATTTGGTGGTTCTACTGCTTGTAGACTAATTAATTTATCAAATTTTATTGAAACATTAGGAATATAGTTATTTGAATTAAAAACTATATTTTGAATTGGCTCGCTTTTTCTTTCACTTAAAAAATAACTTTGAAGAGTTGGAAAGAAAAATGGTGCCGCTAAAAGTATACCAACAGTATAAGCAAAAATAGATTTTACTATTTCTAAAATCATTATTCTAAAACTCTTTTTCTGAAACAAAAGTCTTATAGGGAGGTAAAAAGCTAGAACAACTGAAATCATGAATAAAAAATAAAATCCGCATAGGGCAGCGTACATTACCGATACAATAAAAAGAGTAAACTTTTTATTATAAATAATCTTTTCAACACCTAACAAAATCATCGGAGAAAAAATTAATACGGACAACCACTCAACGTACCTTGTTCCACCCATTACGGAAAAGCCACAAAATACATAAGCCAAAGCACTTATATTAACAGCTACTTTATCAAGATTAAAGTTCGATAGATACTTTATAAGTGATAAACCTGACAACCACATCCTAAATACAATCATAAAAGAAAATAAATATGGGGCATTTCTATCATTTACTAAAATCGCAAATATGTTTAATGGATCACCAAAACCATAGTAGTTTAAGGAACCAATTATGTCTTCTCCCATACCAATTGCAAGATCAAAACTTGGAAACTTTAATTGTCCATTAAAAATCCCTAAAAATATTTCTTGGAGGTATTTTCCAGTATAGATGAAAGCTGGATAATACTGTCCTAAACCATCTATATTCCAAACTAAAGATAAGTTTTGACTCCACAGAGGATAGTATCCTATAAGAATTATCATAACAAACAAAATTGTATACACAATAATATCATGATACCTCATACGTGACTTGTTAATTTTTTTCAATAGTAGTACTCCTTTTATCATATTGGTACATGAATATTCCCTAACACATAATATCAGTAAAATTAACACAGTTCAATTCTATTATTAAACTAAAAATATAAAAAACCCTCATACTCATTTAAAGTATGAGAGCATGTTTCAATTGCAGTAAGAATGTGAGTAGCATGTTCCACAATGCTTTTAATTCTTTAACAGTCACATCAATCTGCTCCTTATTTTTTATGATTCTATGTACAAGCCCGCCGAAGCGGGCTATTTTTGTTGACAAAAAAATCCACTCTTTGCATGAGCAATTCTAAAATCAATTAAATTAACTCACCTTTTGCCTGATCGTTATGTGACAATTCTGTAAGTTGTATTTTTTTACCCTGAGTGCTATTTTTTATTCAAAGAAACTTATTTCAGATAAAAGGTGAAAAAATGTCGACCGTAACCGCACTCACAATTGTTGTCCCTATTTATAATGCTGCAGAACATTTGACTCGATGCATTGATTCAATAACTGCAAATACGTTTAGAAACTTTGAGTTACTGTTAATTAACGATGGGTCAACTGACAACAGCTTAGAGATCCTAAAAGAAAAAGAAATGGAAGATTCAAGAATAAAAGTTATTACAAAAATCAATGAAGGTGTATCTAAAACTAGAAATCTTGGAATAAAAGAAGCGACCGGGAAATTCATAATGTTTATAGATAACGACGATTATATTGAGAAGGATTACATTCAGACATTTATTGATAATTGTATCAAGAACGATGCTGATTTGGTAATCGGTGGTTATAAGCGTGTGAACAAAAGCAAAATCATGTTTTCTGATTTTCCACGGGATTGTGATTGGGGAAAATATGTTATTCTTGCGCCGTGGGCAAAAATTTATAATCGCCAGATTTTGATAGACAACAATATCTTATTCTTAGATTATCCAATTGGTGAAGATGTTTACTTTAATTTAAAAGTATTCAGCAACACCAAAAAAATAGTGTCAATTGATTATATCGGATATAATTGGTATTTTAATGGCAACAGTATCTCAAATACTAGTCAAAAAGGTTTTAATAAAGATATTGATATTCTTTTCTTATTAGATAAGTTAATTGAAGCTGCACATGGCCAATCAGATGCCTACTTAAAATACTTTATTAAGCGTTATTATGTTTGGTTCCTTCTGTTCTCAGGAAGACAGGCTCATAGAAATGATTTTCTAATTGAACATAAACGAATTAAAAAATGGATTTCTGACAGGAAATTTGATAGTACACTCAACCCTTTATCTAATGAACTAAAAGGAGAGGGAATAAAAAACAGGTTAATAGTTTTCGCTTTTCGATCACTCGAAAAATCGCATCTAATTCCTCTTTTTTCTAAGTTTTATTGTAAAGGAACTATCGGCTGCAAATCAAAACAAGCAATTTAATTGAAAACTTTCTTTTCCTAATAATAAAAAAAATGCCCACTCAAAATAAAAGAGTGGGCTTTTTTTTATGCTTCTGTTGCTACTTTGCGAAGATACGCAACTTGAACTGGATCTGTGTGAATCCAAGTGTCGTATCCTGCTTTTTCCATCATCGTTTGGATTTTTTTCAAATCGCCTTCTGATTTCACGTGAGTAAATTTGTTTCCTGTCAAAAAGTAAACTTTCGGATCATTTTGATTTCTAAATAGCAACATGGTTTCTCCTACTTTCTTTGTTTGAATTTGTGGTGTGTTCGCTTGTGTGCTGTTGCTTGTATTGCTGAAAACTGCGTTCTTGAATCGTTCGAATTCACTTGGTTTTGCCACCCAAGGAGCTGGACAGTTTTTGCCTGTTACGTCAAAGTGGCGCCAAATCTTCTCTCTCGTAATATGAGGATAAATGGCGATCAATTCTTTGACTACCTTCACAGCATTTTGGAATGTCTTTTCCGTAATGTTTCCATTCTTGTCTAAGCACATTTCAACACCGATCGTTGAATAGTTGGCGTTGCCTATCTTAGAATACAGTGGACGATAGCGTGAACCATCTGCATTGTATTTGCTGATTTCGTTGGCGTGATACGCAACTTCGTTTAAGGGAATGATACAGAGTGCTTCAATATCATCTATAAACAGTTGAGCAGAAGCATAGGTTCCTTTTAGATTATTAAAATAGTTCTTGTGGTTTCGTGCCGTACCACCATTGTTGGCGGTGTAATGCATGACGATACCATCAATACCGTTATTCCTGATACCTGGTCTTGAGTACTCATTAATATTGATATACTCGTATTTGATGAAACTCATATCAATCATCCTCTCTAAAAAAAGGAGCAGCCGACCGGCTACTCCTTCTTTTCTGTAAATTCTTGGCCATCGCCATATTCTGGAACATTTTCACTATCCAGAGCTTGGGTTTCAGATTGACCATCACCATAATCGATTTTGATTTCTGTTACTTTAGGTTTTGGATTTTCAGTACTATCTTGTAATTTAGTTAGTCTTTCTTTTACCCAGTTTGGAATTGGAATCCCCAGTTGTCCAAGATTTTCAATAATTGAGATTCCATAAACTGCGATATAGAAAAAGACGAATGCGGTCGCAAACGTCTCGAGATTCATAATCTTTAGGTACGGATAAGCAATGATCACTAAGCACACAACTAGCATATGCTTAACAATGCCAAGTAATCCTTTTGTACTATTAGCGTCTTTGATAAATACCCCTTTGCAAAGTCCTGTCACGATATCTCCTACCACTACCCACAAGAACAGCTGAACATAACCATTTGTCAACAACCCTCGAAATTCATTTAGTAACACTCCATTATCAATAATCACCATATTTACCACCTTTTCTATTATTTAAACAAAGTCCGCGTTCCAAAAACTCTTTCATTCTGTTTTCCCCCAACTGAACATACACCTACTTTCCAATAAATTAAAAGAGCAACCTATTCTGGTTGCTCTTTCGTAAATGTTTCTCCGATTTTTTCCTGAACTAGATTCAGAATGAAAGATAGATCCAATTCATCTTTACCAATATTCACTTGACCAGAAAAAGACTGTACATCTCCTACCTTTCCGTCGACATAAACAGTATATCCCTTTACTTGTTTTTGCGCGTCATAATTAAATGTAATACTTGCAATATTCATCGTTTCACCTCCCCTATATACTAACAAATCTAATCCCTGATAGTGAGATATAAGTCACACCACTGTCTGCGGAAGCTACCATCAAATCACCATTTAATTCTACTTGTATACGACCAGATCGACCAGAATTTGCCCCACATAAAAAAAGTTCAAGCATTGAAGCAGCATAAGGAATCGACCCGATTCTTCGTCCGGTTAAATCGAAATTCCCACTGGACGGTCCCACACGACCTCTCAACTGGACTTCATAACTACCATCTATAAGTCTAATTCTCCGATATTGAGGAGTGGCCCCTTCTATTGTGACAAATCCACTTGCTAATGGAATATTTACCCAAGGTGCCGGATTTAAAGCGGCCGCTGGCAAGTAACCACCGACTCCACTTTCAACCATGTATAACTTCCCTTGTCCTAACTGTGTTGTTCTAGCCGGTGCAGAAGAACTAGCTTTGTAGGTATCAACAAATC
Source organism: Enterococcus casseliflavus (assembly GCF_029215545.1). Lineage (NCBI taxonomy): Bacteria > Bacillati > Bacillota > Bacilli > Lactobacillales > Enterococcaceae > Enterococcus > Enterococcus casseliflavus. The sequence continues at coordinate 1,062,259 of NZ_CP119393.1, read as the reverse complement.
CTTGGACACGATCCATTGTGGTCGTCCATGTTGACCCGTCCGAACCGGTTCGTGCAATAGTCACATTCCCATCTTTCATAGTAGTAGTTCCAGTATAAGTTACACCAGAATCTGTATAGGAAAATATATTTACAATCTCTGCTCCTTCTAACCTTTTGAACACCCCATTCTCAGAAAGAATGTTGGTAGCAAGCAAGTTATCAATAGGCATCCCCCACATACTCCAAACAGTTCCGTTAAACACTTTAATGATTTGAGGAGTGACGCTGCTGTCTTGCCATAAAGTTCCTTTTGTTGGATTGGCAGGTGCTGTATCAGAGATAACAATCGCATCTTTCCCTTGTTGAGCGACAAGATAGAAATAAGCACTGTAGGTATTATCCGTATATTTGAACCTTGTTCTTGTCCACATATACCAGCCCGCTTTAGGTGTGGGTCTTGTCCCTGACCATCCAGACGTTGGCGGAGTTGTTCCATCTTGAGAAATAGCATAGCTGATTTCCTCTGCAGTAACCCCTTTGCCGGGGTTCCCTGTTGCCCCTTGTAAAGATAGAGCGTAAGAAAACTGCTTCGTAAATGTTTTTCCATCAGCTGTGATTGTGATTGGCACGGTACCGCTTTTTGATACTAATGCAGTTGTAGCTGTTAATGTGATTATTGATCCACTCACACTAGAGGAGAGTCCTGTCGGCTTAGTTCCTACAGTAATGCTAGTAGGCGTAATTTTATTGATGCCTTTATATACGATCACTTCTGTTGTTGTTGATCCAGCCAATGCTGCAGTTGTTGATCCAGCAAAGGTGTAGGATTCGTTCGTCAGAAACACAGTATAAGCATCTGATCCAGGAGGTCCTTCTCCACCGTCTTTGATTCTAGAAATAGTGAATACATCGCTCACAGTCGCATCAGCCGCCTTGATGGTGAATGTATCAAATACAGCTTTTGTAGGATCGATCGTAACAGTGTTGCCTGCTCGAGTAACTCCTGTAGGAACAGCTGAACCAAAATTACCACCGTTTAGACTATACGTCCAATTTAATATAGCGGTATTCACTGCAGTTCCGGTCACAGAAAAACTAGAAGCTGGAGTGATCTTTCCATCTTTATCAACTGTGATCGCTTGTGTTGTTCCTGACAAAGAAATGAGTGGTGCAGGATCACCTTTGTCCCCTTTGGAACCTTTCGTCAATGACCACGTATAATCACTTGGCTTTTTACTATCTGCTTCCGTAAAATCAACATACTGCCCAATATAATCCCCACCGTCTTCTCCGCCATTTCCCGTAAAAGTCAATCCGCCATCATTCGAATATTTGATATGCAGATATGACGTCTTTCCGTCTGGTCCTGGTTCTCCGGGAATACCAATACCAGGATCGCCTTTCGTTTGTTGCCACTTATAAACGCTTGGACTGGTAGGTGCAACGTTCGTTTCCGTTGTAGCATAACCAGTATATTTAGCATTTGCCGGATCTGTAGTCATTCCTGATCCATCGGCATTCTGAGAGTATCTTATCCATAGATAAGCACTCTTCCCATTTTGACCGGGTTGTCCGTCAAAATAATCAACATTTTTTACCGGTGTATAGCCGTCTTTTCCTTGCGGTCCCATGAATGGTATCCATGGTTTGTAATCGTCAGGATTATCAGACCCAACTTGATTCGTATCTGAATAGAATCCTTCGTATTTTGGATAGGCATTTTCGTAGTCTTCATCTGGTCTTGGGGTCCAAATAGAGTTGTAGGTTCCATATGCAAACTTAGCTCTCCATACAATAAATTCAATAGCAGCTCCTACTGACAATCTTGTAATGGAAAATTGCCTAGCTGCCCCAGTAGGGTGCGAGTAGTCTTTAGCTAAGAAAGTAACCCATTTAGCTTCACCTGCTTCAATTCTTGTTGAAGTAGTGATATTACCACCTATATTAAAATCTATTGTACCTGTATTCTTAATATAAATAGAAATATCGTAATTCTCTTTTACCCCAGCAGTGGTCATACTTCCAGCTGGCATCGTACAGGCTATAGTCGAAGTACCACCACTGATTGCATATTTTACAGCTGTCGCGGCATTCCATTCTGGAACTGATAAGTTGGCAGTCTTAGTTGAGGTCGCTCCAGCATAAGCAATAGCATTAGGTGATTCCGAATTTCTAAACAAATTCTCATTCGGATAAACCTTGGTAAAGGTACCGTCTGCCATCAAATATCCACGATGTGGGTAGTATGTTTCGCCTGGTTCTCCTTTCTTACCATCATCGATATTGGTAACTGTCACCTCAGCGCCACCACGCACATTCCCCGAATCGTCTGCTACTTCAAAACGAAAGACTGCCTTTTCTTCGATATCTGCAGCATTGATTGTCACTGTCTTGGTATTTGAAAACAAAGTGCCATCTTTATACCATTTCAGACTAAAGGTATCTGTTACATCCTTGATACCATCTCTAACACGAGCAGTTAATGTGGTACTGCCGAATCCATTCTTAAAAGTCACCCCATCACTAGTGATGATTTCATACGTAAAGACTTTATTTGCTTCTATCAATGCTTGAACACGAGCAAGTAGAGTAGTATCCACTTCTGATTGTAGAATCTGAGCATTAGTAAATTTTGTTTGGTTTCTATTCGGCTCATCAAAATAAATATCTTGTTCACTTACTCGAACAGATAAATTCAACGCCGGCTGATACTCTGTATTCAAAGCCCTGACTGTATCGCCGATTCCAAGATATTCATACGACTTTATTGTTACTGTAACTTCCACCTGTGATAGTTTTTTCAACTGTGCTAATGCTTGGCCTGCTAAGGTGTTTTGGTTTTTAGTTTCATAGGACCAATTCTTTTTGATATACCCTTCGCCATTCATTTTTGCCATAAAAATGTTTCTTGCTTGAACAGCATAAATTATCGCGGAAGCTTTAGGACTGTAAAAAAGTTGATTGCAATCCTTATCTCGTTCATCGATTTCAATACCCGCTATTGTTAAACCATCTGTTCCGATCGGCTTAATGGCAGTTTTTAGGTTATCAATGTTATCTTTCACTTCGATTGTTTCAACATTGTTCCCCCACTCAAGAAGAACATCCTGTCGATTATTTCCTACACCTTGGTTTTTATCATCATTCGCTTTGTACACATTCAAAACAATTTGAGATAGGCCCCAGTGCTGATTCAATTGCGTAACAAACTCAATCTCTGCATCAAACCTCGTTGCTAAACTAAACAAGCGAGCAAGAAGATCATCTTCGCTGCCTTCCCATTCTAATTGCAGTTTTTTGTCCGCTACTTCATTGATCCCCATAACCAATGGATTGTCACCAGCAAACAAAAAGACCTTGAGGTATTCCTCAAAGGTCATCGCTTTTGCGGCTTTATATTCAGAAGCATCTTCATTTCGCAATTCCAAAGTCAGGCTGTCAGCTTGTACGGTAACATACTTCTCATTTTTAACCATATCCGTAATATCAAAATGATAGGCAGTGTTTTTATAAATAAAGGAGATCTTGTTTCCAACTTTAAAATAAGGTGACATAGCAGATTTTTGTAAGATGGAACATCGAAAGAATGCAGCAGTACCTAACAAATAGGTATGTAAATTCCCACCTTCATATTCATCAGTCACACAGAGTAATTGGTCTTTATTATCTAAGATTGCGATTAATGGTCGTTCCATTCTAAACAAACCTCTTTTCATACGTCCCAGTTATTTTAGGCGGAACGGTAGTAAATGGAGAATAAGGGAATTCAATATGATTTTTGCCAGGTACAAGATATGGAAAATTACTTCCCGTGATAAAATCTTCAAGTGTTTGGATTCCGTCCCGATAGATCATGTTCATGCCATTTTCTTTGGTGATAATCACATCTGATCCAGCTGAAAAGCGATTGGGAAGATCTTGCCAATACTGTGATTTCAAATCTGCAACCAACACATCCCTAAGTCCCATATTAGGAACAGCTTGTTGTGGTGTACGATCTGCATATTGACCAGTATAGAACTGGACTCGTTTCACTTTTTTTCCTTTTAAGAAGGGAACATTGACAGAATGATAGCCGCCATTCCAGAAAAACGTGATTTTCTCGCCTTCTTTTCTCAGATCAAACATATTTCGATTGTCATTTCTTGCTTGCGATCCATACGGGTTTGGAGGCAACCAATAAGATGGAGTCAGTGGGATACTTTTATAAATCTTTGTGCCGGCTCCTTCATTAATCAGAAAATACACAGTAGCACTATTTCCGTTCTTGTCTCTTTTGGAAATTGCCATCCCTGCCACAAATAGATTATTCTCGTCAACATAGGCTAATGTCCATTGACCAGTTTGCCCCATTTTTCCTGTTTCAAACCATGCCCTTCCCCACAAGTACGCACTTTCAATTGGATTTGGAAGAATCAGTTCCTTGGCTGTTCCATACCATTTTTTTGTACCTGATTTCTTGGCATCCGCTGGGATACCACCCATCCATCCACCATACGCAGTCGTTACCGGCATCTTGGCAACAATCGCCTTCTCTTGGTTCTCATAAAATGTCGTCGCATCCGTCCAATTGCTAAATACGCCGCCATCCTTTCCGATAATGATCTGCGCTTTTTCTCGGATCTCGCCATCTGCTTCATCAACATAACCAAGTTGTGTTAGAAAGGTATTTTCATCACCATGCATGCCAATAGCACCTAAAAATCCAGTTTCGGCATTATTATGGATCGTAAGTGTTAGCGGGGTTTTATCTGTTCCTTTATAATCAATATCCATCGCAAGAATTCCATTGGAATCAACTTTCGCGACTACACTATCCAGTGAATTATTATGAGCAACTCCATCAGTAATTTGAAAAGTTATAGTTCCTGTTCCATAAGTTTTTTTATCATCAAAACTTTTATCACCTTGAGGTATAGCATAATAAAAGAGATTCGGTTCATCACCAAATACTAATTTCCGAGGTACTTTAGTATTCAAAACACCCGCTAATCCTCTTCTCTTCTCTATCACATTACTTTTTATAAAAAAGGACATCTTGATTAAGGCTTCCTCGTTTGTACTGGAAACAAAAGCGTTACCAGCCTCACCAAAAGATTTTGATTCAATTGTGGTTGAAGGTCCAATCCCTCTGTCTAATGAGGTAATCTCGTCTATAAAAGAAGATAAGTCAACCTCACCAAAGAACACCGGTATTTTCATAACTTACCCCCTATTTCTATAAACTTTGTTTTCCATAATTTCTATACGATCATTTTCAATTTTTACCATTGGTGCTAAGATAGTTCCAGTCTTTTGACCATCTAATAACACTGTACCCTCTATAGTGATATACATAGGTTCATTTTTCTTTTGAGCGAGTGCGCCATCAGCAATAACTCTTTTAGCGGTATAGTTTCCATCAGATATAGTTTTAGATACATCCATTTGAAGTGTTTTATTAGAAAATGCATCTATTTCATCAGCAATAAAACTACTAGAAATACTTGCTGCCATACCTTTTACTGTTGCCTGTACATCTTTAAATTTATCTTTTAATGACTCGTTAAACCCTCCCATTATTGCTTTACCAGCTGGTACTAACAATTTTCGGTCATAAGAAATCGGTCCTTTGTGTTCTTTGATCCAATCTGCAATTCCTCCAACGAAGTTCTTTACTCCTTCCCAAGCAGCTTTTAAACCTCCTAGAAAGCCTTCCATTATCGCAGACCCTGCACCACTGATATCTATATTTTTCAGTCCGTTGATAACATTTTTTACATTATCAATAATGCCTGTTACTTTTGATCCAACGCTTGAAAATATGTTCCCCATAGCACTGAATCCAATACCAACTGTCGATAATACAGATTTAATGATATTTCCTGCAGCTGAAATTACTGATCGAATTGCGCCCCATATACTAGACATAACTCCACTTAATACACTCCCAGCACTTCCTAAGCCACTAAATACGACACGAATGCCGCTAATTGCACCTGATATCAAACTTCCTGCTATAGAGATAGCACTTTTTATATTTGACCATGCACTACTAAGAATAGAACTTAATGATCCCCCAGCACTGCCTAAATTTGTAAAGTACCCAATGACAGTTCCAACCCATTCGGCAACAGTTGTTAATGCCGGTACACAGGCTTTGAACGCTTCAACTAGCCACGTAATAACTGGCGTTAAAAATCCGATTGCACTTGTGATCATGTCGAATGTCGCAGAAACACCCATTAGAATTCCTTTGAAAACTCCTCCTAAAAATGCACCTACAACTTGTAAAACAGGCATCAGCGCACTAGCCAACACAGTGACGATAGGCTGAGCTGCATTCCACATTTTTACAAAAGAATTGACGACCATATCAATAGCAGGACTAACAATTGTCATCATTGTGCTGAAAGCATTCGTTATAGCAGGAATGATTGCAGAGATTACTGCTTGAAGCCCACTAAAATCAAGCTTAGTAAAGGAAGTAGCAATTGTGTTAATTATTGGCGTAAGTGTAGATACCACTGTTTGAAATAGCTGTGGAAGTTGACCAAAGGCTGTTTTAAATGCTTGAATTATTGGATCGATTGCGCTTCGAACGTTTCCTAACAACGTTGATAAACCTCCATCGATCCCAATTCCTAACTGTGACAACAATGCTTCTCCACCTTCGAGAAACCTTGGACCAGCTTCTTGAAATAGTGTAGAAAACACTACCGGCAGACCTTTCAATATATTACCGACCATTGGAATGAAGTTGTCGAATAAAAACGTTGAAGTGGTTTGTGCTAATGCTTGAAGAGAAGGAACTATATCACGTCCCAATGAAAGATTTCCAAGCACATTAGAAAACGCTGATTTCATTGAAGTAAAAGACCCGCTGAATGTTTCTGCAGCTTCTTTAGCTGTAGTTCCAGTAATTCCTAATTCTTCTTGAACAGCATGAATCGCAGTGTACACATCACTCAAATTGTTAATATCATATTTAACACCGGTTAATTTTGTAGCATCTGCTAAAAGTCTTTCCATTTCTGTTTTAGTTCCGCCGTAACCAAGTTTTAAGTTGTCAAGCATAGTATAGTTTTGTTTCGCAAATCCCTGATAGGCATTTTGAATATCACCCATATTTGTGCCCATTTTATTAGCATTGTCGGACATATCAACCATTGCCATGTTCGCTTTATCGGCAGCCTTTTCAGTATCTCCGCCCATAGATTGCAACAAACTTGCACTGAAACTAGTAACATTCTCCATATAATCGTTCGCCGATAATCCAGCCGTTTTATATGCTTCATTGGCGTACTGCTTTACCTTATCAGCACTGCCCTTGAAAAGAGTCTCAATCCCTCCTAATGACTGTTGCAATGCGGCACCCTCTGACAAAGAAGCAGAAATGCCTTTAGTTATAAGTTCGCCAATTTTAGCCGCTGCAATAATTCCACCAATCGCCGTAACTAGCTTACCGCCAATTAAATTTCCAGCACTTGTTCCTGCTGCATCAGCTTCACCAGACAATTGTTTTGTTATGGATCCACTAATTCCCTTGGCAGAGGGCATGATTTGTACAAAAGCTTGTCCTAATTCTGTTGCCATTATTCTTCACCCCTATTCGTTGAATCTCCAATCAGTTGTTTTCTCATACGAGTAAAATCCTCACCAGAATCAAATACAACTTCCTCTCTTTCGTTCATGTTATTTCCGACTAATTTAGAAAGAATCGATTCAGGCTGGTTTTTTCCTTTTTGGCCATCTTTTGTTTTTGCCCAAACCAAAAGCCTTAAGTTATCGTTTATTCCCGCTAATAAAAGAGTATTCAACGGAATTTTTTGCCCACTAAGCTTTTGCTTTATTCTAGATTCATCTCTAAGTCCACATGAAAAAACAGCTACCTTAGAAGCTGGCAGCTGTTTGTAGTCATATATTTTATAGGTTTCGGCTAGATCGCATATCAATGAACTTTCATCGATATTGATCATTCCGGCGAGGATTAGGAGTTTTTTGTTTGATCTTGATTTTGAAAAATATTTCCAAGTTCTTCAACCATTTTAGCAGCAGGAACAATTCCATCTTCATCTCGAACGTGTTCTTTCAAAGCTGCCGCCTGTTCTTTTCCTAAGAGAAGATTTAAAGCTTTCGGCGCAACCACAGGATTTTCATCAATTTCACCAATAACTTCTAAGAGTTCATAATTGTCTAATCGTTTTTCTTCGATAGAATATTTGAATCCTGACTTTGTTTCCCCTTTAATCATTGTCCTGAACCTCCCGTGCTAGCTGTTGGTTTCTGAATGTATTCGAAGTGAGTATTTCCTTCGTCATCAGACGGAATAGCAGTAATAGTTGTTTCATAACCTACTGCATCAGCATCAGTGTAACTAATTTCTCCGATTTCTGTTACTTTTCCGTTTGGGATAACAATTCTTTTAAGAATACCGCCTTTTAGAATCATGTCTGCAACTAAGACGTGTTCTTCAAGTTCTTTTGCGTTCGCTTTAATTTCAATTCCAGTATCAATTGTGCCTGTTACGTTTGTAGATCCATATACTTCCTTCAAGACCTCAGCATTTAACGCTTCAATCAAAGTGTAAGTAAAGGTATCTTCTTTCTCTGTTTGAGGACTTGCAACAGTATCCCCACCCCAGGCTTTAATATTTTCAGAAGAAGGTGTGTTTGAGTTTGTCATACCATCTTCTGAAATATATCCCAAGCTTTTGAATGCAGCATTTAATTCAGTTGTTGCATTTTTTGGCAATGTAGTTCCCAATGGTGCCGAATAAATGGCCCCACCTACCTTAGGTTTTGCAGTTGATACATTTTTTGCATCTGACATTTTTATTCCTCCCAATAACTATTTTCTTATAAAGTCACTTTGATTAATTCGTTGCTGTCTTTTGTATAACTATCTACATACAATTCTTCCTTGTCTCCATTGTATGTAGATTCATAATATTTTCCTTTTGCTGCTTCAACGTCACTTGAAAACAAGCCCTTAATATTTTGCAATGTTTTACACTGCCAGACGCAATAAACTTGTTCCGGCGTGCAACCTAGTTTTTTTGCAATAGCATTTCTTGAAACTTCATTAAATTTGCGGTCCATTTCTTATTCCTCCTAGTAATGAGTGATATCAAATACCGCTTGATATCGGTACTCTTTTGTTGTGGTATCTGTGTAGTTATAATCACTGTTCAGCTTGATCCTGCTGATGTCATTCAGTATGATTATTTCTTTTAAAACTTCTTTCAATTCAGCGTTTAACACAGCTGCTTCATACAATGAAGGTGCATAGCTTTGAAATGCATACGTTGAAGAAGAAATATGATTATTTTCACCACTACCAGTCTTTTCAAAAAGAACGTAGCTTTTTGGCATCTTCCCTTGCTTTTCTAAAAAAGACGGAACAGACAAATGACTATCAAGAAATTCTTTGATCACAATCTCAATCATTTACCGCACCGCCTTGAGCAACGTATTATTTTTCAGGTTGTCCTTTTTCGCTTGATATGTATCAGCATAAACCATCGCATTCGCCCTGGTCTTTCCGACAAACGTATCCTGTTTGTAGCCTTCCCCTGCACGATTACGAATTGCAGTTGCTTTTTCTTCTAGGACACCTTGCATTGCTGTTGATTTCATCAAACTAGCAACCCCACTACGATTTAATTTGAATTTCATGTTAGCCATAGCGTTCCACCATCACTTTCTTATTCCAATCAAGTGGAATTAAATCTTCGATTCCCTCGATAGGAAAACCAAAGGTTCTCCAGCGTTTGCCGAAGAATTTTACTTCCTTGTCTTCCCAATCATTAGTATCTCCTTTGGGAATAGCTAACATATATACCGCTTTTTTACCCGTCAAAGTAAGCTGATTTACAATATCATCAGTAGAAGTCGGACTGACCAAAACATTTTCTACATCGATATCTGTTTCTTCATAGATTGGATTTCCAAAAGGATCAGAACCCGTCTTCTCCAAACCCACTAACTGAATGGTTATGCCCTTCAAAAGTGCCATATGGTTCAATCACTCCCATCCGCTGTCGTCTTAATCCAAGGCGGCTTAATTCGCTATTCTTAATAAATAAACCGCCACCCGGCACAAGATACGATCCAGAAATGGAATAACCCAATGCTCCTTCTGCATATTGGGTCATCGGCTCCTGGTCCGTTGATGTCATAAGCGTTCTAGCTACAACGTCAACTGTTACTGATTTAACAACGTTCAAAAAGTAATCAGGCTTAACGCTGATCATGTTATCTAAATCTTTCCCCACCTTATCGGCTTCCATCCGGAGAGAATCAGAAACAATATTCAACAATTCAGTAGCTCGTGTGAATTCTTCCGGCTTAAGCACACGCCAGAGACTTGTTAGATCTTCAATAGTTGCAAAAGCTGTCATTAAGATCACTTCCCTTGCGACATCATCAATTCATACAATTCGGCTTTTTTAGAAGCAGCATTGTACTCAATTCCAAAAGCATCTAGCTCTTGCATAATTTGCTTTTTGGTAATACCTTCTAACCCATCCACTTGTTCTTCTTTTTCATCGACTTGTTTTTTTGGATCAGCAGCTGGTGTTTTAGCTTCATCGGCAGACTTTTTAACGTCTTCTTCATTCGGTTTTTTCGGCGCGTTTTCTTTTTTTTGTGTATCGGTAATCAAAATCCAATCGCCACCAGAAACAACACAAGGGCTACTAAAAGTAACCCCTGTTTTTGTGTTTTTATACTGCATTATTGTCCGCCTCCTGCTGCTGGTTTAATCACACGAGCAAAGCTATTGCCATCCATAATTCCCCAACCTAAATAAGTTTCAGATCGCAAGTACACTTGGTTGTAACCCTTCAAGTCTTGGCCACTGTTGTCTGGATCGCCATATTTGATAACTTCCAATGGGATTTCTTTCGCATATCCCCATTGGAACATGGAAGCGAAATCTCCAATTACAACTAAGTCATCCCCGCCGTTAGAAACTGTACGGTTGATATCTGTTGGAATTCCGCGAACAGCCCCAGGATTCGCACCCCAAGCAAGCTCCGGAAACTGTTTAACTCCGTTAACTTTATATGCTGCTAAAGCGGATGAAAATTGCGGATCCATTGCCATTCCAGAGATTACGCCTTCCGATCCTTGGATTAGTGAAGCAGCTGTTTCAATGTTGACATCTGGATCAGCTTCATTAAAATCAACTGTCTGAGTTACTTTTCCATCAAAATGATTTGTACCGATAATCGCTGATGCTGCGCCAGTACGTGGATTAACTCCGTGGAACGCCATCAAATCTAACCCACGAGCAAGCTTACGAGCATAGCCATCATTGAACGCTTTTACAATATCAATTTGTTCTGCTTCTGAAGCATACAAGAATTCATCAGAAATACGAGCACCATATTCGACTTTGATTGGTACGATAGTCAAAGGCGCAATAGAAATTCCACCGTGTGTTTTCTTACCATTTTCAGCAACGATATCGATTTCAGAATCCATAGTGAAAGTGAATTCTTTTTGACCGTTAAACGGAATTGGTTTTTGTTGAGATAAAGTAACCAGCGAGCTTTTCCCTTTCACTTTGTTGATAAGGTCTGAAACTAATTCTGGATCAAATAAACTTCCTTTTGATAATGTTGGCATAATATTATTCTCCTTCTAAATTAAGATTTTCAATTAGATTTTTATATGCGCCATCTTTACCTTCATCCAAATTCTTTTCAGTATTTTTCAAAGGTGGAGGCGTTTGTTTCTTGCTTACGAAACCTGCTAACCGTTCTGCATCTGCTTTGATGCTTTCTTCATCAGTACCGATTAAACGATCCGCCAAATCAATAGGCAATCCGTTTTGCAATGCAATTCTAGTACGCAAATTCACTGTTTCTTTCTCAGCAATTTGTTTATTTAGATCAGCTATTGTTTGCTCATGAGTCTTAGCGGCATTGCTTGTTTCCTCGATGGTTGATTTCAATGCATCTACTTCTGTTTCTAACGCAGCGTTACGTGTCTTGATCTCATCGTAATCAGCAAATTTCCCCTTTTCACGATTCAATCTCTCCTGGATAATACGGTCCAGTTCCTCTTGTGTTTCGATTGCCTTGAATGTCATAATACAAACTTCCTTTCTCCTGCTTGCCCGGCAGTTCGGTAATTTTACGTATTAAAAAACGACTACCGTTAAATAGTCGCCTAATACCTTTTTTGTTGTTTTTTCTTGGGCTTATTAATACTGCAAGCCCAATGCGCTAATAGCGCACTATCCATTAAACAGATATCTCTATCATCAAATTGCGATTTATAACCAAATCCACCATTGCTTCCGATATTACGCTTCTCACTGTTCGTAACTACCGAACTTAGTGACGGTTGATCTTTGTGGCAAATGGTTTGTTGGAATATTCCCTGTTCCCACAACGAATTGGCGGTAATGATCTCGGATACTTTAGGAAGCACTGGATCCTTGAGTTTAAAATCTTCCATTTCTTTGGTTAGGATATTTTGGCCACCGGCACCATCTATAACCACTGAATTTACGTTAGCTTTTCTCAAGAAATTAATGATCCATTGATTGCCATTTCTTACAGACACACAATCAATTGTTTCAACGAATATTTTTCCGGATAAAGTTTTAACCGCAATACTCATTGCAACATTCTGACCATCATTCCCATACTTGATACCAACATACAGAGGTCCTTTCAATACAGGCAAAGCTACTACTTTCAATCTTGACCAATCACTAGCAGAAATAGCAGATTTTTGATTGTACTTAGGCCAGTACCCTAAACGCTGCACGTTGTGATCGAGTTTGTCATCACCAAGTTCCGCTTCAATCTTTCTTTCCGTCAAATGATAACCTAATGAAGGATTGGAATTGTACCAAGCCTCGACATCATGGATATCTTTCATATCCTCAACTGACCATTCGGACCAACCAGAATACTTCGATTTACCAAACAACGTTTTGTCGCGATAACTTGTAAAAACAGTACCACTAGATACAGGAGTTGGTGGCGTACCACACATGATCGTCATTGGGTTTTTGCTATCGGTTACGGTATACTTCAACGCTGATTCTTGTTCAGTGGTATATTCTTGGGCTTCATCGATTACAAGCAGATCAAATCCTTCACCAAGACCACCGCTAGATGTTCTTGTTCTAAACTGGATCACGCCGCCAGTCGCATACAACTCCAATCGTTCTTGGCCTTTGGCTTTGATTGAATTGAAGTCTTCGCCCTCAATATATCCCGAATCTTCAAGCAGTTTTTTTACTTGTTCATACGAAGCGTGAGACGTACTGATCCTGTGAGCAGTATGCAATATGCTTAATCCTTCTTCAAGCGCATCTAATTCAACGATGTAAATAACTTCAGTTTTACCGTTTCGCCGTGGAATTGAGAAACCAAACTTTTGGTGAACCCACAAATCATCTTCATCAATGGCCAAAAGAGGTTCAAGCATATCGATTTGCCAATCGTAACAGTTGCGTCCGGTTCTTTGGTATCGTTCAACCGCTCTTTGAGATACAGATCTATCATATGGAAGAATTACCGATTGAGTAGGATGTTGATTACCAAATTTTACTTTAGTAGCCATAAACTATCCCCTTTCAATCTCGATCATGCATGATAACCCTGTCGCTGGGAGATATTGGATCACGCATCCTTTCTCAAATTAAGATTTTTCCTGTTTTGGATTTTTTGTTGCTTTTGCGGATCAGTCCAAGTTTTTGACCAGACATTTTGTTTTCGCCCATCGCCCGGTTTGTATTCGACTATGCATTTACATCTTTCGTGCCTTCTGTAAATATCATCTGGTAAATCGTAATAATCAAATGATCCAGCTAATTTTCTACACCAGTCGCATGCATGCCCAACAAGGGTTCTGTTGATTCTTGGTCTAAGACCTGACTTTGCATGAAAATCGACATTCGCTTTGATGACATCGTCAACGACACTTTGGCTAAAATTCACAATTGGTTCTCCTAATACCCATTTAACAGAGTCGAAATCATCTTCTGTAGATATCTTGTTTACAAGGCCATTTACCCTGTCTTGATTAAAATCAGGCTTCTGACCTCGAATTTTTATTGACGCTTCTTTGTTTAATAACTCTTGAACATCCACAGAAAAATTTGAGATTAAATCATAATTATTTTTCAAAGTCTCGTTGAGCAATCGATCCGCGATATTAAAATACATTTTCCCATCAGGTAGGATATCAACACTGATATGATTACCCAATACATTTGCTAGTATCTCCCCGATTTCAATAGCAAATTCATTTACATTTTTATACGTTACCTTGTTGTTTTTTAGCAAAGAAATAGTAGACTTCAACTTTTTACTGCTGATTGTCTGCTCTTTAAATTCATTATTTATTTTTTCTAACAATGCAGGAACAATATCATTATCCATTGACATCGCCGCCTTTGATTCCTGTTAAATCTCTGATTGTTTCACTGTTGATATAGCCAGGAATAGCTTGATTCAATTTGATTGCACCATCACCGATCAACGTGAGTGTATTGGCATCAGCTTCAAATAGTGGTTCCCATTTCGTAATTGTTTTTGCAAACTGATATCTAAAATAAGGATATTCATCGCGCAAACACGCTGCAATAAATGCTACATTCAATATTCCAGATCCTAACGATCGTTGTGCTTTACGTCCTGCCAGTCTTAAATTTTCATGACTAGCTCGAATCGCTTCAACCGATGACGGATTATCCGAAACAAATCCTAAATCATCCAATGTAAGCCCTGTCTCACCAGCGAATCCAGCAGCCGCCGTTTTCAGTTGTTCTGTAAATGGTGCCATGCTAGAAGTCGTAAATTGACCCACTGTAGGGCTGCCACCGTCTTCACCTTTAGTAAATTCAAGCATCGCCGAAATTGTTGCTTTCCAGGTATCCAACGGTTCTGAATCTTGATCTGTACCCAACACATATTTTTGTGGAAAAGAATAAAATTCTGCCGTGACATCCGCACGTTCCAAAGTACGCTTAGCGTAAGATTGATAATACATGCCTGATCGTGTGATTCGAGATCGACCGAACGGCCGTACTGCATCTGGTCGGTGGATCACCGGTACTAACAATGGATAGTCAAAACTGTGTGTAATAGGTTCGTCTGGTATTTCTTTATCAGCGTAATAGTAATACGTAATACCTGGAAGAAAATAAGCTTCAATTGCAGGATTTCCATCCTTATCTCTTTCAAGTACTGCATACCCCTCGTTTAATAATCCAGTGATTGGATCAATTACCCCTGTTGCGTTACTTGCTTCGATAATCTGCAGTCGCGGAATATCACCCTCTCCTTTTGAAATATAAACGAATGAGCAAGAAGCAATCAATGATGATAAAACCAAGCTATCAAAAAAGACATCTGGGTTATTTGCTTCAAAAATTTCGTTTACTTCAAAATCATCATGTTCAAATTCACGAAATACTAAACGATCCGCAAGTGAATCAACGCCTTTAGCACACCATCCTAAAACTGACCGATACCTTTTTCTTATTTCTGGTGGAATGGTAATGCCGAAAATCGATTCTTTCTTTTTCATATCGTATTGTTCATACCGCATATCAACACGAATTTTATGCGTAGAAAGCTTGTTTCTTAAATAATCAATGCCATAAAATTCCATTATTTTGCTCCTTTCAAAATGTCGCGCGAGAAAATATGTACAGTGACGGCGTGAAGCTCGGCCGCCAAGGCGGAGGGGTACCCATCCCCCCTCTCTCTTTGCGTGTATCAGATTTTAAAAACATTTTCGAATGATTGATTAAGTACAAACTATTTAGCTACCATAAGAAGCCCAATCAGTGCTTTGTGGAAGGTTTCTGTTCCCCACAACTTTCGGTGCCTCATCTTTGATTGAATATAACTTGTCAGACTTCTGTCGGTTGCATGTCCAATGAGCCAGTTGCAAGTTTTCGATGCTCGATGGATGACCACCTTTATTGATTGGTACAATGTGATCCACTACTGGACTCAAAGGATGTGGTGCCTTTAGTGTTTTATCAATAGGCTTACCACAAATGCCACACGTGTTGTGAGTTTTAAGCAATATCCTTTTGTTCTTCTCAAAGGCTACCCGATGAGGTCCTTGTCTGTCTGCTCTTAACGCCATTGTATAGGGTCCTTTCTTTAGGAGGTGGGGTACTAAAACGATTCAATGTTTAAAGCTTTAAATGCAGCTAACAACTTAGGGAATTGAAGTGCAATCCAATCTATTAACTCTTCATCTCTTCCCCATTTGCTGTTGTGATCCAAACCCGATTCAAATAAGATTGCATGAATAAGCTCATGTCTTATGGTTCTCTTTTCATAATGCTCCATAGCCTGCATGTTATTAGGATCACCATCATCAAGGGTAGCAATGAATATTTCTTTAGTTGTGAAGTCAGTGATCCCATCAGCTCCACTTATGAAAGGTCTATCGAGTTCTGTTGTATCTTTGTAAATTGTGTACTGTGTTCCTAGTACATTCACTTTGCTAAACTCTTTCATACATTTCCTCCTTTAATTTAAGTAAATATAAAAAGACAGCACTAGCGAATTTTGATTTGAAGTGATTCACCTCGTTTCAAAATAATGTGCTGTCTTTCTATTTATTCAAAGAAGTTTTGCGATAAGGAGCTTTCCTCCATTCGGTTTATGATTATGTGAGTAGCCATAGACCATCTCTCGTTTCTTCTACGCTATTAATATATTCCATATTAATCAAGTTTAAAACTAGAATTAGTAGTGCAACTTTTGTGCAACTTTTCTCGATGATCTTGCAATGATATCTTCATCTTCAACTTATTTTTGTTTAAAATATACTCATCGACAAAATCAATTGCTTTTCTTAATTCAGTATGTTTCTTTTGAATATAAGATGTACTGTAGTTAAGATCTTCGGCGATTTTTTCTAAAGTCATCCCTTCAACATATTTCAAATACATTATTTGATTGTCTAATCCCTTAAACGATTTTATCAATAGAACCATTTCATTTAGTTGTTCTTCTAGTAATTCAATCTCTTCTTCAATTACTTGAATATTCTCTTCTAAAGAAGCTGACCTTGAGTTTTTTTCAAGTCGGACGTTTGCTAAATCACCACTGACCCACCGTTCCAATTCCAACTTACTTTTGTTAAGATTCCATTTCATGAAGAGGATCTGCTCTTCTAAATCTTGATAATTTTTAAGCCATTGAAACCTCACAAACGCCACCCCTTTATGGTAAAATAGTCTTGTCACAGGTCACTTCCCCAAAAGGTAGTGGCTTTTTTATTTTCCTTCTCTATCGTCCATTTTCTTTCCAACAATAACTGCAACGACCATTATCATTACGAATCCTGTAAACCCTAAAACTGCAACTGTCATAATCATCCTCCACTTTCCATCGCATCTCGTACTAGCGGATCATTGATAATAATCTTGTACTTCATCTGCTCATGCTGCAGCTGTTCTTGTAACTGCTCAATTTGTTCCTGTTGGTCCACAATTGTATAGGATAGCCAACTCAAGCCAGCGATCGTCAGCAGTATTGATACAACAGCTAGTACCGTATAATGATTAACTTTCATCGGCTTGCTCCAATAGTTCTGGGTTCTCATAGATATTTCCGATAACCACATACCCATTTTCTCCTCTAGTCCAATGTTCAAGACCAATAAATGAACTTGAGCAAATTTGTTTGCCAACAAATCCAGTGTCATGCCAAACAATTTTATGATGGCTGACATACCAATTTGATCTATCTTTGTTCTGAGAGCCGATAACATCTCCCTCGAAAATCTCCACGCCGTTCTTGTCTTTCAAACCAGTGGATTGCCCAAGCGTTTCAGGCAGTATTTCAATTAAATATTCATGTAGTCTTTCTGGCGGATAGGCTACTTTGTCTGTCAAAAGAATAGGAATCATGTGGACCACGTTGCAAAAGCTATCTGGAATCGGAACTCCTACAACCCACTCTCCATTGTCTTTTCTTTTACCTCTAAATTTTGGTACCATCTTATCCCTCCTGTTCATTAAATGTTTTAGTAACGAATTCATCAAATTCTTTTAAATGCATAACTTTTTTGAGACAATTTTTGTTATCGCACTGTTCCAGCCCTTGACTTTCAAGACTTTTTCGCCAAAAATCAGCGGTGTCTTCGTGAGACGTACTGATGAGTACGTAAATGGTTATCACTAGACCTGAATACTCGTATAAGCGGCAATATCCCAATGTTATGCGTAAGTTTCCTCCTAATATGGCCTTGTTATATGTATCAAAATTATTTCTTTCGACTTCTACTTACTCAATTTTTTTCTTGAATAATCCTAACAATCTGATCCCTCCTGTTTTTCATAGAAAGCATCTAAAGGTCTAAGGTAAGTAGATAACTCACTAACTTTTCTTTCAATGTCTTCTGCTTGTCCTTTTAACCATTCTTCCAAATCAACATCATCTCTAAAATTTTTCCTGTTTTGCCATGCCATTTCCATCTGTACTGCACTTTCTGCAATACTGTTAGCATAATCAGTAATGTAGTTGAATCTCATTTGACTACAACCAAAGGCCCTCTCCATGTTTATCCCTCCTGTTTGCTATCGCTGACTATTCTTTACTGTGTTTAATGAAATGACAATTCACTTCATTTACCGTTTCTAGCGCTAATTATTTACCAAGTTATTTCATTATGCTATCCTTAATACAACATAAAAGCTTTTATATGAGGAGAATAAACTTATGAAAAAGTCATTTTTTATTTTAGGCTGTGTTCTGGTACTATCTGGATGTTCTAACAAAACGTCCGTCAGCACTGCTTCCGATTCGTCTGATACTTTACAAACATCTTCGACAACAATGGTTTCTTC
Source organism: Enterococcus casseliflavus (assembly GCF_029215545.1). Classification (NCBI taxonomy): domain Bacteria; kingdom Bacillati; phylum Bacillota; class Bacilli; order Lactobacillales; family Enterococcaceae; genus Enterococcus; species Enterococcus casseliflavus. Next base: position 1,043,450 of record NZ_CP119393.1, on the reverse strand, counting down.
TGCAATAGAATCACACGAAAATACTACTGAAGATTCTCTCGATAAATATCAATCTACATCGGAATCACAAGATAACACTCTAGAAAGTAGTTTTATTGAAAACTCTAGCAATCAAGAAACTTCAGTCCCTATGACAAATAAAGAAGATGAATACTATCAACAAATTAAAGATGCTTGGCAAAAAGAGAAAGATTATTTAGACTCTGTCACTGACCCAAAAGTAAAACAATCTTTACAAACTCCTTTTGCTGCTGCTAATGCCAAAGCAACTGAATTAGTAATGAATAATCCATCAGATGAAACAATTATTATGAACGCTTTGAAAAAAGTTGTAGATGATCAATAACGTTGTAAATAATCCTTATGAAACTTAAACTAGTTTTCGAACTAGTTTTTTTTATTTCGTCGGATTGCCGTTCATACATTATACTCACTAGATACCTGTTCACCATTTACCCCAATCAATCCCCAAGCTTTCGCTTGAATTTCGTAACGGTGTTTGTTGTCGTACAAATACGCCAATCTGTTTTCAGCTATCTTAGTAAGCACTGGAATATTAATCCCCAACACTTTTGCCTTAATTAATTCATTAGAAATGTCGCTAATTTCATCTTTATGTGACTGGATAATGTCCATAATATTGTCTTTGTTAAGCACTGCTACGTCATCCTTCTATTGGTTATTTTGGTGGATAACTGACTATTCAAAAAAGCAGTTCATCCCATAAAAATACATATTCAATAATTATTCTGTGCTATAATTCGTTTATAAAATAAAAGGAGATATATTATGAAAAAAATTTTTCTATACCTTATTGCTATTGGATTTCTTTCCGGATGCTCGGCAAATAATAACGATACCAAAAATTCTTCAATGCATGAAAGTTATAAAGATTCTTCTAGTAGCTACGTGAGATCCTCAATTACAAAATCTTCTACAACAGTTACAAGTTCTTCAACAAGCAGCTCAAATCATACAATGTCTTCATCAAGACAAGTATCCCTTATTTCAAATGAAGAGGATGCAAAAGAAGCTATTAAACAAAAATACGGATTTTCCGCAGACACAAGACTAACATTTTGGGAAATGATAGGCAGTGACTATCTATTCAAAGCACAAAGTGAAGCCGCCATTGCAAACGGAGGTACTGGCACATTAGGATTCTATCGTGTTACTCCAGATGGAGAAGTGTATGATGCTGATTCAACTGGGGAAATCTATCAATGACTTTGACGGGTGCATTTGCACCTTTTTTTTGAGAACACGTAATTAACAATACCCGTTTCATTTTTCTTTTCCTAAAGTTAGTAGTATCTGTCGTTATTAAATTTTCATATCTGCAAACATTTATAGTATTTATTTATTTTGTTTGTTTATTATGGTATTTTATTTAAAAGGAGTGATTCTATGGCGAACAATATTGAATTTGAAGTTGAAAAAGTTTATAAAGGCAGAACCAACGAAATCTTTGTTATTACTGATCCCGAGACACAGGTACAATATATTCAAACAATTGTTATCGGTTCTGACGGAAAAGGCGTCGCAATTACACCAAGACTAGAGCCAGATGGAAGTATTCATTATAAGGATTAATTAGATCAACTTGTGTTGGTCTTTTTTCTTTCCAAGTTGGTAATTTCTTCCGATTCTGGACTTATTTCAGGTCACTGGATTTAACGAAAACACCATTGACCATCTTTCCAGTCCGTCCTTTGATTTCGTCATAAGAAAAATTCAAACATTCGTACAAGTCCATATCATTTTGCATTGCCAAGATGATCAAGGTTACTACTACATCGCCAATACCATCTCTTAGTGCATCTCGATCGTTTCTTGCTAATGCAGCTGCAACTTCACCAGTTTCTTCGACAACTTTCAACATTTGTTTGCTAGAATCTGCTTTATCCAATCCTTTTTCTTTTGACCATTGTTCTACTAATTCAACTAACTCATTCATGAATTTCCCTCCAATTATTTTGATTAATCGTAATCAACCCCATCGTCAATGGGCCCACTCCAATCCTTATAGCGGTAAGTCCTTCCTTGTTTATCTTCATGACCATAACGTAATAAATCGCTCATCGTTCGATTTGCTTTTTTGCACTTCCGACATACGTCTTTCCGAGTACCTGTGAAAATTACTTCGCCTTTGTAAAGAACCTCTACAATTCGCAAATGGGATTGCTCCCCTCTCCAGAGTTCAACACGCAATGCTTCCAGCTCTTCCTCGCTTATTGGATCAATCTCTCGATCATCAAGGTTAGATAGATAAAGTAATCGTTGTAGTTTTAAAGCACGTTCTCTGTGACGCTTCTTTTTTTCATGTTCTTTCTGCTTCATCACCTGTTGGTTCTGTTTCATGTTGATCACCTCCTGCATCTGCTGGCTTATACACATATTCATAAGGCTCCCACTGCTTATTTCCAAGAAGGCGATAGTACTTCCCTGCAAGTGTAATAATAAAATGATAGGTATCTGCCTTCTCCGGAACGTAACATCTTGCATAGTATTGACGGTAATTCTTGGGATTGTTAGAAAAATACTCAACCGTCCATCCTCGTACCTCGCAAAACATGGTGAATTCGACACGTGCTACTTTAAAACTGGTTATTCTTTCATCCATAGGATCACCAATTCGTTTTATTCAGAAAATCGATGTAGCCCGGCGTAGCAACCTGATAATCTTCCAACTCTTCTTCAAGAATGTACTGACGGCCATATTTTTCTTTCATGTTCTGCCAATCACTCCATGGGATAAACCCAACGGTCTTTTTGATCATGCAGCAAACACCTGCCATCGCTCCTAATTTTTGATGGAGATCCAACAAGGCCGCCTGATTTTGTGTGATCACTGATTTTTTTAATCGATCCGTTGTGGTCATCTTTGCTTCAAAAACAATGGCACGTCCATCCCATAGAGTTCCTTTGTAATCTGGTTGAGCTTTCCCAATCGGATAAACGATCATTCTGCCATCGCCGAGTATCTGCTTCACACGAAACGGTTCAGGTGTTTTTTCAATTAAAGCTATTTCTTTTGTTCTGTAGTACCAGCATCCTTGATCAATCATTTTTTCAAAGATATCGCCCAAATCATTGTTTACTCTATTTTGGTAATTTCTTGAAGACATCGTTTCTACCTACTTTCTGCATTAGTTTAGTAACAAATCCTTCTTTGTCATTTTGACCAAATGTATCTAGTGTTCTACGATAAATGCGCTCATAGTTTGCTTTGTCTTCAAAGCAAACGAATTGTGAAAACCGATCACTCTTAACTATTCCTGCGTATGCTGAATGATCATTTAACTTGTTTGATGCAGCATCGCAAATTTGCTGATTTTGAAGAAACCGGATTTCCTTTTCTTCTGATTTGATTTCCAATGTTTTAATACATGGAGAGAATTTCCCTTTGTTTTGATCATCAATGTTTAACATCAAAAAGACTTCCTGCATTATGTCGATACAATCTGATTTATCAAAGCAGGCGACCAGATACGTTTGTTTACTTTCCATTTCTACCTCTTTCTCTATCCATCATCATTTCTGAACAGTTCGATTTTGAAATACCACCCACGATCCTCATCGTAGATTTTCAATATATCTCCTAAAATCCGGTATTGAGGAAACCTCTTAAGAATTTCCTCTGCTCCATCATCGTTGGACATACCTAATTTATTTAGTTTTCTAAATGACCAATAATCATCATTCGTTGTTTCGTGTGGTTCTTTAAGGTTTCGACTCTTGGACCATCGCTTTTGACCTTTCTTCCACTGGCGATTTTCCCATTTCTCTTGACCAGTTAAATAATTGACCAAGCCTTGCATCCCATCTGAATCGTATTGAATGTTTTGCACTTGCCTTCGACCAAGAGGCTGCTTCTTCTTTCCTCGTCCTTTAGACCAAATACTCTCGATTGCATCCCGTGATGGTCCATTGTTTAAAACGATATGGTGATGGATTCGAGTGATATAGCCTACTTCCTCATCGTATTGATAAGAGGTAAACCACATGTACTTGAGTTCGAACCCTTCTTTCTCATAGAGCCTTTTTAGTTTTTTCAAAGTGTTTTCTTGATCACGCTTTGCATCAGCAGGCTTTTCAGGGAGAAACTGATCGGAATAAGTGAACGTGGCATAGTAATCTTTCTCTCCAAAATTTGCATATAGAAACAATGCAGCCTTTCTTTTACTTTGGGCTTGATTCCATCTTGCTTGAGATAAACCAGTGACTTTTTTTCTCCTACCTCTGGGTTCTCTGCATTTTCGTTCCTGCTCGATCGTCCTACTGTAAATGCGGATTTCTTTATAAGGTCCTGCTTCCACTCTGCGTTCTCTAACAAATGATTTCTTCATGACAAACACCCCAGAATTTTCTACGTCCGTTAAGTTAGTATCTAATACAAGGACGATAAAACGCCGAAATAGCAGCGTTTTTTGCAAAAATAGTCTGAGGATGGTATACTTATCTTGTCGGAGATAAGAAATACCATTCTCAGAAGTCGCCAGTTTTGGCGGCTTTTTTTATTGTTCTGAAAACTGGAAAAGAACCTTTTCTTCGGTTTGTTTTCCAAGATGAAAAACATGATGATACAACGTCCTTCCACGCAACTGAAATGTTTCTACTCTACCTCGTTCAGTTTTCGCTTCAATACTGTATACATAATTCTCGCCACGTTTCCTCATACGAACCTGCATAACAATTGCAGGCATTTTTTCCAAGTAATCGATCGCATTTGATAACATCTACATCACCTGCAGCTTTCACTCATGTTCGAACAAATTTATCTGTCCAGAATTATTGACATCAATTGGATAAACAACTGGTTCCAATTCTCGTTTCGGTAATCCATGATTTGATTCTGCATCGATGGTAATTCCTCGATGATCACTAGTGACTTTGATTCCAACCTTTATTGAAATCGTGCGTTTTGCTTCAATATCCTTTTGAGTATCCTGTAAATCGTTAGTAATTGTTCGAACTTCTGCATCTAGCAAACTATTGACTTTTGCCATCAACTTATCGGCTAAAGTTAGGGCTAACTGGTCATTATTCATATTGAATTCCTCCTTTACTTACTAAATCCGGTAGCAACTTAGGGATTGCCATTTGTAACTTTTGAAACTGGTCATCTGAAACAACAAAATATAACGCAATCTTTGGTGTCTCATCGCTATCAAATGAACGATCCTCTACTTCACATGTCGATTCAAACTTATTCCAGATAATCGACTTAATTTTTTGAGTGTATGGCTTAACATACATTCGATTAGTAGTGAAAATAATTTCTCTTTCTTTAAACATCTAGTTATCCTCCAATCATTAATAGGAAACAAATAGCTAACAAAATACCGTTTAACAATAAGCTGGCATAAGCAATCCCTTGTAATTGACGTGCTTTATACAACGGATTGTCATGGAGCGTAGCTAACCATTTCTTATTCACAAAATTCCTCCTTTCAATCTGACATGATATTTGCCCAGTTTTCTTGCAAATACTTCGCCATTTCTAAAGCATTGAATTTCCAAGGATTCCCTTTGCCTTTTGAGTAACGAACAAAACCGCCGTTCCTGACATCTAGTATTTCTCTGTTTGGATAAAGGATTTTTTCCTTTATCCAATTTTCGTCAGTAGTTTGCAGTCGTTCCTTAAGATCATCCATCGTCCAAGTTTGACCCATCAAATCTTTTTTCTTTAACGATTCATATTCTTCAATCTCAACAACTTTTAAATGTGAAGGTATTAAGATTTGAATAGGGGTATTGATTTCAATAGTTTGAGACATTAAATCACCTCCTTAACATTTTGTACATTTTTCTGTACAAAACCTTTAAAAAAATAATTCCCCAGTTCTTTTGAAGGAATATTTAGCAGTTCAGCCATAACTTTAATCTCAGTTTGCGTGAAGTTTGACTTGCTATTCAATTTTAGATTCAACGATGTTCTGCTCATATTTAGTTTAGGTGCTAAGGTTTCTTGAGTAAGTCCTTTTTCCGATATTTTATCCTTCAGCAATTCATAATCGTAGACAATGTCTATTTTTTTCATTCTTTTCCCCTCCAGACTGTTCGGTTTTCTGTACAAAACCATCATAGTTTATAAAAAAAAGAATGTCAACACATTTTGTTCAGTTTTCTGTATCTTTTGCTTGCTATTCAGAATTCTTAACAGTATAATCATTGTAAAGGGGTGTACAGAATAATGAACAACTTTTCTGATCGGCTAAAAATAGCTTTAAAAAATAAAAATATATCTCAAGCTGAATTAGCTAGACGTACTGGAATTGGTCGTAACTCTATCAGCGACTATATAAATGGGAAATACGAAGCGAAACAAGATAACATCTTTCTTATGGCAAATGCTTTAGAAGTAAATGAAGCATGGCTCATGGGAATGGACTCGCCAATGACCAGAGAAATCCATGAATCTACTTTTTCGAATGAAGTAGATCCAAAACAAATTGAATTAATGGATATTTTCCAAAATCTAGATACTAGTAAAAAAGATGATGTACTCGACTTTGCTAAATACAAAATGCACGAACAGAATAAAGAAAACTTCACTATTGCTGCCCACTCTGACGATCCTAACAAAAGGATTACTCAAGAAGAATTTATCGAACTTAATCGATATCTTGATGAAGCTGATAAAAAATTTGATGGTAAGTAGGGTTGCAAATGGATGATTATGAAAATCTTTTGGATAAAGTTATGAATGAAATTCCGGTAATCGAATTACCGCTTGAAGAAGATACTGGTTATACCGGTCTATATAGAAGCAACCGAATTTACCTAGATAAAACCAAAACTAATAGAAAAAAGAAGGTTGTCTTAGCGGAAGAATATGGTCATCATAAAAAGACCGTTGGTAACATTATTGACTACAAAGCTTCTGGATCTTGGAAAGAGGAATGGAAAGCTAGAAGGTTTGGAATTGAAATTTTGATCACACTTGATGCTCTTTTAGAATGCGGACTGAATGGTTGCACTAATATCTACGAATGCAGTGAATACCTAGATGTAACTCCCGATTTTTTCGAAGATGCTTTAGTCCATTACTTTAACAAATTCGGTAAATTTCACTATCATCGCAACTTCAAATTTACGTTTGACAATGAGTTTATATTAGTCGAACCTTTGAGAGTTTTTGGATAAAAAAAGCCTTTAGAAGCGGCAACTTCTAAAAGCAGGGTTCATTCCTAAGAATGTACAAATATATTATAACAAAGGAATGAGTATTTGAAATGAAAAAATTATTAAGTTTAGGGCTAGTTACTTTATGTGGTATTACTTTAGCGGCTTGTAGCAGCGGAGACTCAGAAGTTAAGGTATCTTCTAATTCAACAAGTACAGCTGTTACTGCTAGTGAAACAGCTTCTTCTAGTACGGCTGAAGAAAGTGCTGTCGGCAAACGTTCTAACCCTGTTCCATTAGGAAGTACAGCAACATTTGATAACACTTACTATGCGGAAGATGGAACAGAAATAAATTCTAATATTTCAATGACGATCAGCAATCCTTTGCGTGGCCAGGAAGCTTACGATTTTTTACTCTCTGAAAATGAGTACAATGAAGCTGCCCCAGAAGGAAAAGAATGGTTAGTATTTGATGTTAAAATGAAGATGAATAAAGGTAGTCAAGATGAGCCATACTACGCAATGCCTTCTTTTACACCTATCAGCTCTAAAGGTGAAGAGGTTGCACAAGATACTTATGGTACATTTTCAGAAGGTAGTGAGTTTGGATACAAAGAACTTTATGAAGGTGGAGAACTTTCAGGTAAAGTTGCATTATTAGTTCCTACAGGTGATGATACTTTAATTTCTTTCACCGATTTTAATTCTAAAGTTTTCTTTAGTCTCAAATAATAAGAAAGCACGTCCCTCTTCTTGGCGGTCGAGGACGTGCTGGACACAAATAAACGTAAGGCTTATTTAGTCATGCCTATTGTAGCAAAACTAAGGAGTTGAATCAATATGGCTAGTATTCAAAAGAAAGATAACGGATGGCAGTATCGTGTCTCTTACAAAGATACTGATGGTAAATATAAAACAAAAACAAAAGGAAAATTTGCAACAAAAAAAGAAGCACATTTAGCTGCTACAGCCATTGAAAAGAAACTAACTGAAGGATTTAGAATTTCTGATGCTGACCAGGAGTTTCCTGTTTATTTTCGAGAATGGTATGAAGTTTATAGAAAAGGAAAGTTTTCTAAAGCAAATGATGCTGATATAGAAAAATCTATAAAATTTGCGGAAGCAAATTTCAAAGGAATAAAACTTAAAGATTTGAATAGGAAAATTTATCAACAGAAGCTGAATGTATTCGCTAAAACGAGACGTTCCTCCACTGTTTCAAAAATTCACATCTATATGAAAGCAGCGATCCAAGATGCACTGCAAGAAGGAATTATTTTCAAGGACCCTACTTATAAGGTTTCATCTCGTGGTGGTATTTCAGATAAATCAGATAGAGATAAATTCCTAAGCTACAATGAAACCAAAAAACTCACAAATTCTTTGATTGATGGCATCAAACCAACATACGTATCCAGATATATGATTCTTTTAGGTATTGCTACAGGAATGCGATATGCGGAAATACTTGGATTGACTTGGAACTGTATAGATTTTGAAGATAAAACTGTTAGAGTTGAGAAGACATGGGACTATGTATACAAACAAGACTTTTCAAATACTAAGAATTACCAATCAATGCGCCTTATTACTGTTGACGACTTCACTCTTGACCTTCTGAAACAATTAAAGAAACATCAACGTGAATATTACTTTGGCAGAATACTAAAGAATGAGAAAAATCTAGTTTTTTTAAATGACGATATGGAGTTAATATCAAACTCTGCAGTAAACAAAACGTTGAAGAAACATCAAAAGAAAATTGGAATAGATCAACCTATAAACTTTCATGGCCTTCGACATACACATGCATCAATACTTATCTATCAAGGTGTTAATCTAAAATACGTTTCCAGACGTTTGGGCCATAAAAAAATTGAAACGACATTAGGTATTTATCAGCATATTCTTGATGAAATGGAACAAAAAGAATCTCAAATCGTTAGCACGACAATGGGTGAGCTATTTGCATGAATCCTTAATCTCGTGCAAAATCGGTGCAAAATAATTTTATTTTCTCTAGTTTTCTTCCACTTTCTTATATTTTAAAAACCAGAAGAACCCTTGATATATAAGCATTCCTTATATAATCAGGGGTTCTTCTGGTTTCTTCATAAGGAGAGTACAGGATTTGAACCTGCGCGCCGGGATGAACCGGGTCGGCGGATTTCGAGTCCGCTGCATTACCACTCTGCCAACTCTCCATAACAGTTATTTTCGCTAGTTTTATTAAAAATGTCAAGAAAAATCTGCACCCAATAAGTAATGGGATGCAGATTTTTTGTTCTTTAATCGAAGATGTAGCTATCTTTCTTTTCGATTACGCCTTCAATGGTCTCGTTGATGATTTTGATGATCTGGTCATCGGTGGGTGTGATGATACCCGCCGACATTAAGGAAGCCAAACCAGTCACAACGATCCATGCGCCATTATGTAGTGCATTTACCGCATCTTCTGAAAGATCCGCATATTTTTCTTCTGATTTGATCAAGGATTTGAAATAGGTCGATGAAAAATCATGCATCAATTTCCCACCGCCATAGTCGTCGATAAAAAGGGCGATGTAGAGATTGTGCTGCTCTTGAGCGAAGCGTATATAATTCAGGCCTAAATCAACAAGTTTGTCTCCTGTTCGAACAACTGGAAAAACATTTTCCGATAAATCTTTGAAAACAGCCTCCACCAAGGTATTTTTTAAGTCCTGCATATTTTCGAACTCAAGATAAATCGGTTGAGTAGAAATTCCCATGTGCTTAGCGATATTCCGGGCCGTAAAATTGCCAAAACCTTCTCTATTGATCAGTTCATAAGCGGCCTTCAAAATGTGTTCTCTTGTATAGACCTTCCTTCGCATCAATAAATCCCCCTTTTTATATTTATTTAATTGTAACCGAGATATTCATTTTTTTAAAATAAAACACTCCATCCGTTATCTTATTTCTATTCACTTTGTTCATTAAAAACGAATGTTTACTAATTAAAAGAAGTGCTTCTCCTTTCATTTATCACAAAAAATCCTACGCATTGACTGCTAGTTATTTTTCAAATCTACTTTTCTTCCTTGTTGAAAACTCGCTGAAATTGTACACTAAGAATGTAGTGCGCAAATTCGATTGAAAAAGGAGTTTGGAAATGGCTGAATCAAAAGAGCTATTATTGGAGACCTGTTTGTTGGCAGGAAAAATCATGATGGAAAACGGCTCGGAAGTCTATCGAGTGGAAGATACAATGAATCGAATTGCAGCAAATGCCGGGGAGCAAGGCAGCATTAGTTATGTAACAGCAACTGGACTTTTTATGGGCTTACGCAGTAGCCACTATGCACAAGTAGAAAATGTTCATGATCGAGTCATCAATCTCGAAAAAATTGTTGCCGTCAACGGATTGTCCCGTGCCTATGCTGAAAAAAAAATCTCATTAGTGGAACTGCACGAGGCATTAAAAAAGGTCAATCCAACGACACCAAGTTTTCCTTATTGGCTGCAGGTGTTTAGTGCGGGCGTGGTCAGCAGTACTTTAATGATTATTTTCGGCGGTGCTTGGTTTGATTTTCTAGCAACGTTTGTCATTGGCTGTCTGGGATTTTTATGCGCCTATTGGGTCAAAAAAGTCATCGATATCCGCTTTTTGGATATGTTTTGCGCCTCTTTACTGATCGGCACTTTGTCTCTTCTAGCGGTCTTTCTTCATGTCGCACAAAACGTCGATAATTTGATTATCGGTGCCGTCATGCCCTTAGTTCCTGGTGTAGCGATCACCAATTCCTTTCGGGATATTTTGGCAGGCCATCTCATCAGTGGGACTGCTCGGGGAACTGAAGCTATTTTCACAGCTGCCGCGATCGGTGTTGGCATCGCCACGGTCTTCACCTTATTTGGAGGGATCTCATGACGATTTTTATTCACCTTTCCTTTAGCTTTTTAAGCACCGTGACCTTTGGTATCTTGACCAATATTCCTAAAAGAGCCTTAGTTGCAACAGGCATCGCTGGAACGGTTGGCTGGATGATCTATTGGTCATTGAAAACGATTGGCTACGGTCTAGGAAGCGCCAACTTCTTAGCCGCATTTGCCGTCGGTTGCGTCAGCATCTTTTTTTCCCGCAGAAAAAAAATGCCCATGATCATTTTTAACATTCCTAGCCTCGTTCCTCTCGTACCGGGTGGTCCTGCCTACAAAGCCGTTCGAGAATTCGCTTTGGGCGACAACTTTGTCGGCTTTGAAAATCTGATGATCGTTGTCATCACCGCTGGGGCGATCGCTGGAGGCTTCATGATGACGAGTGTGGTTGAAAAGATCGTTAATCGTTGGCAAATGAAGCGAACGAAAAAACATCCCTCAGATAAAAAAATCTCCTGAAACTATTGGTGCGCAGAAACTATAAATTTTTCTTATTTCAGACTTTAGTACAATGTTTTCTTTTCGGACTTCTTTTATAATAAAGGCATACCTTACAAAACTGTTTGACGTTTGTCATTTGTTTTACTGGATTTTTCTGGTCTCACCCCGTATAGTGGGATTATGAAACATAAAGGAGATGAAGTCCTGTGAGCATAGCAACTTCTCGTCGTATCATTAATACGATTTCTATTATTGGCTTAGGTTTATCTATCGCATTAACGATCTATTTTATCAATCTAGGTGTTTTCAAAGACATTAATGCACTGCGAGGTCTAGTTGGAAATTCCGTTATCTTAGGACCAATCGTCTTTATCCTTTTGCAGATCTTGCAAGTAGTGATCCCGATCATTCCCGGTGGTGTCTCCAGCGCTGCGGGTGTCTTGATTTTCGGTCCTTATCTAGGATTCGTTTATAACTATGTAGGAATCAGTATTGGTTCTGTCATTATTTTCCTGCTAGGCCGACGATACGGTAAACCATTCATTTTAAGTATGATCAGTGACAAGACTTACGATAAATATATTGGCTGGTTAGATAACCAAAGCCGATTTGAAAAACTTTTCGCCCTTGCAATCTTTCTACCAGTCGCCCCAGATGATGCCCTTTGTCTAATGGCTGGCTTGACCAACATGACAGTGAAGAAATTTACGTTGATTATTTTGTTGGCAAAACCTGCTTCAATTTTCTTGTACAGCATGGCTTTGATTTATGGTGGAACATTCTTAACTGGTTTGTTAGGCGGATAAGAAAAATAGGTAAGAAAAACGATCAATTCATTGAGCCGAACATGAAGGAGCTGCTTTTCATACAGGGATCTATACCTGTGGCGAATGTGCTTCTGAAACTGTTCGACTCTTTTTTTCCGCCTTTCTAGAATAAATAGGAACCAAAATACTTACTTTTGTTAGGATGACGACCATGAATTATTTAAAAAACAGCTTAGTCAACACTTGGGATTTTTTGAAAGACAGCAACGCCTACTTCCGTGATGTGTTACTGATGCACGGTGCTTTGTTGTTCTTAGTGATCCCAATCTTATCGGCTTCCACCAAGTTCGTCTTAAAACGCGGGGGCTTGCCTTACCTTTCTTTTGATAATATCGGCAGTATCTTTACCGACCACCCAGTCGTGCTGCTCTCATTAACACTGATTTTACTTTTGATTTTATTAGCCGTCTTTTTTGAGTTTACTTTTTTGCTGCTAAGTGTCTATTTTATTAAAAAGAAACAGCCGATCAGCTTGCGGCAATTGTTACGGATGACTGTTTTGCAGTTGCGTAAATTACGGCCGATGACCTTTTTATTTTTCCTGTTTTACTTCTTACTGATTTTACCGATCGGTGGGTTGAGTTTTAATTCTGATTTACTCGCAAAAATCAAAATTCCCGCATTTATCATGGATTTCATTTTTGCCAACCGTGTCTTGATCATCGGGGCAGTGCTGTTGGTTTATGTTTTGTTGATTTACTTGGGGATTCGCGTGATCTTTGCCTTGCCAGAAATGATATTACGTGATCTGCCCTTTCGAAAAGCGATCAAAGAAAGCCTCCAAGTAACAAAACGACGTTTTTTTGCCATCGTTGGACAATTTGTCTTTATCGGTGGTAGCATCTTGTTGATTTCAACACTGGGCTTCACTTTGCTGATTACCATTCAGGCGGTGATTGAAGTTGTTACACCGGACTATGCGTTGTATAGTGCTGTTTTTATTATGACTTTCTTGCAATTTATCTTGTTACTGAATGTCATTTTATCGACGGTAGCCATTTTTTACATCATCGTTGATTTCATGGATGATGAAGGCTTTTTACCAGAGATTCCTTCATGGTTCCACCAAGAACCATTGAACCAGCGTCATTTCTTAGGTCTAAAAAGTTCGTTGTTTACCTTGGTAACGGTGCTTTTCGGTGTCGGTGTTAGTCTATATAATATGAACTATCTGACTTCAGCTGCTTCAATCCATCCGGTAACGATCTCCCATCGAGGGGTCAGCGACGGACAAGGGGTCCAAAATTCTCTTGAAGCACTACGCTTTACTAGCGAGAAGTACCAACCGGATTACATTGAAATGGACGTCCAGCAAACCGGTGATGGTCATTTTATTGTTTATCATGATTTTTCTTACCGTCCGTTGACAGGTGGTCAGGGCAAACCAGAGCAATTGCCTTTGAGTTACGCCGAATCACTGACGGTTTCGGAAAACAATCAGACAGCACGTATTCCAACCTTTGATGAATACTTGGCGCTTGCCAACCAATTGGACCAAAAACTGCTGGTGGAGATCAAAACGCAGCGAAAAGATACCGAGGAACTTGTAAATGCCTTTTTAGCAAGATATCAAGAGGACCTCCTTACAAATGGTCATATTATGCAAAGCCTCTCCTATACAGTGGTTGAAGAATTAAAAGATAAAGCACCTGAATTGACGTCAGGATACATCATGCCCTTCAATGTCGTGGGGCCACCACTGACTAGTGCCGATTTTCTGACAATGGAATACAGTACGATCAACCGCAACTTCATCGCTTCTGCCCGAACCGATGGCAAGGAAGTGTTCGTTTGGACCCCCAATGATGCGGATACTATCAGCCGGATGCGTTTTTACGGGGTGGACGGGATCATTACTGACCAGATGGGGATCTTAAATGAAGAGTTGAGTGTGACGGAAGAAGATATGACTTATTCAGACAAACTATTGAATTTTGTGATCGGCGTTGGCTGATCTCACACGAAGAAAAATGCTGCTCACGGTGTTCCGTTGAGCAGCATTTTTTGCTAGTTGGTTAGGCAACGTTCGTTTGCGTACAAATTTTATTGAAACTGACGATCATCCGACGATTACAAGCTTCTACTTGTGCTTGATCTTCTTCTTCATAACTTGAAACGACGATCAACGCCGTATGTACGTATAGTTTTTCCACCACACCAATCACAGGCTTGCTCGCCCCGACAGGTTGGCAGACATATTTTTCACCGATCGTAATATTCTCCATATCCTCACCTCAACCGTTTTCTTTCTTAAAGATATAATAACAAAAAAGCATCGAATTGAAAACGTTTTATTTCAATTCATCACGCATTTGTCACCAAAAAATGACAGTTTCGTTCGTTGAAACCCACTGCTTTGTTCGTGCGACTTCTTAAAAAGCATTTTATACTAAAGGAAATCAAAAGGAGATGAGTCAAATGCCAATTATTCAAACCTGTATCTTTGGACTATTGTCTGCTGCGTTGCTTTGGGGATTAAAAGAAGACCGCTGATTTATTGGACCAACGATCTAGTAACACAACAAATGCGAAAATAAAACAACGCCTTGAGCCAATCAGACTGGCTCAAGGCGTTTCTTTATCGAATTATAGACGTTCGTTCAATTCTTTTGCAAGATCTTCAAAACCTGGTTTGCCAAGTAAGGCGAACATGTTTTTCTTGTACGCTTCAACCCCTGGTTGGTCAAATGGGTTCACGCCATTTAAGTAGCCAGAAATACCTACAGCGATCTCAAAGAAGTACATGGTGTAACCTAACGTGTATGCATCCATTGTAGGAATTTTTACTAACAGATTTGGGACATCCCCATCTGTATGTGCAAGTAATGTTCCTTCAAAGGCTTTCGTATTAACAAAATCAACTTCTTTTCCTTCTAAGTAGCCAAGACCATCAAGATCTGCTTCTTGTGTAGGGATCACAATTGATTTGCGTGGTTTTTCAACTTTAACAACTGTTTCAAAGATATTGCGACGGCCTTCTTGGATGTATTGCCCAAGAGAATGCAAGTCTGTCGAGAAGTTTGCACTTGAAGGATAGATCCCTTTTTGGTCTTTTCCTTCAGACTCGCCGAATAATTGTTTCCACCATTCTGAGAAGTATTGCATGCCTGGTTCGTAGTTGATCAGCAATTCGGTTACTTTGCCTTTACGATAAAGGATGTTACGCATTGCTGCATATTGATACGCTTCATTTTTTTCAAGGTCGTCACTTGCGTAAGCATCGCTAGCATCTGCTGCCCCTTGCATCAAGGCATCGATATCCGCTCCGCTGGCAGCGATTGGTAATAAACCAACAGCAGTCAATACAGAGAAACGGCCGCCGACGTCATCTGGAATCACAAAGGTTTCCCAGTTTTCAGCATCTGCTTCAACTTTTACTGCACCTTTCGCTTTATCCGTTGTTGCGTAGATCCGTTTGTTGGCTTCTTCTTTGCCGTATTTTTCAATCAAACGTTCTTTGAAAACACGAAAAGCGATCGCTGGCTCAGTAGTTGTTCCTGATTTTGAGATCACATTCACAGAGAAGTCACGGTCACCGATGATTTCGATCAAATCTGCTAAGTATGTTGAAGAAATCGAATTACCTGCAAAAAAGATTTGTGGTGCTTTGCGTTCTTCATTTGGTAGCAAGTTAAAGAAAGAGTGATTTAAGAAATCAATCGCTGCTTTCGCTCCTAAATAAGATCCGCCGATCCCGATCACGACTAATACTTCAGAATCAGATTGAATTTTTTCAGCCGCTTTTTTGATACGCGCAAATTCATCTTTGTCATAGTTTTTAGGAAGGTCGATCCAACCTAAAAAGTCGCTACCAGCACCTGTTCCTTCGCGTAATTGTTTGTCTGCTGCTGTAACTTGACTTTGCATGTAGCTCAATTCGTATTCGTTCACGAATGGTGCTACTTTCGAATAGTCAAACTTGATGTGTGACATGATTTGTCCTCCTTGAAAAAATAGTTTTTCATACACTACCTACTTTACGTTTTTTTTCAACTTTTTTCAAGTAATTCCGGATAGGTAGCCTGTTGGGTGATTTTAGACAAGTCCTTGAGCAAACATTGCTTTAGCAACTTTTTCAAAGCCTGCGACGTTCGCACCTAACATAAAATTATTTTTTTGATCGAAGGTTTCAGCAGTATCACGGCATGCTTCATAGATCGACTTCATGATATCGTCCAATTTGGCATCGACTTCAGCTTTTTCCCATTGCAGTCGTTGGGAGTTTTGACTCATTTCTAACGCAGAAACGGCCACGCCGCCAGCATTGGCTGCTTTTCCTGGGCAGTAGAAAATTCCTTCTTCAATAAAATATTCTGCTGCTTCTAATGAGCTAGGCATATTCGCGCCTTCAGAAACGACCCGGACACCATTGGCTTTTGCACGTTTGGCTTGTGAGAGATCAATCTCGTTTTGGGTCGCGCAAGGAAAGGCTAATTCCGCTGGTGTATCAAAATCCCAGACAGATGCCCCTTCATGATATTCGGCTGATGGACGTTCCTTGGCGTAAGCCGTCAACCGTTCACGCTTCACTTCTTTGATCTCTTTTAACAAGGCCAGATCAATGCCGTCTTTGTCATAGATAAAACCAGAGGAATCAGAACACGTGACAGGGATCGCACCTAATTCTTGCAATTTCTCAATTGCATAGATCGCAACATTGCCGCTTCCAGAAACGATCGCTTTTTTGCCTGCAAAGGTTTCACCTAGGTCTGTCAATAAATGCTTAACGAAATAAACGGCGCCATAACCCGTTGCTTCTGTGCGGTTTTTACTGCCCCAGAAGTCTAATGGCTTACCAGTTAAAATACCAGCATCGTATTGCTTCAATCGTTTGTAGGCACCAAACAAATAGCCGATTTCTCGGCCTCCGACACCAATGTCGCCAGCTGGAACATCTAAGTCAGGTCCGATATGTTTTGACAGCTCCGTCATAAAGCTTTGGCAAAAACGCATCACTTCGGCATCTGATTTGCCTTTTGGATCAAAATCACTTCCGCCTTTGCCGCCGCCGATCGGCAGACCTGTCAAGCTGTTTTTGAAGATTTGCTCAAACGCCAAAAACTTCAAGATACTCAAGTTTACACTTGGGTGAAAACGCAAGCCGCCTTTGTAAGGCCCCATTGCCGAGTTGAATTGAATCCGATAGCCACGGTTTACTTGCCAGTTGCCTTGATCATCTTGCCACGGGACTCTGAATTGGATAAAACGTTCTGGTTCAGTTAAGAGTGCAAGGATATTTGATTCAATATATTCTGGATGCTCCTCTAAAAAGGGAACGATCGTAGGCAAAAATTCATCAATTGCTTGAAGAAATTCCGGTTGGTGTTGGTCTTTCTCATGAATCTTCGCTTGAATTTCTTTCACGTAAGCTGAAGCTTTGGTCATAGTGCATTACCTCCTTTAAGATATTTTCTATTTTAAAGAAATTTTCTGAAATTGCACGCTTTTTTTTAGAATTGTCAGAATTTTTTATTATTCGAAAAAAATCGACCAATCCTTTCAGCACTCATAGCCGATGTGTTACAATCCCAAAGAGGTGAAAAGAATGGAAAAAACCTATGATGTCATTGTTGTTGGTGCAGGTACGAGCGGCATGATGGCTGCGATCACTGCTGCCAAACAAGGTGCGCGGGTGTTATTAATCGAAAAAAACAAAAAAATCGGCAAGAAATTATTGATGACTGGCGGCGGACGCTGCAATGTAACCAATAATCGGCCGGTAGATGATTTAGTTGCTCATATTCCAGGAAACGGCAAGTTTTTGTATAGCACGTTTTCTCAATTCAATAATTATGATGTAATGGCGTTTTTCGCAGACTTAGGTGTCGTCTTAAAAGAAGAAGACCACGGACGGATGTTCCCTGTGACGAACAAATCAAAAACGATCGTCGAAGCGTTGCTTCAAGCAATCAACGATCATCACGTCACCCTATTGACGAACACGGTCGTCACAAAGCTGATCCATGACGGCAGTCAAATTCGCGGCGTGCGAACCGAAACCGATGAGTTCTCTGCCCCTAGTGTGATTTTGACGACAGGTGGCCGTACCTATCCTTCCACGGGCGCAACGGGGGACGGCTATAAGATGGCAAAAAAAGTCGGCCATACCATTACGCCGCTTTATCCAACCGAATCGCCGCTTGTTTCAGAGGAATCCTTTATTCAAGAGCGGACGTTGCAAGGCATTTCCTTGCAAGACATCACGTTGAGTGTCTTGGATCAAAGAGGAAAGTCCATCGTCGCCCATACCATGGATCTTTTGTTTACCCACTTTGGATTATCTGGTCCAGCTGCTTTACGCTGTTCCTCCTTCGTAAATCAAGAATTGAAAAAGCAGCAACCCGTGACGGTTGTTCTGGATTGTCTGCCAGCAAAATCTCATGAAGCCTTGACCCAAGAATTGATTCAGTCTGCGGCTTCGAAGAAACAATTGCCGAATGCTTTAGCTGGCTTTTTGCCTGAGCGCTTGATGACCTTCTTTTTGCAGCAGCTAGACCTGCATGAGCTGGTTGCTGAAAAAGCCTCACCAGAACAGTTGGCGGCGCTCGCTTCCTTGATCAAAGGCTTTTCAGTCACTATCGTTCGCACGTTCCCGTTAGAAAAGTCTTTCGTGACTGGTGGCGGGGTCCATCTGAAAGAAATCAATCCAAAAACCATGGAGAGCAAGAAAATCAATGGCTTGTATTTTGCTGGTGAATTATTGGATATCAATGGGTTTACAGGTGGTTTCAACATTACAGCAGCGTTTTGTACTGGACATGTTTCGGGGAAAAACGCAGCAGAAACAGCTAGTTATTTCAGTTATTGATCGATGACCCAGGTGTTGGCAGCAATATCCTTGCCGTTGCTACCAACACCTGGGTCTCCTCTCTTTTTGCTTATTAGTTGGGTTTTTCTCAAAGTAGGCGTAGACTAAAGATAGCAAGATTGAGGGAGGTTTTATAATGAAACGAATTTCAAGAGGTAAATTTGAACGAATGCAAAAACTTTCAAATGAGGATGGTGTGATTGCCGCACTAGCGATCGACCAACGTGGTTCCATGAAAAAAATGATGAAGGCAGCAACTGGACCGGATGACTTTACGATGGAACACATTTATGAATTCAAGCAGTTGGTTTCCCAAGAATTGACCAAATATGTCAGCAGTATTTTGTTAGATGAAGAATATGGCTTCTTAGGGATCGAAGCAAAGAATCCCAATGCTGGCTTGATCCTTTCCTATGAAAAAACGGGGTATGATGTCAATACGCCGGGTCGTTTGCCAGAGATTTTACCCAATGAATCGCTGCAGCGCTTAGTGAAAAAAGGGGCAGATGCTGCGAAAGTTTTGGTTTATTATAATCCAGATGAACCGCAAGAGATTTTAGATACCAAACATGCGTTTTTAGAACGTTTAGGTACGGAGGCGCAGGCGGCCGATATTCCGTTATTTGTGGAACCAATCGTCTATGACGATGAGATCACAGATGACAAATCACCTGCTTTTGCCAAGATCAAACCGAGCAAGGTCATCCGAACCATTCAGGAATTGACGAAAGATCACTACCATATCGATATTTTGAAAGTCGAAGTACCGGTTCAGTTCGACTTGGTTGAAGGTTTCCAAAAAGAAGGCTTAGAGGCCGTCTATACGCAAGAAGAAGCCGCCAATTACTTCAAAGAAGCTAGTGACGCTGCGACGCGACCATTTATCTATTTGAGTGCGGGTGTCCCAGCGAATGTCTTTCGCGATGAATTGACCTTTGCTGGTCAACACGGTGCTAAATTCTCAGGAATCTTAGGTGGTCGAGCAACTTGGCGCGATAGTGTCGAAATTTATGGGAAACAAGGGGCCAAAGCGTTATTGGAATGGCTGGACACCCAAGGGAAAGAAAATGTTGAAGAATTAAACGCCATTCTAAAACAATATGCCACTCCATGGTTTGACTTTTATGGCGGTTTAGAAAATATTGAGGTTTTCGATATTGAAGTCATGGAATAAAATAGTACAAAAGAATCCCCGTGAACGGCATTTCAAGATGGTTCACGGGGATTTTTTATTCGTGTTCAGGTGCCAACAAATCGGCAAAGACCGCCCTAGTCAATTGTTGCAACGCTTGTGGGGCAAGCCCCATCTGCAACCCGCGCTTTCCTGCAGAAACCACGATTTCTTCCAGTGTATCTGCCTTATGATCAATATAAGTAGGAAAGAGCTTTTTCATCCCAATCGGCGAACAGCCGCCGCGAATATAGCCAGTCGTTTCTTCTAAATCTCTCAGATGCAGCATCTCTACTTTTTTGTTTCCACTGACTTTTGCTAACTTTTTCAGATCCACTTCTCTGTTTCCAGGAATCACAGCCACCAGCGGACCTGTTTTGTTGCCCACTGCCACCAGCGTTTTGTAGATGGCTTGCGGGCGTGCTAGTTGCGCAGCGACGGATTGCGCATCGAGATGGTCTTCCGACCACTCATAGGTGTATTCGTTATAAGCGATTTTCTGTTGTTCTACTTGACGGATCGCATTGGTTTTTTGTTTCTTCTTCGCCATTTTATCCCTCTTTTGTTTTGGTTTCTTTTAAGAGAAGGCCTTGGCTGGTCTTACTCATTGAGTGAAAATTCTTGTAAGTAGTTGGTCATTCGTTCGATCGGTATTTGTCCAGGTGCTGATGCCCCTTGCAACGAAGCAAAAGTAAAGACCGAACCAGTCAATGCCCCACTAACCCGGCTGATTTTCCCCAGCTCCCCCATCGACATGATCGCCAACGGCAGTTGGTTGAAGCCACGAGCTTTAGTAATGATCCCCATCAAACGTAAAACATCTTGGACTTGCTTGGGCATCATCGCTAACTTACCAACATCGGCACCAAATTGATTCATTACGCCGATCTTTAAAATCAACACAGCATCTTCTGGCGTTTTCTCAAAATCATGATTGCTCAATATCAGCTTTACCTGTGCCTTTTTGATTTCTTGAATAAAGGCTCGACCTAAAAATTCAGCTTTCTCTAATTCGACATCGATCCAATCGATCAAGCCTGAATCAGCAGCAGCTAAACACAATTCTTTGTACTGGGTCAATGTGAACGCCCGCTCGCCCCCTTCTTCCAAGGTTCGAAAAGTGAAGAGCAGCTCTTTGTGCTTTAATGTCGTGCGAATATGTGATAACGCATCTAAGACCGCTTGCTTGTCTTCGACATGTTTGTAATGATCAACACGCCATTCGACGATCTGTGCCTCTGATTCCTCAGCAGCGATGGCTTGTTTCAAGATCTCTTCATTGGTTTTCCCAATCAATGGCACACAAATCAACGGTGTTTTCCCGTCTAACGTTACTGGTTTTGATCGGCTCATCTACTTCACTCCTTTTTCATTTGATAAAAGAATACTTTCAGATAGTTCCCTTCGGAAAAATGCTTATCTACCGCAAAGTCAGCTGGTAGACGATAACTTTGAATACATTCATAAGCAACGTGTGCTTTCTCTAAGGATGCTTCGATCATTTCTTGAAACTTCCTCGGTGAAAGATTGGCCGCATTCGTTGAGGCGATCAATAAGCCATCAGGCGCTAAAATCGCCAAACTATCAGTGACTAAGTCGCCATAATTTTTCGCAACCGAGAAGACCTTTTTCTTGTTGCGGGCAAAACTCGGCGGATCTAAAACGATCACATCAAAGCGCAAGTCTTTTTTGCTGGCATAATTGAAGTAATTGAAAACATCCATGACATGGATACGCTGGGTATCTGGATCAATGCCGTTGACTGCAAATTGCTCGCGGGTCTTTTCTAGACTGCGTTTTGCCAAATCGACGCTCGTTGTTTGAGCAGCGCCACCGACAGCAGCAGCGACAGAAAACGCCCCCGTATAACTGAACATATTTAAAACCGTCTTGCCAGCTGCCAAGCCATCAACAAGTTGCCCACGAACTTCTTTTTGATCCAAAAAGATGCCCGTCATTAGTCCTTCGTTCAAATACGTCGCATACGTGACGCCATTTTCCTTCACCAGTAAGGGTTCAGGTGCCGTTTTTCCATAGACCCATGCTGATTCAGGCAGTTCAGACGTAAAGCGGATTTTTTCATAAGCCCCTTTGATTTCGGGAAAGATTTGACGAAAAGCCGCCACGATCGCTTTTTTATGTTGATAAAGGGTGGCATTGTACCAAGAAAAAACGACATACTCGCCATACAAATCTACGGTAAGTCCCCCCAATTGATCCCCCTCGCCATTAAACAGACGAAAGGCATCTGTCAGGTCATCTTGATAGTAAGCACTACGCTTGCCTTTTGCTTTCGCAAAACGTTGGGCAAAAAACGCTTGGTCGATCACTGTTTCTTCAAAGGATACGACCCATCCGATCCCTTTATTTTGTTCCCCAAGATAGCCGACACCTAAGAAATGGTTGGCCTGATCAATAAAGGTGACCCACTCCTTCGTCTCGATTGCTTGTTGAAGATCTTCTCTTTGGATCAACGGATTCTTTTTGCGAAGCTTCGCTGATCCTTGCTTCGTTAGTTTTATTTTCATGTTCATCTGCTCCATTCATTCTCCTTTTTAGTATAGCAAAAAGCGACTGTATTGTCTGTATCCTTGAAAGTAAAGAAATACTTAATTCCGCGTCATGACAAGGAATTCATTTGACACGTCTTTCACAGCCTAGTAAAATGTACTGTGATGTAAAATCGTAATTTACCGGTTATACTGGAAAAAGAGAGGACGATTCCTTTGAAAAAAAATAAAGTATCCACCTTTGTGAATACAAGAATGGGCTTTTTTTTCCTATTAGCCCTATTATTTTGGCTAAAAAATATCTTTGCCTATATGGTGGACTTCCACCTAGGTATTGAAAGCAGCATTCAGTACTTCATCTTATTCATCAATCCGATCGCAACGACTTTGTTGCTGCTGTCGATCGCATTGTACGTAAGAAGAACCAAAGCAGCTTATATCACGATGCTTGTGATTTATTTCTTGATGACTCTGCTGTTGTTCTCCAATGTTTCGTACTATCGAGAATTCACTGACTTTATCACCATCAACACGATGCTTGGTGTAGGAAAAGTGGCAAGTGGTCTAGGAGAAAGCGCAATTCGCTTGTTCCGTCCCTACGATGTGTTGTATTTCATTGACTTTATCGTGCTGATTGCAGCCTTTTCAATGAAAAAAATCAAAATGGACACTCGTCCTGTGCGGGCACGGATGGCTTTTGCGATCTCAACCTTAGCTGTCATGGTCTTTTCTGCCAATCTTTTCTTAGCAGAAGCGGATCGTCCTGAACTGCTTACTCGAACGTTTTCTCGTGACTATTTAGTGAAATACCTTGGGATCAACGCCTTTACGGTTTATGACGGCGTGCAAACCTATCAAGCTTCGCAAGTACGTGCCGAAGCAAGTCCCAACGACATGAACGAAGTAGAAAGCTATGTCAGAGAACATTACGCGGAACCGAATGATGATCTGTTCGGTATCGCAAAAGGCAAGAACGTCATTTATATTCACTTAGAAAGTGTTCAGCAATTCTTGATCGATTATAAATTAAAAGATGAAGATGGTGTTGAACATGAAGTTATGCCATTTATCAATAGTTTGTATCATAGCGATAGCACCTTTAGTTTCGATAACTTCTTCCATCAAGTAAAAGCTGGGAAGACCAGTGATGCGGAAACGTTATTCGAAAATTCCTTGTTCGGATTGAATCAGGGGGCATTATTCACTCAACTGGGTGGGAAAAATACCTTTGAGGCAGCGCCAGATATTTTAGGTCAAACCCAAGGCTATACCAGTGCGGTTTTCCACGGAAATACGGGTACCTTCTGGAACCGAAATGAAACCTACAAACGGTTTGGCTATGATTATTTCTTCGACGCATCGTATTATGATGTCAATGATGAAAATTCATTCCAATACGGTTTACATGACAAACCGTTCTTTGAACAATCGGTACAATACTTAGAACGTCTGCAACAACCGTTCTATTCAAAATTCATTGCAGTTTCTAACCACTACCCATATTCTGAATTTACCAATGAAGAAGGCGGCTTCCCGCTAGCGAACACTTCTGATCAAACGATCAATGGGTATTTCGCAACCGCGAATTATTTAGATAAAGCCGTAGAAGAGTTCTTTAATTACTTGAAAGAAAGCGGCTTGTACGAAAACTCAGTCATCGTTTTATATGGTGACCATTACGGAATTTCCAATTCTCGGAACCGCAACTTAGCAGAATTGCTTGGAAAAACAAGTTCGACTTGGACAAACTTTGACAATGCTTCATTGCAACGTGTCCCTTATATGATCCATATTCCAGGACAATCAAACGGCGGCATCAATCATACGTATGGTGGCCAAGTTGATGCGTTGCCAACCCTCTTGCACTTACTCGGTGTAGATACATCGAACTATATTCAATTGGGACAAGATTTATTCTCTGATCAAAATGAACAACTGGTTGCCTTCCGCGATGGCGACTTTGTGACACCAGACTACACTTACTATAGCAGTACATTGTATGACAATCGTACCGGCATGCCGATCAACGATCCATCCGATGAACTGCAAGCGAAAGTCGATGAATGGAAAGCCAAAGTTGACAAACAGCTGTCGGTTTCTGATCAGATCAACAATGGTGATCTCTTACGTTTCTATGCGAAGAGCGGTTTAGAAGAAGTCGATCCTTCGACCTATAATTACAAAGACGCCCTTCAGCAAATGATGGCTATCGAACAGAATCTAGGCAGTGATTCAACCAGCGCCTTTTCTCAAAACGGCAATCAATCGACCGTCGATCTGTACCAAACAAAAACCTTCCAAGAATACCAGCAGATGACGGAACAAGATAGCGGAGAATAACCTATAAGTACTACAAGATCGATCCAGCAAGGCGGATGCTTTGCTGGGTTTTTTTCGGCTGTTTTGTTCGTAAAAACCCGATTTTTTCTATTGCTTTTTTAGCTTCGATATTTTACTACAAGAACTTCATACTTTATTCAAACTCCCCTTTTATACTATGAAATAGGATGAGGTGAACTAGATGAAAACTATACATTTTGCGATTGCCAGCATATTTTATCATAAAAAAGCCATGGTGCTTTATACGCTTGTATCCTTCTTTGCCGTGATTGGCTTGATCGTGACCTTCGCCTTGATCTACTCAATGGATCAAGTGATCGCTCAAACCAGAGATCTCTTAACAACAGAAGATTTGCAAACGAAAGTAGCGGAAGAGATCCAACCAGTCACGACGATCTATCATCAACTGTTCTATTTGATTTTTAGTGCCTTTACACTGGTCTTTATCGGCTTTCAAGTTTATTACCAATTATCGAAACGCTCAGAGTACACTGCCTGGTTAGCAAGCGGTGCCACCACCAGACAATGGGTGGCGATGCAGTTGCTTGAAATGCTCTTGCCGCTTTTAGCAGCTGCCGTGATCGCCTTTGTGTTGTTGCTGCTCTTCCAGCCTTATTTCCAGCGAGAATTGCTTAGCGGGCATATCATCGCTCTTGATCGTGAGCGTGCTTCGGATCACTTTTGGGAGGCTGTTCAAAGTCTTCCTGGTCAAGAATTCGCCATTACGATCCCGCAAAACAGTCAAATTCTTGTCCAAAATGTTGACTTGAACAGCACCACTTGGCTGGCTATTTTATTTGAGAGTACGCGCCACACACTTATCGTATTGCTTGCTGCTGTTACCAGCTTTACTGGTCTGATTGCTAGCGGACATAGTCTGTATTGGAGGAAAAAACAATGGAAAAACCAACTCAGCTAACGAAATCAATTGGTTTCTTTTATGTTGCGAAAGACAATGAAACAAAAACATCTGAATTAAGCTTGCTGCTTTCACAAAAAAAAGCAATCTTGATTCGCGCACAGTGGCCCTCCGTCCCCTTTTTATCGGTCATGGACAATGTATCTCTTGCAAATAAAAAAGGGGGCGATTTAGAGGAAGTGCTGCCTTATGTACAGCTTCCCTTATCGGCTTTGAAAAAAGATCGAACAGAGTTAACACCCTTTGAGGAGCTCAAAATTCAACTGCTCTTAGCTTTACTTTCAGAAAGAGAAACCCTTTTAATCGAAAATGTCTTGAGCACATTAACAACGAAAGAGGTTCAAACCCTGCTGCCCTTGTGTCAAGAAATCGCCGAACAATTTGCTGTTGCCATCTATTTGATTCATGAAGACGAATGCTTTGCCCATACCCCTTATACTACTTATCTATAGTTTACATAGCCCCCAAACAAGAAGGCTTGCTTGCAAAAGCAGGTCTTTTTGTTTGGACTGCTGCCACTGAACCGCAAAAAAAATCGACCGGCTAAGCGAATTGCTGCCGGTCGATTGCTATTCTTCATTTAAGTCGATATCAGGAAAAGAGATTTTAAACGTCGTGCCTTTGCCAAGTTCACTTTCTACACTGATCTTTCCTTTGTGCAGGCGTACGAGCTGTTCAACGATCGATAGGCCCAAACCTGATTCACCAAATTGACGGTTTTTACGGGAAGGATCGACTTTGTAATAACGATCCCAAATATTCTTGACTTGTTCTTCAGACATGCCGATTCCCGTATCACTGATTTCGATGATCGTTTCCAAGTAGCCTTTTTCGATTCGAACCCGAATTTCTCCATCTTCCGTAAACTGGATCGCATTTTGTAAAATATTGACCATGATTTGGACGAAACGATCGTAGTCGGCATAGACGTCAATTGGCTCTGTTGTTTCTAAAATCAACACATCTTTGGCGATTTCTGCCTTGCTCTCAAGTTGCGTCAGCAGATTTTTAATGGTTTGCGTTGCATCGAATTTTTTGATGACCATCGAGATTTGATTGGTTCGGATTTTCTCGTAGTCAAGGTTTTCGTTGACTAACCGAATCAAGCGATTGGTTTCATTTTTCATCAAGCGGATCGCATTGTCCTTTTGATTTTCAGGAATCGCGTTGTACTCTAACCCTTCCAATAAGCCATTGATGGTCGTCAAAGGCGTGCGCATCTCATGAGAAGCGTCTGCCATAAATTGCCGACGACGTTCTTCTTGTCGTTCAATTTCCTCTTGCGACTCTTTTAAGGATTTCGTCATTAAATTAAAATCTTCGGCTAACTCATCAAATTCATCCCGATTATGCACTGGCAAGAAGATATCAAAATTGCCATTGGTGATCTCCTTGGTTGCTCGTTTCATGCGATTGATCCGCCTTACTTGGAACGTAGCAAATAGGTAACTGATCAATAAGGAAACGACGATCGAGATCAAACATACTTTAAACAAGTTTTGGTTAAAAGCACTGACAAGATTCAAGATGCTGCTTGCCGATTGTGAAACCACCATCACCCCGTAAAAATCCGTTCGATTGACAGAAAAAGGAATCAAAACATAGGAAGTCAGTTCTTTTTCCCCATATAGATTCGTGGGTGATGTCAATTGCAGACGCGCCCCGTTTTCTAAGGATTGCCAGTCTTTTTCAGAAATTGGAAAATCCACCGCACGAGTCGTATCTAATGGATAAATAATGTCATCGGGGCTTTTAAAGAAAGCAAAAGAAATGTCTTGGTTGCTCAAAATATTTTCAGCCAAATGCAGAGAATATTGCAGATAGCCATCTCGCGTCATATTTTGCTGCAAATATTCTGAATCGCTGATTTGCGAAATCGTCGCGACCGACGAAGCATACCCCATTAACTGCTCATAATTTCGTTCTTGTAATGTTTGGCGCGTCATTTGTGTAAACGCAATACCAATCGTCATCAAAATCACGAAGATCACAACAAAAAACGCAATCAGCTGTTGATACAAGTAGCGCATTAAGCAGCACCTGCATCGTCAAATTTATACCCCACACCCCAGACGGTTTGAATGATCTGAGGTCCCACTTTTTCTATTTTTTGTCTTAGTTTTTTGATGTGCGCATCAACCGTCCGTTCATCACCAAAATATTGGTAATCCCAAACTAGTTCTAACAATTGCTCTCGTGAAAAGACTTGCCGCGGTTTTTTCGCTAACGTATAAAGCAAATCAAATTCCTTCGGCGTCAACCCATCGATGGGTTTGCCATTTAAATAGGCTTCCCGTGTTTTTGTGTTCATTTTGAAATGATCGGTCACAACATCAAAAGTTGCATCGGAAGCTTCAGGCGTTGTTTTTTCAACCAATTCACTGCGGCGGTGTAAGGCTTTGATCCGCGCGATCAAGGTCAGTGGACTAAATGGTTTCGTCACATAGTCATCTGCCCCCATCTCCAACCCGATGACTTGGTCGCTTTCTGAATCACGAGCCGTCAACATAATAATAGGTACTGTACTGGAGATTTTGCGAATTTCGCGCGCCACCATCATGCCATCCATGGAAGGAAGGTTCAAGTCAAGGGTGATCATGTCCCATTTGTCTGGTTCAGCAGCAAAGGCTTCCAGTCCTTCTTTGCCGTCGTACTTAAAAGCCGCTTCCCATCCTTCATTCAAGAAAAACATTTGCATCATTTCAGAAACAGATTCGTTGTCTTCAATCATTAATATATTCATTTTCTTCACCTCTATGTTCTTTATCAAATCGTTGCAGATTCTCTTCGATCAGGCCAAAGATCGGCACGATGAACCAAGGGATCGCGATCATTTCAACTAGGAAAAAATTGGTCCATTCTTGCCATTTCAAGACAAACCCAATGAGAGCCATGATTCCGCCAAAAAGCAGAAAATAACGGGCGCATAGTTTCTGAGCATGCCGCCAGTTGCGTTCATTTTGTTTTGCTAAATAGGAACGGTAGCCATAAATAAGGTTCATTTTTTTTGATGGAAAAAGAAAAAAAGTGAGACCAATCAAGAAAAAAATGATGCCAATTACTAAAAAAATCATCGTTTCACTCCATTCTTCCTATAGTATACTCGAATTTCTTTCTTCTACCAACAACTTCACCGATTATTCATAAAGGTTTGCCTTTTTTTCAATCTTTGATAAGATTGTGAGTGGACTATGACTATAAACCTTAGGAGTAAGATACATGACCTATAAAGCATTAACTTTTTTTGATCTTGACGGTACGCTTTTAGATGAACACTCGCAAATCACATCCGAAATCGCTGAAGCGATGGCGATGTTGCGAAAAAACCAAGTACTGCCGATCATTGCAACGGGAAGAACCGAACCTGAAGTTACCGCCATTCGTGAAGCAGCTGGGATCACCTCGAACATCGTTATGAACGGTGCCTTTATCCGTATTGACGGCAAAGAAGTTTTTTCCGATACCCTTGAACCCGAACTTTGCGCACGGATGTTCCAAGCAGTGAAAGACAATGGCGATGAACTGTGTTATTACAATGAGAAAGGCTATTGGGCGACTGGACATACTGAGGAAATGATTGGTGCGTACAACTACGTCCGCAGTCCTTTACCAGAAATCGATCCTCTGCATTATGAAACAGATCGGACCAATATGTTGTTGGTTTTAGGTGTCGGCAACGATGCTTATTATCATGAGCGTTTTCCAGAATTAACTTTTTATCGTAATACCCCCTTTTCCATCGATGTCGTAAAATCTGGCACCTCTAAAGGGACGGGCGTAAAAACCTTGGTAGAATTGTTGGGTCTAGAAGATGTACCTACCTTCGGCTTTGGTGACGGCAGCAACGACTTCGCTCTTTTAGAAGCCTGCGACCACAAAATTGCAATGGGAAATGGAATTCAAGAGTTGAAAGAGTTGGCAGACTTCGTGACCCTGAAAAATACCGAAGGCGGGATCGTGCACGCCCTGAAACACTTTGACTTAATCTGATTCTTTGCATACAGGCAAAACTATGGTATACTAATGAATGGTAGCGATACCCCTTTTATCAAGGGGATGTTACGGATTCGACAGGCATAGTTGAGCCTGAATTGCGCTTCGTAGGTTACGTCTACGTTAAAACGTTACAGTTAAATATAACTGCTAAAAACGAAAACTCTTACGCTTTAGCTGCCTAAAAACAGTTAGCGTAGATCCTCTCGGCATCGCCCATGTGCTCGAGTAAGGGTCCTATTCTAAGTGGGATACGTTTTATCTTTCCGTCTGTAAGATAAAAAAGAGATCATCAGACTAGCGATACAGACTGCCTGTCACTCGGCAAGCTGTAAAGCGAACCTTCAAATGAGTTGACTATGAGCGTAGATTTTTAGGTAGCAATATGTTTGGACGCGGGTTCGACTCCCGCCATCTCCATAAAGAAAAATCGATTAGATTTTCGTAGTTTTTCCTAAGTGTTCAAAACCTTGATTTAAAGAGGTTTTGAACACTTTTTTTGTATTTTCGGATTCGCAATGTTTTTCGTAGTTTTTCTTATTTGGTAGTCATTTGGTAGTCAAATGGTGGTCAAATTTTATCTTCGCATCGATGTGCTTTTCCTCGCTTTTCTTAGATTGTATTTCTTATACCGATTGAACCTAAATTAATTGTTCAAGTGAAGTCAGATGCTTTTTTAAGCAATCAATGCTCTTCAATGGCGTACCTTCTCACCAAATTGTATACGAATCTCTTTTTTGCGAGTTTTTCTTGGGCTGATTTTTTTACTCTATTTTTGATTTAAGGCTTTTTACTCCTTAGTATCTTTAGATACACTTTTTTTCCACTCCTGTTTTGTGTTCTCAACGGCTTTCTTTGCTTCTAAAATAGTTATTTTCCCTGCCTCATCGCATGAAATTTTTTGAAGATGTTTCTTTTCATCAAAGCTTGATGTAAGTTTCATAATCTGCTTGATCATCAGCAATCTATGATAGTTCGTTGCTGGCTTGATATGACTCTGCCTCAGTAAAAAAAGTGCTAATTAAAGTGTTTTCGATTTCTCTACAATTTCCTTTACTCGTTCACAAAAACTATCTGGATTCATTCCAGGTTCCATTTTCTCAGCCTCATCAGGAAGTAAATCATTCAGGTACAATGTAGCTTCCTTGTTTTCGGTATACATTTCCTCGTAGTGATCGACTAAATAATGTTCCAAATCTATGGAAAACATAAAAAAATTGATTTCTTCGGAAAGTCCTTTTTTAATAAAATTGAAAAATTTATCCATTCATCACACCACCTTGACTAAAGTTTATCAAAATATTACAAAGCGTTCTTTACCTTCTCCTTGAATCTTGTAAGGTCTTCTTAAAATTTAGCATGTTCCTTCTTCTCTTTATGATCCTCAGTATCAATTTTTCTTCCAATCAAACAATTAGTGATTTATGTTCCATTCCTCTGTCCACCATAATTTTATGTACAATAATAGTACTCAACCATTGATTTATGATTGAGTGCTATTTATCTTCTATTAACTCGATTGATTTCAAATCTGATTCAGCATAGATTGCGGATCCAATTGATATTTCTTCTTCTCCAGAAACAGAGGTATACCCATCAGTTTTAATCGCTTATTTTCATCTGTATAGAATCTACCCGTCTGTTATGCCTCGCAGAAACGACACAACGCTTAGAATCGTACGTGATCAAATGATAATCGCCTTCCCTTCTTTCTTATCCTTTGATATGATGTTTGCATCAAACGAAGGACGTGATTAAATGAAACTGACCTTATTGGCACCCTCTTTTTCTGTCATCCAAGTAGAGCGTATTGATCCTTCGATACTGAAGATCGTTCCTCTATTTTTTGCCCATACGTCAGAAGAACTTTCTTTGGTGTTACCAACGGCAAAGGTTCCAGCTGAAACACTAAACAGAGAAGATGGATGGAAAGCGATGAAAATAATTGGTGTGCTGGACTTTAGCTTAATTGGCATTATTGCAAAAATCTCTTCCCTTCTAGCCGAGGAGTCAATCAGTATTTTTGCTGTTTCTACCTTCAATACTGATTATATTTTAATCAAGGAACATCAGGTAGAACAAGCTCGTACTGTTTTAACCGCCAATGATTATTCCTTTGTCAATTGAGAAAAACTTGTTCTTCCTTACGATAAGTTACTCTCGCTCGCTTTATGAAATACAAAAGAACGACTGAACCAAAGAAGTTCAGTCGTTCTTTTGTATTTCACTTGTCGTTTAACAAAGATAAGAGTACTAGGTATCCCAAATAAAAGACTTCCCCAAGCTTTCATTTGCCCCAGTACTCTTCATTGCTCGTTGTTAAGATAATCATAATACAAAAATGATTTTTATTCAATAAATATGCTTTAAAAATAAGCAAAATGCTATTTTGTGACAATTTATAGGGGTTTCACTTCATTTCTAGCTAATATTCCCTATATCTGTTTATATTCTAAATGGTTCCATGAAGCATCAGTTGATGAGATGCGATCCCTTCGATAGCGATCCTCCTTCTTTTAAAGTTTTGAATTTGAGAAAATTCAGCCTTGTCAATCTCGCCTTCTCATGCTACCATGATTATGCAAACGTTAACATAAAAATGCACACGTGAACATTAATTTGAGGAGGATTTTTAATGGCAAAAATTACAGATGTACAAACAGCGTATTATCGAATACCTCTTCCAGAAATCATGGAAGATGCGAAACACGGCTTACACACCCACTTTGAAGTGCCTATCGTCAAGATCGTTACTGATGATGGACGTGAAGGGGTTGGCTATACGTATACTGGTGGCTTCGGTGGCGAATCGATCGCCAAACTGATCGATAAAGAACTAAAAGCGATCCTTTTAGGGAAAGATCCAGCATGTGTGGAAGCCTTGTGGGATCAGATGAACTGGGGAATCCACTATGTTGCCAGAGGCGGTTTAGCAAGTTTTGCCATTGCGGCTTGTGATATCGCCTTGTGGGACTTACGTGCGAAAAAAGCACAAGAACCCCTCTACAAACTTTTAGGCGGCGCAAGCAACAAAGTAAAATGCTATGGTGGTGCGATTGATCTAAACTTTCCTCTTGAAAAACTCTTAGCCAATAATCAAAAATATTTAGACATGGGATTAAAAGCGGTCAAAATCAAATTGGGACAAAAAACACTTGCCGAAGATATTGCTCGAATAAAAGCGGTCAGAGAATTGATTGGTCCCGATGTTGTCTTTATGGTGGATGCCAACATGAGCTGGTCTGTTGAAAAAGCGATCAAAGCCGCCAAACTGATGACGCCTTATGACATTTTGTTCCTTGAAGAACCAACGATCCCCGAAGATTACGAAGGCTACGCTCGTATCGCTAAAGAAGGGCAAATTGCGGTGGCAGGCGGAGAAAACTTGCGCACCCCTATCGAATTTGCTCATATGATCAAATATGGCAATGTCGATTTTCCGCAACCCGACGCTTCCAATTGCGGTGGGATCACCGGCTGGTTGAAAATTGCTGCCTTAACACAAACAAGTAACTTATCTGTTTCTACACATGGCATGCAAGAATTGCACGTTAGTCTACTGGCAGCGATGCCTAACGCTGGGTATCTCGAAATGCACAGTTTCCCAATCGATCAATACACCACGAGACCGTTAGTGATCGATCCATCCGATGGCTGTGCGATTGCCCCAGAAGAACCAGGGATTGGCGTCACCTTTGACTGGGAGAAACTTGCTCCTCATAAACAACCCTTTTAACTGAAAACCCACGCTGATTTCCTTTAGGATGAGGAAATCAACGTGGGTTTTTATTACAGAATCAATGGTTTTTCTTCAAATGGAAGCCACCGTTCATCAATCAGGGAACGATACCAAGCGGCTGATTTTTTTAATGACCGAGTCCGTTCTTCATTCAGCTCGATTCGTACGAGACCATAGCGGTTTTTGAACGCATTCATAGGTGAAACACAATCGGTAAATGCCCAAAGCATATAGCCTTCGCAGTTGGCGCCTTCCTCGACGGCTTTTAGCAGCCAGTAAAGATGTTCGGTAATAAACTGAATCCGATAATCATCTTGGACTTGACCTGTGGCATCCATATACTGTTCTTCATTTTCCCGCCCCATACCATTTTCAGTGATCAGCCATGGAATATTGCCATAATTTTCTTTAAGATAATTAGCCATATCGTACATGACCTTCGGATAGATTTCCCAGCCACGGGAGTTATTCATTTGTTTTCCTGGCAAATCAAAGGTCTCATAAAAAATTTCTGGATGAAATGGTGTATCCGAATGCCATTGATATCGTGGTGCCCGCACGCGTTTCGGGTAGTACTGATTGACACCTAAGAAATCCACCGTATGGGTGCGGATCGTTTCCAAATCTTCTTCTGTCGGATCAAAGTAGATGTCATAGGTTTGGCAAAGTGTGATAAGTTCATTTGGATAATGCCCCTTGACCATTGGATCAAAAAAGATTCGGTTGAAAAAAAGATCGTACATTTTTTGTGCGTTTTGATCCTCCGGTGAGGAAGAGCGTGCGTAAACCATTTCTGGATTCAGTACACAACCGATGCGCCCCTCGTAGCCTTTTTCATGATAGACAGCCACCGCTTGGGCGGATGCCAATACTTTGTGATAGTTCCAAAGCATCCATTTTTTTGTGTTTTGCTCATGGGGCCAACGTATCGCATCGAGATAGCAACGAGTCTGAATAACGATCGGCTCATTGAAGGTAAACCACTGTTTGACTCGATCACCGTAACGCTCGAAGGCGATTTCGGCATAACGAGTATATAGATCGACCACTTTCCGCGAGCTCCAGCCATCATAGGCATCCATCAAACTAGCTGGCAGTTCATAATGTTCCAAACAAAGCATCGGTTCGACCCCAGCCGCAAGCAATTGGTCGATAAGCTGATCAATATGAGCAGCATAATCTTCGTCAACGATCAGCTGTTCATGGTCGGTAAAGAAGCGCGCCCAGTTGATCGATGTTCGGTAATGGGTCAAATGAACTTCTTGCATCAGTTGAATATCTTCTGAAAACTTTTCCATAAAATTCGTCGCAACAACCGGCCCGTAGCCATTATGCCAGACAAAGCGTTCTTCTTTGTACCAGCGGTCGAGATACGAATCTTGTCCTTCTTTCTTTCCTTGCCAGCCTTCTGTCTGCCAAGCAGACGAAGCAGCCCCTAAAATAAATGTTTCAGGTATTTTTACCATTTTTTTAAAACTCCTTTATGCAACTTCATTGGTCGTACGATTCATTACCAAAACAAAAGGTAGATAGATCAAAATTGCCACGACAATACAGATAACTTGCGTGATCACAGCCCCGATATCTCCAGCAGTAGCTAGATAAGCATTGACGATCGGTGGCATCGGCCATGGGACCATTACCACGGCTTTAGCGGCAAAGCCTAGACTTGTCGCCACGTACCCAATCGTTCCTGTTACTAACGGTGTCAGGATAAAGGGAATCGCCAAAATGGGATTCAGCATAATTGGCATTCCGAAGATCACTGGCTCATTGATATTGAAAATCCCAGGTGCTAATGACAATTTAGTGATTTGGCGCATGTCCTCCCGCTTGCCGACGATCAAAATCGCAATCAGCAACCCAATCGTAACCCCAGAACCGCCCATACTCATATACATATCCCAAAACGGCATCGTAATAATATTGGGTACTTCTTTTCCAGCTTCAAAAGCTTCCGTATTGACAGCGATCGCTGCCAGCAACAATGGTTCGCGAATGGGTTTGACCATCTGGTTCCCATGAATCCCGATGACCCAAAAAACTTGTGCGATAAACATCAACAACAAGATACCTGGCAATCCTTGGACGATTCCTTCCAGTGGTCGTTGGACGACATTGTAGATGATATCGTAAGCATACATCCCTGTGAGTGCTTTGATAGCAAAACCAGCGGTGGCGATGATGGTCACGGTGAAAATCGTTGGAAACAATGCCGAAAAACTTGCCGAAACATTCCCAGGAACACTATCAGGCATCGTGATCTGCAGCCGTTTTTGTCTTCCTAACCACGCATAAAGCTCGATGGAAACGATCGCAACGAACATGCCTAAAAATAGGCCTTTCGTGTCAGTATATTGCTTAGCCAGCACGTTTTCGGCAACCACCGTCGCATCTTCGTGCAAAAATTCAAAGATCATTGGATTAACAGAAAGATAAGACATTACTGCGATGATTCCTGGAAAGACCCCAGAAATATTATTTAATTTTGCTAGCTCAATCCCGATCAGAAACACTGCATAGATCGTTAAGAAACTCAACGTCACATAACTGACCGCAGATGAGATCGGTTTTAAACTTTCTAAAAAGCGCAGTGCCTCGATTTGTGCCAATCCATTTTCAGCATCAAAAACCATTGCTGAAAACAATGTACCAAACGCTCCTGTAATGATTACTGGAATCAAAGCAGCAAAAGCATTTTTAATGACCATGATGTAGCGTAAATTGTTGATCCTATTGGCAAACTTTCCTAAAACGTCAGCGAGTCGATCCATAAATCCTTGCATAAAACTCCCTCCTATACCCCTATTCTTCAATTGTTAGAAAACGATTACATTACAAATGTAATTCATTTCCTGAAGAATGTAAACGCAGGAAAAGCCTTCAAAACAGGGTATGTAAAGCTCCAAGTTTACATACTTCGTTTTATCACTTATTATTATTTTGAGGTGAAGCAAATGGCGAACTACCATGACATCGCTGCCGATTTACGGAGCAAAATCAATCACGGGTTTTACGAAGAAGAGAAAAAATTGCCGAAGCAATCCGAACTGGCTGCGGATTATCAAACGAGCCGCGTGACAATTCAAAAAGCATTGAATATTTTACAAATGGAAGGCATTATTTACGGTAAAAAAGGCACGGGTACGTTTATCAGTGATTCCTATTCAACCTTCGATTACAACGCCAAGATCAATCGCGGGCTGACGAAGCGCCTTGGAGAGACAGGAAAAATCACCAGCAAGATCATTTCTTTTGCCATTCTTTTTCCCGATGAGAAAGAACAAGAAAAACTAAAAATTCGCAGTGACCAGCAAATTTATGATATCGTTCGTCTGCGTCTATTTGACGATGTACCCGTTGTTTTAGAATATACCATCATGCCGCTTCATGTCATTCCTGGCATTACCGAAGAAGTCTTATCCTCTTCCGTCTATAGCTACATCACGAACCAACTCCACTCCTCGATTGGAACATCTGTCCGTCGTATCAAAGCGGATCGTGCAGACACCTATGACCAGCAATACTTAGCTTGTGCCGCCACCGATCCCATTTTAGAAGTTGAGCAAACGGTTTACCTCGGCGATGGGACGCCTTTTGAATTTTCCCAATCACGGCACCGCTATGATATGGGGGATTTTATTGTTGTAAATAATTAATACGCTGCGGATCAAGTGCCTCTAAGTGAGGAGCGATACGCAGCGCATTTTACTTAAAAATATTGCTGATAGACTGTTTGACCAATTTCTCTTAGCCAACTGATCCCTTGACCACTACCGGTTTTATCATAGGAAAATGCCGCAATGATGATCGTCGTTTCATTGGCTTGTAAATACGCTACATCGTGTTCGATGCGGTCAAGACGGCCTGTCTTATTAAAAATGCGGCAAGCGGGCTGCGCAGTTTCCGCAAAATTTCCCGCTAATCCTTCTTGAAATTGCTGCTGATTTAAGGGTGAAAACCCTAGTGCAGCTTCTTCTCGTTTAACACACTTTAGTAGTAGTTTAGCAGCCGCCGAGGGGGTCAAGCGGTTCTCTTTGTCTTTGATCGGTCGCATCATATACCGTTCAAATTGAATCTCTGGCTCCTGAATCCAGGCCTGAAGCGTGGGCAACCCTACTAAGTCCAATAGTACATTGGTCGCAGTATTATCAGATACGGCGATCATCGCCGTGAGAAGTTCACTGATGGTCCAACCTTTCTTCTGAGGAAAAAGACGGATCACCCCAGCACCACCTGTCAGATCAACGGCGTTCACACCGATCAGCTGTTGCGGATCGATTTTTTCTTCGTTAATCTGTTCAAGATAATAGGCATACAAAACAAGCTTACTGATACTCGCTGCCGAAAACGACTTTTGACTCTGATAGTCAACAAGACATTCCGTTGGCGTACCGATCCATAAACCCATTTCCAAGGTTGTCTGATAGTTTTCTAGAATAGGCTTAATTGCTACACGCAAGTCATCTTTTCCCATCAAATGCCCCTTTCCTTACGATCATGAAAAGAATGTTCATGATCATTCCTGTGATGCATTCGGCTGGTTTTGCCAATAACGCGCCACAACTGCGAGTTCTGGTTCATAATTAGAGCCAGTGATTTTGGTTTTCATGACCCGTGACCCAGGTGTTCTTGAATGAATCATTTCGTCATCCCCCAAATATAGACCGACATGATGGACTTCGCCTTTTCCTTCTTCATAAGCAAACAGCAGCAGATCCCCTGGTTGTGCCTGACTGTAAGGTACGATGTTTGCTTGTTGTGCTTGCTCGATCGTATCTCGGGGGATTAAAATACCATGAAGTCGATGCAGCGAATACATGAATCCAGAACAATCAAAGCCACTGCCGCTAATGCCTGCCCAGACATAGGGCTGGTTTATAAATTGTTCTGCTAAGGCTATTATTTTTTCTGGGAGCTTTGCCCATGTGTCCGATAGGACGTGAGCAAAAGCTTTAGCGATCGTTGCTGGTCCATTAGGCGTAGCCACTTGATAGGAATCTGCGGTTTCCCCAACAAGTGGTAAAACTGTTCCAAAAGAAACAAGTCGTGTGGTCGAGTCAAAAACAAGCACGGCTTCTTTTGCAATCACCCCAATCCTTCTTTTAGCTGGTGAATAATCTGGTGGCAATGGCTTCAATACCTCGTTCGGCAGATAACCGGGATACCCGAGTGGGTGTTTATTGCTTTTTTGATCCAAGACGATCACATGGGACCAACCATCCGTTTGGGTGATGACTTCTACTATCGTCCCATATAATACTTCGGAGTCCACTAAGCTTTCCTGATAAAGCCGCATCGTATCTTCATCAGTCAAAAAAGTGTGCAGCGCTTCTAAAGGAAATGCTTTGATTTTTGCTAGTACTTTGTTTTCTTTGGGTTCCTTCCATAAGAAGGAAGAGCCAGCCTGAACAATTTGTTTCATCTTTGCTCCTCTCATAACTATTTATTCGTTGATTCCTAGACCGATGCGTTCGGTGACTCTCAAACTTCCTGGACGCTGAAGAATCCCTTGCATTTCAGGGGAAGTCGTTTGGGTCTCCCACATAAAAGGAACGTCCAGATCATAAAATTGGACGTCGGCCATCCCCAAGGCAAAATGGGCGGCTGCCGCCATTCCCCCATACCCTTCAATCATCGAACCGACCATCACTGGCATTTGATGCTCTTTTGCCAAGTGATAAATTTTTTGTCCCTCTTTGATCCCGCCGCTTTTCATCAATTTAATGTTCAAATAATTGCAGCAGTTTTCAGCAATCAAACGCTTGGCATCCTCATAGGAAAAAAGACTTTCATCAGCCATGATTGGAATCGTCGTACGAGCAGTCACATAGCTGAGTCCAGCAAAATCATGGGCTTTTACTGGCTGTTCAACAAACTCGATCGGAATGTCTTGCCATTGGTCTAAAATCTGCACCGCTTCTTCTTTGGTCCAGCCTTGATTCGCATCAATTCGAAAGGGAATCTTTCCTGCCAAGCGTTCATTGATGCGGCGAATTTTCGCAACTTCCTCTTCGATCGTTCCTGCCCCTAGTTTGATTTTCAAGGAGCGAAATCCTGCCTGGACTTTCGCTTGGGCATCATGCAGCATCTGCTCCTGTGAGCCAACACTGATCGTATAGTCGGTTGTCAATGTATTGGCAGAACCACCTAAATAGCGGTAAAGAGGCAAGTTGGCCGCTTTTGCCAGTGCATCATGCAACGCGATATCAATCGCCGCTTTAGGGCTCGTATGATGCTGGATCAACGCATGAAGTTCATCCATTACTAGCAATTGGGCATCTACCTTTCTGCCTAACAGGAACGGGGCAAAGACCGTTTCGATATCTTTTAAAATACTTTCTTTTGTATCACCGGTGATCACTTCGGTAGGTGCTGCTTCTCCGATGCCAACGATCCCATTATCAAAAAAAAGCAGCACTCGAATCACTTCGACGGCGTGCACTTCTCTGAGCGCCGTTTTAAAGGGTGCATTCAGCTGGATCGGAATTCGTTTGGTTTCAACTGCTGTGATTTTCATTGGTGTTCCTCCCAAAAAGAAAAGCAGTTCTTATCTAGCTAAAATGAATACGTCATTGTTCGCTGCTAGAAAAAGAACTGCTTTATTCCTTGTTATCAAGTTGGTAAACATTCTAGTAACGTTTTTCTCGTCTGCTGCCCTCTTTAACGAAGTCAGACAATGAATAGACAAAAGGAGCTTTTTTCTCCTTATTCTTCGACAAAGACATTTTTATAATCATAGGCCGCGCCAACACTATGAACGATGAGGCCTTTGATTTTTGGCGACCGTAGATGTGCTTCAGCACTTTGGAAGAGTGGAATAACGCCTAAGTCGTCGTTTAAGATTTTTTCTGCTGCTACCATATTTTCCCAACGGGCTTCTGGATCGTTAGCATTTTCATTGGAGGCTTGTTCGATCAATTGATTGTAGTCATCATTTAGCCATTTTCCACGATTATAGGAACTGTCTTTTTTGAACAATTCCAAAAAGTTGATTGGATCTGCATAATCCCCGATCCAGTTGTTCATGACCATCTCAAAATCGCCGCTATTTGAACGATCCAAGCGCACAGAAAATGGAACGTTTGTGACTTCGACAGTCAGCCCATCCAGTGTTTGCTGCAAGGTGCCTTGAATGTATTCTGCCATTTTTTTCGATTGATCGGTATCTGATGTCAACAGTTCAAAAGACAATGTATCGATACCCAGTTCAGCTTTTGCCTTTTCCCAATATTCTTGGGCTTTTTCTTCGTCAAAGGCTAACGTGGTTGCCGCATCCTCGACAAAATCAGCCTTTGTCTCTGGATTAAACGCTAGGTCAGAAGGAACAAAACCGACAGCCGGTAAGGAGCCGTTGCCTAAAATATTGTCAACGATTTGTTGTCGATTCATACTATACGAAATGGCCTGGCGCAGATTTGCATTTCGAAAAGGCGAATCTTCTGGTGCTTGATTCATTTCTAAATACTGAGTGGTTGCACTAGGCTGAACAATGTAATCAGGATGATTCACATTCTGCATCGCCAATTCACCGCTTAAAATAATGTCATCGGCTTGTCCGCTTTCGTACAAGTTATAAGCGGTCGATGAGTCTTTCACGACATCAAAATTAATTGTTTCAAGTTTGACCGAATCGGCATCCCAATAATCGGGATTTTTCGCCAATGTCCATTGGATGTCGGTGCCTGGTCCAGCATAATTGGTCAATAGGAATGGTCCATTGTACGCCGCGTTTTCACTGGTTAAGGCATATTGGTCACCGAACTCTTCCACGACACGCTCGTTTTGCGGGAAGAAAGTTGGAAAAGCCAGTAAAGATAAAAAGTAAGGCGTCGGTTTTTCTAACGTGATTTTCAATTGATAATCATTGACTGCTTCGATCCCTAACTCGCTTTTATCTAGCGTACCATCTGAAATAGCGGCAGCGTTTTTAACGGGTGCCAGCATATAAGCATAATTGGAAGCAGTGGCTGGATCAACGGTTCGCTGCCAGCTAAAAACATAATCAGCTGCAGTAACTGGATCGCCATTGGACCATTTTGCCTCTTCCCGCAGTGAAATGATGTAAGAAAGCCCATCTTCACTAACTTCAGCGTCTTCGCTTGCGCCAGCAATCACAGGAACATTGTTTTCATCTAAGCGATAAAGACCTTCATAGGCGTTGTTTAACGTGATAAAGCTGTAAGAGTCGGTTGCTAAAGAAATATCTGCACTGCCCATCTCTGCCGAAAATTGCACATTGATCACTTGCTCTGCAGAAGAAGCTGCTGATGAATCCGTCTCGTTATCTTGATTGCCATTTTGACAAGCTGCTAAAAATAAGCTGCCTAGTAACACAAGCGATACTGCATATTTGCTACGTTTCCCCATTTCTACTCATCCCCTTCTAACATTCAGATAATTCAAAAAATTCTGTTTGTTGTACCGAGTTTACCGCATGTTTATGCAGCCTGTCAATTTAACACGACCAAAAAATGTAAGAGGTTACATAGTTGTGTCAGAAACGCTCTTCTGAATGTAAAAAGTAGAAAAGAGCGACTTTATGCTGAATATCGTTGAAAGGAGTCGTGCCAAGAAAGCATACAAAAAAGTTCTGATCTTCTAGTAATCAGAACTTTGGCTACTCTCTTATACATCATTTCGAAGAAAAATGGATAAAAAAACTTTCTTAATTTTCCTTCCCTTTCACAAAAAAAAGAAGACATAAATTTCGTCTTCATAGCGCTTTCTCAGAGCCTTCCCACTTTTTTGCCTTTCAACTCAAGGAATAAAAGAAATCTCCTCAGAAAGTAAAAAAAACGTATCTATTTTAAAATGGGAGTGGTACACTAAACAAACGAAGAGTACTGCACGTGAGAAAAGAAAGACTTCCCCAAGTATCCATTTTCTCCAATACTCTTCGGACTCTTCAGTACGTATATTAATTATACGTACTTTTTTCATTTGTTCAAGGCTTTTGAGGAATTTGATCAAAAAATTACTATCGATAAAAAAATTACAAGATTCCACAGCTAATTGACAATCATTCTCAATTAGCGCTATACTAAACCAAATCGTCCCGAGTCAAAGGAGGAATTTCATGTATATCCGTACCGTTGCGTTTGAAGTCATTCCAGAAGGAAAAGAACTCTTTCTTGCTAAAATGAAAAAAGATACCGCCTCAATGAAAACATTTGCTGGCTGTCACTCTGCTGAAGCTTGGTTTTCAGAATCAAAAGACCGCCTCGTTTTCC
Organism: Enterococcus casseliflavus; assembly: GCF_029215545.1. Classification (NCBI taxonomy): domain Bacteria; kingdom Bacillati; phylum Bacillota; class Bacilli; order Lactobacillales; family Enterococcaceae; genus Enterococcus; species Enterococcus casseliflavus. The sequence goes on along the minus strand of NZ_CP119393.1, from coordinate 1,000,439 downwards.
AGTTGGTGTCAAAATGGACTGAGAAAAAAGCCTTTCAAGCTTGGTTAAAACGCCCCGAACATCTGCAAAAGCACAGAGAGGCGTATCGAGCAGAAAAAGAAGGAACTGCAAAACCGAACCTTGTTTTGTCCAAAACAGGTCAAGAATTTGTCTTGATCGATGAAGAGCCTACTCCTAGTTAAACTATACGAGCGATCCACCAAAGCTGATTCCGTTCGCTTTGGTGGATCGCTTTCTTGTTCAGTATCTCTCTATTCTATTCCACCGTTCGCTCGTTCAGGGTTCTTCCTTGCTGATCTTTTAATTGAAGCCAGCCATTGGTCCCCCCATAGTAAAGAAACATGCCGACCTCATTGACACTTTTTAATACGACGTCTTCAATCGTTCGTCCCTCTTTGATCGCTGATTGATTCTCTTGCCGTATCTTTTCTGCTAATCGAGCTGAAAAGCCCACCGAGCCGTCTTTGTTCAAAGGAACCTCTTGACGCAAAGTAGCGCCTTTTTCAATTCGAACCTCGTTGCGTTTCTGCCAATAGACCGTTGCTGTACTTCCTTGATAATCCACCATAAAGGGTTCATCTTGTAATTCTTTTGACCATTTATGACGAGGCTTACCCCCTTTTTTCACCGCTTTCGTTTCCTTTTTGCTGGTAGATACATAACCCAGAAAATCGATCAAGCAATCAAATGGTTCCGCACAAATAGCGACCCCTTGTTGCAGTTCCTGTGGAATCAAGATAGGTGCGTTGGAAGCATTGGACAGTTGATATTTCTCTTGATAATAGGCTGCTAAGTATGGCGCCATGATCTCCCAAGGTGGTGTAAGGATCATTAAGCGATCATATTCTTGCTTGTCATCAAATGTTTTCTCATCTGCAACTGATAGTAATTGGCCTTCTTTTATGGCTAAAAGGACGGTATTGTCTTTTGTTTCAATAAGTTTTCCTTTAACAATTTGCAGTTGCCCTGCTTCCTTCGGCAATTCAAAAAGCATCTGTTTGTCATCAATGACCGTTTTTTCTAATTCCATTTCGCTCCCTGCTTTCTGCTAGTTTCTCGCCCATTATAGCATGTATTTTTCTACGCAGCGGTGTCCAAGAATCAAAAAAAGAGGCTGCTTCCAAGAAACAGCCCCTTTGTTAAGGGAATTGGTTTACGTGCATGGCTTCGCTTGATTGGGATTAACCCTTAGCTAGAAAAGCAATCAACCAATGCTGGTTGATAGATCTCGTTGTATTTTGCCACAACTCGTCCACAACGTTCTTCAAGCTCGTCATGATCGGTCTCTTCATAACGGATCACATGCAAAACGGCACAACGTTCCATTTTTCTGACCACTTCTCCGATAACGCGGCTTTCTAAGCCAACTGGTTTACATTCATATGCTTTACCTAATACAATTGTTTCTGCTTCCATAATGCGCTCCTTACTACTCGTTTCTCTAATCGTATTATCATCTTATCATCTAATTCTAATAAAATAAAGCGATATGCATGTCCATTTAAAACGAAAATGAAAAAAGTGCCCATTATTCAATGAACACTTGCTTCGTAAACGTTATATTGTTTTTTGATAATTATTAAGAAATGACGATTTATTTACGACTCGCTACTAGAATCGCCGCAAATTCTTCAAGATATTTCTGATCGATCTCATCATAGCTGTTCGTTTTGCCACTATCGATATCCAACACACCAATCAATTGATCATCAGCTATCATAGGAACAACGATTTCAGACATAGCTGCCGAGTCACAAGAGATATAGTTCTCATGTTCTTTGACATTCGGGACAATCAATGTCGTTTGTTTTGCCGCTGACTCTCCACAAACCCCTTTGCCCATAGTAATTCTGGTGCAAGATACTCTTCCTTGGAACGGGCCTAAGATCAGTTCGCCTTCTTCAAACAAATAGTAGCCGGCAAACACCGTATCTTCCAATGTTTCATTTAATAAAGCAGAAGAGTTTGCTAGATTAGCGATCCAATTACTCTCTGCTTCTAGTAATCCTTTTAATTGCAGAAGCATCAATTCATACGCTTCGATTTTTTTATTCATTTTCTCACCTCTGTCCTTGATTATAAGCAAAGACAGAGGATTTGTCTTGTCTAAATTACTGAGTATGGGAAACAATAATGTGAAAAAAGAACTGTTGCCTAAAATAGCCTATCCATCCACTCGTACCAATAGTCAACACTACTCATAGCATTTCCTTCTCAGTCGTCTTTGAAAACTTACTAGGCATCAATCACAGTAAAGCGAGTGTTTTCATGTTGTACTGTTTCGATCTCATCGATAATTGCCTTAGCTAACGTACCGCTAGATGTCACCGATTCCTTTTGTTCGTTGAATAGTAAGTGATCTTTCCCTAAAATCGCTGGTTTAGCTGGTCCTTCTTGAAAGACATTCCCAGGAGAAATCCCCACCCAAGGGACATTTTTGACTGTTTCTAAAAAGAGATATTCGTCTAGCTGATTTTCTGGAATCGCAATCCAACTTTCGCTTCCTGGTGCTTTTTTCAACTCAGAGAGATTACGTTCCCCCGCTTCATTGAATAAACTGCCGGCTCCTAAGATGAAGAACAAACGAGTGTTTTTTTCTCGAAACAGGTGCACTAATTTTGTTGCCAGATCCACATGCAAGTAAGCTTTGTCAGGACTTGTTGCAAACGCGTCAACAAGCACATCAAAGTCACTGAGCTCTTCTTCTGTGAGGGAAAAAGCATCCTTTGTAAGTGTTTTGACCGTCTCACCAAGTTGTTCTTTGGCCTTCCCTTCATTTCTCACGATAGCAGTCACTTCGTGTCCTCTCTGTACTGCTTCTTGATAAATTGCTGAACCTGCATTCCCTGTTGCGCCAATAATACCGATTTTCATAATGACCATCCTTCCTACTTTTGTTTTTTTCAAAATCAGTTGTTACAAATTAAGTTACAACTAGAGTATAAAAGAAACTTTCTTCCCTGTCAAGAATTTGCCTAGCAGGTGAAAGTTCTTTTTTTACAGCCTTCCATGTGACACTTTTAATGATTGGCTTCTACTTGAATGCCGTCAATGATGGATTGTAGTGAGATAGCGCTCATTTCCTGCTCAATTTTCTTTTGCAGCACATCGTAAGTTTCCTCTAATACCGTTTGGATATTCCCCCCAATCAAGCAATTGGGATTGGTCTTCTTGTCCGCATGTAAAAGATGCTGATCTTTTTCAACACTCGCATAAATGTCTAACAAAGAAATCTCATTTGGTTCCTTCGTTAGTTTAGGGTTTGGTTTTCCTCTTTGGCTTTCGATCAATCCTGCAATACGCAGATCACTCATAATCCGGCGAACATAAGCAGGATTCGTTTCAACACTCTGGGCGATCCGATCACTTGATAGATCAGTTCCTTTAAAGAGGTGGATGTAAGCGAGGATGTGAATGGCGTCGCTGTATTTCGTTGAATATTTCACTTCGTCTCCACTCCTTTTTCTTGTATCATACCTCTTTTTTCAGATTTAGACAAAGGGTACTGACCAATCTTACAAAACTCGAGAATCCCGTCAAGAAAAAGCAGCCCTCAAAAAGTTAGCACAAAAGCCTAACTTCTTGAGGGAACTGCATACTGAACCATTTTTTTCCTTTTTATTTAAACGAGCACTTTGCTAATAGCCCTTCATCCAAGCAGACTCAATCTGATTGCCGTCAGGATCAACGATTTCATAACCGACCATCATGTCCTCTGGAATCCCCATATCAACTTGGAACGACTGTCCACCATTTTCTTCAGCGATTTTTGCAAAATTCTTTGCTTCTTCTGGTGTGTCAAAACTAAACGCGATCAATGCGCCACTCGTCTTCTTTGTATCTGCAATACTTCTACCATTTAGAAATTGTTGGTAAAACGCATGTTCTAACAGCATTAACCAAATCGATTCACTCCAAACCATTCCACTGCTGGTCTCGTTTGAGAACTCTTCATTTTTTACAAACCCCAGCGCTTCATAAAAGGATGTTGCACGTTTGATATCAGTGACAGGCAAGTTAATAAACACCATTTTGTTCGCCATTTTCTTGCTCCCTTTCTTTGGTAAGCTGCACTGCTGAATCCGTTCTCATTATAGCACCTATCGGTTCATTCACAAAAACATCAGTCTTTGTCCTCTGCTGCTAGTCTGAATAACTTGATCCAAAATTTTTTTCAAGTAAAAAAAGGCCTTGCACACATAGGCCTTTTAGCTTTTCTCATCTATGAAAAAGTAACTTGATAAGCATTAGCAAAGAATCATGTTTTCGCTAATACAATCAGCCCAAACTACTTTATTTAATACTCAAAGCTCAAGTCTTGAGTCGATCACGGTTACTTTCCCACGATAAATTTTTCGATACTCTTTGGGCGTATAAGAAGTTGCTTTTTTAAATTTCTTACTAAAATAATTTGGATCATTGAATCCTACTCTAACAGAAATTTCACTGATTGATCGATCACTTGTTGAGAGTTCTTTTTTGGCAACTTCAATACGATAAATCATCAAGTACAATGAAAAGGTCATTCCTAATGTATTCTTGATCAAACGGCTGGTGTGATACCGACTTAAATGCAGGTGATCTGCTAAAGTGTCTAACGTAATATGTTCTCTATAATTTTCATGAATATAGCGCAATATCTTATGTCTTAAAGAAAGCGAAGGAGAAGCTTCATTGTTTTTCTCGACGTGCAGCAAGGAAATCTGATTGATGGATTGAATCCCTCGGTCCAATGCATAAACAAAATCATTGGTGATCGGTTCGACCAAATAATCGATCAAGTCGTAACGCAACGCTTTTTGAGCGATAGCAAAACTTTCTACTGCAGAATACAAAATTGCTTTTGCATTCGGATAAAAAGAAAGCAACTCTTTGTATAATTCAAAACAGTCCTCTTCGCCATCCGCATTGATCACTGCAATCTCAACCATCTGCTCAAGACAGGTACGCTGAAGTGCTTTTTTCGAATCAACCATTGGAAGCAAGATGACATTTGGGAAATGACGATCAATCAAACGAACCATCTCGCTAACTGCTCTTCGCTCTTCGCTGTCAATGATCAATAAATTACACACGAAATTTTCTCCTTCGCTAAAAATTCATAGTCGGTTTCTCTATTTTCGTTTATTTTTCTTGAAAATCAATGACCATCCGTCCTTTGATTTTTCCTGAAAGCATTTCATCAAAAATATCGTTGATCTCTTCTAACTGACGCATGACTACTTTAGGAACGACTTTCCCTTCCGCTGCAAATTGGAAGGCTTCTGCTAAATCAGTTCGTGTTCCAACAAGGGAACCGACAATCTTAATCCCATCCAATACAAGTCGAGGAATGTTCAAGTCCATGCTTTCTGGTGGGAGACCGACCGCTACAATCGTACCGCCCGCACGAACAGCATCAACAGCAGAATTGAAGGCTGCTTTTGAAACAGCTGTTACTACGGCTGCATGTGCGCCGCCGGTTGCTTCTTGAATGATTTTTGCCGCATCTTCTTTTGCAGGATTGATTACAAGATCAGCGCCGTGATCTTTTGCGAAGTTCAACTGTTTGTCGTTGATATCGATTCCAATCACTTTTGCATTAAAGACATTTTTAGCATATTGTAAGGCTAGGTTTCCTAGTCCCCCTAAACCATAGATGGCGATCCATTGACCGGGTTTAATGTCAGAAACTTTTACCGCTTTATATGTGGTTACACCTGCACAAGTAATGCTGCTGGCTTCAGCAGAACCTAAGTCCTCTGGAACTTTCACTGCATAGTCAGCTACAACGATACATTCTTCAGCCATACCACCATCTACAGAATAGCCGGCATTTCTAACCGAACGGCATAATGATTCATTCCCGTTCACACAGTACTCGCATGATCCACAGCTTTCATACAACCAAGCGACACTTGCACGGTCACCGATTGCTAGAGAAGTAACATCATCACCGATTGCAACCACTTTACCGATTCCCTCGTGTCCGAGTACGATCCCAGATGCATCTCCAAAGTCGCCATCTTTTACATGCAAGTCAGTATGGCAGACACCGCAACACTCCATTTTCAATAATGCTTCATTCGGACGAAGCGCTCTTAATTCTTTTTCCTCGATTTTTACAACCTTATCTTTTGATACTACAGCTGCTTTCACAAAGACACCTCTTTCAATTCGATTAAATAAAGAACTTCCTTTTATTTGTGAAGTAGTTAACTAACACATAGAGGTCAGTAATAGCTAGATAAAAGAAAGTTCTCTATCGAGAAGATTACCATAGAAATCATCAAAAAAAGGGGAATTTATTGCTTTTTTTCTGTAATCATTTATTAGAAAACAATAATGAAATCATTCAAAATTTTTTCTTTATTTCCAGATTACATAAAATTAAAAATTAAAAAGATAGAGAAAATTCATCTCTATAAATAACAATCGTTTCAATAAAAAACATCAAGACGATCTGATAGAAGACTGTAGGATGATTTGTACTCACTGTTCTTCTATCCTTCTATTTTTATCCCTTCGATGACTTGCGATTTATTTTCTTTCAGGCGCTGAATGTCCTATTGGTATTTAGCAAGATGTCCCTCGTCAATGTTTTTCTGAAAATTTCCATTCCCTTCTTCTCCTTTTCTACTCATAAAAGCAACTAGTGCACAAAGGCGGTCGATCAAACAATCGACAATCTGTACTCTGTCATTATTGGACAGCCGATAAGTATCCACAAAAAGTTTCAATCGATGGCATTGCGTTTCACTCAGACGACTGTTCCCATCAAAATACAAGGGTACCCAGCGGTACGCAGCATAAGAAACATCCCATAACCTGCTTCCTGGCCTTACTGTGTCAAAATCAAAAAGCCCAAAAGGCTCCCCAACTACGATCGGCACATAATACGGAAAAACATAGTAATCAATCAGCAACTACCTAATCACTCAAAATGAACTTCTATAGCCTAAATGTGTAGTGAACGTTTAATTAAAATCTCCGTTTATTGCCTCTTTGCCTTTTTTATAAAAAACTGCTGATCAGTAACAGTTGTTGAGAGGGAAATAAACTGGAATCTGAAGAAAGTATTCTGTCTTCGCAAAACTTTAGACGATCATTTCATGGTATCCTCTGCTAGATAAGCTAAAATCATTTATGAAAAAAGTTACTCTGACGTACATGTAATTTTTGTTGCGCCAAATGAAGCATTGAGGGAAGTTGGATAGAAGTTTCAGAAACGGCAGGCGGTTTGAATGACAAACCGTCTCCAGGCGTCATTTGCGCATGCTCCACTTGAAACATCGTAAGAAACGGCTAACGAATAGAAATAATTATTTTTGTTAGCACTACGTTTGCTCTTGAAGGAAAACCTGAATGGAATTTTTTAGAGAACGTCATTTCTTGATGTGTCTTTTTCTTGACCTAAAGTTAACTTCAACATTTATACTAACAATACTAACTTAAGAAAGAAGGATTTATATGAGAGCAGCAATTTTTGAAAAAGCAGGATTAGTTAAAGTGGAGGAAGTAAAAAAGCCAACTTTACAAGCAGCCGATGATGTTATTATTAAAGTTGTCCGAGCATGTGTTTGCGGTTCTGATCTTTGGTCGTATGCCCATGGCGATAGTAAAGAACCTCATTCAGTTAATGATGGTCATGAGGCATTAGGCATCGTTGAAGAAATCGGTCCAGACATTACGACTGTGAAACCTGGAGATTTTGTCATCGTCCCCTTCACCCATGGTTGTGGTGAATGTGATGCTTGCCGTGCCGGCTTTGATGGCACATGCGACCGTCATCAAGGTACAACGAATTGGTCTAACGGTTTCCAATCTGAGTATATCAACTTCCATTACGGCAACTGGGCCCTTGTAAAAGTTCCAGGTCAGCCAGCTGATTATACGGAAGGTATGATCAAGTCTCTTTTAACTTTGGCAGATGTTATGCCCACAGGATATCATGCGGCACGTTGTGCACATGTAGAAAAAGGGGATAAAGTCGTCGTGATTGGCGATGGTGCCGTAGGACAATGTGCTGTCATCGCGGCAAAAATGCGTGGGGCTTCCCAAATTATTTTAATGAGCCGTCATAAAGATCGACAAGAAATGGCTCTTCAATCAGGTGCTACAGCTGTTGTGGCTGAGCGTGGTGAAGAGGGAATCGCGAAGGTACGCGAGATCCTTGGCGGAGGCGCGGATGCTGCTCTTGAATGTGTTGGTACAGAAGCTGCCATTACACAAGCCCTTGGTGTATTGCATAATGGTGGTCGTGTAGGTTATGTCGGCGTCCCTCACTATGACAATCGACCAATCGGTTCCACTTTTGCTCAAAACATTTCCATTGCGGGAGGATCTGCATCGGTCACAACATATGATAAGGAAATCCTGTTAAAAGCGGTGCTTGATGGTACTATCAATCCAGGCCGCGTTTTCACCCAAACCTATGATTTAGATGATATCAACCAAGCCTATGCCGATATGCAGGAACGAAAAACGATCAAATCTATGGTTGTTGTTTCAAGGGATGAATAGACAAAGCTAATTAAAAAAAGCTCGTCTTAACAATGGACAGCCTCTCGATAGACAAAGTACTATAACCAGTACTTTGTCTTTTTATCCATGAAGAAAGAAAACACTGTAACCGCCTCCCCTTTTTCCACAATTAATCAATTCTAGAACTTTAAAATGATAGAACATAACGCCAAACAAAAGAAAAAAGCCCTTGAAAACAAGGGCTTTTGCTTCATCTGATAATAAATGATTAACGACGAATTTCTTTGATACGAGCTGCTTTTCCGTGTAATGCACGCAAGTAGTACAATTTTGCACGACGTACTTTACCGTAACGAACAACTTCGATTTGTGCAACACGTGGTGTGTGCAATGGGAAGGTACGTTCAACACCTACACCGTTTGATACTTTACGAACTGTATAAGTTTCGCTGATACCAGCACCGCGGCGTTTGATGACAACACCTTCAAATAACTGAATACGTTCGCGAGTTCCTTCGACAACTTTCGCGTGAACGCGAACAGTGTCCCCAGGACGGAAAGCTGGGATGTCAGTACGTAATTGTTCTTGAGTTAGTTCTTGAATCAATGGATTCATGTTTATCATTCTCCTTATTCCCAAACATTCTTAAAGCATGAAAGCTCCAGCGGAACATCGTAATAGTTGAGTTTACACTCACTGAAATATCTTACCACAGTCGACCATAGGCTGTAAAGAGAATTTTCTTGTCATGGCACAGAATATCAAAAAAACTGGCACTATTTTACTTGCCAGTCTTCGATTCGTCTTCAATTTCTTTTAAAAGCTTCTGCATTTCAGCGGTCAGCGGATAAGTTTCCAGCATATCTGGACGTCGCTGATACGTTCGGCGCAAGGATTCTTTTAATTGCCACTGCTCGATCAGTTTATGATTGCCATTCATCAAAACTTCCGGTACTTTCATGCCTTTGAACTCTGCCGGGCGTGTATATTGCGGATGCTCTAATAAACCAGTGGAATGAGAATCAGTTTGTGCGGAGGTTTGATTGCCCAAAACTTCTGGTAATAGCCTGACCGTCGCATCGATCATGACCATTGCCCCCAATTCGCCGCCAGTCAAGACGTAATCGCCCAGTGACACTTCATCAGTGACCAATGAACGGATTCGTTCATCATAGCCTTCATAGTGACCGCAAATAAAAACAAGGTGCTCTTCGGTAGAGAATTCTTCCGCCATCTTTTGATCAAAGGGTTTTCCCGCTGGGTCTAATAGGATCACCCGCTTTTTCGTTTCTGGTGTCGCTTCTTCGATCGCTTTGATATTGTCATAGACAGGTTGGACTTTTAATAACATTCCTGCTCCGCCACCATAAGGATAGTCATCCACTGTTTGATGTTTGTTGTCAGAATAATCACGGAAATTAGAGACATTGATTTCTAACAATCCCTTTTCCCGTGCTTTACCGATGATCGATTCTCCAAGAGGCCCTTCAAACATTCGTGGAAATAGTGTCAGCACATCAATTCTCATCGTCTAACAACCCTTCTGGGATCTCAACGATGACCTGACCATTTTCAAGATCGATGGTATGAACAACAGATTCGATATAAGGAATCAAGCCATCCTTCTTCCCTTTTCGCTGTACCACCCAAACATCATTGGCGCCTGGTGAAAGGATCTCTTTGACTTTACCAATGACTGTGCCATCTTCTTCGACGACTTCCAGACCAATAATTTCATGGTAGTAAAACTCATTTTCTGCTAGATCCACCAAATCATCCTTGGTAACTTTTAAAATGCCGTTACGAAACGGTTCAACGTCGTTGATGTTGGGATAGCCCTCAAACGTTAACAAATCAAAATTTTTATGTTTGCGATGACCTGAAACAATCAATGGTAATGGCTCTTTATTTTCACGAAAAAGTGTCAATTCAGCCCCTTTACGGTAGCGTTCTTCTGGAAAATCCGTTTGTGATATCACTCGTACTTCTCCACGGATCCCATGTGTATTGACGATTTTCCCTACGTTTAAATATTCTGTCACGTTCGTTCCCCATTTCTTCTAACTTCTGTTCTATTTTAGCATAGCAAAGTAGCGAATTCTAGCCGTTTCCTAGCGCCCCCTGTTTTCCTCAAAATCATCGCACGAAAAACGCCCCTTCGACGCTTGATCAAAGGGGCAATGTCCTAATCTGAAACTTATTGATTCATTGAAACGGCCATTTCCAATGCGGAACGTGCATCTTGATGTTGCACCGTTCGAAGCATCTTTTCTTGTTGCCAGACCACGGTAGTTGCTGTATGGTCATTTTTTCCCATATCGATAGTGATTTGACCGACCTCAGGTGCTGGAAGCATGGCTTCTTCTAGATACGCCACCACTTCTTTGGCAACCGGCACAGGATCTTGTTCCTCTTGGTTGACTGCTCGAACAGTCAATGACCAATTTCCTTCTTGCCAACTTAAATAACTGGAGCCAGCAGCTCCTTGCATATGCCCAGTAATGCCATATCCGAGATCAACGGCTTGTCCGCCATCATCCGCTGTTACATTGACCGCTGCAGCAGCTTCATCCGCTGATTGATACTCTTTTGATTGAAAAGCAGCAAGCGGTGTTTCTTCGTTCAAAGCCTTGTCATTGAGAGACAATTGCTGATCAAGTCCATAATAAAGAATCGAGGCATCGGATTGACTGCCAGCTGTGGCCGCATTCAACACTTTATCCGAAGCAAGCGGAACGTCCTTTGGCAAGACAAGATCAGGGAATACCGCTTGTATTTGGCTATAGATGTCTGTGGTGCTACTCGTATTTGAAGAATCCTCAGAAACCGCCTGACTAGTCGATGCAGTTGATTGACTGGTTTCTGATTGACTACTTTTTTGTGTTTGGGTACTTTCCACCATAGTCGTTGCTGTTGTTTCAGCTGTACTGGCTTGACTGGTTTCTTGGTCTTTTTGATTATTACAGCCAGCCAAGGTTCCGATCGTTAGCAGCGTAACAAATAATCCTAGTTCTTTTTTCATGATGTTCCCCTCCTTATACAAAGGATACCCCTCAATAAAAAAAATGACAAACAAGTCAGATTGTCTGTCATTTTTTTGTCGATTTTTTAAAGATTGGTGACCCAATTTTGCAGTGATTGGAAGCCGTCCTTGATCCATTGCCAAACTTGATTGGCGATCGTCGATAGGTCGCCCCAACGAAAGTTTTGTGTCCATTGGTTCAATTGGGTCATGATCTCCTCACGATAGACCCAAATTAAAAAGAGCAACAACAAGATCCCTAGCGTTCGCCAAAGAAAAGAACCGATTTTATAAATAAAGACGAGAATCAAAAGAACGACGATCCATGCGATTAGTTGAGACATACAAGCACCTCCTCATTTTTGATTATCTCAAAACCATCCTTTTTTGTCCTCCATCTTAAGCATGAATTTTACAAAAAAAGCATTTCTCTTTGAGAAATGCTCAGACTGTAGACAAACCTTATACAAACATGAGGTTTGTCTTTTTTCTATGTAATATTCTATGGATAATCGATAGATTAGGCAGTTTTCCTTTAGGAAAACGTCTCTTTTGCGCTCTGATCCTTTTTATTTTTGCCAGCTTTTTCATATTAAGACACGCAAAAGTAAGCCCAATTTTCATGTGCATTTTTTCAATTCCTATTTGATTGGTATAACGTAACCCATGAAATTCTTTTGCTGTCCCAAAAATTCGTTCAATGGTTTCTTTTCTCTTTTTATAAAGTTCTTTGAACCAACTTTGATGGCGTATCTCTTCACAGGTCTCTATAGCTTCAGCCCAAATGTGTCTAGTGATTACTTTGGTATGATTTTTTGAGTTGGTACACTTAGACAAGAAAGGACAATTTTTACAATCCTTTGGATTGCTTTTGTATTCGATATATCCTTTGCGATTGGTAGTGGCATAAGAGAGTATTTTATTATTGGGACAGATATAACAATTATAGTAATCGTCATAAACATATTCATGTTTCTTGAAATAGCCTTTTTTAGTCATAGGACGTTTGTATGGGAAAATTGGGGTCAATTTATGTTCGAGTAGTAAATGTGCAATTGCTGGTGTCTTATACCCAGCATCCATAATTAATTTTTCTAGGGGAAAAGCTCCTTTGAGCTTGTTAAATAAAGAAACAAACGTACGACTGTCATGAAAGTTCCCTGGGTGTGTAGTATAACCTAATATCCATCCATGTTTATCACACGCCACTTGTGAGCTATAGGCAAAAACTTCTTTGTGTTCACCTTTATGAAACCAACCACTTTCAGGATCAGTCGTACTTCTTTTTTTCAAGGAAGTTTTACTTTCTGCGTTTGTTTCTTTTAAGGGCTTTTTTAAATGTTTTTCTCGATTCTTGGTGATTTCTTTTGTCAGCTTATCTGTATAAAAAACAGCTTGTTCCATTACTTCGACAGATTCTTTTTTGTTACGATTCGCATGTGCTTTAATATGCGTACTATCAATAAATACTTCGGAAGTATCTACGATACCTTCAGCGATACATTGTTCTAGAATTTCATAAAAAATTTTTTCAAAGAGATCTGTTCCTTTGAACCGTCGCGTATAGTTTTTACCAAATGTTGAAAAATGAGGAACAGGATCTTCTAAACTCAAACCTAAAAACCAGCGATAAGCGATATTCACTTCTATTTCTTTTATTGTTTGTCTCATACTTTTAATACCAAATAGATATTGAATCATTGGTAATTTAATTAGAAGAATAGGATCCAAGCTAGGACGTCCTTGGATTTCATCGTATTTCTCTTTAACCAATTCATAAATAAAGGAGAAATCAATACATTGATCTATTTGCCGAAATAAATGGTCCTGTGGGACCAAGTCTTCAAGAGAAAAGAAACCGATTTGTGCGCGTTTACTCATATCTTGTTTTGAGAGCATCTGGATACACCTCCAATTGATACTCTTATTTTAACGGATAAAAAAAGACAAAGCACTAAAAACTAGTACTTTGTCTACAGTCTGAGCATTTCTCTTTGAGAAATGCTTTACACTCTTGCTTATTTACCATCAATGATATTCAAACGAACTTTTTTCGGTCCATTTGTCCGTACACTGTAAACAATCGTTCGAATTGCTTTGGCAACCCGACCTTGTTTACCGATGATACGACCAATATCTTCTGGTGCCACAGTAAGATTATATTCCAAGAAATCATCTGACTCTACCAGCTCAAGCTTGATATCCTCAGGTTTGGTAACAAGTGGTGAAACGATCGTTAAGACTAATTCTTGCAAATCTTTCATCCAAAGTCACCTTATTTCTTAGTGAATTTTGCTTCGTGGTGTTTTTTCATAACGCCTTCTTTAGAAAGGATGTTACGAACTGTATCTGAAGGTTGCGCACCTTTAGATAACCAATCAAGAACTAGATCTTCTTTGATTGTTACTTCAGCTGGGTCTAGTAAAGGATTGTAAGTACCAACTGTTTCGATGAAACGTCCGTCACGAGGAGAACGTGAATCTGCTACGACGATACGGTAAAAAGGTTTCTTTTTAGAACCCATGCGTTTTAAACGAATTTTTACTGCCATTATTTACACCTCCATTGATTTAATCACAAGAGCTAGTTTAACAGGTTTTTCTGATGGTGTAAAGAGTTTTTTCTTTACAGCTGAAAAAAGTTTTTCTTTCCTGTTTTTTCGGCATGGTTATCTTTTGCCAGAATGAATCTGGACGCGTATCATGAATACTAGAGAAACCTTTTTAAGGCCAAATCGTTTTATTTGCACCATTCACTTACTTTTGGTAAGCTGAATGAGTAGAAAACAACAAGGAGGAATTTTACATGACAAAAAAAATCGGTTTTATCGTCGGCAGCTTGCGGGAAGGTTCTTACAATAAACTCGTAGCGAAAAAATTCGCATCACTATTACCAGAAGGTTTTGAAGCATCTTTCATCGAGATCGGCAACTTGCCTTTTTACAATGAAGATTTGGAAGTTGAAGGAAAAGTTCCTGCTGAATGGACAGCATTTCGTGAAGCATTAAGCGCCGTTGATGGTGTCTTCTTCTTTACACCAGAATACAACCGCTCTGTTCCTGCAGCCTTGAAAAATGCTTTAGATGTTGGTTCTCGTCCTTACGGTGCGAGCAGTTGGGGCGGCAAACCAGCCTTAGTCGTCAGCGTTTCTCCAGGAGCGATCGCTGGATTTGGTGCGAACCATCATTTGCGTCAATCATTAGTCTTTTTGGATATGCCTACTCTGCAACAACCAGAAGCCTACATTGGCGGTATCACAAACTTGATCGATGAAAACAATGAAATCAATCCAGATACAGTAAGCTTCTTCGAAACGATCATTGCAAAATATATTGAATTCTTTCAACGATTCAACTAATGAAGATTCCATACAAAAAGACCAAGAAACTCGGCACTGAGTTTCTTGGTCTTTTTTACTGTGAAGAATAATCGTTTGCGCTTTTTACTCGCTGCCTGACACAGACTTTCGGACAAAATGGAGTTCTGTCAGTTCCCCCATCTGTTTTGTTTCAACAAACGTCAAGCGTCTCGAGTAATCCCCCGGTTCAAACAGTCGCTTGCCTTCTCCTAAAAACACCGGCGCGATTTGAATAAACCATTCATCGATCAAATCAGCTTCCAGCAATGGTTTTAGTAAGGAACCTCCCCCTACTACCCATACGTTTTCCTCTTGTTTTAATGCTGAAACAAATGCCACTGGATCCGTTGACACTAGCATTGCATCTGGCAACGGTTCTTTTTGTGTTCGGGAAAAAACATAGTTTGTCGTTTCGGGATACAACAGTCCACCATCCATAAGTTTTTTTGCTTCTTGATAGGTCTTTCTCCCCATCACTGTCGCATCGATGGTTGCAAAAAATGCTTCATAAGTCGTGGCGACACCGGTATCGGTTTGAAACAGCCAGTCCAGTTGATCCTTCAGACCTGCTAAATAACCATCGAGGCTGATCGCACCATAGAATATCACTTTTCCCATTATGCTCGCTCCTTTATTCTTTGTTTGCTGCTGATGTTCGACAAACACAAGTGACTAAATGGTCGTTGACCATGCCGACAGCTTCCATAAAGGCGTAAATAATGGTCGTTCCGACAAATTTAAACCCTCGCTTTTTCAAATCTTTCGCTAGCTGATCAGAGATTTCCGAATGGGTCGGTACATCGGATTGCTGCTCAAATTCATTAATGATCGGCTGATGATCGACATATCGCCACAAGAATGCGGAGAAACTACCATATTCTTGCTGGATTTTTAAAACTTCTTGGGCATTGCTGATCGCCGCTTCAATCTTTCGCCGATTGCGGATGATTCCTGGATTCATCATCAGTTCTTCCACTTTTTCTTCCGTATAGTTCGCTACTTTGGTAATTTCAAACTGATCATACGCCGCATCAAAATTCGCCATTTTATTTAAAATCGTTTGCCAGCTCAACCCTGCTTGATTCATATCTAACACCAATTTTCGAAACAACTGCTGATCCTCATATTCAGGTTTCCCCCAGATTGTATCATGATACTCCTGCATCGCTGGTGTACTGTTGGCCCACTCACATCGTTCCATTGTCCTCATCAGCTCCTTTTTGTTTATTTTATCATAAAAGACTTTACTTCCACTAGTGTACTACGTATACTAGTACACATAAATGAAAGGAGCTGATTTTGTGGTTCGCATTAACAAAGCCAGCAGCAAACCTTACTATGAGCAATTGGTTTTAAGTATCAAAGAAGATATTCTGAACGGTGTTCTAACCGCTGGAGACCAAGTGCCTTCGGTTCGTGAAATGGCCAAGCACCTGTTGATGAATCCAAATACCGTCAGCAAAGCCTACAAAGTATTGGAAAATGAGCAAGTGCTTGTCACCATCAAAGGAAAAGGCACCTTTGTGAAAGTTACTGAGGATCTGCCACGCGATGAGATTCGGATCTTACAAGTGAAAGAACGTTTGAAAGAATTGGTGATCGAAGCACGCCATCTACAGATCAGCATGCGTGAGCTGAGCGATTGGATGAATGGCTTTGAACAAGAGTTAGGAGGCGATCCGCAGTGAAGATCGAACATGTGACCAAGAAAATGGAACAAACAATTATCTTAGAAAACGTGAACTTCTCTTTGGAAAAAGGAGAACTCGTAGGATTGATCGGCCGCAATGGTTCTGGGAAAACCACGTTGTTTCGGACGGTCGCTGGACATTACTTACTAGATGATGGCGAGATTTCGATCGATAACCAACGCCTGGATCAGCACCCGGAATTAAAAGAACAGCTTTTTTATATCGATGAAAAAGAAAACTTTCTGGCTGCCTACTCGTTAAAAAAAATCAATCAATTTTATCGGCTTGCTTATCCAAATTTTGATCAAAATCTTTATTTAGAATTGATGCAAAGCCATGGTCTGCCGCTAACGCTTTCTTACCGGCGAATGTCAAAAGGAATGCAAGGTCTTTATAAGATGATTCTAGCGATCGCTTCAAATGCGACGTTCTTACTGTTAGACGAACCTTTTGATGGGCTTGATGTGATCGTCCGTAAAAAAGTGATCGGACTATTGCTGGAAAGCCTCAGCGAGTCGAATCGTACCGCATTGATCGCTTCCCATAATCTAAATGAATTAGAGCATATTATTGATCGTGCCTTGTTGATCAAAGGGAAAACGATTGAAGGAGACTACCGTTTGGAAACGATTCGCGAACAATCTCGCAAACTTCAACTCGTCTTTCGCAGCAAGCAGATTCCTCCCCTTATCAAGCAGCGCTCCAAGCTGATTCAAAAACAAGGTCGAGTCTTGACCGCTTTGTTTGACAATTACACAAAAGAGCTGGCGGCTGAGATCCAGCAGCTTGACCCTTTGGTTTTCGAAGAATTGCCCTTGACCTTGGAAGATCTGTTTGAAGCAAATTTACGACAAGAGGCATTAGTGGAAGGATAGAGGTGGAAAACGATGTTAAGCAATATATTTAAAGAACGCTACGGCAAGCTGCTGATCGGCTTTTGTTTTGTCTTACTCTTAATGTATCTTGGTGATGGCTGGAAATCACAAAAAGCCTGGCATCAGCAAGAACGCTATTTGACATCTGAAGAATTTATCAAAGATTTCAACGAAAATCGAGAGTACTATGTCAAAAGCTACAAGGGTGAAACCCCGGTTTACTTTGATTCGGCAACAGAGTACCGCGATGCGGTATTGACGATCAGCAATGAGTCCCCTGATGAGATTTATTACAATCGCCCTTATATGACCACCATGAATCAATTTGTGATTGTCTTCCTGTTTATTTGGGGCTTCTTGTCCTTTTTTGTCGATGGCCGCACCAATTTCAATCGCTTTTTATTTGCTTTACCCTTTAGCAGAAAGCACGTCTTTCACAAGAAACTGCTTTTTATCGGCTTACCCTTGACCGCTTGTTTAGTCTTGGGTCTGTTAGGTCATATCCTGATCGAATACACGATGATCCCAGCTCGCTATCTCGCTGTGCCGCTTCAAGACGTGCTGCTTTCTGCCCTTAGTACCTTGGCAACGAATCTGCTAGTATTTGCTGCAGGTCTCTTGTTAGGCGTTTTGCTGGGGAATCTGTTTACTGGCATGCTCTCGGTCTTCTTCACTATTTCTCTAGGATCAATGGGGTATAGCTTTTTCCAATGTACCCGCGAGTTTTTTAGTTTTGTGTTTCTTGGTCATGGGGATTTTCTGATTCCTTTTCAAACGTGGATCGATTGGCCGCAAGGATATGTCTACCCTTGGTGGCTGCTGCTCCTTTACCTCGGCTTGAGCGGCTTACTGATTCTTGCTGCCGAAAAAGTGTTCTCGAAAATCTCTTTAGAAAATGACGGTGATTATATAACGATCCCTAAATTGCGCGCACCAGTTTATTGGCTGCTTTCTTTGGGAACCTGGTTCTATTTATCCATGATTTCTTATTACCCACTAGAAATTTTTTACCGTAATCTTTATGAGGGGTATGATGTCAGTCTTTGGAACATCGCCCTTCGGCTCGGTTTATTACTGGTTGCCTGCTTATTCATCAGTTTGCTGCTTGTCTATCCTAAAGCGCTGATGAATTGGTGGTACAAACGAAAAAACAAACAAATCAGTGGAATATAAAAAAGCATCCCTGCAACATGTTCTTGTTGCAGGGATGCTTTTAAGTTTAATGTCTAGGTTTGTCGTCGTCTTTTTTGTCAAAGAAGTCATTTACTTTACGAGAAACATCATCCGCAAAATCTTCAACCTTATCTTTGGCTTTCCCATATTTATTTTGGGTTTTGCCTTTTAATTCTTCGGAGTCATCTCCTGTAAGTTTCCCTTTTGTTTCGGTTACTTTTCCTTCAATGCGATCTTTGTTTGTCATCGTAAAAAACTCCTTTCATACTTGCTATAAATTAATAGTAGCACCATTTAACAGAAAGCACGAATGTTCTGCTTCTATCCTATTCTTAGAGTTGTCCGCAACGATAGTTGATCGCTATTTTTGACTCTTGGACGATTTGAGATATTCGGTAGAAAGCTGGCTTTCTCTATAAAAAAGGATGTTCTTTAGATGTTCTATTTGATGTTCTTTGAAGGAGTTCATTTAAAGAGGAAGCTGTGAGCATAAAAAAACCATGACTTGAAGAAGGCAATCTGAGGAGCTGCAACTGCTAGAATCAGCAGGTACAGCTTCTCGATTTGGTGCCTTTTCAGATCATGTTTTTTAATTACACGAAGATAAGGTTCAGTTCTCAGTTCCTATCAGTGTTAAACGATTATTTGCGTTTTTTCTTTTTCTTCTTTTGTTTCTTGACCATGCGATTCATGGCCATTTTTCCAAGTTTCCCTTTGACCCCACCGCCAAACATTTGATCCATGCCAGGAATGTTCATATTCCCTTTACTCATTTGCTGCATCATTTTGCGAGATTCTTTGAATTGTTTGATCATACGGTTGACTTCGACGACACTGTTTCCAGAACCAGCAGCAATACGGCGGCGACGGCTTGGATTTAACAAATCAGGATTTTCCCGTTCAGCTGGTGTCATAGAATAAACCATGGCTTTTTGTCGAGCAATTTGTTTCGGATCAACTTTGACATTTTCGATACCAGGCATTTGACTCATTCCCGGAATCATTTTTAAGAGATCTTCAATTGGGCCCATGCCCATAACTTGATCGATCTGTTCGACAAAGTCATTGAAGTCGAAGGAGTTTTCCTTCATTTTTTGAGCAAGTTCTTCTGCTTTTTTCTCGTCGTAATCTTGCTGTGCTTTTTCGATCAAAGTCAGCATATCACCCATACCGAGAATCCGACTAGACATCCGATCTGGATGGAATACTTCAAGGTCGGTCAATTTTTCACCGGTACCAGTGAACTTGATTGGAGCGCCCGTAACTTGACGAATCGACAATGCCGCCCCGCCACGAGTATCGCCATCTAGCTTGGTGATGACTACCCCTGTGATCCCCAGTTGTTGATTGAAGCTTTCCGCCACGTTGACAGCATCTTGTCCTGTCATCGCATCTACTACCAGTAAAATTTCATTTGGCTGTGCCAAGTCCTTGATTTGTTTTAGCTCTTCCATCAAGTTTTCGTCGATATGCAAACGACCCGCCGTATCGATCAAAACGTAGTCATTTTTCTTTTCCCGAGCCAAAGCCAAACCTTGGCGGACGATTTCAACTGGGCTGACATCAGTTCCCATATCAAAAACAGGTACATCCAATTGCTGCCCTAATACTTTCAACTGGTCGATCGCAGCTGGTCGGTACACGTCACCAGCGATCATTAATGGACGTGCGTTTTCGGTTTTGATCAAATGGTTGGCTAATTTCCCAGCAAAGGTGGTTTTCCCTGCCCCTTGCAAACCAGCCATCATGATGATCGTTGGGATCTTCGGTGATTTTTCGATCCCAACTGTTTCTGATCCTAATGTTTTGGTTAATTCTTCATCAACGATCTTAACGATTTGTTGCGCTGGAGATAGGCTTTCTAATACTTCTACCCCCACTGCCCGTTCACGGACATTTTTGGTAAACTCTTTTACAACTTGCAGATTGACGTCGGCTTCTAATAAAGCTAGACGAATCTCACGCATCATTTCTTTTACATCTGCTTCAGATACTTTTCCTTTTCTGCGCAGTTTGCTCATTGCCTGCTGGAGGCGTTCAGTTAAACTTTCAAATGCCATTTTTTTTCATTCCTTTATTCTTCAATTTCTTGGAGCTGTTGAATAAACCCCTGTAAGGTTTCGTCTTTTGGATAGTGGGTTTTCGTATACTCGCTTAGCTGATCCAGCAAGTCTTCCCGCATGATATAATCCGAAAACATATGTAGTTTTTTTTCATAGTCTTCTAAAATACGTTCGGTGCGTTTGATGTTGTCATAGACTGCTTGACGGCTAACTTGATACTCTTCAGCGATTTCTCCTAGAGAAAAATCATCTGCGTAATACAATTCCATGTAATTCATCTGTTTTTCCGTCAATAACGTGGAATAAAACTCAAACAACGCATTCATGCGATTGGTCTTTTCAATTTCCATTTGCTTCCTCCTGTTTTGCAAGCCATTCGACATCGGACAAAACAGTCATGCCTTGTTGTCGAAAATAGGCACAAGCGACACCGACCCCTGTTTTTTTGATTCCAGAAAAATTGCCATCATAAATCGTCTGACTGCCACAAGAGGGACTTTTCTCTTTTAAGATCAGTTGGGTGATGCCTTGCTCTTGTAATTTTTGATAAGCAATTTTCGCGCCTTTAGTAAATTGTTCCGTCACGTCTTCTCCTGAAATGGTGACGACCTTCGCTCGTTGCGCCCAAACATCCACCCCATCGCCACCGACGATTTCGGCCGGTTCGCGTGGAATCGGCAAGCCGCCAAGAACTTCTGGACAGACCATCATTGCTTGACCCGCACGAACAAGTTCGATCAATTGTGGTACTGCTTGATGTTTTCCATCGTAGCGGCAAAGGGCACCGCCTAGACACGCACTGATTCCAATCATTTAGCACCCTCAGCTTTCCTATGAAATCGTCCTTTATTATAGCATTTATTTAGTGGTTGCAATAGTACCAATTGTCTATTCATGCTAAAATAGGACTTGTTCGTTGAAATTTAATCGTTTCTTGAAAAAAAGAAACGAAAGGAGTCTATCATGAAAAAAATACTCGTTGTCGATGATGAACCTTCAATCGTCACACTTTTAACCTTTAATTTAGAAAAAGAGGGCTACCAAGTCGTTTCCGCCTCAGATGGTCAAAAAGCCTTCGACTTGGCGTTGTCAAAACCTTTTGACTTTATCATCTTGGATGTCATGCTGCCGAATTTGGACGGCATCGAAATCACAAAGAAATTACGGCAAGAAAAAATCGAGACACCGATCCTCGTCTTGACCGCAAAAGATGATCCGATCGACCGGATTTTGGGTTTAGAGATCGGGGCTGACGACTACTTGACGAAACCCTTCAGCCCTCGAGAAGTATTGGCTCGAATGAAGGCCATCTTCCGTCGCTTAGAACCTCGTCAACAAGCACGAGAAGAAGATCAACCTGCAGAAATCTTGCAAATTGGCGGAATCCAAGCCGATCTGACCAATTTCCAGGTCAGTGTGGATGGTGAGAAAATCTTCCTGACACCGAAAGAGTTCGAGCTGCTGGTTTACTTTATGAAACGTAAAGGCCGCGTGATCGATCGCGATACCTTACTCAATCGTATTTGGAATTTCGACTTTGATGGACAAAGTCGCATCGTGGATGTTCACATCAGTCATTTAAGAGAAAAATTGGAAGCTGATCCCAAGCGTCCAGAATACTTGGTGACCGTTCGAGGATTTGGGTATAAATTTCAGGAGCCGACCCAATGAAAAAACGCTATAGCTATGGTTTATGGTCAATCGGTCTATTGCTGATTTTTTTCCTGTGTTGGCAAGTTCTAAGCAGTTTTTACCGTCAGCAAGTCATCGCCCAGCAAGTGGATTTTCTGCAAGAGAAAGCCGCTGTGTTTTTGAATCTCTCAGATAACCAAACCGCAGCGCTCGAACAATTTGCCGATGCCTATGTTCAAGATAGCAATAGCCGCATCACTTTGTTAGATGATCAAGGCCAAATCATTTTCGATACTTATGATCATACACTGCATGAAAACCGCTCCGATCGTCCAGAAGTTCAAGCCGTTTTGCGCGGAAGCGCCGTTGGTCAATCGTTGCGGGAAAGCGACACCTTGCATGAAGAATTGCTTTACGTGGCGATTCCTGTCAAAGAAGATGGAAACTTAACTCAAATCTTGCGGATCGCAGAACCGACTGCTGCTTTTTTTGCGAAAAACCAAGGAATCAAGCAATCGATCTTGATTGTCTATCTTGTCTTTTGTTTCTTGATCAGCCTGCTGATTTTTCACACGCTGCGTCAGCGAAATCGTCCAATCCAAACGATTCTGCCCGTCGTAAAAAAAATGATCACCTCGCCCGATCAACAAGCAATCATTATGCAAGAAACCCCTGAACATGATGAGTTGTATCAACTGATCAATCAGCTGAGCGAACAAATGAGCCAGACCTATCGTGCCTATGCGGCATCTGAACAACAGCTGTACGGCTTGCTCAGTGAACTGATGATCGGTGTCTTTATCATTAATGAAGAAAATCAACTGCTGCTGTTGAATCCGACGATGCAAGAACAGTTGGGGATGGAAAATGCGCCAACCTTGCCGCAGCCCTTCACTGAAGTGATTCATGACACACAACTGATCCAATTGATCTATCAATTTAACGACGAGACCCCTATTTTCCATGCGGAAACCACCCTTAGCGGAGAACGTTCAAAAGTCTTGGATGTTACCTTGCGAAGCTTCCAAGAAAACCAGTTGATTGGTATTTCTTATGACTTGACGCGCATCCGACAATTAGAAAAAATGCAAAAAGATTTTGTCGGCAATGTTTCCCATGAATTAAAAACGCCGGTAACTTCCTTGATTGGGTTTACCGAAACACTGCTGGACGGCGCCAAAGAAGACCCAGAAACATTGCAGACCTTTTTAGAGATCATTCAAAAAGATGCTTATCGCTTGAAAAATCTAATACAAGATATCATCCAACTGTCTCAAGACAGTGATTCTTTCCAGTATGTCGACCAACCGATCAACTTTTCTGAGCTGCTGCAACAAGTCGTTCAAACCTATGGTCCCGCAGCTGCTAAGAAGCAATTGACCTTTCAATTTGAAGGACCCGAACCCTTCATTTTATCTACCAAAAAAGAGCTGCTGCAGCCCATCGTAAAAAATCTGGTAGAAAATGCTGTCACCTATTCAAAACCTGGTGGTGTCATCACATTATCCTATTCAGAGCAAGACGACCAGCTGCTATTTCAAGTGCAGGATCAAGGCATCGGCATCGATGAAGAAGATCAAGAACGGATTTTTGAGCGGTTTTATCGGGTGGACAAAGCCCGCGCCCGCAATTCTGGCGGCACTGGACTTGGGCTGGCTATCGTTAAAGACTATACCAAATTATTAGGTGGCAGAATCAAGGTTGACAGTTTCCCCAAAATTGGTTCTACCTTTACGGTGACTTTGCCGCTTCATGAAAAAGATGATTATTGATAAAAAACAGCCGATAACAGGTGAATAATTGTTATCGGCTGTTTTTGTAGTTGTTTTTCATTACCAAATGAAGCATCAGTCAATAGCATCTTCTTGATGCTTTAAACACAAAAAAAGAAGGAGCATTCTCCTTCTTCGGTCATTTCACTATTCAACATTCGTTACTTCGCCGTCTACACTGCGTTCTACTTTCATATCAGTGATTGGCAAGTAACCTAATTCGATAACGATTCCTTGTTGGACATCGTCTGTCATGATGTAATCAAGAAAGGCTTTGACGTTTGCATCTGGCTCGCCGTTCGTGTACATATGCTCGTAAGACCAGATTGGCCATTTGTTATCTGCAATATTTTCAGGAGTCGCTTCTACCCCATCAAGAGATAGCGCTTGGATCGAATCGTCCAAATAGGATAAAGCAAGGTAGCTGATTGCTCCTGGTGTTTCAGCAACGATTTTACGGACTGTTCCAGAAGAATCTTGCTCTTGTGTTTGGATCGTCTCTGCACCATCTAAGCCCCATTTTTCAAAGGTCGCTCTCGTACCGCTGCCTGATGCGCGGTTGATTACAGAGATTTCTTGATCTGCTCCGCCTAGTTCAGACCAATTCTTCACTTTGCCTGTAAAGATATCGATCAATTCTTGTTGGCTAAGATCCGTAACGCCTGCGTCTTTATTTACCACTGGTGCCATACCAACTACGGCTACTTTATGGTCAACTAATTTGCTAGCATCCACACCATCTTTTTCATCCGCAAACACATCGGAATTGCCGATCGTCACCGCGCCTGCTTCTACTTGACTTAAGCCAGTTCCGCTGCCGCCACCTTGAACCGTAATTGTATAATTGGGATTGTCTGCTGAGAAGCTTTCACCTGCTGCTTCAACCAAGGGTTGCAATGCCGTTGAGCCCACAGCTAAAATTTCTACATTTTCATTTGATGCGGCACCTGATGAAGATCCGCCTGATGCTTGACTGCTCTCAGTGCTTGCGCCACCGCTCCCACAGCCAGCTAATAATAATCCAGTTGCAAAAAATAAAAGTCCCAATTTTTTCATTTAGTAAATCTCCTTTCGTTATATGCTTAGTTTAGCAAGGCGGTGTAAACCCTTGATGGATTTCATGTAAAGAATCGATAAAGCGATGTAAATATTTTGTAAAGTTCGTCGATTGCCTAAAAAAGCCCCCGCTGCATCCATCAGAGGGGGCTTACTTTATCTAACACTTATGAACTAAAGAAATGTCTGTAGAATCATTTGCTTTGCATATAGCGTGTCAAGCGATCCATCGCTTCCACCAAGTTCTCCATACTTGCCGCATAGCTTAAACGAACATAGCCTTCTGCTTCGGGACCAAAGGCGATCCCTGGAATGATTGCTAATTGATTCTTTTCGGCTAAGTCGACACAAAAAGCCATGGAATCTTGGTTGAAACCTGCTGGTATTTTGGCAAAAATGTAGAATGCACCAGATGGCTTCGCCATTTCAAAACCAAGGGCAGTCATCTTTTCAAACAAGTAATCTCGGCGTTCACGGTAATCGGCTTTCATGACTTCTGCATCATTGATGCCTTCGATCAATGCCCGCACTGCGGCTTTTTGAGAAATCGTTGAGGCCGCGGTCACTAAGTATTGGTGGACCTTAATGATCTGAGCAGTCAACGCTGCTGGTGCAAAAATGAAGCCGACGCGCCAACCAGTCATCGCGTGTGATTTCGACAAGCCGTTGATCACGATCGTTTGATCCCGCAAGTATTCAGCAATGGACACATGGGTTTCATCATAAGTCAACTCACTATAAATTTCATCGCTAATAACAAAAACGGGGTATTTTTCTAAAACTTCTGCCAATGCTTTGACTTGTTCTCGGGTATAAACAACCCCTGTTGGATTGCTAGGATAATTTAAAATGACTGCCTTGACTTGCTCCCCATGTTCTTTTAAGGCTGCTTCTAAAACTTCTGGCGCTAAAACAAAGTCATTATCCGTCGTATCAAGATAAATCGGTTTGGCATGAGCTAAATGGATGACTGGTTCATAGCCTGGATAAATTGGTGCTGGTAAAATCACTTTATCACCAGGTTCCAGCGTGGCTAATAAAGAAGCTGAGATTGCTTCCGTTGCACCGATCGTCACTAATACTTCTGATTGAAAGTCGTAATCAAGCTGATATTTATTTTTCAAAAAGAGGCTGGCTGCTTGCCGAACATCTGCTAAGCCTGCCATTCCAGAATAGTGGCTGAAATTTTGTTCGATTGCTTGGACACCCGATTTTTTCACGTGCTCCGGTGTGTTGAAATCCGGCTCGCCTAACGTTAACTTTAAAATATCAGGAATTGAAGAAACCCGTTCATCAAATTTACGAATCAATGAAACAGCTATATTGTACACTTCGTGATTGAAGCGTTGGCTTACGTCTGCCATAGTATCACTCCTTTGAATTAAGCAAATTCATTCGCTATTGTTGTTAATCCTAACACAAAAAGGCGACGATTTTAAGCAACGGATGAAATTAATCTAATAACGATAAATCCGTTTGTCTATTTACAAACAAATTCAACTTATGTTAGTATATATATAAACAATAAAAGGAGAACCCAAAATGAAACCTTATCAAGAGTTTACCATTTCTGATTATCAGCAAGGATATGTCGCAACACCAACGGATTATTGTTGCGTCTTTTGTCAGGAGACCTTCGACAAAGAAGAAATCTATCCCGTTGATGGCGCCTTTTTTACAGCAAAAAAACGAATGATGCAGCATATCACTGAGCATCACGGAACCGTTTTATCCGCATTGTTGGCTTTACCCAAAGAACAAACAGGCTTATCAGAGAGCCAACAGGAGATTTTACAACTGTTTGCCCAAGATGTTAGCGATACTGTGATTGCCCAGCGCTTAGGTATCTCTTCTTCGACCGTCAGGAATCATCGCTTTAAACTAAAAGAAAAACAGCGACAAGCGACTGTTTTTTTAAGTATCATGTCCTTGTTGCAAGATACCCCGTTGCTGCCGCCTCACAAAGGGGCGACGATGCTTGATGATCGCTATGCCATTACGGCTAGTGAAAGAGAAAAGATCATTGCTACTTATTTTGATGAAACGGGGTTTATCAAACAGTTTCCCAGCAAAGAAAAGCGCAAGATCGTTGTCTTGAGTGTACTGGCACAAAAATTTGATCCGAAGAAAAATTATTCAGAAGCTGCCGTAAACGATGTATTAAAGCAAGCGATCACCGATTACGTCACTGTCCGACGTTATTTGATCGAATACGGATTTATGCAACGGACGAAAGACGGGAAAACTTACTGGCTGAATTAAAACCTAGTCTGTAACTGGCTGGAACTTTTGTTGGTTGGATGAGCAATATCTTTCACAGTTTAAAAAAGTTAACAAGTTCCACTTTTTTACAACAAAAAAAGACAAAGTACGAACACATCCGTACTTTGTCTACCGTCTGAAACGCTGGGACAAGTTCCAGCGTTTATTTTTCTTTTAGAAAGATTTTTTTGATGATCAATTTATCAAATAATTGCGTTTGATTGTCTTGCTCTCCAATGACTTCAGCGGTCACCGATTTACCATCTTGTTTTTTACGTAGCTGGTAAACGATCTTGCCTGTTTCTTTCAATTCGTTCACCATGTCAACGACACCGCCAAAACCAGTTTTACGAGTGATGAACCCTAGCGCCACCATTCGCTCATCTAAATTTTTTGCCGAGATGCTCGCACCGGTGATCAGCGCTTGCCGCATGATTTGTAAGAATTCCTCTA
The DNA here is from genome assembly GCF_029215545.1 of Enterococcus casseliflavus. Classification (NCBI taxonomy): domain Bacteria; kingdom Bacillati; phylum Bacillota; class Bacilli; order Lactobacillales; family Enterococcaceae; genus Enterococcus; species Enterococcus casseliflavus. The sequence continues at coordinate 972,619 of NZ_CP119393.1, read as the reverse complement.
GCCCTGCCACTGGCGGCTGTTCGGGTTCTTCTTCCATCATCGGTCGCTGACGCAAATAATCTAATTCCTGCAATAACGTTTCATACTGCTCTTGTGTCAACATGACCCCCGCCACTTTTTCACGATTGAATACATATACTGCTGTTCCTGCTTCTCGCGCTTGATTAAATACATCCATCGGAGATTTTTTTACTTCAGTAATTGAAGTAGTGGGAACATCCAATTTCTTCAGTTCCATAATCAACGTCCTCCTTGTCTCAACGAACACATTATAGCATAAATCCAGAAGCAGATTATAGAGGTATTTCACTGCTCCTAGGAAAAGAAACAAAAAAGCGGCTAATCGCCGCTTTTTTCGATTGATAAGGTCATTGCATTGATGGCAACGATGATCGTACTCATAGACATCAAGACAGCTCCGACTGCTGGGTTCAAAATGATCCCGATCGGTGCGAGGACGCCAGCTGCCAAAGGAATGGCAAAAATATTGTATCCTGCGCCCCACCAGAGATTTTGAATCATCTTGCGTCTTGTTTTTTTCGCCAACGTCAAGAAGTGCAAGATGTCTTGAGGTTCGCTATTCGTCAAAACGACATCGGCTGAATCGATCGCTACATCGGTACCAGCCCCGATCGCAATCCCGATCGTCGCTCTTGCAAGACTTGGGGCGTCATTGATCCCATCGCCTACCATTACGACGCGCTTGCCCTCTTTGACATAGTCACTGACTAGACGTTCTTTATCGTCTGGCAACATTGCCGCATGGAAGGCTTCGATTCCTAGGTAATCGGCTACGGCTTGCGCCGCTTCTTGGTTGTCTCCAGTAGCCATAACTGGTGTGATGCCTAAGTCTTTCACTTTTTGAATAAATTGACTCGCTTCTGGTTTCACCTTATCCCCTAATGCGACGATTCCTTCCACTTTGCCGTCATGAACCAAATAGCTGATGGTATTGCCCTGTTCTTGATAATTTTCCAAGGAGTTCCCTTGATACTGAATGGCTAATTGCTCCAATCCTTTTTGATTGACGATCAACCACTTCTGTCCATCGATCACGCCTTCCAGACCAATCCCTGTCCTTGTTTGAACATCAGTCGCCTTTTTGGCTGTGATTTTTTCCTTTTCAGCTTGGGCTAAAATACCTTCTGCGATCGGATGATTGGCGGTTTTCTCAAGACCTGCTAGGTAAGCTAGTACTTCTGATGCAGAAAGACTGCCTGTCGCCTCGATGCCAGTTACGGTAAACGTTCCTTCTGTTAACGTACCGGTCTTATCGAGGATCAGATAATCAACATGATGCGCATTCTCCAGTGCGTTGCGATTTTTTAAGAGCAAGCCATTTTTGGCAGCGATCGATGTCGAGCGAGCAACCACGAGGGGAATCGCTAGCCCTAACGCATGGGGACAGGCAATGACGAATACCGTGACCATTCGATCAAGAGCAGTCGGTAGGTCAGCAACAAACAGCCATACAGCAAATGCCAAGACACCAGCAACTAACGCAATATAAAACAGCCATTTTGCCACTTTGTCCGAAAGTGCTTCTAAGCGGGATTTATCTGCTTGGGCTTTTCGCACCATTTCCATGACTTTCGCTAAGTAGCTGTCTTCCCCAGTTCCTGTGACTTCCATCGTGATGGTACCATTGCCGTTGACAGATCCTCCAATGACAGTGCTGCCGACGGTTTTAGGTACCCGTCTGGATTCACCAGTCACTGCCGACTCATCGATTGTTGTTTCTCCTTCAAGGATCGTTCCGTCTGTAGGAATCTTATCTCCTGAGCGAACGATCAACTGTGTTTTGTTGGTCACTTCTTCTAATGGAATCTGTTCTTCTGATCCATCCGTATTTTTCCGAATCACTTCTTTTGGCAATAGTTCTGCTAATTTCTGTAATGCATTGCCAGCATTAGAAACTGCATTCATCTCGATCCAATGCCCCAACAACATGATCACGATCAGAGTCGCTAGTTCCCAGAAGAAATCCATTACATGAGGAACAGCAAGAAAATGATTGGCGATAAACGCGTAAAGACTATAAAAATAAGAAACCGTGATCCCCATAGCAATCAACGTCATCATGGCTGGGCTTTTTTGTTTCAATTCCATTTTCGCACCACTTAAAAACGGCTGCCCTCCATAGAAAAACAGGATCGTTCCTAAAAGTAATACGACCCAATCTGAGCCAGGAAACGTGAATTGAAAGGGCAATTCGATGCCCATCATTGGCGATAAAATGACGATTGGAATCGCCAAAACCAAGGATAGCCAAAACTTTTGCTTAAAATTTCCCATATGCATACTATGATCCATGCCACCCATTCCATGATCCATCTGACTATGATCCATACCAGACATCTCATGATTCATGTGACTATGATTCATGCCAGACATCTCATGATCCGTGTGACCGTGATCCATGCCAGACATCTCATGATCCGTGTGACCATGTTCCATGCCAGACATCTCATGATTCATGTGACTATGGTTCATGCCAGACATCTCATGGTCCTTGTGACCGTGATCCATGCCAGATATCTCATGGCCCTTATGGCTATAATCCATGCTGGACACTTCATGATCCATAGGACCATGGTTACTATCAGAGCTTTCAAGCTCCTGCTGTTTTGATGTCGCCCTGTGATGATCCATCCCATTCATCTCATGGCTAGGCTCAGGGACTTCTGTCACTTGTGATTGCACATGTTGCTCTTTTCCCTGTGTACCATTATCCCGCTCATTCAAAGCAGGTTCATGCCTATGATGGCTTGACGTCTGACTATTACTTGCGGAAGACGTTTTTTTCTGATTCATCCTAGTATTCCCCTTCCTATTTCACTGAATGTGCGTACAGTCTTGCTCCTTCATACAAAAGCTTCAAGCGGCTGGACACTTTTCATTTGTTTTGATTTTTCATTTTCACTTTAGCAATTCCATTGCTTACTCAAATACCCCTTGATAACCCGCTTCGGTGACCGCATTGACTAAGGCTGTTTCTGTCACTTGCGACTCGTCAAACTTGACTGTTCCGCGAGCTTTTTTCAAGTCCACTTTGGCTTTTTTCACACCCGGTACTTCACTAAGCGCTTTTTCAACTTTTGCGGCACAATGGGCACAATTCATTCCGCTGATTTGCATGTTTTTTTTCATTACGATTCCTCATTTCTTTTAACAGTTCGTCGGCTACTTATTTTGTTGCATGGGTTTTGCATTGGCACTGACCAGGAATACAATTACATGAAATCGCTGCTACTGGCACTTTTTGGTCGACTGCTGCTTGGAGCATCGCCAAATCTTCTGCCGTCAATGCTGCTTCTTGGATCATTTCTGCTAATGTCTGCCCAACTTTTTTGGCACAAATATGAGAAAAAAGATTCTCAGCTGCGCTGCGAACGGTTGCTTCTTCGGAAACAAGCGGCGAATAAACAAATTTTTTTCCTTGGCTTTCTGTTTTCAATACGCCTTTTTTGACGAGTCGTCCTAAAAGCGTCTTGACCGTTGCTGCTTTCCAATTTTTATTTTCGCTCAATAAAGCGGTGATCTCTTTCGCGTCGGATTGTCCTAATGTCCAGATCACACGCATGACTTCCCATTCAGAATCGCTGATTTTGATTGGTTCGACCACAGATTGCATTTGTCCACTTCCTTTCATAAGTGATTCACATTTTTAAGTTTACATCTGTAATCGGATTTTGTCAAAAAAAAGCATCGCCAAACTTTCTGCGTTTTGACAATGCTTTTTTCTATTTCATTAAAAATGATTTGGTTCCTATGCTTAAAAGTGGACCTGATACGTCGTCACAGAGTGGAAGGGTTCTTCTGGACGCAACACGATCTCACCAAAGTGGGTAAATTTCTCAGAGCCAGGAACACCTTGTGTTTCGATCGCCATCCCGCCATGATTGGCAAAAGGACCAGTCTTCATTGATGCACCAGCTTCTCCCTCACCCGTTGTGTAAATAACAACGGCAGGACGGTCAGTAGTTACAGTCAGCTGCACTTTTTGATCGGGACTGGTTACTTTTAGATCCCACTCTTGCGTATGGTCTAATAAGAACGGATCATCCAACATCGTCGTTCCCATCGGGCGTTCTTGTCTAAAATCAAACTTTGTGCCTGCGACAGGCGTTTTTTCACCGGTCGTCGTCACATCGTCATTCGTTTCAGCCACATGTTCGGCATTGATTTGAACCAAATGGTCATCGATCGGCTGTTGGGTATCACCTGTCAAATTGAAATAACCGTGGTTCGTTGGGTTAAATAAAGTCGCTTTGTCAGTGTTGGCATCATAAGCAAGCAATAGTTCATTGTCATTCGTCAACGTATAGGTGACTTGATAACGAACATTCCCAGGAAACCCGCCATCGCCATCTTGCCGTGTGGTAGTAAAAATCACCCCAGCTTTGTCTGCTTCTTCAAAGGTTTCAGTGATCCATGTATCAGTATCCAGCCCCTTTGAACCGCCATGAAGCGTATTGCCGCCATCATTGTTTTCCGTTTGGTATTCTTGTCCGTCGATCTCAAAGCGAGTACCTGCGATCCTTCCCGCCACAGGGCCGATCGTTGCGCCATAATAACGTGCTTGGCGATGTCCTTCGATCGTGTCATAACCGACCACAATGTCGCGACCTTCTTCTACTGGAACGACCCAATCCAATAAGCGTGCGCCTTCAGGACTTAGCCTTACGATGGTACCGCTATCATTAGAAAGCTCATAAATTGTTCCCATTTTTTCTGACGTCAGTTGTTTCACATTTGGCATTCGTTCATATCCTTCTTTCTTTGGTTAGTCTGCTACTCTTTTTAAGTATAGCCGTTAAGGGCTAGATCCGTCAATTCAAGACGGAAGAATTCGACAGGAAACGGCTTTGCTTCTGCCACTTCAAAAAAGCGGCAAGAGCACCCCACTGATTTTTATGAATCATTGATACGCAGCTGCTCGGCAAAAATCAGGATTCCCGGCCTGATTTTTTACCGTTTGGTTTCTATCAATATCCATTTCATCCGTTGGGTTCTTTTGCCGCAACTGTCATCGGTTATTTTTTGTGTTTTGCTTGGTAATGTTTTCTCTTTCGTCGCTTTTCTTTAGTCTGAGAAACATTAGCAGCCAAATCTTTGTTTTCTTTTTCTTGATCAGCATTTCTTCTTTCAGCACGTTCAGTTAGTAAACTTTGTCTGAATCGCCGATTTCCCAGAAACTTTAACGCACACATGAGTGGTTGACGATTTTCACCGACTAATCCAATCAGCTCAATAAACAGCTCAATTCCAAATCCTGTGCTAATGATTAATAAAACAATCGCTGTATTGCTCGCGTAATTCATTAGTAAAGCAATAAAAGAAAAGACTAATGCTAAGGCATAGATCGTTAACACTGTGCCGCGATGAGAAAACCCTAACGACAACAATCGATGATGCAAATGCATTTTATCGGCAGAGGAAATCTTCTGTTTATTAAACTTTCTTCGAATCATCGCATAAACGGTATCCGTGATCGGTACACCGAGAATAAACATGGGCGTCAGAACAGAAATAAAAGTTGCGTTTTTCAATCCTTGTAGTGAGAGCACAGAGATCATAAATCCTAAAAACAATGCTCCGGTATCTCCTAGAAAAATGGTTGCTGGATAAAAATTATATGGAAAGAAACCGATGATTGCTGCGATCAAAGTAAAAATGACCATTGGTACTTCCACAAAATTCGGCAGAAAGAAATAGCTGATAATCCCTATCGTCGTCAAACTGATAATAGAGACGCCGCTCGCCAACCCATCGAGACCATCGATTAAGTTCACCGCATTGGTAATTGCCAGTATCCAAATCAAAGTCATAGGCAAGGCAAACCATCCCAGATCAATAAAGCCAAAATAAGGAATCGTGACTGTGCTGATTTTTATTCCAGCAACGAAATAAATTTCCAGCGCTGCGAATGTCAGACCTATTAATTTTTGCATTGGCGACAGTTCAAATATATCATCCAACAATCCTGTAATCACCACTATTGTTGCACCTAAAAGAATCGGCCAAACGAAGTCGAAAGGAATCATTGTTCGAAATTCCCAAAGCAGCGCAAAGGAAAAGGCTAAAAAAATACTTAATCCCCCAGCTGAAGGCATGGTCTTCGTATTGATCCGACGCTCTCCTGGGCGATCAACTGCGCCAATCTTGCAAGATATCAATTTGATGACTGGTGTCAATAATAAAGACACGATCATTGTTATAAATAAGCGCATTACAAATTTGAATGCAAAATCCATCGTTTATTCTCGCTTTCCGTTATTTCTCTTTATTGGTAAATGTATCTTCGATCTTCGAAGAAATCCGCTGAACAGGATCTGTTCGTTCTTTGATCTCTTGTCCCGACACATACTCTTCTACCACTGCGTTGATGATTCCACCCAAGATAATAATCGTCGCAGCAAGATTCAACCAGATCATTAAAACAATAAAACTTCCAATAATTTGATAGCCAATGATTTTCGCAGCAAAGTAACGGGCGTATAAGCCAAACACTTGTGACAGCAACATCCAGCCAATCGTTGCAAAGATCGCCCCTGGCAAAGTCGAACGCAACTTGACCTTTGCATTCGGCACTAACCAATAGATCAGCATCATGATAAACAGCAAAGCAACGATCGTGACTGGCCATTTGACTGTTTGGAACGTATCGATCAGATTGTCTTGAAACTTAAAAATCGGCTGCAAAAAATCAAGAATGATTTTTCCAAGCCCAAATACCATCGTAACACCAACGATCGCAATCATAAAGAGCAGGATGATCACAAATGATACTGCGCGCACCACGACAAAATTGGAACGCTGGTCCACACCGAAGGCTTTGTTCATCGCAATTTGCAAGGCATTGATACTTTGACTCGCAGACCACAACGCAGCCAAGGCGGAGATCGATAATAACCCGCCAGAGCTTGTGGTGAGGAGGTTTTCGATCGCTGGTCCGATAAAGTCATAGATTTGACTAGGGATCAATTCTTGTACATAAGATAAAACCGTGTTCGGATCAATCGATAAATAAGGCAACAGATTTCCCAGCGCAATCATTAACGGGAAAAGTGAAAGCAATAAATAGTAGGCGACGACGACCGATGTGGTCCCCATCTCTGAATCGGTTATTCTATTTTGCGTTGTTTCAATGAAACGCATCAGCTTTTGATTGCTTTTTACTTTATCAACGATTTTCATGTTTCTTCCTCCGCCAGCGAATCATCTGCCTTTTTTTCTTTGTCATACGTAACAATCAGAAGTCTCCTACCGCCAAAATTTAGTAGGTTCCTTCTTCTCCTTGAGAAGTCAAAATGCGTGGCCCTTCTTTGGTGATCGCCAAACTATGTTCGTATTGGCAACTTAAGCCACCATCTAGAGTATAGGCGGTCCAGCCGTTAGGATCCATTTTCATTTTCCACGTCCCTGTATTGATCATAGGTTCGATGGTAATAACCATTCCTTCTTTTAAACGTAACCCTTTGCCGGCTTCTCCGTAGTGAGGAATCATCGGACTTTCATGGATCGTTGGACCAATGCCGTGTCCTACGAAATCGCGCACAACACCGTAGCCTTCTTTTTCCGCATAGGTTTGAATGGCATGACCGATGTCACCGATTCGGTTGCCCACTTGGGCTTGTTCGATTCCTAGATACAACGCTTTTTTGGTTACTTCCATTAATCGATCAATCTCAGGCGTCGAGTTCCCTACGACATAACTCCAACAAGAATCAGAAATGGCGCCTTTTAAATCAATACACATGTCGACTTTGATCAGATCGCCGTCTTTCAATGGTTTTTTTCGAGGAAACCCGTGGCAAATCTCATCATTGATACTGCAGCAAGTGGCATATTTGTAATCTTCAAAACCAATTTGGGCAGCGATGCCGCCGTGGCTTTCAATATAATCTCTGACAAACACTTCGATATCCCAACTGGTGATACCTGGTTTGATGAAACTGCGTAATTGTTTGTGGACATCTGCTAACAGCGCGCCGGATTCGGCCATGCGGTCAATTTCTCTGGCAGATTTTAATGTAATCATGTTCTCGTCTCCCTTAATTAAATTCCTCTTATTTTACCATAGAAATCCCTTATTTTACAAAATTCACAGACATTGTAAAGAGTTTTTCAAGTTTTGTTTTCAAACTTTCGTGCATTTGCTATAATCTGTAAGAGAGTTTTCCTTGAGAATAGGAATGAGATTGGAGGAAAAAGCCCATGGCTTTAGCAAAAATCGTCTATGCAAGCATGACGGGGAATACGGAAGAAATTGCGGATATCGTTTCTGAAGCCCTTGAAAATCTTGACATGGAAGTAGAAATGAATGAGTGTACCCAAGTGGATGCCGATGAGTTTGAAGACGCCGATATTTGTATCGTCGCAACCTATACATACGGTGACGGTGAATTGCCTGATGAGATCGTCGATTTTCACGAAGATTTGCAAGAACTTGATTTAAGTGGCAAAATCTTTGGGGTCTGCGGCTCTGGCGATACGTTTTATGATGACTTTTGTAAGTCCGTCGATGACTTTGAAGCCGTCTTTAGTAAGACAGGTGCAACAAAAGGGGCGGATAGCGTCAAGGTCGACTTGGCTGCGGAAGAAGACGATATTCAAAACTTAGAAGCCTTTGCCAAAAAACTAGCGGAAGCATTTACAGAATAAAACAAAAAAACCTCTGACAAAATCACTTGATTCTGTCGGAGGTTTATTGTTTGCTTAATGATAGCTGATATCGATAGGTGTTTCTCTTGCTAAAATATTATCGGTGGTTTCCGTCATCAGCTTAGCAATCTGATCCTCTGTCGGATGAATGATTCCCGAAGACATCAATGCCGCTAAGCCAGTAGCGACGATCCAGACACCAGTATGCAAGGACTGTAATTTCACGTCCGATAGATCTTGATACTTTGGTTCTTTTTTCACTGATTTCACAAAAAGGTCAAATGAAAACTGCTGCATGGAATCCCCACCACCATGCTCTTCTAAGTATAGCGCTCGGTATAATCGTTTTTCTTTATTTGCAAAGCCAATATAATTTAACGTTAAGTCAACGATGACATCTCCACGTCTTTCAACTGGAAAAACTTCTGTCGCTAAGTAGTCGTAAATCTGATTGATCAATGCATTTTTTAAGTCATCCATATTTTTAAATTCTAAGTAGATCGGTTGCGTTGAACATTTCATCTTCGCTGCGATATTGCGTGCGGTAAAACGTGTAAATCCTTCGGTTGCGACAACTTCATAGGCAGCTTTTAAAATCTGGTCTCTAGTAATAGTTTTCTTTCTTGCCATAATTTTTTAATCTCCTTAATTCTGCTATACATCGCTTTCAGAAATACCTTTTACTTATTGTATCATGTTTTTTTAAGTTTGCAAAAAAACTTTTAAAATTATTGCCCCTAGTGTTTCCAGTTTTTCAATTCGAAGACCTCTGTTTTTTTGCTCTCTTTTTCGTTTGTTTTCAAAAATACTTAGTGCTATCATGAAGACAGTTATAATTTTAGAATAAATGGAGGAATTTTAATGGTTTTACCAAACTTTAATCAGAACCTTGAAAAATATGCCCAACTGATCACAGAAGTTGGTGTAAATGTCCAAAAAGGGCACACCATCGTCATCCAAATCGCCGTGGACCAAGCACCGTTAGCTCGACTATTGACAAAAAAAGCGTATGAGCTAGGCGCTGATGAAGTAATCGTTCAATGGACCGACGATGTGGTTCAAAAAGAATTTCTTGCGCATGCAGCTGAGGATCGTTTGTCTACGATCCCTCAACACAAAATTAATCAAACAGAAGATTGGGTCGAAAAAGGTGCGAGCCGCATCAGTGTCGTTTCTGCCAATCCCGATGCGTTAGCGGGCGTTGACTCAGATCGGGTCGCCGCTTTCCAAGCAGCTTCTGGTAAGGCGATGATGAAACTGCGTCAAGCAACACAAGCCAACAAAGTCAGCTGGACCGTTGTTGCTGCTGCAGGTCAAGATTGGGCACAAAAAGTGTTCCCTGATGCTTCCCCAGAAGAAGCACAAGACAAGCTATGGGATCAAATTTTCAAAACGACGCGTATCTACGAAGAAGATCCTGTTGCTGCTTGGAAAAAACATGATGAAACACTGCAAGTCAAGGCAGAAGAATTGAACAAAGAACAATTCAGCGCATTACACTATACAGCACCGGGTACCGATTTGATCATCGGCCTACCAAAAAATCACTTGTGGGAAGGTGCTGGCAGCTACAACACCCGCAATGAAAAATTCATGGCGAACATGCCGACAGAAGAAGTCTTTACTGCCCCAGATAATCGTCGCATCGATGGCTATATTTCAAGTACGAAACCATTGAGCTACGCAGGAACGATTATTTCTGGCATGAAATTCACCTTCAAAGACGGTAAAGTCGTGGACTTTTCTGCAGAACAAGGCGAAGAAGTGTTAGGCAAATTGCTAGCGATCGATGAAGGAGCGAAATCTTTAGGTGAAGTCGCTTTAGTCCCTGACCCTTCCCCTATCTCACAATCTGGCATCATCTTCTTCAATACGTTGTTTGATGAAAATGCCTCAAACCACTTGGCTTTAGGCTCTGCTTATGCCTTCAGCTTACAAGGCGGCACTGAGATGAGTGAAGAAGAACTGGCAGCGGCTGGTTTAAACCGCAGCCAAACCCACGTAGACTTCATGGTCGGCTCTGACCAAATGTCCATCGATGGCATCAAAGAAGATGGCACCACAGTTCCTGTCTTCCGCAATGGTGATTGGGCTTAATAAAAAAAGGCTGAGGTGGAGTAGCTCCCCTCGGTCTTCTTTTTACATAGAATATTGAGAACCGGCGGCTTTTTTCATAGTAATCAGCTGGCTTTTTTGATAAAATCTACTTTGATAGTCTTTGATAAGAGAGGATGGATCCGATGACACCAAATCGTGAAGATTATTTAAAGCTCATCTTAGAGCTTGGTGGTGACCAAAAGAAGATCAATAACAAACAAATCGTGTCAGGTCTGGACGTCTCAGCAGCTTCAGTAAGTGAAATGATTTCAAAATTATTAAAAGAAGGCTTAGTGGAACATTCACCTTATCAAGGGGTACAGTTGACTGAAACTGGTTTAGCTTCTGCAAGTGCCCTCATTCGTAAGCATCGTTTATGGGAAGTCTTTCTTGTGGAGCACCTGCATTATTCATGGAATGAAGTTCATGATGACGCAGAAGTTTTAGAACATGTCACCTCAGAAACGTTGGCGAGCCGCTTAGAAGCCTACCTTGATCATCCTCGGTATTGCCCACATGGGGGAATGATTCCTGAACAAGGAGAACTCATTCACGAAGGCGAAAAAAACACCATGAGTTCTTATCCGGTAGGAACCAAGATTCGTATCGCCCGTGTCCTTGACGAACGAGAACTGCTGGATTATCTCGTTTCGATCAAATTGAATATTCATGAAGAATACGAGATCATCGATGCGGCAGCATACGAGGGTCCGATTACGATCAAAAATGACACAAAAGAAATTGCTGTCAGCTACAAAGCCGCCAGCACGATTTTTGTCGATAAACTGTAAGGAGTGAAGATGATGGAAAAAAAGGTCCTTTTTACGATTTTTGGCGGTACGGGCGACCTTGCCCAACGCAAACTATATCCTTCTTTGTTTCGGTTGTACAAAAAAGGCGATTTGAAAGAAGATTTTGCAGTCATTGGTACTGCACGCCGTCCTTGGTCGGATGAACACTATCGTGAAGTGGTGATAGGTACAATCAAAGAGTTGAGTGACTCACAAGAACAAGCAGAGACATTCGCTTCTCATTTCTACTACCAATCACATGATGTAACAGATACGAGCCATTATGATTCATTAAAGGATTTGGCGGAAACCTTAGATCAGAAATACCATTTAGAAGGCAATCAGATTTTTTACTTAGCAATGTCCCCTAATTTCTTTGGGACGATCGTTTCTCACTTGAAATCCCAAGGAATGCTGGATACTGACGGCTACCATCGGGTGATCATCGAGAAACCGTTTGGAAGCGACTATAATTCAGCAAAAGAATTGAATGAAGAGATCAATCAAGTCTTTACGGAACAAGAAATCTACCGAATCGATCACTATTTAGGAAAAGAAATGATCCAAAATATTTCTGCGATTCGTTTTGCCAATAACATTTTTGAGTCAATGTGGAACAATCGTTACATTGACAATGTTCAGATCAATATCGCAGAAAACTTAGGCGTAGAAGAACGCGGCGGCTATTATGATAAGAGCGGTGCCTTGAAGGATATGGTCCAAAATCATATTCTGCAGATTCTTTCCTTATTAGCCATGGAACCGCCAGTGGCTTTTTCTGAAAAAGAATTACGGACAGAAAAAATCAAAGCCTTAAATGCGATCCGTATCTACTCCGAAGAAGAAGTGAAACAACACTTCGTACGTGGTCAATACGATAAGGGACAATTAGAAGACAAGAAATTTGTTGGCTACCGTGAAGAAGCCAATGTGGATGAAGAATCGGCAACGGAAACCTTCGTTGCTGGGAAATTTTTGATCGATAACTTCCGCTGGTCCGGCGTACCATTTTATGTACGCACTGGGAAACGGTTGACGGAAAAAGGCACTCGCATCAACATTGTCTTTAAACAAGTCCCAGTCAATGTCTTTAAGCAAGACCTGAATGAACAAAAGCAAATCGAGAGTTTGGCACCGAATGTGCTGACGATTTACATTCAACCGACGGAAGGCTTCTCTCTTTCCTTGAACGGAAAAGAAATTGGCCAAGGATTTGAGACATTGCCAGTGAAGCTCGATTACCGAAATAGTACTGAAATCGTCGAAAACACCCCTGAAGCTTACGAAAAACTGATTCTAGATGCCTTGAACGGTGATGGCACTAACTTTACCCACTGGGATGAAGTTGCCCAATCTTGGCGCATCGTTGATGTGATCCGTCACGCTTGGGACCAAGAAACACCTGATTTTCCAAACTATGCCGCAGGAACGATGGGCCCCCAAGCAGCCTATGATCTCTTAGCTGCCGATGGCTTTGAATGGATCTGGCGTCCCGATGAATGGTATCGTGAGCGAGATTTACTAAATGAGAAATAAGCAAATGGTCAATTGGATGAGGAAAAAACATCCAATTGGCCGTTTTTCTTTTTTACCGACTGTTTATAATAGAAAGAAATGAGAAATGAAAGGAGCAGCAGACATGAAACAAGTCTTATCGATCGCCGGTCTCGACAGTTTGGCAGGTGGCGGCATGACGGCTGATTTGAAAACATTTGAGGAATTCGGGGTGTTTGGCCATGCCCTATTAACTTGTGTGGTCGCCATCAAGGATGATCTTATGTTCCATGATCTCCCTGAGCCTGTGATCCAAGCACAGCTGGATTCACTGCGTTCGGTCGTATCCCTAGATGCAATCAAAATCGGGCTGCTTCATCAAACGGCCATCATTGAATTGCTGCGAGATTTTTTACAAACATTTACCGGACCGATCGTGCTCGATCCCGTTCTCGCCTTCAAAGAAGGAGATACTGCCTTTAACCACTCCTATCAAGCAGGATTGATCTCATTGTTTCCTTACACAGCATTAGTGACACCTAATCTGCTCGAAGCACAACACTTATCTGGACAAAGCATTACCTCTTTAGCAGAGATGAAAACGGCGACAAAAAAAATCCAAGCGCTTGGTGCCCCAAATGTTCTGATCAAAGGTGGCAGTCGACTAACTGGGGAAACAGCCTATGATGTTTTGTATCAAGAAGGACAATTTACCGTTTTTGAGGCAGAAAAAAGTACGCGAACCACAACCAACGGTGCTGGCTGTACCCTCTCATCAGCGATTGCCGCAATGCTTGCTAAAGGCACTTCGTTAGAAGCAGCTATCCAAACCGCAAAAGCATTTGTTTGGGCAGGGATTGAAGACGGTCTGCCTTTAGATACCTCTGGCAACGTCAATCAGCTCGCCTATTTTAAAAAGGAGGAACACCTATGAAAGTAAGAAACCTAACGACGATCGCTATGCTGACGGCACTCACGTGTGCACTTTCTTTGACCTTTATCATTCCTGTTCCGCAAACGAAGGGCTTTGTGACCTTATGTGAAGCAGGGATCTATATCTCGGCCCTTTTGTTCGGACCTAGCGCCGGTGCCTTCGTCGGTGGAATGAGCGGCGGCATCATTGATTTTCTATCAGGTTACCCTGAATGGGCCTTCTTTTCCATCGTGATCCATGGTGTGCAAGGCTGGATCGTAGGTAGAATGAGCCATCGGCCACTAGCAGCCGTCATTGTCGGCAGCTTAATCATGATCGCCGGCTATGCAGCAGCAACGGTTTTGCTATTCGGTTTAGGCGCTGGGATCGCCTCGATCCCAAGTAATTTGATCCAAACGGTCTTTGGCAGCATCGTTGCTTTACCCCTGACGCATGCCTTGCGCCGCACGAAAAAGTTTTCTTTAAATGAAAGGTGATTCTTATGACAGATATCAATCAATTAAAAGCGGATTTAACTACGATCGTTGAAGAAGTCATTACGACAGCGAATGTTGGTGAAAATGATCTTTTTGTCCTTGGTTGTTCAACAAGTGAAGTCGTGGGCGGCTTGATTGGCAAAAATTCCAGTCAAGAAGTAGGCATGGTTATCGTTGAAACACTACGAGCGATCTTGCGTCCCAAAAATATTCATTTAGCCGTTCAAGGCTGTGAACATCTCAATCGGGCTTTAGCTGTTGAGCGTGAAACGGCTCGACTATATCAATTAGAAGAAGTCGCAGTAGTGCCCCAGTTGCATGCAGGCGGTGCTTGCTCAGTTGCCGCTTTCCAGCTGTTCGATGAGCCTATTGAAGTGGAGCACATAGTAGCAAAAGCTGGCATCGATATTGGCGACACAGCAATCGGCATGCATGTCAAACATGTTCAAATCCCGATCCGTCCCTCTATCAAGTCCCTCGGCGCTGCCCATGTCACAGCTCTGGGATCACGGCCCAAATATATTGGTGGTCCTCGTGCGCATTACGCACAATAAGCGAATCGTATAATAATCGAAAAGCCCTCATCAAAAAGAAAAAGCATGCTTTGGCGTGCTTTTTTTGTGTCAACGTTCCTGCTATTGCCTCCCCCTTTCCTTCAGAGTGCTCTTTTTTCACTATTTTTTCCACTCCATCTTATGGCAGCTTTTTCTACTTCAAAGGCAAGTTTCTTTCTGGTGTAAAAGGAGCGGCAGCTGTCGCTTTCCTTTTGTCATAAATTCGTCAGAATTTCATCACAAAAAGAAAAGAAAGATACCAGTAAGCCCGCAAATTTCTTTTTTCTTTCCTTGATAGACTGAATGTAGCAAGAATCGAAAAGTGGAAGGAAGAAAAATATGAAAAAAATCGCCATTATTTTTGGAGGCAATTCACCGGAATACACCGTTTCTTTAGCCTCAGCAACTAGCGCAATCGAAGCACTCCAATCATCTCCCTATGACTATGATCTCTCTTTGATCGGGATCGCCCCAGATGCTATGGATTGGTACTTGTATACAGGAGAACTGGAAAACATCCGACAAGACACGTGGTTGTTGGATACGAAACAGAAACAGAAAATACAGCCGCTATTCGAAGGAAACGGCTTTTGGTTAAGTGAAGAGCAGCAAACGTTGGTACCTGATGTTTTATTTCCCATTATGCATGGCAAATACGGGGAAGATGGCAGTATCCAAGGATTGTTTGAATTGATGAAGCTACCTTATGTAGGCTGCGGGGTGGCAGCCTCTGCCTTATGTATGAACAAATGGTTGCTGCATCAAGCTGCAGCAGCCATTGGCGTACAAAGTGCTCCTACGATTCTCTTGACAAATCAAGCCAACCAGCAAGAACAAATCGAAGCTTTTATCCAGACCCATGGCTTTCCAGTTTTCTTTAAGCCTAATGAAGCGGGCTCCTCAAAAGGGATCACTAAAGTCACCTGCGTTGAAGAAATCGCTTCTGCCTTAAAAGAAGCCTTTACTTATTGTTCCGCAGTGCTCCTACAAAAAAATATTGCCGGTGTTGAGATCGGTTGCGGTATCTTAGGCAACGACTCTTTGACTGTCGGTGCTTGTGACGCTATTTCATTAGTAGACGGCTTTTTCGATTTTGAAGAAAAGTACCAGCTGATCAGCGCCAAAATCACCGTCCCTGCGCCATTGCCTGAAACGATTGAAACTAAGGTCAAAGAACAAGCTCAGCTGCTCTATCGTAGTCTTGGACTTAAAGGTCTTGCTCGCATCGACTTTTTTGTCACGGATCAAGGAGAACTATACTTGAATGAAATCAATACTATGCCGGGCTTTACGAGTCACTCCCGCTATCCTGCCATGATGGCAGCGGTCGGCTTATCCTATCAAGAACTACTACAAAAACTGCTTGTCTTAGCAAAGGAGGAAGTCAAATGAATCCCTATCTACAGTTAGTTAGCAAAGAATTTCCGTTAGAAAAAAACCAAGAACCCCCTCATTTAGTCCTTGCTGCCTTCAGCGAAGACGAGGTTTACTTGCAGCCAGAAGCAGCCAAACAATGGGAACGGCTCGTCAAAGCTTTAAAGCTTGAAGACGAGATCTGCTTATTAGATGGCTACCGAACCGAAAAGCAGCAACGGTATTTATGGGAATATTCCTTGAAAGAAAATGGGCTAGCCTATACGAAACAATTTGTGGCGTTGCCCGGTTGCAGTGAACATCAGTTAGGCTTAGCGATCGATGTTGGTTTAAAGGGCAGCCAGGATGATTTGATCTGCCCACGATTTCGTGACAGCGCAGCCGCTGATTTATTTACCCAGGAAATGATGAACTATGGGTTTATTTTACGCTATCCCGCAGACAAACAGGAAATTACAGGGATTGGCTATGAACCATGGCATTTTCGTTATGTCGGTCTGCCTCATAGTCAAATCATCGCCAGTCAACAGTGGACCTTGGAAGAATACCATCAATACCTTGAACAAACGGCGAGGCAGTTCGCATGAAGAAGAATCCAGGAATCGAGCAATTCCGGGTGATTTTGGCGATGATGGTGGTGGCGATCCACTGTCTGCCTCTTCACCGCTTATGGCCTGACGGCGATATCCTGATCACGTTGACGTTCTTCAGAATTGCCGTTCCCTTCTTTTTTATGATCAGCGGATATTACGTGTTCAGCGACTTAGCCACCCAAAACAGCTATCCTGCCAGACATCGTGTCTGGCAGTTTATTAAAAAGCAGCTGCAAGTCTACCTCATAGCCACACTGCTCTTTTTGCCGCTTGCTTGGTACAGCGGCATGCTAGGGTTGAACATGCCACTAGGCACTTTTATTCAAACTTTGCTGGTCAATGGCATCCTTTATCATCTATGGTATTTTCCTGCGATCATTACCGGCAGTCTATTAGTGATGGGCCTCTTGACACGTCTTTCTTTCAAGCAGGTGTTTTTCACTGCTGTCGGTTTGTATGTGGTTGGTTTAGGTGGGGACAGTTGGTCTGGCCTGGCTGCCCAAACACCCATCACGCCACTCTATTCACTGATTTTCCAACTATTGGATGGAACTCGCAACGGCTTTTTCTTTGCTCCTTTGTTTTTGCTCTTAGGGGTACTAGCCAGAAGATTGGCCAAGAAACCTGCTTCTCCCCATCGCTATAGTTATCTGCTGATCAGTCTGATTTGCTTGCTTTTGGAAAGTTACCTTTTGCATCACTTTACCACGCCGAAACATGACAGCATGTATGTTTTTTTGCCCTTCGTCCTGCTATTCTTATTCCCGATCATCCAGCAATGGCAAGCACCCATAATCTGGAAACAAGCGGGTCGACTGTCCCTTTGGCTCTATTTGCTCCATCCTTATACCATTGCAGTGACCCATTTTCTTAGTCAAAAGCTGCCCTTGCTGCAAAACAATCTGATCAATTTCTTCGTGGTCTTAGGACTGACCATTGGGGTGGTGCATGGTCTCTTTGCTTTGCAAAAGCTGTTCCCGTTTTCGAAAAAAACGCCGCCCCACTTGCAGCGAGCAGCCAAAGAATTTTCCGCCCCCGCTTTGTTGCACAACCTGCAGGAAATCAAGCGATTGATCCCAGCAACAACTAAAGTAATGGCGGTGGTTAAAGCGGATGCTTATGGTTGTGATGCGAAGACGGTCGCCAGTACCCTAGAAAGAGCCGGCGTCGATTTCTTTGCCGTTGCTACCCTTGAAGAAGCCATTGAATTACGGCGAGCTGGCATCAAAAGTCGCTTACTGATTTTAGGGTACACTTCTGCCCAACGTGCCAAAGAGCTGAAACATTATTCCTTGATTCAAACCATCGTTAGTGAGGCCCATGGGCATGCTTTAGCCCAAACAAGCATTCCGATCGAATGCCATTTAGCGGTAGATACTGGTATGCACCGCTTAGGCGTTGCACCTGATCTTGAGACAGTTACTGGACTTTACGCCTTGCCATCTCTCAAGATCACGGGCATTTTTTCCCATCTAGGCTCTTCAGATCAGCTGGATACGGCAAGTATCTTGCGGACACAAGCCCAAATCACTTGTTTTGATGATCTGTTGGCTGGCTTATCCGCTAGAAATATCGCCTATGGACTGACACATCTGCAAAGCAGCTACGGAATATTGAATTACCCAGAGAAACACTATGATTATGTACGTCCAGGTATTCTTCTAACTGGTTCATTGAGCGTCCCGAACGAACCAACGAAGCAGAAGATAAACATACAGCCGATTTTGACACTCAAAGCCTTACTGGTAGACAAAAAACCAGTTGCCGCTGGGGAAGCGATTGGCTATGGATTAGGCACTGTTTTTGATCGACCAGCCACGATCGGGATCGTTAGCATCGGCTACTGCGACGGGGTTCCACGTGCCCTATCAAACCAAGGGTTCCAGCTTTCTTATCAAGGTGCTTTACTCCCGCAGATTGGGTTGGTTTGTATGGATATGCTCTTGATCGATTTAACGGACTATCCAGAACTGGCGGTCGAAAGTTCGCTCGAAGTAATCAGCGATTGGACGACTACCGCTGATCAAGCACAAACCATTACCAATGAATTGATCAGCCGCCTAGGTTCCCGCATCACCTCTAGTTCAAAGTAGAAAACGAATGCATTCGCTTACCGATTACGGTATGATGGGTGTAGAGTAAATGGTAGTGTAAATGAAAAATGATCGTAGATAGTTGGAGTGAATCAAGGATGGCAGAAAAAATAATTGTTGTTGATGATGAAAAAGAAATCGCGGAGTTAGTCACGACGTTTCTAAGGAATGAAGGCTTCCAAGTAGAACCTTTTTATGATGGAACGAGCGCTTTGGCTTATCTTGAAAAAGAAACGGTCGACGTGGCGGTTTTAGATGTGATGCTGCCGGATATCGATGGCTTTCAGCTGCTGCAGCAAATTCGTAAGACCCACTTTTTCCCAGTACTGATGCTCACGGCAAAAGGGGAAGACTTGGATAAAATCACCGGTCTAAGCCTTGGGGCAGATGATTATGTGACCAAGCCCTTCAATCCTTTAGAAGTCGTTGCTCGGGTCAAAACGCAGCTGCGGCGATACCAGCGTTACAACCAGTCAGCGAATCCCCAGAAGATTGAAGAATACGAAAAGGAAGGCTTACTGTTGAAAATCAACAGCCACCAATGTTTTCTTTATGGCAAAGAGGTTTTCTTGACCCCCATCGAATTTAAAATCTTGCTTTACTTATTTGAACACCAAGGATCGGTCGTTGCCTCGGAAACCCTTTTTGAAGCAGTTTGGAAAGAAAAGTATTTAGACAACAATAACACAGTGATGGCACATATCGCCCGTTTGCGGGAAAAACTGAACGAACAACCCCGCAAACCGAAATTAATCAAAACCGTATGGGGGGTCGGCTATATCATTGAAAAATAGAAGTCCATTGATCCGCAAGCTGTTGACCCAATACTTTATCACCACGGGCATCTTGATGGCGATCTTGATCATCATTCCTTTCGCAGTACGCTTCGTTGCTGGAATGAGGGTCTGGTATGGCTATGAACCCATTTATCAAATTTTACGTCTTTTTGCTGACTATTGGCTTCTTTGCTTAGCCATCGGGGCCTTACTGATTTGGGTGAGCACAACGATTTATTATATGAGTAAAGCTATCAGTTATTTGAATGAAACGATCCAAGCCACAAACCAACTGATTGCCGAACCCACGAAGCGAATCGTTCTTTCCAGCAATATGATTGATGTGCAAGAAGAAATGAACCAGTTGCGAGAGAAAAACTTACAGGATCAACGAGCCGCCAAAGAAGCGGAACAACGAAAAAATGATTTGATCGTCTATCTCGCACATGATTTACGAACGCCTTTGACCAGTGTGATCGGCTATTTGACGCTTTTAGAAGAGGAACCGCAGCTTTCTACCGAACTACGCGCACGCTATACGAAGATCGCCTTGCAAAAAGCCCAACGGCTGGAACTATTGATCAGCGAATTTTTCGAAATCACCCGCTTTAATCTTACAACGATCGCCTTGCAAACTGAAACCACGGATCTGAGCTTGATGCTGGAACAATTGACGTTTGAATTTTTGCCGCTGTTAGAAGAAAAAAACCTCCATTGGCAACTTCAGCTACAGAAAAAAGTCTTTGCGACCGTTGATACGGAGAAAATGGAACGCGTTTTTGATAACTTGATCCGCAATGCCATCAATTATAGCTATCCTAACTCCCCTTTGCGATTAGCCATCAGCGAGTCTGATGATATCCTGATTCGTTTGACCAATCAAGGAAAAACGATCCCAGCTGAAAAGATCGGCTTGATTTTTGAGCCTTTCTACCGCATGGATGCTTCCCGAGCAACAGCGACGGGTGGGACGGGTCTTGGTTTGCCGATCGCCAAAGAAATCGTTGAAGCATTAGGTGGAAAGATTTGGGCGGAAAGCCGTGATGAAACCATCGTCTTTTCGATTCGCCTACCGAAGGCAGCAATGGAAAAAAATGAACAGCTGTCAAAGCCCCATCCATCTGAACCAACCGCTTAACAGGCAAACAACCTGAGCATTTCGCTGCTCCCCTTCTAATTCAGAAGGAGGAATAGCTGCTCAGGTTGTTTTTTATTGATTGCTTATTGATACACCAAAGATCGTAACGCTTGATCGACTTTTTCTGCCGCTAAGCGTCCTTCACGAATCGCCCAGATGACTAAACTCGGTCCTCTTTTGGCATCTCCTGCGACTAACACTCGTTCATTGTTCGTCGTGTAATCATCGTACACTTCTCGCACACCAAAGGCATCGAAGAGTTGGGTCTCTGCACCAACAAAGCCCATTGCCAGCAAGACCAAATCCGCCTTGATCACTTGCTCTGTGCCAGGGATCGGCTGAAACTGTTGATCCACTGAGACCGTTTCGATGGCGATCAACTGGCCGCGTTCGGCGCCGATAAAGGCCGTTGTGGACACCCCATGATACGTCACTTGTGTTTGTAGCACTTCAGCCGCTTCTTCTTGCCCATATCCTGTGCGGGCTGTCATTGGGTATTCTGGCCAAGGATTGCTGTCGGTCCGTGTCAATGGCAGTTGGGGCGTGATCTCCAATTGACGCACAGAAGCGGCTCCTTGCCGAATCGCTGAACCAATACAGTCATTTCCAGTGTCGCCGCCACCAATCACGATAACATGCTTGCCAGCAAGTTTTTTACTTGTTGCCGCTTTGCCATGCTTTAACACATCTTTGGTTGCTTCCGTCAGATAATCGACTGCAAATTGCACCCCAGTCAATTCACGCCCTGGAATCTTCAAGTCACGAGGAACACTAGCTCCTGTTGCCAAGATGACCCGATCATACTGAGCGGCCAATTCTTCTGCCGACAAGTCACGACCTATCTCCGTATTAGCGACAAAGGTCACGCCTAGCTCTGCCATCAAGTCAATCCGTCGCTGAACGACGTCTTTATCTAATTTCATATTTGGAATACCGTACATCAGTAAACCGCCAAAGCGATCACTGCGTTCATAGACCGTCACTTGATGCCCTAGTTGATTCAAGCGCCATGCAGCGGATAAACCAGCTGGTCCGCTGCCGACGATGGCAACTTTGAACCCAGTCGCTTCTTGAGGCAATCCCGAGGCTTTGACCCAATCATTTTCAAAAGCAGTATCGATAATAAAGCGTTCATTGTCGTGGATCGTGACACCCGAGCCATTCAGTGCTTCGGTACAGCCTTTTTCACAAGGAGCTGGACAAACACGACCAGTCATTTCAGGTAATGGGTTGGTTTTGGCAAGACGCTCAAAAGCGGCTTGGAAACGCCCTTGATAAACCAAGTCATTCCATTCAGGAATCAGGTTGTCATTGGGACAACCTGAAACCGCTCGTTGCCCCCCGTAAAAAGAACCGGTATGACAAAAAGGAATCCCGCAGTTCATACAGCGTGCTGCTTGCTCTTGACGCTCATTTTCAGGCAATGGCGTCTGTAATTCTTGCCAGTCTTCGATTCGTTCTGCCACTGGTCGGGTAGGATTTTCTACTCTTGGGTACTTTAAAAAACCAAATGGATCTGCCATATTAGTCACGCTCCTTTCCTGGGATGGTCAATTGTGGACCGACGACAGCTTCGAAGGCTTTCGTCACAAGTTCATCTCCGACAAACCCTTGGTCCGCCAAGGTCTCCGTCGCTTGGATCATCTGATGGTATTCTGTCGGATAGACTTTGATGAAATGGTGCTGCTGATTTTCCCAATCTTCTAGGATCTCAGCCGCCTTCAATGAATCTGTATAGGCGAAATGCTGCTGGATCATCTCTTTTAGTTGGTGGTCATCGCCGCTTTCGCCAATCCGATATAAATCAACCATTTCCCGATTGCATTTATCGGCAAAGGTTTGATCGGGGTCGTAAACATACGCCACGCCACCGGACATTCCAGCACCGAAGTTGCGGCCGGTTTTTCCTAATATCACCACGACACCGCCAGTCATGTACTCACAGCCATGATCGCCAACACCTTCGACAACGACATTGGCTCCACTGTTACGAACACAAAAGCGTTCGCCAGCAATGCCTCGGAAATAGCCTTCGCCTCGATTTGCCCCGAAGCACGCTACATTACCAACAATTGGTGAATGCTCTGCGTCATAAGCGGCATCTTCAGGTGGCACAATGATCAAGCGGGCACCGCTCAACCCTTTGGCTACATAATCGTTGGCCTCACCGATCAGTTTCAACTGGATGCCCTGCGTGGCAAAAGCCCCAAAGCTTTGTCCAGCAATACCTCGATACGTAAACTGCAACAGACCTGGTGTAACTTCATAATTGCCAAAACGTTCCGCGATCCAGCCTCCTAAACGCGCGCCGACTGAGCGTTGAACATTATTGATCGTGTGATTCGTCACGATTTCTTGATTGTTGTCGATAGCAGCTTGTGCAAAAGCATCTAATTCTGGCCATTGACGTTTCTCAAGGAATGGATCCGTCACTTTGCGTTCGATTGGGATCGTCGTCCCAATCATTTTCGAAAAGTCTAATGATTTTGCTTTGCCTTTAGCAACGAAGCGTGGTGTCAACAATTCCGCATGTCCTACCATCTCATCGATGGTACGAAAGCCTAACTCAGCCATCGTTTCCCGTAGATCTTCTGCTAAAAAGTACATCGTGTTGATGATGTGCTCAGGTTTTCCAGCAAAAAATTTTCGTAAGGCTGGGTTCTGTGTAGCAATGCCGACAGGACATGTATTGATACTGCAAACCCGCATCATGACACAACCAATCGCAACTAGCGCTAAAGAGGCAAAGCTATATTCTTCTGCCCCTAAAAGAGCAGCAATGGCGATGTCCCGACCCGTCATCAATTTTCCATCCGTCTCTAAGGTCATTCGCTGCCGCAAATGATTCATAGCTAACGTTTGATGAGCTTCTGCAAGCCCCATCTCCCAAGGCAAGCCAGCATCACGGATCGAATTTCTTGGAGAAGCGCCGGTCCCACCGTCATAGCCTGAGATCACGACTACGTCTGCGCCAGCTTTGACGACACCGGTAGCGATCGTACCCACGCCCGTACTAGAAACCAATTTGACATTGATCCGTGCATACGGGTTGATGGCTTTTAAGTCATAGATCAGCTGGGCTAGATCTTCAATCGAATAAATGTCGTGATGTGGTGGCGGCGAAATCAATCGGACACCAGGCGTGGATCCTCGAATCTCGGCGACCCACGGGAAGACTTTATTGCCTGGTAATTGACCGCCTTCTCCAGGTTTCGCTCCTTGCGCCATTTTGATCTGGAGTTCATCTGCACTCATTAAATATTCGGCGTTGACACCAAAACGGCCAGAAGCTACTTGTTTGATGCGACTATTATAATTAATGCCCTTCACTGGTTTGAAACGATTTCGGTTTTCTCCACCTTCTCCACTGTTGGATTTTGCCCCGATCGCATTCATTCCTTCAGCAATACAGCGATGCGCTTCTTCACTTAGTGAGCCGTAAGACATCGCCCCGACTTTAAACCGTTTAACGATCGTTTCGACAGGCTCCACCTCAGCTAACGGAATACTGCGTCTTGTGTTCGCAAAGGTCCACATAGAGCGTAACGTCGTTGGATTGTCTAATGCCTCTTGGTTCATTTCCGCCGCGTATTCTTTATAGAGCTCATAACTGCCTGTGCGAACGGCTTTTTGGAACCCATAGATTGTTTTTGGATTGAACAAATGATGCTCCCCATCGGCTTTGTACTGGAAACTACCGCCAGAATCAAGATAATCCATTCGTTTTTCACCATATGCTGTCTCATAACGCGTTAAGTATTCTTGCTCGATTTGCGCTAACGAGAGTCCACCAATACGGGTAACCGTGCCGGTAAAGTACTCGGAGATGACTTTCTCAGAAATACCAACCGCTTCAAACAATTGTGCCCCGTGGTAACCGGCGATCGTTGAGATCCCCATTCGTGACATGATTTTGACAATGCCCTTTTCACATGCCTTACGGTAACTCTCGATCTTCTCTGAAAGCTCAAAATGCGCCAATGTCTGGTAAGCCCCATAAGGGTGGACCCCACTTGCTCCGTAGCCGACTAACATGGCATAATGATGGACCTCACAGACTTCCGCAGTATCCGCAACGATCGATGCCAAGGAACGTTTGCCTTTTCGCACCAAATAATTGTGCAGACCTGATACCGCCAAGAGAATTGGAATCGCCACTTTTCCTTCTTGCGCTTGGATGACTTCCCGATCACTTAAAATGACGATCGTCGCCCCAGCATCGATTTTTTGTTCCGTTTCTTTAAAAAGCGCTTCTAACGCTTGTTGCAAAGCTACCCCGTTTTCTGGTACATAATCATAAAGAATCGACTGTAAAACCGCTTTTTGACCATTTTGATCTAACTGTTTGATTTTTTCATATTCACTCGTTTTTAACACAGGACTAGCAATCTTCAGCTTATTGCAATTGATTCGAATGTCCTTTGAAACATCCCCATCTCGACCTAAAAACAGTTCGGTACCGATCACTAATTTTTCACGAATCGCATCGATTGGCGGATTGGTCACTTGGGCAAATTGTTGCTTGAAGTACGTAAACAAGGATTGGGGACGTTCACTCAAAATAGCTAAGGGTGAATCAAACCCCATGGAGATCACTGGTTCTTCTCCCGTTTGAGCCATTGGTAAATCAACGTGCGTATGATCTCATCCGTGTAGCCATTCCGTTTCCAAAGGGTCTGGATCGCATCGTCTGCTGTTTCCTCCTGCTTCTCAGTCCCAGGAAGCAGCTCTGGTGTCAATAGGTGTTCCGCTAGCCACTCCTGGTAAGGATGGGCATTCGCATAATGCTCTTTGATTTCTTGATTTCGTAAGATCATCCCTTTTTGGGTATCCACCAAAAACATATTTGCTGGTCCAAGCACCCCTTTTTCAATCACTTCCGACGCTGGTAAATCCACCACTCCTGACTCAGAGGCCACGACAACAAAACCAGCTTTTGTGATCGAGTAGCGAGATGGTCGCAATCCATTACGATCAAGGGCAGCTCCCACCATCTCCCCATCGGTAAAGCATAAAGCTGCTGGTCCATCCCAAGGAGCCATAAAGCTTGCATTGTATTCATTAAAAGCCGTCAGTTCTGGCGTCAAGCCAGCTTCTTTAGACCACGCTTCTGGCACCATCATCAACAGTGCTTGGGGAATGTCTCGACCTTGACGATACAAGTATTCCATACAATTTTCCAGCTTCGCAGAATCGGAGTTTTCGTCATCGTAGACTTCAATCTGATGTCCATGCATCCAATTTTCCGCCCCGCGTAACGTGTTGATTTCGCCATTATGGGCTAAGAAACGAAAAGGTTGCGCCCGACTCCAGCTTGGAAAGGTATTCGTTGAAAAACGAGAATGAGTCAAAGCAATACTCGAAGTCATTTCTGGGCTTTGAAGATCTTTGAAAAACAAGCCAACTTGATAGGCATGCAGCATCCCTTTATAAACAACTGTCTTACTAGACAAGCTGCAGATAGACAGCTCATCGGTATGATATGTTTTTTCCAGTTTACGCCGTAGCCGATAAAGCTGATCTTCAAAGGGACGGCCAGCTGCTACATCGACAGGCTTTTCAATAAAGACTTGCACAAAAGATGGCATGACTTTTTGCGCCCCTGGCCCACACTGATAATAATCATATGGAACGTCGCGCTGCCATAAAACCGTAAAACCCATTTGTTGAATGTCTTTAGTTACTTCCTCTTGGACCTGTGCTGCTCGGAGCTTTTCTTTCGGTAAAAAAAACATCCCAACAGCATAGGCGTCTTTTTCAGGTAATGGGATTCCTGCCTCTTTTGCCCGCTGCTGAAAAAAAGGATCTGGCATCGCCATCAAGATTCCTGCTCCGTCCCCCGTGTCAGGTTCAGCGCCTGTTCCCCCTCGATGATTCATCCGTTCTAACATCGTTAAGGCATTTTGGACGAGCTCTCGGGAATAATGACCATTTTTCTGAGCAATGAACCCCATCCCACAAGCATCTTTTTCAAAAGCGGCATCGTACATCGTTTGGTTCGTTGTTTTCATCATCTCTAAATCACTCATGGAATCACACTTTCTTTCAATTTTCTGAATATTCCGATTTTTAACAGTTTACAACCTGATTTTCTATCTGGCAAGTTTTTTTTACTTGATCCGATCTCGTTGCTTTCTTCCTTCAAGGGTTACTTACATCCATTGAACAAGTAGTGACTTGTAAATCACAGGCAGGAGTCTTCGTCTAATAAGGTTTTTTTATTATACAATAAACGGTCGTAAAATTATTGCAAACAAATGAGAATCGTTATCAATTAACGCGGATTTTCTCATTTGGATGTCACAAACAGCTGCTTATGTCCCATTTTCAAGGAACAAGCTTGATTGATTTCAAAAAAAAAAGATGACCCGCAATAGGATCATCTTTTTCCGTTTTTTTATTTTTCAAAGCCTTCTGCAACCGCTTCAGGATAGTTTTCTTTGACAATAGCTGCGCAATGGCCGCAAAGTGTTGGTAGCTGCTCTTCTACACCGACATCCACACGGACTTGACGACAACGTTCGCAGACTTCACCTTCGGCTTTTTCCACTAAGATCGCCACGTCTTCGAATTGATAGGCCGCTTCTGGTGCTGCTTCACCTGCTTCTTTGATCGTTAAGAAGTCCGGTGAAATGATCAGCAACTGAGCGATATCTGAATCGATAGCTTTTAGTAATGCCGCAACTGGCTCAGTTGGATAAACAGTGACTTTCGCTTCAAACGATTTCCCGATCAATTTTGCATTACGTGCTTCTTCCAATGCTTTTAAGACATTGTCACGGAAATCAAGGAAAGCACGCCATAAATCAAGCAGCTCTTCTTGGTTAGCAAATGTATCATAGCCAGGGAACTCCGCTAATTGGACATATTCCTCTTCTTCTTTCAAATGTGACCAGATTTCTTCTGCCGTATGCGGAATGATCGGCGTCAGTAATTTCGTCAACGCAACCGCTGTTTGATAGAAGACGGTTTGCATGGCGCGACGTTGGAAATCATTTTCAGCTTCGATATAAACAACATCTTTCGCAAAATCCAAATAGAAGGATGACATATCGACTGTCAAGAAGTTAATGACTGTTCGGTAAATATGCAAGAAGTTGTATTTTTCATAACCATCTTCTCGGATCGTTTTGATCGTTTGATTCAAACGAACCATCATGTATTTATCGACAGAACGCAAGTTTTCAAATGGTACGCTGTCTTTTGCTGGATCAAAATCACTCGTGTTCGCTAATAGGAAACGCATGGTATTGCGAATTTTCCGATAGACTTCTGATACTTGATTCAAGATATCCATAGACACTCGGACATCCGCTTCGTAGTCAACACTGCTGACCCAAAGGCGCAAAATATCCGCACCCATTTGGTTGATCACTTTTTCTGGTGCAATGGTATTACCAAGAGATTTACTCATCTTACGGCCTTCGCCATCTAAGGTGAAGCCTTGAGACAAGACGGCTTTGTATGGTGCGACTTCATTGATCGCCACACTAGTTGTGATACTTGAGTTGAACCACCCGCGATATTGATCAGAACCTTCCAAGTACATGTCAGCTGGGAACGTCAATTCTGGACGTTGACGTAACACGGCTTCGTGAGAAGAACCTGAATCAAACCAAACATCCATGATGTCAGTTTCTTTCGAGAATTTACCGTTTGGTGAGCCTGGATGCGTGAAGCCAGTCGGCAGCAATTCTTCGGCTTCTTTTTCAAACCAAATCGTTGAACCATGTTCAGCAAACAAGTTTGCCACATGCTCGATCGTTTCAGGTGTGATGATGGCTTCGCCGTTTTCTGCATAAAAGATTGGCAATGGTACACCCCACGCACGTTGACGAGAGATCACCCAGTCGCCGCGATCGCGAATCATATTGTATAAACGGGTTTTGCCCCATGGAATGATCCAATCTACTTTTTCGATCTCATCCAAAATGTTTTGACGGAACTTATCAATTGAAGCAAACCATTGTGGCGTTGCCCGATAGATGACTGGTTTTTTCGTCCGCCAATCATGTGGATAGCTGTGAGTAA
This sequence comes from Enterococcus casseliflavus, assembly GCF_029215545.1. NCBI lineage: Bacteria > Bacillati > Bacillota > Bacilli > Lactobacillales > Enterococcaceae > Enterococcus > Enterococcus casseliflavus. The sequence goes on along the minus strand of NZ_CP119393.1, from coordinate 943,601 downwards.
AGAAGTTTAGTTTTAATAGCGCCCCTTTTTCTTCTAAAAGCTCAGTGATCATTGGATTGGCTTTGTCATAAAAGACCCCTTCAAATCCTGGTGCTTCTTCTGTGAAGACCCCACGGCTATCGACTGGTGATAAGACATCCAGTCCATATTTTTTGCTGACGATGTAGTCATCTTCCCCGTGTCCTGGTGCAGTGTGGACCAAACCAGTACCGGCATCCAATGTCACATGATCCCCTAACATCAACAGAGACGTACGGTCATAGAAAGGATGTTGCGCCGTCATTTTTTCTAATTGATCGCCTGCAAATTCTTGCAATACTTCGACAGATTCCCAACCAATCTCATTCGTCACGGTTTCTAATAAATCTTTTGCCACGACAAATTTACGACCATCAGCCAAGATTTGAACATAGGCAAAGGTTGGATTCACAGAGATTCCTAGATTCGCTGGCAAGGTCCATGGCGTCGTCGTCCAGATAACAAAAGATGTATCTGAATCAAGCAAATCTTTGCCATCTGCGACTGGGAAAGCAACATAGATCGATGGTGATTTCACATCTTTGTATTCGATCTCGGCTTCTGCTAGTGATGATTCACTAGATGGTGACCAGTAGATTGGTTTTAATCCTTTGTAGATATAGCCTTTTTCTGCCATTTTTCCGAAAACGCGAATTTCTGCAGCTTCATAATCGGGCGTCAGTGTGATGTATGGGTGCTCCCAGTCACCAGAAACCCCTAAACGTTTGAAGTCAGCTCTTTGTGTATCCACTTGTGTCAAAGCATATTCTTCACATTTTTTGCGGTATTCTGCCAAGCTCATTTCTTTGCGCTTGATTCCTTTATTTGTCAACACTTGCTCGATCGGCAAACCATGGGTATCCCAACCAGGTACATAAGGGGAACGGAAACCTGACATTGATTTGGAACGTACGATAATGTCTTTACTGATTTTGTTCAATGAGTGTCCGATATGGATGTTCCCATTTGCATAAGGAGGACCATCGTGTAAGACAAAGGTTGGCTTGCCTTCATTTAATTCTTGACGGCGTTGATACAATCGATTTTCTTCCCATTCTTTTTGCCAATCCACTTCGCGGTTCGGCAAGTTGCCTCGCATTGGAAAAGCGGTTTTTCCAAGATGCAGTGTTTCTTTCATTTTCATTCTTGTTTCGCTCCTTTTCGTCTCACTACGTTTCCGTATAATTTCTAAATCCATTGACTCGACCAATCAATTGCTTCTATTGAACGTATCAAAATGGATTGGTTGCCATGACTTCCTTGTGTTTAGGTCTCACTGATTTTAAAAATCAATCCTAGTGATTCCTCGTTTGGTTACTACGCTCCCTATGGTCGCCTAGTACTGTTCATCATCTATTCTGTCTTGCTTCGCAAGCCAATCATAGTGATTCACAGCAAAAAACACGTCCGTCCCTGGCAAGGGACGAACGTGTTCGTGGTACCACCCAAATTTTTCTTGTCGTTAGACAATTCTTTGATGATCGGTAACGGGATCAGGCGTCGTTCTCTACTTGAGTCTTTGGATAATCGGCTCTTTAAAGAACGCAACTCACAGATGATCTGATTTCTTACAGGGTTTTATTTGGCTTCCACTCTCCCAAACTCGCTTGAAAAATATAAGAAATTTTTCTGTTCTGTGTCTTAGTTGTTATCTGTTTTGTTCAATTCGTCTAATAAGTTTCTCGCATCATCTAATGTTTTCACTTCAGGGCTTTCGCTTACATCAACGATTTTTTCATCTGATTCAACAACGTCCACATCAAATGTGTCCACTGCTTCTGAGTTTACTCCAGAACCATTTTCACTGTCAAGTTCTTTTGATAAAACTTCTCTGATTACTTGATGGGAATCTTGCACGTAGCTTGAAAATGGCGCCAAAATCTCTTCCCACTCTGGGCTCTTCACTTGTTCTAATTGGGTTTGTAACATAACCAATAAGTTGTTGTGGAAGACTCTGGTTTTCTTCTTCAAGTCATTTGTTTCTGTTGCCAATTGACGGGCATTGTCTGTTGCATCCGTCAAAATCTCTTTGGCTTTTTCTTCCGCTGAGGTCATCAAGGCATGGGCATGTTTTTCTGCAGTAGCAACCATTTCATCCGCACGGTTTTGGGCAGACGTAACGATCACTTCTGATTCTTTGCTTGCGCTTGTTTTTACTTTATCCGCGGTATCTTGAGCCACGATGATGGATTGGTTCAAAGCGTCTTTCAGTTCATTGAAATACTCTAGTTTTTCTTCGGCGTGTTTCAATGATTTCTCTAACTCGCGATTGCGTTGAACCGCTTCTTCATAATCGCGGACGATCATATCCAAAAAGTCATCGACTTCGTCTTGGTTGTATCCTCTCATTTTTACTGAAAAGTTTTTATTTTGAATGTCTAATGGAGTTAATGCCATATTCTATACACCTCTTTGATTTATTTACGTAATACACCTAATAACAATCTAACTTTTTCTTTTTTCGTGGTTCCTTCTAACCCCTGTATTTGAATCCGACCAAATCCTCTTACTGAAACGATATCCAGTAAATCCAGAACAAAATCTGGTCGTAGTGCTTCTGTCCAGTTTACTTTTACTTTTCCTGATTCGATCAACTGTTTCGAACGCTGACGTGAGATGTTGTATACGGCAGAGATCACTGTATCAAGACGCAATGAACTAACCGTTTCTCTTTCCTCGGTCCAGCCATCTTTAGGAACGATCAACTCGGTGTATTTTGTTTCTTCCAAGCGCACCGAGACGTTTCCGATTTTATCCACTTGGAGTTGGATAAAATGACTGACTTCAGCGGCAACGAATACTTGCCATATTTCACCATCGGAAAGAATGTCTCCAAAGTATTCCCTCTTGACTCCAGTCCCCATTAACGTGCCTAAAACTTTTCCATGACTCAACACCGTAAATTTTTTCGGGTATTGAATCGTAAACAAAGTCATGTCAAACTCATCGGTGGTGGGCTCATAATAATCGGGATAAATCAAACAACGTCGTCTTTCAGCAGCTTCGTAACCACCAAAAAAGCGGAAGCTTAAATCCGTTGATTGACGAATCAAGCTTTCTAAAATATACGCTTGTCTCGGATCTAAAAAATCAGTTAAGTAAGGCGCATACTGCATTTGCACTTGTTCGATCCATCCTTGAGCGGAATCAATAAAAGGGCGTTCATCGTTTCGAAAATGTTGATAGACATTTGCGTTCACCGATAACCACCCCTTACGTTAAAATAAAATTGATTGTAAGATCAATATCAATGCTTGTGATGCTAGCTGTAAGACGATAATTGCAAACGCAATCGTAAAATCAATACCAGCAAAACTTAATTTCAATCGATCAAATAAACTCAAATACGGTTCACACACTTTTGCTAAGAAACGGCCAAAAGCGGATTGATACCCTCCTGGAAACCAAGACAAAAGTGCATAGATCACTAATAAAATGGTATACAGATAAACAGCATCACTTAGTAATTTAACGAATCTCAAAAATAAAATTGGCGTTCCTCCTCACTTTAGATATCAAAAAAATTGGTATCTGCTAATGTTTGGGCAGTGCCTTCAATTTCCATACCCTTAGGCGTGCAAAGAAAAATTTCATCGCCAACACGCTTGATATCACCATCTTCAGCGTACACTGTTCCTGTTAAAAAATCAACTATTCGACGAGCTTGGTACTCTTCAATTAAATGAAAATTAACAAGTACAGCATCCCCATTGATGACCTGCTTGGCAATCCCCATCGCTTCGGAATAGACGCGTGGCTCTACGATCGTTATTTTACCAGCTGCTTGTGCGGGTGTTTCTTTTGCTTTTGTTTCTTTGACTCTCGTATTGCTTCTTTGTTGTGCCATCGGAACGACTTTTTCTTCCGTCTTCGTCACCGATCTTACCCGTTCAGCCGCAGCTGAGGCTTGTTGATAGACAGCTGCTTGTGGTTGCTGTCTGTATTGATAGGCTTGATTTTGTGGTTGACTTGTTGTACGTGTTGCCGCTTGGCCAGATGCATACGTATTCGTGGTTGCTCTGGGGGCTGTAAAAGCTCCTCCTTGGTTCACAGCTTGTTTAGACGCTGTGCGTGCCGGTTCTTCCGTGGCAAATGTTTCTTCGTAGTAATCTTCTTCGTCAGTCAATCCAAAAAAATTGGTCAGTTTCTCTTTGAGCGACATCGGTCAACCTCCTTTTTTATTGAAATAATGCTGTTCCTACACGAATAAATGTTGCACCTTCTTGAATCGCAATGGGAAAATCATTACTCATTCCCATACTCGTTTCTAAGCAAGGGGCATGTGTAAGATGCAGGTCAGCGATCTGTTGTTGAATCCTTTTTAATTCTTTAAAAATCTGATGCTGCTCGTCTTTGGAAGCAGTGAGCGGGGCCATCGTCATCAATCCAACAACACGAATTTTGTCGAACGAAGCAAGTGCTTCAATAAAAGCCATTACCTCTTCAACAAAAATCCCTTGTTTCGTTGCTTCCTGCGAAACATTCACTTCCACAAAGCAGTTGATCGGATGCTCTGCTCGTTTTTGAATTTCTTGTGCCAGTTTGATTGAATCTAACGCATGGAAAAAATCAATCTCATTTATAATTGATTTTACCTTTCTGCGTTGCAAATTGCCAATAAAATGCCAACGGACATCTGGATAATCCTTTAGTGCTGCCTTCTTTTCAAGTAGTTTTTCTACTCGATTTTCTGCACAATCCCGCACACCATTTTCTAAAAGGACCCTTGTTGTTTCTGTATCGACGGATTTTGTCACAGCTGTCAAACAGACATCATTGGCATTTCTAGAAACAAGAGCACAGGAATCCTGTATCTCTTGCTGAATCTTGTGCAAGTTCTCAGAAATCATGTGCTCTGCCCCCTAGCGTTTACGACGGAAAAATGGTGGTGTGCTTAATTCGTCGTCATCATTCGAACGTACTTCATCACGGCTGAAGGTATCGAATTCTTTCTTTTCTACATTTTCAAATGTGTTTTCTTCTACTTTAGGTCGTACATTTTGTTCTTTGCGGATATCCCAATCACCAAAGCCATTGCTTTCTTCTGCTTGCGCTGGGCGTGCTTGATCCATATCTAATGTTGGTTTTTGAGGGATAGAATGAATTTGACCTTGGCTTTGTCTGCTAGAGCGAGAACCCCGTTCTTTTTTTGAAGGGTCAATGCCGGTTGCAATGACAGTCACACGGATCTCATCGCCTAAGTCTTCATTGATTGATGTACCTAAGATAATGTTTACGTCGCCTGTTGCCGCATGAGCGACGATATCAGAAGCATCTTGTGCTTCAAATAAAGTCATATCCAATCCGCCAGTGATGTTCAATAGCACTTGTTCTGCGCCATCGATCGACGTTTCTAGTAATGGTGAAGAGATCGCTTTTTTCGTTGCTTCGATTACACGTTCTTCCCCGCTAGCAACACCGATTCCCATCAAGGCTGTGCCTTGATTTTCCATTACTGTTTTCACATCAGCGAAGTCTAAGTTGACATAGCCAGGTGCAGTGATCAAGTCTGAGATCCCTTGAACCCCTTGACGCAAGACATTGTCTGCTTCACGGAATGCTTCAAGCATTGGCGTTTTCTTGTCAACAACTTCTAATAAACGGTTGTTTGAGATGATCAATAAGGTATCGACATTCTCTTTTAATTTAGCGATGCCTTCAGCCGCAAAACGGCCACGTTTTGGTCCTTCAAATGTAAACGGACGAGTAACGACACCGACTGTCAACGCGCCGATTTCTTTAGCGATTTTCGCTACGATCGGTGCAGCACCTGTTCCGGTTCCGCCACCCATACCAGCGGTAATGAAAATCATGTCTGCGCCTTCTAATGATTCGCGAATAGAATCTTCACTTTCTTCCGCTGCTTTTTGACCAACTTCTGGTTGAGAGCCAGCACCAAGTCCGCGGGTATATTTAGGGCCTAATTGAATGACTGTTTCTGCTTTTGAGTTTTTTAACGCTTGAACGTCAGTGTTGGCTGCAATAAATTCTACGCCCTTGACATTTTCTTCGATCATACGATTAACTGCGTTGCCGCCACCGCCACCGACTCCGATGACTTTGATCACAGCGCCGTCATTGATGTTATTATCAATTGAAAATTCCATAATTTATCTTCCTCCTGAGAATCGTTTTAGATTATTCAAAGATATTTGAGAAGAAATCTTTTACTCGGTTTGTGATCGACTCACCTTTTTTCTCTTCTTCTGCTTCTTCATAAGTTTCTTCTGGCGCTTCATATTGTTCGTAATGCACTTCTTGTTGTTGAATAGCAACGGGCTGTTGCGCCACTGTTTTTTCACCAGTGATCGCACTTTTGGCAAGCTGGTACACTTCGCTTAAGTTTGCCGAATAGTCAACGATACTGATCACATTCGTGAAAACAGGATTTCTAAGTCCCATATGATTAGGAACGTAAAGCTTGACGTTTGTTTCGAATACTTCTTGAGCAAGATCTACGACACCAGGAAGACTTGCAGCGCCACCAGTCAAGATCACGCCACCCGGTAAATCAAGTCCATCGATTTCGTCTAGGACTTCTTTTGATTTGGTGAAGATTTGTTCCATACGGGCTTCAATGATTTCTGATAAATAGCGTTCATCGATTTTCACTGGTTCTGATTTTCCGATCACATCAACCGGAAATTCTTCGCTGGCTGAAGTGCGTTCAGGATACGCATCCCCATAATTGATCTTCAATGCTTCTGCATTGTTGAAAGAGGTATTTAAAACCGTCGAAATGTCTTTTGTGACAAATTCGCCGCCCTCTTGGTTCACATGGGTGAATTTCAATTGCTTGTCGTGCATCGCTGCTGTGGTTGTTTGGCCGCCACCAATGTCGATGACGATCGTACCAAAATCTTTTTCACCGTCTGATAAAATCGATTCTGTTAGTGCTAATGGCGTAATGACTACTTCATTAACAATCAAACCAGATTTTTCAACACATTTGCGAATGTTGTGAATGATGGTTTTTGGTCCTGTATACACAACACCAAACATTTCTAGGCGAACCCCGATCATGCCACGAGGATCTTTGATTCCTTCAAAACCATCAACGGTAAATTCCTGCGGTAAAATAGCAATGATCTGTCTTTCAGGAGGGGTAGAACGAACGAGTGCTGCGGAGGCAACATTACGCACGTCTTCGTCGGTGATCTCTTTTGATTCACTATTGACAGCGATCATTCCTTGACAATTTTCCACTTCAAGAAGATTGGCTGGTACACCAACACTTACACTGCGAATTTGAATTCCTGCTTTTTCTTCTGCTTGTCTTACTGCTCTTTGAATGGCTTGTACCGTTTTATCGATATCTACAATGATCCCACGGTTGATTCCTTCTGATTTTGCATTACCTACACCAATGATATTCATTTGGCTGTCAACGTATTCGGCTACTACAACTTTTACAGATGTCGTACCGATATCAAGGCCAACATACATTCCCGTTTTTGCCATGGATGGGGTTCCCTCCTACTTAAATTGGATATATAGCGAACCATCACAGTCCGTTTTTAGAGTTCATTCGAATAATTTGTTCACTGTTACCAATTCTACCATATAATGGCGCTTTTTAGAAACAAGTTAATGAAAAAAACTCTTGAATTTTTCCTAAGAATCACTATCAGCTGTTTGATTTTCGTCTGCATCGTCTTCTTGTGTATTTGAAATTGGGTAAGTAAAGATTCCAACTTCCATATCCACAATACTGTCCTCGGTCAAATCTTTGGCAATTTGCGGATAATACTGCATTTGACTCACCATATTCGAAATGTTGACGATCACTTGATTGCCATCATTCATAAAGAGAGTCAGCAGCTCATCATTGCTGTCACGGGGGGTATATTTGATTTGAGAAACGCCATCGCGAATTTCTGAACTTAATTCTTGATAGGCACTAAGTGTTGCTTTGATTTTATCTTCAGCCGAAAAATTTTCTAAAACCGGCAATCCTTCCACTGGCTGCTCACTGATTTCATCTAACACAACTCCATTTTCTAAAACCGGCGCATAGCCACCATCTTGGGCTAGTAAAGCAACTTCTTGAAATTCAGTGACAGTGATATCGAAGCGATTGATACCAGATAGAGAAATTGAGGCATTTTTTATACGTGGCAATTCTTTTTTGATGGCAGACACGCTTTGATTACGTTCGAAAAATTGCGGCCACATCTCTTCATTGACGGTTAGGTCCGAATTTTCGAGAATTGCTTCTGCGGATACTTCATGATTGCCTTTGACGACCACATTCGCCAAACGACTAAGGGGCGAAACGAAATACAAAACAATCAATAAAGGAATCATCAACAATCCAATAATCAAGGCTAAACGGCGAATCAACACTTGGTTGCGGTACGCCTTTAGGTTAGGCAGCCGATCAGCAAAGGAGCGGGCCTTATTTTCTGGCTCTGGCAATGCTTCCTTCTCATCAACAGACTCTTCCATTGCTTCATCTGCTTCAAAAAATGTTTCTTCTTGCTCGTCTTCATGGTCTTTGGACGTATCTTCTGTTTCTTCAGGAGCAGGAGAAGACCAAGCTGGCTGATTGCCTTTTTCTTGCAAATACTTTAGATTTTCTTTTTGCCAAGGGGTCAACTCTTCCGTTGACGAGGGGGTTTGATCATCATGAGGTGTTTTGTCTTTACTAATGATAATCGCTCCTTTCTATCCCACACATTGTACTATTTGATTACCTCTTGCACAAGTCGAAATAATCGTTCTGAGGCATCGCTGATCCCTTGTTCTTTTGAGGCTTTTGCCATCTTACTACGAAGGGCTTCATCTTGCATGATACTGTCTACTGCTTCCACGAGGTTTTGACTGTTTAGTTCATGATCGGCAATCATTTTGACTGCTCCTGCATTGGCTAAACTTTGGGCGTTCTTCGTTTGGTGGTCATTGGTCACATAAGGACTAGGAATCAAAATCGCTGGAATCCCTAATGCAGTGAATTCTGCGATCGATGTGGCTCCTGCTCGTCCAATCAACAAATCACTATTTGCCATCACTTCTGCCATCTGATCAATGTAAGGGCGAATACTGATATTAGGAAAGGCATCTTTTGACATGCCGATTTTTTCTTCGATCTCTTTGTAATACCGTTCACCTGACGCATAGAGAAGCTGATACTCTTTTTGAGCAAACAGCGGCAGCGCATCAATGATCGCTTGATTGATTTTCAGTGCTCCTTGACTCCCACCAAAAACCAAGACCGTCTTTTTCGCCGGATTTAAATCGTAGGAAGACAAGATCGCTGACTTTTGACTGTTGCGTACTTCTTGACCTCTGGGATTCCCCACCAGCACCGTTTTCTTCGCTGGAAAGTACTGGGACGCATCGTGAAAGGCAATGGCGATTTTGTCCACATATTTGGTTAGAAATTTATTCGTGATCCCGGGAACACTATTTTGTTCATGAATAATTGTAGGAATTTTCAACTTCGCTGCAGCAAAGACCACCGCGCCAGAAACGTAGCCGCCGGTGCCGATCACCACATCCGGTTGAAACTCCTTGATGATTTTTTTGGCTGCGTAATAACTTTTCATGAAAAGTTGGATCGTTTTTACATTATCGAAGGACAACTTACGCTTAAAGCCTTGGATTTCTAATGTTTTAAAAGGAATACCTGTTGGAGGGACGATTTTATTTTCCAAGCCCCTTGTTGCACCAATGTATAAAAATTCGGCTGTCGGGTCAATCTCTTTTACATAATCGACAAAAGACAACGCTGGATAAATATGTCCGCCAGTACCGCCGCCAGTCACAAGTATTTTCATATCCGTCACTCATTTCTATTTAAGTTCTGCTACTGCCGCCATAAATTTGTCGCCGCGAACTTCAAAATTAGGGTATTGATCCCAACTTGCATTCGCAGGTGACAATAAAATCGTATCTCCAGCAGCACTTAAAGAAAAGGCTAATGGGACGGCTGTTTCAACATTGTCTGTCATTTCAATTGTTTTTACCCCTGCTGCTTGAGCAGCAGCGGCTAATTTTTCCTTTGTTTCACCAAACAACACGATGGCTTTTAGCCCTTTTAGTGCGGGAACTAAGTCATCAAAGCTGTTCCCCCGATCCAGACCACCTGCCAATAAAATCAGTTTCTCATTGTCAAAGCCGCCTAATGCCATTTCTGTGGCTAGAATGTTTGTTGCTTTGGAGTCATTGAAAAATTTCACCTGATTGATGGTGGTGACATACTGAGTCCGATGGGGCACGCCTGTAAAGGTTTGTAACGCTTGCTTAATGGCTTCGTTTGGCATATCGCAAAGTTTACCGACAGCAATCGCTGCTAATGCATTTTCAATATTATGATCTCCTGGCACGCCAAGTTCATCAGCTGCCATAATCACTTCTTCTTTATAATAGAGGATACCGTCAAGCATGTACGCGCCTGCTACTTTTTCCTTGGTGGAAAAAGGAATGATTTGCGCTTTTGATTTTGCCGACAGTGCTTCTAGTTCTGGCTGGTTCCAGTTGATCACCAAATAATCATCTGCAGTCATTCGCTGTTGCAACCGCCACTTTGCTAGGACATACTCTGGACGACTGCCATGGTAATCGATATGGGCTTCATAAATATTGGTGATCACGGCGATTTTTGGTCGCAAAGTATCGATCCCCATCAATTGGAAGCTAGACAATTCCATGACTAATCGGTCTTCCGCTTTGGCCGTTTGAGCAACGGAACTTGCAGGAAACCCAATGTTCCCAGAAAGCAGTGCCTGCCCTTTTTGCATCCCTGCGTTTAAGACATTGGCGATCATGGTCGTTGTGGTGGTTTTTCCGTTCGTACCAGTAATGCCGATAATCGGAGCCTCAGAGATTTGATACGCTAGCTCCACTTCCGTGATTACAGGAATTTTTTTCTCTAAAGCTTTTTGAACAAGGGGCTGTGAATAAGGGATTCCTGGATTTTTCACAACTAACGAAAAGCCTTCATCCAATAATTCGATTGGGTGGCTGCCAGTGATCACTTTGACCCCTAACGCCAAAAGATCTTGTGCTTCGGGATTTTCAGCAAATGGCTTGCCGTCATTAACGGTCACAAGTGCGCCCAAATCATGTAACAATTTGGCCGCACTGAATCCACTACGCGCTAATCCTAGCACAAGAACTTTTTTATTTTGATATGTTTTAATTTTTTTCATTTTCTTCATCTCCTACCATACAAGGGCTATTGTGAGCAACGAGCAACCTAACGCAATACACCAAAATACAGTGTCGATCTTCCACTCAGACCATCCGCTCATTTCAAAATGATGGTGGATGGGTGACATCTTGAAGATTCGTTTGCCCGTTAATTTGAATGAGGCAACTTGCAGCATCACGCTTGCTGTTTCACAAACATAGACCAGTCCGACAAGCAAGAGGGTCCATTCTTGGTGTAAAAGAATCGAAATTGCTGCCAGCAGACCGCCTAAAGCCAGTGAGCCGACATCCCCCATAAAAATTTTAGCCGGTTTGCGATTGTACGGAAAGAAGCCGATCAATCCGCCAATGATTGCTAGACAAACGATCAACACATCGATTTGATCTTGCCGCCAAGCAATCAGTGCGTAAGTTGAAAAAGAAATCGTGCCCAGTCCTGCGACCAGACCATCGATACCGTCGGTCAAGTTGACTGCATTTGAAAAACCGACCAGCCAAAAGATGACGAACACTCCGTAAAAGATCGACAGTGGCACATCGATCCCAAAGAAATTTAGCACGTCTGCATTGCCTTCCGCTCGAAAAACAAAGTAAAAGACGAGTCCGCCTAAAATCTGTCCAATCAATTTTTGCAGCGAGTTTAAGCCCATATTTCTTTTGCGGAAAATCTTGATGAAATCGTCAAGAAATCCTAATGCACCATAAACCAAGGTAATGAACAAAAGAATGAACAATGAAGCAGTCAGTTGATTTTGCCATGCCCCTACCCAAATTGCAGTGATCATTGCAGAAATCAAAAATACAAACCCACCCATCGTTGGTGTACCAGCCTTTACATTATGCCATTTAGGGCCGTCACCACGTATTTCCTGTCCGTATTTCTTCATTTGAAAATAGCCGATAAACAAAGGCATCGCGGCTGTTACGATCGCAAAGCCGCTTGCCAAAGGTAATATCATCTCTGTCCATTCCATATCGTTCTCTCCTATTATTCTATTCGTTTTCGCTTAGTGTAAACTTGATCGATTGTCCCGATAACTCAGTATAAGGCTCCACGCTCTGTTTGGTACAATAGCCGTCCCCTTCAAAACTGACGTCCACATTCAACAGACTGCCAAATTTGATCAAATCTGCTTTGGACCAGGAGGTCGTATCAGGCATGTAATACTTGTTGCTATCCGTAATCAGCAGTACCCGTCCGCCAGGCATGATCGAAGTGCCGCTGTCAACGGACTGTGCGATGACCTTCTCGCCATCACCGATGACAACAGGGGTCAACCCAGCTTTTTGAACGTCAGTTGCCGCTGATTCTGTATCAAGATTACGATAATCCCCTACAGTCGTTTCACTACCAGAGGTTGTACTATCTTCTAATGCAGAATTTTTCAGATCCATGACTCGTTTCATCAATGGATTGGCAATTTCACCCAACACGGTGCTTTCGTGCTTCTCTGGCAATTTGATCGTCAAATACAAAATATATTCAGGTTCTTCTGAAGGAAACATCAAAACAACAGAATACAGATAATTGGTACCACCAGACAAATACTTACCGGTCGTTGGATCGGCTACTTGGGCTGTCCCCGTTTTCGCGGAAATATTGTAGCCCGGTAGTTCATAGACACCATAAGCACTTCCGTAATTTTCACTTTCGACAACATCACGCATATATTCCCGTACTTTTGTTGCCGCTTCTGCTGTGATGGGATGGCCAACTTCTTCTGGTTGTGTGACCGTTTCTTCTCCTGTATTGCCATCAACGATTTTACTAATAAATTGTGGTTTTAACATCGTTCCGTTATTTGCCACCGACGTAAAGGCCTGCATCATTTGGAAATTCGTCACACCAATCGCTTGACCAAATGACGTCATCGCTTGGCTGACAGGGTTATCCTCTGGTGTGATCCCAGTATTTTCGTTAGGCAATCCTGAATAGGTACTGCGACCAAAACCAAATTCTTTTAAGTATTGCTGCCAACGATCTGCCATTCGCTGTTCCAAGGTCACCATTCCAATATTACTCGACCATGAAAGTGCTTGGCGCATCGTCAGTGTTCCTTTTTGACCGAAGTCCCAGTCGTTGATGGTTGCATCATAAAGTTTCATTCCATCAGGGCTTGGGGTAAAAGTTTCGTTTTCATTAAAGATCCCTTGATCGATCGCTGCAGCCGTCGTCAAGATCTTCATGGTTGATCCTGGCTCGTAGTTGTCCTCAACTAATAGGTTTTGCCAATCATTGATGGAATCCAAATTTTCTGGATTATAGGTTGGTCGCTGCGCCATCGCCACGATCTCACCCGTTTTTGCATCCATCAAGTTCGCTGTTAAGTTTTCTGGTTTGTTTTCTTTAAAGACACTGTCCATCAGCGTTTCCAAGTAGCTTTGGATTCGACTATCGATGGTCGTATAGACGTCTTTTCCATCCACCGCTGCAACAGTTTCGGCTACGGTTCCTGGCAACGGATTTTGATTGTTATCTTTTTGATAAACGATCTCGCCATCGGTCCCAGAAAGCACGTCATTGTACGCAGCTTCTAGCCCGGTTTTCCCAACTAGACCAGTATCGTCATCATTAGCAACAGCATACCCGATAAAGTGAGAAGAAAAGACACCATTCGGATAAAGTCGAGCTGGATGACTGTCAAAATGAAAGCCAGCAATCCCTTCTTTTTCCATTGCATCTTCAATCGCATTCTTTTGTTCTAATGTAATATTGTTCCCTTTGCTTCCAAAAGAAACACGCCATAATTGTTGCTCAAGCCCTTCTTCTAATGTATTGACTGCTGTTTCTTGGTCGATGGACAATACATCCGACAAGATTTTGCCCAATTTATTGAAGTTTGCTTCTTCTGCAAAAAGATTCTTTTTGCCATCTTTGTAATTTTGGTTCAAAACAGCGTAAATTGAATAGGAAGTCACATCTTCAGCAATTGGAATCCCATTGCGATCATAGATCGTTCCACGTTTCGCTTTGATGACTTCACTGCCTTCATAAAGATTTTTCGTTTTTTCAGCTAAGGAAGTCCCTGCGACATCTCCGACAATGACGATGTAGCTCAAACGCGTGACAAACAAAAAGAACAATCCAATACTCGTAGCAAAGAGAATAATACCTACTTTTTTGCGATTGTTCGTTGTAGTTTGATTGTTCTTTTTTAAGTATTGCTTGAATTTATCTGTTAACTTCATTTAGTCCACTTTCCTTAAATTGCCGTCATCGATCGACAATCCATTATCCTCAGCAATCTTTTGGATGCGCTCGGTTTTAGAAAGTTCATTTTTCTCTTGTTCCAACTGTTCTGCTTGTGTTGTTTTTTCATTGATATCCGATTGGATCAAAGAAATATCGTGTTCGACTTGACTGATATTGGTTCGAATATTGATGGTCAAGATCGCCAACGTCAATACAGAGATGATCACAAAGGCAGCAATCAGTTTTTCCAGAGTAGAAATGCTTTTTAACCGACGAGCCGGAGATGCTGGTACGCGGATGACCTCAGGACGCTGGGGATCAGTAGGCAGTTTTTCAGTTGTCGGTTCAGAGTGTTCCATAGGTTGTGATTCAAGTGGTTCTCTGAATTCATAGTCATGAACTTTTAGTTCTGCCATAGTTGTTACCCTTCGCTTTCCTTGATTTTTTCCGCGATTCGCAGTTTCGCACTGCGAGAACGATTATTTTCAGCTACTTCTTCCTCAGTTGGAAGTAGTGGTTTTCTTGTTATAAGTTTAAGTGTTGGTTGGAATTCTTCTGGTATCATCGGCAAACCTGGCGGCATATCCTTCGGTGTGCTGTATTCCTTGAACATCGATTTCACGATGCGATCTTCTAAAGAGTGAAACGTGATGACACTCACACGTCCGTTGACTGCTAAAAGATGAATCGCTTGTTCAAGTGATTCTTCAATCACACCTAGCTCATCATTGACTGCAATGCGAATGGCTTGGAAAACCCGTTTTGCAGGGTGTCCGCCTTTTCTTCTTGCTGGCGCAGGAATGGCTGTTTTGATGATATCAACCAACTCACCCGTTGTTTCGATTGGATGATCTTGTCGCACCCGCTCGATTTCACGAGCGATTTGTTTCGAGAATTTTTCTTCTCCATAACGGAAGAAGATTTTGACTAATTGGTGGTAGTCGAATTGATTGACTACTTCATAGGCAGTCAATGCTGCAGTTTGATCCATCCGCATATCCAGCGGTGCATCTTGGTGGTAGCTAAAGCCGCGTTCGGCTTCATCTAATTGGGGTGAGGAAACACCTAAATCGTACAAAATCCCATCGACTCGGCTCACACCGTGTTGATGCAATGCTTCCTTTAAATAGCGGAAATTACTTTTAATGAACGTAACCATTCCTTTAGCAACATATGGTGCTAAACGTTCTTTCGCATGATCGATAGCAGTTTGGTCTTGATCAAAAGCAAAGAGATGTCCCTCTTCAGACAGTTGCGACAATAAATATTCACTATGACCGGCTCCACCTAATGTACAATCGACATAGACGCCTTCTGGACGAATCTTTAACCCATCAACGGTCTCCTGTAGCATAACGGTGTAGTGTTGAAAATCTGCCATGTGTTTTTTCCTCTTCCTATCAAGCCTATAAGCCAAAATCAATCATTGTTTCAGCAATTTCATCAAAGTTTTCTTCTGCTTCTTCAGAGAATGCTTGCCAACGCGTTTCATCCCAAATCTCGATTCGGTTTGAAACGCCGATGATCACACAGCTTTTGGTAAGGTCTGCATGATTTCTCAATGTAACAGGGATATTGATTCGTCCTTGTTTATCGATTTCGCACTCTGTTGCAGCAGAATAAAAGAAGCGGACAAATGTCCGAGCGTCCTTTTTCGCTAAAGGCATTTCGTTTAGTTTTTCTTCAAGTTTTTCCCATTCAGATAAGGGGTAGCCAAATAAACAGCCATCTAATCCACGTGTCACAACAAATTTTTCTCCGAGTTTTTCTCGTAGTTTTGAAGGGACGATTAGTCGGCCTTTTGCATCTATCGAATGTTGAAATTCACCCATAAACATCGATAAATAACCCCCGATCTCCACCTGATATTCACAGTCTACCACAATCCCCCACTTTCTACCACAAATTATATGAAATTTGAAAGGGAAGTTGTTTGACTTTTCTTTACCAAATGAGGAAAAAGAGGAAAACCGACTACTTAAAGTTTTTAAAAAAACTTTAAGTGAAAAAATGGGCGTTTATCAAGAGTCAAAACACTATAAGTAACTAACAATATTTAGAATGATCAAAACGACATGAAAAATGATCGTAAATAGAAAAATACTACGCCAATACATCTTTAAATAGCGACCATATTGGATCTCCTCATAGTAATATGCCTGAAAAACTGCCAGCAGAATCCCTAATAAAAAAATGGAGATCAAATAGTACAATGTGATCGCTTGATCAAAAGTATACTTTGATAATTGATGAATCCCGACCATCAAAAACGGTACTGCTAAATCCGGTGCCTTCACGTGGTAACGATCATTCAAGGACAACGCGGAAACAATGAACCGACAGGCGAAATAGACGAGCACAGGGAAGATATACCAAAACAAAACGATTGGATTAAATCCAGACATACAGCAAAATCCTTTCTAACAACTAGTGTCACTATACTTTATTTTCTTTACATCCGTGTTTCAGTTCTTTTAAAAATCTGAGCTGGAATAAGACAGCCATGAAATTTTTAAGGAGCCTCTTTGTTCATCAGCCAACTTTTGAAAGTCTTGAAGAATGCATTTCTTTACCTATTAAAACAGAAGGGCGTAGCTTCAACAAGTCTATCTTGCCATTCTAGTGATTTTTTTTGTCCTGAAATTGAAAATTTCTTAATTTCTCCTTGGTTCAACTTGAGTTCTTGTGTATTTGAGGGTAAACTGTCACTAGAATAACTCTAAAAGGTGGATTAGAATGAACGAGAAAAAACCAAAAAGTACCTTTGCAAAAATCACGCAAGTCGTGATCTGGACCATGCTTATTCTCACTGTTGGCTCGATTTTCTTAGCAGCATACACAAGTATTATGGGTTAATCCTATTAAAAAAGTGCCCTTTTCCAAAATGATGGCTTCCATCTTTTGGAAAAGGGCACTTTTTTTACAGCAAGGGTGACACAAGGCGTGCCAAGCCTTCTTTGATTTTGATCGTCAGCTTTCTTTGCTGATACGCTTCGATCGTTAAGTGCTTAGAATCGATCGAATCCGCCAGAAACGCTTCTTTCGTTTGCGTCGCGAGTTGTGCATCGTAGATGATCGTATTGACCTCAAAGTCTAAACGAAACGATCGGACATCGATATTTGCTGAACCAATCGAAACGAGCCCACTGTCAATGATCATCGTTTTTGCATGCATAAACCCTTTCTCATAGGTTTCGATGACTGCCCCAAAATGCAGCAGCTCAGCCGCAAAGGAATAGGTCGCCCAATATACCAAGGGATGATCCGGTTTGTTAGGGATTTGTATATGAACTTTCACCCCAGAAAGCAGTGCCAACTTCAAGGCATTGTGAATGGCTTCATCCGGAATATAATAAGGTGTTTGGATCAAGATTTCCTTTTTGGCTAAGTTGATCATTTTCAGATAGGTCATTTTGATTTCTTCATGTTCCGTATCAGGACCACTCGTGATGACTTGGGCTGCAACTGTCCCGACTTGTTTAATTTCAGGAAACAAGGAAGGATCATATTTGATCTCCAACGCATGTTGTGAATTCCAATCCATCAAAAACCGATTTTGCAGCGAATAGACAGCTGAACCGGCAATTCGCAAGTGATTGTCTCGCCAATAACCGAATTTTTCCACTTGCCCTAGATATTCATCTCCCACATTAAAACCGCCTGTATAGCCAATTTCTCCATCGATCACCACGATTTTCCGATGATTTCGATAATTGATTCGCGGATTGACATAAGGAACGAATAAAGGAAAGAAGAAGGCAATTTGACCGCCATGTAGACGCAACTCATCAAAAAACTTCAATGATACTTGGGTGCTGCCCCAAGCATCTAATAAGACTCTTACTTTTACGCCCCGCTTCGCCGCGCGCACCAGTGCCTCTTTGACTTCATTTCCCAATGTGTCACTGCGATAAATGTAATATTCCATATGAATGTGATTTTTTGCCTGTTCGATATCCGCGATCAAAGCATCAAATTTCTGCCGTCCGTCGGTATAAAGCGTCATACTATTCGCTGTCGTATACAGGGATTGCCCAAAGACTGTCAACAGGTAGACCAGCTGCTGCACTTCTACCTGCGCGGTCGGCGGATGCGGAAACAGCTGACGAGCGAGCGCTTGTTTTTGTTCTTCTAATTCAACATTCAGCCCCACCTTTGCCTGTGAGCGCATATCAAAGATCTTTTCCTTAGAGATCCCTCTACCAAAGAAAAAGTAAAGCACAAAGCCAACGATTGGAATGAACATCAAGACCAAAAGCCAGGCCCACGTTTGAGCAGTCTGCCGCCTTTCTCTGAAAATGATAATGATTGATAACAAAATATTGACTATAAATAAAATGGTTACCAAATTATCCATTACAACCATTTCTCCACCTCTTCCCCGATTTCCCGCTACTAAAGCATATCAAAAAATAGTACCTAAAGTAAAGAAACACTGTGATGAAACAAAAAAAGCCGATCTTGACGATCGACTTTAAGAAAACATCGGTTTAGAATTTTAAGAAACGGCGCATTGATAATACGGAACCAAGTGAACCGATCACGATCCCAATCAGTGCCATCACACCGCACACTTGAATCAAGAACAGATTTGGTGTGATCAAACTATAGTTTGATCGTAGCAAGTTTGGATTGACCCAACTGTAAACTTGGTGATACCCGAAGTACATCAACGCAATTGGAACGATCGATCCTAAGAGACCGATCCAGCCGCCTTCAAGGAAGAATGGCCAACGGATGTAGCCGTTTTTCGCCCCCACCAGACGCATGATTTGAATTTCTCTTTGACGAGACAAAATCGTGATCCGAATCGTATTAGAAATCAAGAACATTGCCACAAAAATCAGTAAGACAGCAGCAGCTAAGCCCCAAGTCCGTACAGCAGCAGACAATTCGAATATTTTATCAGAAGAATCACCACCGTAATCGGCTTTAAAGACATTCGGCAAATCCCCAGCTTGTTCTGCGATCTCTGTCGTATACTCTGGATCTGTGGCACTAACGACAAACACGTTATACAGCGGATTGCTGTCGCCTTCGAATAAGTTCCATGAATCCCCCATTGCATCTTGGATTTTCTGCAATTCTTCGTCTCGACTCGAAAATTGTACATCTGAAACGTTCGGCAGATCATTTAAGGCCTGTTCTAAAGCATCCATGTCTTCTTGTTCCGTACCAATATCAACGAAAACCGAAACGTCCACATTCTCACGAATGTCTTCGGCTAGTTTTGTTGCATTTAAGATTACACCTAGAAAAATACCGACTAATGTCAGTGTGATCGTTACCGCACTCAATGACGCAATAGTCATCCAGCCGTTACGCTTTAAACTTTTGATACTCTCCAGGAGATGACGGAAAAATGTTCTAATCATCGTAACCATATTCTCCTTCCGCTTGGTCGCGAATAATGCGGCCATTTTCAATCGCGATCACGCGATGACGAATCGTATTTACGATCGTACTATTATGGGTCGCCATAACGACCGTTGTTCCTTGGGCATTGATCCGATCAAGCAGCTTCATGATTTCCCATGAGTTTTCAGGATCTAGATTCCCCGTTGGTTCATCCGCAATCAATACTTTCGGCGTATTTACGATGGCACGAGCGATCGACACCCGTTGTTGTTCCCCACCGGAAAGCTCACTTGGAAAGACCCGAACTTTATGTTTCAGTCCGACCAAATCCAAAACTTCCATCACCCGTTTTTTGATATCACGAGGCTTGCGGCCGATAACTTGCATTGCATAAGCAACATTTTCAAAGACCGTTTTCCGTGGTAAAAGTTTATAATCCTGAAAGACCACGCCGATTTCCCGACGCATCAAAGGGATCTCGCGGTTTTTCATGCCGACCAAATCATATCCTGCGACATTCAAAACGCCTTTGGTTGCTCTTTCTTCTCGATACATCAATTTGATAAAGGTTGATTTGCCGGCGCCTGATGGTCCAACGACATAGACAAACTCTCCTTGATCAATTGAAATCGAAAGGTTACGGATAGCAGTCGTACCATTAGAGTACTTTTTCATTATATCTTTCATTTCTATCATACAGCTATCTCTCCATCTCAAATTTTCATTCTGGCTTATTATAGCATGAATATATTTCACCTTGCTTGCAACAGATTACAATTATGTTTCAATCTGTTTAAGTCACACAAGGTTATTTTTGATTCAGTTTCAGCTTCAAATACGCGTCGATAAAGCCATCCAAATCGCCATCCATGACTGCCTGTACATTCCCAGTTTCGAAATTCGTTCGGTGATCTTTGACCATCGAATAGGGATGGAAGACATAAGAACGGATTTGCGAGCCCCAACCAATTTCTAACTGCTCGCCTCGCAAGGCTGCTGCCTCTTGCTCTTTCTTTTCCACTTCTAATTGATACAGCTTGGCTTTCAACATCCCCATCGCTTGCTCACGGTTTTTCAATTGTGAGCGCTGGGCTTGGCTAGCAACGACCGTTCCTGTCGGAATATGGGTGATCCGCACAGCAGATTCGGTTTTGTTGATGTGCTGTCCACCCGCACCACTTGCGCGGTACGTATCGATTTTCAAATCATCTGAGTTGATTTCCACATCGATCGCCCCATCTAATTCTGGCATCACATCCACCGAGCAAAATGACGTGTGCCGTCTCTTGGCTGAATCAAAAGGTGAGATCCGAACTAAACGATGAACGCCTTTTTCCGATTTCAAATACCCATAGGCGTTGTGGCCTTTTACAAGTAAAGTGACACTTTTGATCCCCGCTTCATCACCAGCTTGATAGTCGAGGGTCTCTACTTGATACCCGTGTTGTTCGCAAAAACGAGTATACATCCGTAACAGCATGCTGCCCCAGTCTTGTGATTCGGTACCGCCTGCACCAGGATGAAGCTCGATGATGGCGTTATTTCGATCATAGGGTTCATCTAACAGCATCGACAATTCATAAGACGCCATTTTCTCGTTTAGCTTCGTGATCCGTGCTTCAAGTTCTGCTTCCATTTCTGGGTCTGCTTCTTCTTGAATCATTTCCAACATCACTTCCAGCTCTTCCAATTCTTCTGCTAACTGATTGAACTGATCGTAGGTCTCTTTGTTGGCATTGTTTGCGTTAATGACTTGTTGAGCTTTTTCTGAGTCATCCCAAAAGGTGGGATCTGCCATTTGGTGTTCCGCTTCCGCAATGTCCTCTTCTAACTGATCTAAGTCAAAGAGACCCCCTAAAACTGATTATTTTTTCATTCATCTGGGTCAATTGATTCCGAATATCTGCGATTTCCATTAAAATTCCTTCTTTCTTTTTTTCTTACAAACGAAAGTAGACTGGACAAAAACGTCTGCCAGCCTACTCTCAACTTTTTCAAAACGTGTTACATACTTTTCCCGTGGCAATTCTTGAATTTTTTCCCGCTGCCGCATGGACAAGGATCGTTACGACCAACGTTTTTGAAACTTGGTGCTTGGGCAGCAGGTGCTTCTTCTACCCCTTGTGCTTCCCCTTGAGCAACTTGTTCCCGTTGAACGTTTTGACGAATCTCTGCCTTCATAAAGAGACGAGTTACTTCATATTCGATCGCTCCAACCATGTTCTCAAACATATTGAATCCTTCTGTTTGGTACTCAACTAATGGATTGTTTTGTCCATAAGCCCGTAACCCAACCGATTGACGCAGCTGATCCATAGCATCGATGTGGTCGGTCCACTTCGTATCGACAACTCGTAGGATGACCACTTTTTCAAATTCCAGTAATTGTTCTGGACTATTAAGTTGTGCTTTCTTTTGTTCAAAGACTTCTTCTGCCCGTTGGTTTAGGTAGTCTTTGATCTCTTGAGCTGATTTGCCCTTGATGTCCTCGATACTGATAGTATCTTCATGAACAAGTGCATTCGCCGCAAAATCAACGATTCCTTCGTAGTTCCAATTGCTTTCTTCTAATTGCGTATGACTGTCGACGACTCGGCTGATGGAACGTTTCACCATATTCATTAATTGTGGTGAAAGATCCGTTTCTTCCATGATCACTTCTTGACGTTGTCCGTAAATAACTTCCCGCTGTTCTCGCATCACGTCATCGTATTGCAAGACGTTTTTCCGAGTATCGTAGTTATTGCCTTCCACTCGTCGTTGGGCAGATTCTACTTGTTTTGAAAGCATCTTGCTTTGGATCACGGCGTCGCCTTCATCGATCTTCATCCGATCCAAGAACACTTTGATTCGTTCAGAACCAAAACGCTTCATTAAATCATCTTCTAACGACAAGTAAAATTGCGACATCCCTGGATCTCCTTGACGTCCCGCACGTCCCCGCAACTGATTATCGATCCGTCGTGATTCATGACGCTCAGTACCGATAACTGCCAAGCCGCCTAGTTCTGCAACACCAAGACCTAACTTGATATCCGTTCCCCGACCAGCCATATTGGTCGCGATCGTTACAGCACCTTTTTGTCCCGCATTCAAAATGATTTCTGCTTCTTTAAAGTGATTCTTGGCATTCAATACTTCATGAGGAACTTTCTCACGATCAAGCATCGATGACAGTAATTCAGAAGTCTCAACAGCGACCGTCCCTACAAGCACGGGTTGTCCTTTGCGGTGACGCTCTTTGATGTCTTGAACGACTGCTTGGAATTTGCTCGTAAGCGTTGGATAAAGCAAGTCCGCACGATCATCCCGTAAGATTGGTTTGTTTGTAGGAATCTGAATGACTTGCATGTTATAGATTTCTCGAAACTCTTCTTCTTCCGTTTTCGCTGTACCAGTCATCCCAGACAGTTTTTTGTACATCCGGAAGTAGTTCTGGAATGTGATCGTCGCCATCGTTTTGGTTTCATCTTCGATTTCGACACTTTCTTTCGCTTCGATCGCTTGATGGAGCCCATCAGAATATCGGCGACCATCCATGATCCGACCTGTAAATTGGTCAACGATCATTACTTTTCCATCTTGCACGACATAATCGATATCGCGAATCATAATGTAATTCGCTCGTAGTGCTTGGTCCAAGTGATGGGTCAATGCCGTGTTTTCAATATCATACAAGTTTTCTAAGCCGAAGGTCTCTTCCGCTTTTTCGATCCCACGTTCTGTCAAACCGATCGTTTTTGATTGGATATCGATTTTGTAGTCTTCTTCTTCCGTCAAGCGTTTGACAAAATTGTCGACCCGATTGTATAGCGCAGTTGATTTTTCTGCTTGTCCTGAAATGATCAACGGTGTTCTCGCTTCATCGATCAAGATCGAATCGACCTCATCGACGATGGCATAGTTTAATGGACGCTGTACCATTTGATGACGGTAAACCACCATGTTGTCCCGCAAATAGTCAAACCCTAATTCATTGTTTGTACTATAAGTGATGTCACAAGCATATGCCGCACGTTTTTCTTCTGCTGATTTTGAGTTAATGTTCAAGCCGACCGTCAACCCTAAAAAGTTGTACAGCTCCCCCATCTCAGTCGAGTCACGAGTTGCCAAGTATTCATTGACAGTTACGACGTGGACACCTTGACCGCTCAAAGCATTCAAATAAACAGGTAATGTCGCCGTCAAGGTTTTCCCTTCACCCGTACGCATCTCTGGGATATTCCCATCATGCAAGACGATCCCACCCATTAATTGGACGTGGTAAGGATAAAGGCCCAAAACGCGTTTTGCAGCTTCACGTACTACTGCAAAGGCTTCAGGTAATAATTTATCCAAAGTCTCTCCCTCTTGGAAACGACGACGAAATTCATCGGTTTTCCCGCGTAATTGTTCATCAGATAAAGCGGCCATTTCATCCGCATGTGATTCAACTTGATTCGCAATATGGTCAAGACGTTTTAATTCTTTTTTGTCGTTTTCGATTAATTTTCTAAAAAAATTGGCCATACCTTAATAATTCTCCTTTTACTTCTGCATTATCCTAGCTGGAAACTCTCCTAACTATTTTAGCACTAGTTCACCATAAATGAAATATTTTTCGATAGAACTATCGCATCAATCTTGCGTGATAAACGGATTCTTAACCTTTTTTCACAGATTTTAAAGAAACGCGGGAAAAAAAACACGCAACAAGCCATTGATCGGCGCTGAAAGTCCAGCACACGCCCAAACGTCTTGTTGCGAAGGTTTGCAAATTATGCCGTTTTAAAACGGGTTTTTAAGAAAGCTAAGAAGAGCATCAGTAGCATGCCTAAAGACTGAATCCCGATCATCAAGACGATATCAGCGCCAATAAATCCTGCCAACATCGCAACGAGAGAGCCTGCCCCCAGTGCATTTAAAATCACGTTCGTACTTTCTTTGAAGCTGCCGATTGTCGATAGTCGTGATTTTTTCGTCAACCAGAGGAAAAACGCTGCGCCTATGACTAGAATACTATTCATTGCCACCAATAAAAATGCCACTGTGATCGTCTGACTGAAGAAAATCGCTGTCTCGTTGTTGCGATAGAAGCCGTCTTCGATTGCTTTTTGAAACGAAGCCGCATCATCTACTTGATCAGGTGCCATTTCCGCCGTGTAACGCATTTCATAGTGATAAGTTTGTCCATCGATTTCTTCTTTGATGGTCCAGTCTGTTTCCCGAAAATTGATGGCGTATTTTGCTTTTTCAAGAGCCGCTTCTGAAAGCGCAACGCCTATGATCCCCGCTTCTGTTTGGGAAAAGACTTGTGACTCATCCGCTAAAAGTTTGCCATCTTCCAGCTGCAACTCATTGTATTTTGCTGCCGTTTCTGCCGTCACGAGTGTTTTTGCATGGGGAAAAAATGCCGCAAAGGCTTGATCCGTTTGCTTGCTGATTATTAAGGTCAACGGGATCATCAGCAAGGACATCAAGAAAACATAGACGAACACTTGCTGCCAGCGATTTAATATTTTACGCCATGCATAGACTTTTGTTGGAGAAAAAATGGCCCCAAAGTACGTTAAGGGAAATCGTTGTTCAGACATCCTATCATTCCTATCCTTTTGTTCCGCCAGAGGTCAAACCTGAAACAAAGTATTTTTGTAAGAAGAAAAACAGTGCAGCGATCGGTACGGCGATCAAAATCGCCCCAGCCGCAAAGAGTGCGACCCGTTGGTTACGGGCATCATTGATAAAGGTTTGTAGCCCGACTGCGACGGTCAAACGCTCTTGTGAGCGAAGCAAGAATCGCGCCAGCAAGAATTCGCCGAATGGTCCCATAAAGGCCCACAATGCTTGGACGGCAACCATTGGTTTTACGAGGGGCAAAACGATTTGCCAAAAGATGCGAAAATGCCCTGCACCATCAAGTTTTGCTGATTCATCCAAGTCGATCGGTACCGTATCAAAGTACCCCTTCATCAGCCAAGTATTCATCGGAATCCCACCACCGATATAAATCAGTGTCAAGAACCAGAAGCTATCTAGACCGTTTGCTAATAAGCCCATGACATAAAAAGCGGTCAACGCCGACATTGTCGGTACCATTTGAACGATCAAGAACACCATCAGACTACTTTTACGACCAGCAAAACGGTAACGACTGTAAGTATACCCTGCTAACGTTACGATCATTACTTGAATGATCATCGTCGAAACGGCCACGATCAAGGTATTTTTATACCATGTCAAATACGGGGTTTCATTGAATAAACGTCGAAAGTTGTTCAATGTCCAATCCGCATCAAAATCTAAGCGAAAAGCGATCATGTTCCCTGCCTTGAAGGCTGAGGTTGCGGTAATCAACAAGGGATAGATGATAATGATCGATAACGCGATCATAAACAAGTAGGTAAATAATTTGCTGAAAGAAAACTTCTTCTTTTTCATCCTCAATCCTCCATATTAAATGCATTCGTCTTTTTAAACACCAGTAATGAAATGGAGATCACCACAAAGGAAATGATCAAGGTCAATGCAGAAGCAATCGAATATTGTGGTGAGCCGCCGGTCGTCAGTTTGTAGATCCATGAAATCAAAATATCTGTCGATCCAGCATTTCCGCCTAAACTTCCTGGTCCACCTTCGTTAAATAGATAGATCATCGAGAAGTTATTAAAGTTCCCTGTATATTGCGTAACGAAGGTTGGGGCTGCTACCAAAAAGATTGCCGGCAGCGTAATGTTCCGAAAACGCTGCAACGCATTGGCTCCATCCATTTTTGCTGCTTCATACAAATCTTCGGAAATGGATTGTAAAATCCCCGAAACCATTACATAGATGTAGGGGAACCCTAACCAACCCTGAATCAAAATAATCGCCGTTTTCGTCCAAAACGGATCGGTCTTCCAAGCAATGTTCCCAATATCCACAAAAGGTAGATTGTTCAATAGCGGGATCACCTGCGTATTGATCGCTCCTGCGGTATCATTAAACATATTTGAAAAACTCATGATTGTGATAAACGCTGGCACCGCCCAAGGAAGCAAGAAAATCACCCCAAAGACGCGACGAAACTTCACAAATTTTTGGTTGGCAACAACTGCTGTCAGTATGCCGAGTGTAATTTGCAAGGTGGTTGCTAAAACGGTCCAAATCACCGTCCAACTGAATACTTTTACAAAGGTGTCGCGGTAAGAACTTAAGGTGAAGATATTCGTGAAATTCGAAAAACCGATCCAGTCGATTAAGTTTGCTGGCGGAATGTGTCGAAAATCATAGTTGGTAAATGCCATAAAGAGCGTCACCATTACTGGAAAAATAATTGCTACGATCATTACCAAGTAGGCAGGGATCGTCAGTAAGTACGCGAACCCATCTTCGTATAATTTTTTGAAAAATTCTTTTCTCGTAACAGCTACCGGGAAGCCTTTTTCAATGCTTTGCCGAACCTGATAAGCATCTTTGATATTTAAAACCCAAAAGATAATGAAAATAACGGTAACGATGACCTGCAGTGTTCCTTCAATCAACAAGAACAAAGAGTTGTCTTCCATCGGTACTGATCCGAGTGTGACAAAGTTATAAAGTGCTTGTCCACCAAACAAAAGCATTTCGACCAGAAAAATCAGAAAGGCTGCAAAAAAGAGACCCGCTTTGAATTTCTGACCATTTTTGAATTGTCCCCCACCAGGGATGATTGAAAGAAGCGCTGTCTGCATGGCTTGTGAATTCGTCCTCATATGTATCCTCCTTAAAATCGAAAGTCTGCCAAGCGGCCGACGATCGATAGAAAACAATCTCGTCAAGCAATTTCTTGCGTGCTACGTTGCAAGGAATCCTTTTGACAAACATCCTCTATAGAATCGTCGACATGAATGACAGACCGTAATCGGCTAATTATTAGTATTTCTGCTCAATCGCTTCTTCGATTGTTTTGGCAGCATTATCCGCTGCTTCTTGAGGAGTCATATTGCCTGAACCTGCATCAAACAGCATGTTTTCAGCCCCTACCCAAACCTCAGACATTTCAGGGATATTTGGCATTGGTTGTGAAACACTGTATTGCTCAATCACTGCTTTTGCTACTGGATCATCAGAAGCAGCGACTGTTTCTTGAGCCATAATGTTCGCTGGAATATCATGACGCATGTCATACAATTTCTCTTGATTGGCTTCGTTGGTCAAATACTCGACAAATTGTTGAGAAACGTCTTTGTTTTGTGAGTAGTTAGATACCACCCACGCTTTTCCGCCGCCAAATGTTTCATAGTCGTTGCCGTTGTTTAGCGTTGGGATTTTCGCTACTCCATAGTTGATGCCTGCTTCTTCAAAGCCGTTCACGCCCCATGGTCCATAAATGATAGCTGCTGTTTTGCCTTGATTGAAGTAATCCAACATCAAGTTTTCGTTGGCTGATACATCAAGCATTCCTTGCGGCCAGACATTTTGGAACCAATCAGTTGCATACGTGATTGCTTCAACAGAACCTTCATTGTTCAGCCCTAGATCAGATGGATCTGTTCCTTCATCACCAAAGACATACCCGCCATGCCCCGCTAATAGACCATACGTATAATAAAAGTCCGTCCAACGAGCTAAGAAACCAACATTGTCATCGCCTTCTGCAAAACGATCATCTTTTGCTAGTTCTTCTAAATCAGAAAAAGTTGCTGGTGCTTCATCGATCAAGTCTTTGTTGTAGAACATGACAACCGCTTCGATCATTGCTGGTGCGCCATAGATCTTATCATCGATGGTCACTTGTTGCTTGTCTGTATCGCTGTACCGTCCATCATCTGGCAAAGTCATTTCTGCCAAATGCCCTTGGGAGCCTACTTGACCCACACGGTCATAAGGAGACATCGTAACATCTGGGCCTTTCCCAGCAGGACCGTCTAGTTGAAGCGCATCCATTTGATCGAA
Organism: Enterococcus casseliflavus; assembly: GCF_029215545.1. NCBI lineage: Bacteria > Bacillati > Bacillota > Bacilli > Lactobacillales > Enterococcaceae > Enterococcus > Enterococcus casseliflavus. Next base: position 914,986 of record NZ_CP119393.1, on the reverse strand, counting down.
CATGTCCATTTCCACAACGTTGATGGTGACATCATTTTCAGATTCAAAGTCAGATTTCACTTCATTGATATAATCAATATAGTCTGCGCCTACAGAGACCGTGATCGTTTTTTCATCGCTACCTGAACCTGCATCTGCATCTGCATTACTACCATCGGTACTACCGCCGTTGCCGCCACATGCTGCAAGCGCTAACAACGCACTTCCTGAAACTAATCCTAGAGCTGCCTTTTTCCAATTCACTTTCATCCTGTTTACCTCCTGCAATTTGTAACTCTATTATGCAACCGGTTTCTTAAAATGGCAAACATTTTCTAAATGTTAGCGATAACAAAAATTGAAAAAGCCTTTAAATTAAGATATTGAGGAATTGAAAAGAAATTGCGCAACCATTTGCTTAATTTTTCACCTCGTGGATTCACGAACCACGAGTTGCGGTAAAAAGCGCTGTTGTCGCAGGCTCGTATCGTTCTGTTCAATTTTTTGAATCAGTAATTCACCACAAGCTTCGCCCATCTCAACGATGGCTTGCTTCATAGTCGTCAACTTGGGCGAGCTGACCTGATCCAGGAATACCCCATCGTAGCCGACAATCCCAAAATCCTTTGGTATCTGCGCGCCAATCGACTGCAAGCCTTGATTGATGCCTAGTGCCAAACGATCCGTCGCACAAATAAAACAAGTATTTTCCGCAAATTGCTCCTTCTGTGCTGTGATAAAGGTGCGGGCTGCGGAAGAACGGTTCTCAAAACGATGGATTTTTGGTGCTTGTCCTGTTTTTGTGACTGTATCTATGTACCCTTTTTCTCGGCTTTTCGTAAATGCTTCTTCCAACTCTAAACCAATATAGACCAAGTGTTGATAGCCAGTATCGAGGGCGTGTTTACAAGCAGAAACGATCCCTTGGTAGTTGTCACTATCAACAAAGCTGAATCCAGCTTCATTTTCACCAAATAGAACGACGGGTTTCTTTAAATTTTTTATCCAGTCCATATCCTTTTGGCGAAATCCCGTAATGATACAACCATCTGCTGGGCCACGATCCACCCCATCCGTCGTAACCAGCTGCAACGAATAATGCGCTTTGCCGATGGAACGAGCGATCCCCACTAATAAATTCATATAGTATGGCTCCGTCGTGTCCATCTCCTCTAAGATATACACTTTGATGATATGGGAACGCTTGGAAACTAATGATTTGGCAGCAATATTCGGTTGATAATCCAGTTCTAGCATTGCTTGATGAACGAGCTGCTTTAGCTCTTCGGTCACTTTATCTGGATGGTTGATCACTCGAGAAACGGTCATTGCGGAAACATTTGCTTTTTTGGCGACATCTGCTAACGTAGTCATGATTCACTCTCCCTGTATGATTTCATCTATAGTATAACACAATAAAACAAAAGAGAAACAAAGCCAACTTTTATATAGAAAGATTTCTTGCTTCATTCCAAAAGATAAAAAAACAGAGTAGCTTCTCAGCTACTCTGTCAAAAAAGACTTTTTTTGGGGTGTCGCCAAAAGGATCCCACACGTGTTAATCCGTTTCGATCAACCCGTATTTACCATCTTTCCGACGATACACAATGCTCGTTCCATTCGTTTCCGCATCTTCAAAGATAAAGAAGTTGTGTCCAAGCATGTTCATTTGTAAAACAGCTTCTTCACTATCCATTGGTTTTAAAGACAAACGTTTTGTACGTACGATGTCTAAATCAGAACCATTGGTTTCTTCATCGTTTGCTTCAGTTGTGAACAAATCACCATCTGTTGGCGGAACCAACGCTGTCTCACGAGATTTGCGATTGATTTTTGTTTTGAATTTGCGGATTTGGCGTTCCAATTTGTCAACAACCAAATCGATACTAGCATATAGATCAGGTGAAGTTTCTTCCGCACGTAGAACTAGGAATGGTAAAGGAATCGTTACTTCTACTTTTGCAGTTTTTTCTGTATAAACTTTCAAATTAACGTGTGCTGTTGCTTCTGGCACATCATTAAAATAACGTTCTAATTTACCTACTTTTTTCTCGACGTAATCACGGATCGCTTCTGTTACCTCGATATTTTCGCCACGCACATTATATCTAAACATAAAAATTACCCCTTTCGTCTACCAGTAAAGAAGGAAAAGGACCACTCTTTTCTTCTTCTTAACTCTATTATATCGAACTCTTGGTCATTTGCCTAGTAAATCGAACAATTTTCTTTAAGCGTTTTCAAAATAACGTTTCAACGAGCAATAGAAAAAGAACGAATCGACTGGGGGTCAAAGGACTGCAGTGCTTCAGCTGCATGATATAACGTTCTACCGGTAGTATACACATCATCGATCAACAATAATTTTTTCCCTTTGATTTCACACGCTACATCTGGCTTCACTGCAAAGGGTTGCGCCTCTACTAATCGTTGCCTGCGAGAACGTTGTGCCTGTGGTGCGGTATCAACAACTTTCTCCAGTAACTCTTGAAATCTGACTCCGGCGGCTTCCAGCACAGCGGTGACTTGATTAAACCCTCGCTGTTGGTAACGCTCTGCCGATAGTGGGATGGGAATCAAACACTCATAGTCAAACCTGTTGAGTTTTTGTTTGATCACAGGCGCAAACGTCCCCCGCAACTGATAGTTTCCCATCAGTTTGTATTCGTGAAGCCAATCCTTCATTCCTTGATCGTAAGCAAATAGCGCTCGGTGCTGCAATTGTATCATGGGACACGTTTCTTCCCAATAGAGACAATCGCTGCAAAACTCAGTTTCTTTTTTTCCACACGAAGGGCAGCAGGTTCGCCAATCGATCACTGAAAACTGTTGGGCACATTGCGGGCACAATTCATTTTCTGGGATACGCCAAGGAGCCAACACCTCAATGATCGTTCGTTCTCTAGGAAAAGTCCTTTTACACCAACTACACACCATCGGTCAGCCAGCTTTTTGCCAATTGGTTCATTTCCTTGATTTCGTTGAGTGCTTTTCGGATCGCTTCCGTCATTTGGTCGTAGAAAAAAATGACCTCCCCTTCCGTATAGGCCCCTTTACGATCGACACGACCAGCAATTTGCACGAGCGCCGATTTTGTAAAGACTGGATGATTAGCACCCAATACGATGACTGAGACGTTTTCAAACGTCACCCCACGCTCTAAAATCATCGTTGTAAACAACACCTTGTAAATCTGTCGACGAGCAGACGCTACTTTTTCGCTCCGTTTTTGATCTTGCGACGAAACGCTAGTCAAAGACCATGACGTGCCTTGTCGGCGGACAGCCGCTTCTACTTCCTTCATCAGCGCAATGCTTGGACAAAACACCAAGACAAAGTTTTTTTGAAGCAGCCGCTGCAACTGCTGCAGCAATGGTCGCAGCCAACGTTTTCTGCGATAAGCCTGCGCCCAGTGACTATAATGAACAGGTTTTGGAACGATCAATGGACGCTGATGAAACCGCAGCGGCATTCTCAAGACAGCGAATTTTCCACGAATTTCTTGCAGCAGTCGTTCTGAAGGCGTCGCACTTAAATAGATCAGACACCCGTTTTTGGCTAAGGCATTGTATAATCCGTAACGCAGCTGCGCATCGCCCTCGTAGGGAAATGCATCTACCTCATCCACCACGATCAGTTGAAAGCTCCGATAAAAATGCAGTAGCTGATGGGTGGTGGCAATAAGGATGTTTGTGTAGCGATAAGGCTCTTCTGATTTTCCATAAAGGAGCAAGCTTTCCTCTTGTGGAAATGCTTGCTGAATCCGCGGAAACAATTCACGACAAACATCGATCCGAGGTGAGACGATCGCCACTCGACCACCTTCTTGCCGAACGTAGCGGATCGTTTCAAAGATCATTTCGGTCTTCCCTGAACCCGTGACCGACCAAACAAGCGAGGATCGCTTTTGTCGACAATTAGACACCAATTGCTGGGAAATTTTTTGCTGAAACGGCGTCAATGCTCCTGGCCAGACGATGTGGTGATCAACGGCTGGACTTTCCGTAGGTTGAATCACCAGTCGCCCATTTGATGTGATCCGACCATAGCGAATACAGGTTGGACAGTAATAGCTGCCTATCGGTAATTGCACCGACGGCTTGCGGTGGGAAGAACCGCATCGCTGACAAACGATTCTCTGCCCCTGCTCGAGCATTGCCGGTCGAGAATCAAAGGGTTTTCCTACATTCATTGTTTCATCTAAAACAAAAAATTGTCTTCCTTTTTGATTGGTCATAACATACACCTCAGTTTTAAGTACGCAAAAAAATCGGTTCAACTACTTTTTGAAAAGTACTTGAACCGATTACAGGTTTCTTGTTTGCTTCAACAGCAGGTCTTGCTTATTCGCCGATCAATGTCAAAGCTTGATCTAAGACTTTTTCGCCGTTCATCATGCCGTAATCTGCCATGTTGATTACTTCTAAAGGAATTCCTTTTGGCGCTAGACGTTTCTCAAAATCGCCTTTCATGAAACGAACTTGTGGTCCTAATAATAAAACATTTACGTCTTTGCTTTCTAAATGTTGATCTGCTTCTGAAGCGGAAACTGCAAAAATATCTACTTCTAATCCTTTTGCTTCAGCTGCTTTTTGCATTTTTGTTACTAATAAGCTTGTACTCATTCCTGCAGAACAAACTAACATAATTGTTTTTTTCGCCATATCGAACACTCCTTGAATTTTAAGAATAAGATAACATTTCCTATCTCTAGTATAGAACAAGTTTGAAATTTGTCAACGCTTTCTATCCAGCAGCCAGTTTGATTTTACTAAACGGTTAAAAACGACATACTCTTTTTTTAAATTGACGAGGACTACCTCATAGCCGGCATTCAGCCACGCATAGGCCCCGTTTTCAGGATGTCGGTAATCATTTGCCCACCAATCCGTACTCGTGCGGGCACTTTTGGGCAAACCGGATGCTGGGAAAAGAAATTCATCAAACTGGGTAAAGGTTAACGTAATTTGTGAACCGCCGTTGTTTTTTAAATAGTGCGTGATCGTATCGTACTTTTTGCGTCTACCCAAAGCAACTGCCTCCTCTTTTTCAGGTCTGTGTTGGTGCCTTTTTCTTTCTTCTATTTGTAACTTTCCTTCCGATTGCCTATACTAGAAACATAAAGGAGGCGATCGTACGCGTGACTTATCGAACGATCCGACAAGATGGAGAAACGGAAATAGAAATCAAAAAATCGCGTTTCATCTGTTCGTTAAAACGAATCCAATCAGAAGATGAAGCCAAAGCGTTTATACAAGCCCTCAAAAAAGAACATTGGAAGGCGAATCATCATTGCAGCGCCTATGTATTGGGTGAAAACCATGAGATCCAACGCAGCATTGATGATGGTGAACCTAGCGGCACCGCTGGAGTACCGATTTTAGAAGTATTGAAGAAAAATGACTTGATCAATATGGTCGCTGTCGTTACCCGCTACTTCGGTGGAACGAAACTTGGCGCTGGCGGATTGATCCGCGCTTATTCCAGTTCAGCTTCCGCTGGCATCAAGGCGGTGGGAATCGTCGAAGGCGTTTTGCATCAAGAGCTTGCATTGACCATTGATTATCCCCTTTTAGGTAAGCTGCAAAACTATTTAGAACTGCAGAACATCTACGTAAAAGACATTGCTTATACCGAGAAAATCGTTGTTACCTTAATGATTCCTGAAGCAACGCTTGCCGACCAAGAAGCCGCTTTGATTGATTTGCTGCAAGGGCAAGTGCAGCTAAACAAAGGCAAGACCGAATATGTAGAGCGCCTCATCGAGGAGCCAACCGAGTAACTATGCAGGACAAGTACCTGTCAGGTTTGCTCTTTTCCTCAAAGCACGGACTCTAATGCCGCTTGCTGCAGCGAATGCAGGAACGCCCAATCGTTGAAAAACCGAATTGACCGATGCGGAGCAACAGCACGTATGCTCGCAGTGTCCTTTCGGCTTTTTCGCGTCTTTTTTGTTTCCAGCCATCTCAGGCAGCTTATTTTTCCATATAAAATTCGAAACGATTGCCGACATATTGGGTGCGCACGTATTCAAATGGTTGACCATCTTCAAATGAAGTGATTTGCCGCATCCGTAAGATCGCATCGCCGCGTTTGATTTGTAAATAATCAGCAATTTGCTCGGAAGCGACCATAGCTGAGATCGTTTGCGAAGCACCGCCGATTTTCCGCTGTCCTTTTTCTTCCAACACTTTATAGAGGGAAGAGATGATCTCCTCCTTGCTAAAATCATGAATAAACTTTTCAGGGATACTCGCTACTTCAAAACAGATCGGCACATCATCCGCATACCGAATCCGCTCCATCCGTAAAATCGTTTCGTGTCCTTCTAATTGCAGCTTTTCCATCTCACTGGAGCTAGGTGCCGTCAAGAAATAAGCGACCGCTTTGCTGGAAGGCTTACGACCAAGAGAATTCATAATTTCGGTAAAACTCGTCGTGCCCGTCATTTTCTCTTGTACTTTTTGGCGAGCCACATAAGTGCCAGAACCGATTTTGCGCTCAAGAATCCCCTCATCCGCTAAGGTTTGGATCGCTTGCCGCAACGTCATGCGACTCACGCCGAATTGTTTTGACAACTCCCGTTCTGAAGGCAGACGATCCCCGATTTTGTATGTATTGTTTTCGATATTGGCTTTGATTTGATCATGAATCTGGATATAAACAGGTAATTTTTCCACCACTACACATTCCTCCGTTCCCCCCCCTATTATAACTGGTATATACCTAAATAGCTAATAAAAAAAGCAAAAACTGCTCAGTTTTTCTCAATTTGTGCGAACTCTTTCCCCATTTTATAGGCAGAAAAAGAAGTTATCACAAATTGTCCAAACAAGAGCAGTCTCTTTGCTTTTAAATTGGTTCGGTCGCTGGCTTGAGAATTTATTCAGCCAACGCTTTATTGGCAGTTGCCATGAGCAAGCGAATGCGATTCAATTGATTGACGATCGAAACACCTGGATCGTAATCAATCGCTGCAATGTTCGCCTGTGGGTATTGGCGACGCAGCTCTTTCATGACGCCTTTTCCTACTACATGGTTAGGCAGACAGCCAAATGGTTGCAGACAAATGATATTGTTGACATCATTTTCCAACAGATCGATCATCTCACCGGTCAAGAACCAGCCTTCTCCCGTATGATTGCCGATGGAAACAATCTCGCTCGCTTGCTCGGCAAGCTGATGGATCGAATGAATGCCCTCAAAGCGCGTTGACGCCCGCAACGCTTTATCCATTGGTTTTTGGAGCCGTTCAATCGCCATGATCGCAAAATCAGCGATCATTTTGCTTTTCTTCGCCATCCCCAAATGCTCGTAGCGCCAAATTTGATTGTAGAGGGAATAATTCATGAAGCCGACAATATCTGGTACGACCGCTTCCGCTCCTTCTGCTTCTAACAGGCGAACGACATCATTATTGGCAGTCGGTGAATACTTCACTAAAATCTCTCCCACGACACCGACACGCGGCTTCTTGATATCTCTTATCGGCACTTGATCAAAGTCTTGAATGATTTTCTTCATATTGCGATTAAACAGACTGAAGGAGCCATTGCGGACATTTTTGGCAATTTTTTCCAGCCAATCTTGGTGGAGCCGATCGACAGCCCCTGCTTCTTGCTCATATGGACGGGTGCGATAAACGACTCGTTCAAAGAGATCCCCGTATAAAAATGCCACCGCCAAGCGTTTCATCATCGGCAAGGTAAAGCGAAAGCCCGGATTTGATTCAACACCAGTATTGCCCATCGAAATAGATACCACCGGTACTTGCGGAAATCCTGCATCGTTCAATGCTTTACGTAACAAGGGAATATAGTTCGTTGCGCGACACCCACCGCCCGTCTGGGTCATCAATACGCTGGTGTTTTCGACGTCATATTCCCCGCTTTGTAACGCTTCTACCAGCTGTCCAATGGAAATGATGGCCGGGTAGCAGGCATCGTTATTGACAAAGCGCAAACCGACATTGACTGCTTCTCGATCTTCACTGGGCAGACAGACCACTTGATACCCAGAAGCCTGCAAAGCGACATCTACTAATCCGCTTTGGTGGATGGGACTCAACATCGGCAATAAGAGCGTGTGCTGCTTGCGCATTTCCTTGGTAAAAATAATCTTTGCTGGTTCCTCGTATTGCTTTTTAGGAACAAAGTGCTGTTTATCCCGTTCGTTGACTGCTGCTTTCAAGGAACGCAACCGAATCCGAATCGCCCCAAGGTTTGCACCCTCATCGATTTTCAACACCGTATACAGCTTGCCATATTGCGCCATGATCTCTTCGACTTGATCGGTGGTCACTGCATCGATCCCGCAGCCGAAGGAGTTTAATTGAACCAATTCCAACTGCTTGTTTTTCGCCACCACTCGTGCAGCCGCATACAACCGTGAATGATAGACCCATTGATCCACGACCCGCAGATCGCCGACATTTGCTAAATGAGCAATACTGTCCTCGGTCAGTACATGAAAGCCTTCTTGGGTAATGACTTCCGCTATCCCATGGTTGATTTCAGGGTCCAAATGATACGGTCTTCCAGATAAAACGATCCCTTTTTGGTTGGTCGTCATCAGCATTCGCAGCGTTTCTTCTCCCCGTTGCGCAATATCTGCTTTGAACTGATCTAGTTCCTCGAAGCCGCTGCGCAGCGCTTGGGCAATTTCGTCTTCAGAAAAACCAAAATCTTGAAACGTCCCCATTAAGGTTTTGACCATTGAGGCTTCATCTGCCAGATTTAAAAATGGACAGCGGTAGTCAACCGCCCCTTCACGAATCGCATCGACGTTGTTACGAATCACTTCTGGATAGCTTTGTACGATTGGACAGTTAAAATGATTTTCAGCGGCAGTGTTCTCTACTCGCTCAAAAATGACTCCTGGATAAAAGATCAACGGTATGTTTTGATCGATCAGTGCTTGGATGTGTCCATGGGCTAGTTTGGCTGGGTAACAAACGGTATCGCTAGGAATCGTTTCGATCCCTTGCTCATATAGTTCTTTATTAGAACGCGGCGACAAGGTTACCCGAAACCCTAACTGGGTGAAAAAGGTATGCCATAGCGGATAATTTTCATAAAGATTCAACACTCTTGGTAAGCCGATTTCCCCATGGAGGGCATCTTTTTTACGCAAAGAACGGTACTTGAACAAGCGGCGGTATTTTTCATCCACGAGATTGACTTTGCGGTCTTCTTTTTTGATTTTGATCCGCGCACCACGTTCGCAGCGATTCCCCGTAATGAATTTTCGACCATCCGAAAAGAGGGTCACGGTTAATAAACAATTGTTTTCGCAAAGCCCGCAATTTGTAAATTCTTTTTCTGCTTGAAAATCGGCCATTTCTGCAGGAGACAACAACGTACTGACATCGTCGATCGCCGCTTCTTCTAACGCGATCAACGCCGCCCCATAAGCGCCCATCAAGCCAGCGATCGATGGTCGTACGACTTCACGGCCGCTAATCAATTCAAAGGCGCGTAGAACCGCTTCATTATAGAAAGTCCCTCCTTGGCAGACGATTTTCTCGCCAAGATCTTCGGGGCGCCGAACCTTGATCACTTTATAGATAGCATTCTTTATGACCGAGTAAGACAAGCCAGCCGAAATGTCGCCAACAGACGCTCCTTCTTTTTGGACCTGTTTGACTTTTGAGTTCATAAAGACGGTACAACGCGAACCCAGGTCAACCGGCGCTTGGGCTTTTGTCGCTGCCAGCGCAAATTCTTTGACATCCTGATTCATAGATTTGGCAAAGGTCTCAATGAAGGAGCCGCATCCTGAGGAACAGGCTTCATTCAATTGAATCGAAGATAACGCGCCATCTTTAACCGTCATCGCCTTCATGTCTTGTCCACCGATATCTAGGATAAAATCAACCCCCGGCTGGAAATGTTCGGCAGCTTTGTAATGGGCCATCGTTTCCACTTCACCGATATCGACTTTCAGTGCATGTTTGATCAAATGCTCGCCGTAACCTGTGATCGTTGACTTTGCGATGTAAACGTCAGAAGGCATCTGACGATAAAGCTCTTGTAAAACCGCCATCGTTGTCGCTAACGGCTCGCCTTCATTGTTGCCATAAAAAGAAAACAACAAATCCCCTGCATCATTGATCAAGACGACTTTCGTTGTCGTTGATCCAGCATCGATACCCAAATAAGCAGCACCTTTATGCTCCGACAAAGGTTTTTCTGCAGCAACCGCTTGAGCATGGCGAGCACGAAAAGCAGTCAATTCCACCTCGTCTTTAAACAATGGGGCTAATGTATCAGTTGGCGCGAGTTTGCCATCTTCTCCGTTGGCTAAGCGGGCTAATAGCACGGAAAGCTGTTGCTCTTCTTCTGCATACAGTGCGGCCCCCATCGCTACAAACAGTTCTGGGTTCTCAGGAAAAATGATGTCTGCTTCTTGCAGGCTCAACGTATCGATAAACCGTTGACGCAATTCCGACATAAACGTCAACGGTCCACCTAGAAAGGCTACCTTGCCTTTGATTTTACGACCAGCAGCTAAGCCAGCAATCGTTTGATTGACCACCGCTTGAAAAATACTCGCAGCAATGTCCGCTTTTGCCGCTCCTTCATTGATCAGCGGCTGCACATCAGTTTTGGCAAAGACCCCGCAGCGTGAGGCAATCGGATAAAGGGTTTGGTATCCCTTGGCTAGCTCATTGACCCCATTGGCATCCGTTTTCAATAAAACCGCCATCTGATCAATAAACGCACCGGTCCCACCGGCACAACTGCCATTCATCCGCTGCTCCAACGCACCTTCAAAAAAGGTGATCTTCGCATCTTCACCGCCTAATTCGATCGCCACATCCGTTTCTGGGATCACTGTCTCGACTGTTTTGGTACAAGCGATGACCTCTTGGACAAAAGGGATCCGCAAAACTTCTGCCAGCCCCATTCCGCCTGATCCGGTAATCGCCAGCGCAACTGGCTGATCTTGGATTACTGCTTGCGCTTCTTTAATAATTTTTTCCGCTGCCTTTTGGATGTCTGCATAGTGTCGTTCATACCTTGAAAAACACGTTTGATTGCGTTCATCTAACAGAACCATCTTGACCGTTGTTGAACCGACATCGATGCCCGCCTTATATTTTTTCATTTGTTGCCTCCATCTAAACAACACTTTGTTGATTATCTAACAAGCCGTTTGTTATAATACTTATGTTCATTGTAATTCTTTTAATTGATAATTCAACAAACAATTCCAACGAAGGTGTGGGATAAACAACAATTAGACGTTTTTTGTCGTTTATTTTGAAAGGAAATTCACAATATGAAAAAATTGGATTTACGTGTCAAACGAACCAATAAGTACATTATTGAAGCCTTTATTCGCTTAGTTGAAGAAAAAGGCTTCGAGCAAGTGACTGTCCAAAATATCGCAGACGAAGCCATGATCAACCGCGCGACCTTCTATGCCCATTACAAAGACAAGCAAGACTTGTATGAAAAAATATTTGACTTGGCCGTCGAATCTTTTACCTCGATCCTTGACTTTGAAGATTTCGTTCAAGGCAATCGAATCAAGATCCGTAAAATCGAAGCGGCCATGACCGAACTTTTTATACACATTCAAAAGAATCGCTCTTTTTATTTGACGATCATGGATGCCTCTGCCATTGAGATCATTCGTAAAAAACTGGGGCTGATTTTAACGGAACGGTATCAAGAGATCTTCTCAACCTTGAAGATCACAGAAGGCGATCTTGAAGTGCCCTTAGACTTCATCATTGATTATATGACCTCGATATTTGTTGGCACGCTGCATTGGTGGCTAACGGCAGAAACAACGATGCACGCCGACCATTTAGCAAAACTCGTCATCAAACTAGTGGCAAACGGTCACCTAACTGTCTTGGGGATTGAAATTGAGGAATAACTGCTAAAGAAAAGTTACCCATCACCATTCCCTTCACTGACTATATCCCCCGTGTAAAAAGCATTAAATCTTCCCTAGATAACATACACATGGTTTTTTCTTCCTCCACAGAAAAACCCGCCCTGATCGTCTGCTCTCAGGGACGGGTTTCTTGCAATTTTTCATGGTTCTTTTTTACTGATTTACGTTCGATCAATTCGAAAGGGATGATCTCAGAGGTGATCGTTTTCCCATTAAGTACACAATTAAGCAGTTTCAAACAAGCCCGTTTTCCCATCTGATGAAAGGGCTGTGAAATGGTAGTCAGTGGCGGACTGACCATTGCGGCAATACGGGAATTATCATAACCAACGACTGAAAGATCATCTGGTACGACGATATGGTTTTCGTAACAAATGGAGATGATTCCCAATGCTGTTTCATCACTTGCACAAAAGACCGCTGTAATCGGTTCTTTTCTTTCCAAATACGCACTCATTGCTCGTCGCCCAGATTGAAAACCAAAGTACCCATACTCAATAAATTGTTCTTTAACGGGGATCTGATTCTTCTCTAAGGCATCAATATATCCCTTGATCCTCGGTACACTCGTATTCTCATCATCATAGCTTAATCCTGCCAGCCCAATATTCGCATGTCCCTGTTTGATCAAATAGTCAACCGCCGTATACGCTGCCAAATAATCATCCACTTTTATGGAAGGAATTTTGTTGTTTGTGTCCGTACTTGAGACGAGTACAATCGGGATATTCAAGCTTTCGATTGGTGCCAAATCGTACTTTGATAAAAAAATGGAAAACACAATAATGCCGTCCACTCTACGTTCAGCCATGAGATCCAAACTCTTCTGGAAGCCTTCTCCCCCGATCCCTGCATGGGTCACGATCACGCTAAATCCTCTTGCGTGTGCTTCTTCTTCAATTCCTTCAATGATTTTCACATAAAAAGAAGTATCAGAATTTGGCATAATGATTCCCACCGTCTTAGTTGTTTTGGTCACTAAACTGATGGCAGTCTCATTTTTGCGATATCCTAGCATTTTAACTGCCGAAAGGACTCGCTCTTCAACTTCTTTGCTATACCCGCCAATATTATTCAGCACTCTCGAAACAGTGGCAATCGAAACGCCTGTCTCTCGAGCAATATCTTTTATAGTCGCAGCCATCTCAAATCTCCTTTTGTGTGCTTTAGTATCCGTTGCTTCTGATCAAATGAAAAAGCTTGCTACTTTTATCTCATTAGCATTCATAGCCATTTATTTCTCTTCTATTCTAACAAATATTGAAGAAAAAACGATAGTTAGAAGAAGTAAAAACGTCCTCTAGCTATCGTCAAAGCAAGAATAAAAGGGAAAATAGAGCTACGCTTGTCGCTTATTCTCCCGTGATTCCTGATTTGTCGATACTTTCCACAAACCATTTCTGAACAAAAACATAGAAGAATATCAACGGAAAAATGCTCAAGATCGTTCCCGAATATGCCACTGCCTCCGTATAACTAAGATTTGGATTGGTTCCCGGATCGCCTAGGGTCGCCGTGTTATTGACGACATTGTTAAATCGACTCTCCAATGAATTGAGTAGCATAGGTGTGGTTTGAATATTTCCTTCAAGATAAAAAGAAGTCAACAACGTTTCATTCCAATACAACGCAAAAGCATAGATCCCGACAATTACAAATGCAGGTCTCACCATCGGTAAGGCAATCTTATAAAACGTCTTAAAGGCTCCTGCACCATCTAGAAAGGCGGCTTCTTCTAATGCCGTTGGAATCATTTTGAAAAACTGATAGAAGATCAAAATAAATAAAGCTGCTTGTTCCCCTTGCCCCATTAGAGCTGGGAAGATCAACGCACCCATATTTCCACTTAACCCAAACGTAGTAAAGAGTTGGTATCGCGGAATAAAAAACAATACTTTGGGTGCTAGATAGGTAAATAAAAGCAATGAAAAGATCAGAAATTTGAAGGGAACTTGAAAGCGAGCTAAGCCATACGCAATCAGCGCAGATGAGAGCATCAAGCACACGGTGGAGACCCCTGCAACCAGCACAGTAGTAAAATAACTCCCTGGCAGTCGCAACGCTCGCCAGGTCAGACGAAAATTTTCTAAATAAAATTCTGAAGGAATCCATTCGATCGAGTGATCTGCCAAATCTAAATTTGACATCAATCCAACCGTTATCATATTGATCAAGGGAAAGATAAAGACAAAACTCAGCACGATCAAGATTGCATATATGGCGATTTTCCCTAGTAAACCATTTGTAACATTCGTTCCCAGTATCATTTTTTTCATTCTATGGGTATTTCCTCTTCGTCGTATCATCATGTTCTTAACCCGCCTTACTTTTCTTGCGCTCTTTTATGATCGTATACAAAATACCAATCATTAAAAATTGGAACAGTGTGTACAATATAGCGATCGCTGATGCATAGCCTTCTCTTCTGGCCCCGTCATAAGTGGATTCTAATATAATGGAAACTATTGGATTTGCTTCGAAATTTGCTAAAAAAACGACTATAAACACGACAGCGACATTGATCAACGGAAAAATGATCGGTAAAGTGATTTTCCAAAAACTGACCCAAGAAGAGGCGCCGTCGATCGATGCAGCTTCATAGATACTCGGGTTGACATTTTGTAAGGATGCTAGAAAAATCAATACTGGAACTGCACAATACCATAGCAGTTGCGCAATCATTTCAAATAGCTCTGCAATCAGTAGAACAACCGCTTGTGAAGGAATAAAAAGTTCTAAAATATCGAGAATCACGAGATTCGCCACAATTCCTGTTCCACCATACTCACTGATCATGGTCATCAGTTTGCCGCTTAAGATGATAATAGGTAGAAAAAAGATCAGACGAAAGAACCAATTACCACGGATTTTTTGGTTCAATAGCATGGCGATAATCACGGATAAGGCGATGATCACAGGTACCTGAAATAAGGTAGCCACAAAAAAGTCTTGCAAGGCGATCACAAAGTCAATATCTTGAAACAAGATTCGGTCATAATTCTCCCAACCGACCCAATTATAACGCCAGCCTGAACGAATCCCGTAGGAGACGTTATGGAAGCTAAAGAAGATCGTTCGACTAAGCGGATAGGCGACTAACGTCAGAAACCCAATGATCCAAGGACTGACAAAAAGCAACCCTGTTAACTTCTTTTTCTTTTGCATGGATAATTTCATCGAACAACGACCCCCTTTCCTTCTACTGTGACTTCCCCTGTATCAAAGGTCGTTTCATTATAATTGATCGTTAGTGTCTTTTGATTAGCATAGGTTACTTGAACGACCCCCTCTGCTAAGCGTTGATGGCCGATCATCTCACTTCCTCTGACACCTGCCAAGGCTTCGTTCATTGCCTCATAATAAAAGGTGATTCGTTCTGCTAAATACTCATATTCAGAAACAGTGATTGCACTCGCACCGGTACCTTTCATTTTGTATGCGGGTTCCCCCGTCAAGACGAATGCGGGATAAACACCAAATTCGATCAGTCGCAAAAGGGTATCTTGGTCATAGGAAACACTATTCAGATAGGTGGCATACATCTCAACTTGTCCACTTAAAATCAGTTGCAACAATGGAATCGTTTCATCAATAAAAACAAACCCTGAAGAATAGATAGGCGTATCATAATACTCATCAAGATAAGGGAAAAGATACGCATTTGGTTGATAGATATTCGTTGCTATTTCAGCTGCTTCCAACCGCTCAAGCAGCTGTTTGACACTGGTCATCGTCACAAGACTACTATGGATCTGACGTTCTTCAAAAAAAGTAAATACATTGTGATCAAAACCAGCCAAAGCCAGACTTACTCCCGCAAGATCAGCGAGTGTCGTTAAATCATTTTCTAAAGATGAAGCATAGAAGTACGGACTGTTCATATAATTGAGGGTTGCCTTTTCAGGATCAAAAAATTGAAAGTCATTCCGATTTAATTTGTATGTTTGCTGATTGCTTGCATTGTGATACGTTTTTGTATAGTCGACGTAAAAATTGAAATCTACCTCGTGTTCATGAAAGTAAGCCAGTAACGCTTGGAAATCATCGTCATTGTTCAGATTTTTTTGTGGGCCAATGCCATACGTCCAACGGTCTTGCAGAAACGCTTTGGCAGTGACGGTTAATTGCTCGATGCCATTTTCTAGTAATTGTTCCGTGATAGCTTTTGCTTGAAGAGGATCTGTCAAGGTTACTTCCTCAATCCCCAAATTCCCCATCTTTACTTCATTCATCAAAAAATCGATTTTTAAAGGCAGCGATTGTTCGGGCGTTTCTTTATCTTTGGTTTTTCCAAGCTGTTCAATAAAGCTGCGATAACTCTTTGCCAGCCCAACATAATTTGCCTCATCTTCTCGCAAGAAAACATAGCGTTGCACGACATCATACTCGTTGGGAAGCTCTTGAAAACCTAGGATATGCTGATCTTCATTGATCCGACTTTGAAATTGAGAATAGGCGGTTCGATACGTATAAGTAAAATAAGATTGATAGAAATGTGTATCCGTATTTTTGGGTCGATAGTTATACGTGGCATAGCTTTCTCCGTTTTCAGAAATGACTAAAACACCGGCACTATTCTCTTCTTTGATCACACCATAAAGAGGCAATGTCAAAAGTTCAATTGGTTTTGAAGGATAGGCACCGCCTCGAGGATTGTCCTCATATCCTTGATCTAAACCATAGACTGGTGCCGAATACCCCACCAATGACCGCGGTGTCTCATCAAGGCGAATGGTTGCTCCAGGACCATCGGGTATGACCAAATACCCCGTTTCTTCCCCTTCTGTACTAGCAAAAAAAGGATACATGATCAATTGGTTCAATGAAATATTATTGTTTCCCGGCTGCCAAAGGTTTTCATTGTATTCTTCAATACTCTCCTTCGGAATATGAACAAGAAGATCCCCGCCTTGAATAGTGACTCTCATTTCAAAACGAATCTTTTGTGAAGTAAAATCAATTGCAACAACAAAGCCATCCTCATGAAATTGGTATTCCCTCGTGACCCCTGAGTCCATCAGGGTACGCCGTCCCGGTGTGGCTCGGTCATAGGTAACGATCGAAACACCGGACTTGATATAATTGATGATTTCTTGACTATACTGCATCTCAACATAGTCTGCTTGGTAATCATAAGACGCCCACTGCTCACCATTCACCTTATCAAAGACAAGAATTGCTGCCGTCTCCTCCTCGACATACAACACGAGTTGTTCATTTTCAGCCGCTAATCGAAAAGTGTCTGGAATTTCTGATGGTGCCTCATACCTCCCCTCAGAAACGTTTGCTGCGGTATTGACAGTCACCGCCTGAAAATCATTCATCAGCGGCTCGATCGTAGGTCTTACCTCTTGCGAATCGAACAACCAAAATCCCAGTAAAACAATCACTGGTAAAAATAGTATATAAGTCAGCCATTTCTTATTCATCGGGCACTCACCTCAGTTATCACGTCTAGAATAAAGTTGATTAGCTGGCTGCCTAATGTATAAAGGACAAACACACACAATCCAATAATCAACATGGTAAAAATACTTTTGAAGATAATCGTAAAGGTCTCGCCAACTTCATAGTTGTGTAGATCTTTGATCACAAAAAATTGTAAAAATAAGACCCAAAGACCTGCAATCGCTTGTGGGAGATAAAAAAAGACGCTTTGTTCTAAAGTGAGACCATTACTCAGCAAAATCACCACTGGGAAAACAAACAATATTGGTGTCATCGCATAAGCTGTCCCATTGACACTTTGAAGAAACGTGCCTTCCCCATCATTGATCGAGCAAATCAAGTAATTCGATACCATCCATAACAAGACGACAAAAATGAAGGTTGCTAGCTCATACAAAAGATAAGGATTATCTGCTACAAAGATCACATTCGTCCATTGATGGTACATGAGAAACAAACCGATGTAGAGAAGAAAGAGAATCATAGAGAAGAACACGGATACCCGTTTGCGACGCTTGATCGTATAGATCCCATCAAAAATTGCTTGATGAAACTCGAAAATAAACAAAAAATTATCGACGAATTTATACTTTTTCAGCCATTGAAGCTTATGAGTGAGTGAAATAGAACGCCGACTAAATTTCTTCACCAATCGCCATAAACTCCACAATATCAATCCAACTATCATCAAGACAAACAACGTATTTAAATTGGCACTCAACCAGTCTTGCCGAATCTCCCAAAAAGCCGCTGATATTCCTGGTGTAAACTCAGCACTCATAAATTCTTGGTACGCCAACTGTGCTTCACCTTCTCGCAAGTAAGCGTTACCCAATCCGATCCGTGCATTATCAAACACTGAATTATAATTCAAGGTATATTCCCAAAGTTCTTGACTGACTCGGTACTCTCCTTGTTGATAACTACTCATGGCTTGATGGACCGCTTCGGTGAAACGAGTGCGTTCATACTTCACTAGCGAAGCGGCTCCTTGATCGACGACGATCAGCTCATTTTCGGACGTTGCTGCAATACTCGTAGGTCGGCTTAAAATCCCGAAACGACTAGAGATCACATCATTCCCTCCAAATACGAAGAGCAACTGCCCTTGAGAATCGTACTCATAGATCCAACCATCTGAAGAAACTGCATAAACACTGTCCTGCTGACCGACCCAAATACTTTCCATATTAAACTCACCTAACAAATTGTCTGGAAAATAATTGGTCCCTGCAACGTTAAACTTTTTGATCGCACCATTTGCCAACGAAGAGGTCACCGTGTAAACAAATCCTTTTTGGTCAATACTCACATCCGCGATAATGTTTGGAAAGACAGTTTCCATCGCTTGTTGCTGCGTTTCTGTTAAAAAGAAGGAACGGATTTTATCTAGAAGGGGGACATTTAAGGGATTGGCACCAAAAAAAGTCACGAACTCTCCTGTACGATTCAGCATAATCAAGCCATTACTTGATTCAGAACCTCGAACATAGATGTTCCCTCGCATATCCACCGCAAGATGCGTCGGTAAAAAAGGATATCCTTCATTGAACACGGGTGCATCTGGCGTACCAATTTCTTGTAATAATTCATGGCTCTCTTTGTCATATAAGAAAATTTTATTTCGGCTCGTATCTACTGCATAAATAATATCTTCTGTCACGAAAGTACTATGTACTTCCACCAATTCTTCACTCTCTAGAATTCCTTGATAGGACAACGTTTTATCAAGAATGATGACTTGATTCAACCCCGTATCAGAAATATAAATATTGTCTTCATTATCGACAAAAACATGATTTGGTTCGACAAATGAACGACCATCAAACGCTGTGATTTCCTTTGCAGGTGTATAGGCTGTTTGGGTCCGCAAAAAATAATTTTCACTATCCGTCGTAAAAGTAAAATATGGAACCTCTTGGGCAACGGCTTTATTCGGTAAAAAAGTTGCGAAGACCATAACAAATAAAATAAGCATCGTCATCTTTTTCATATCACTTGATCCCCGTATGCGCCATTGAATTCATGACTTTATTTTGTAAAATGATAAACAACAATAAGTTAGGGACAAACATAATCAGTCCACCGACCGCTTCGACACCCGCACTTGCGACGACATTTCCCGTTTGCGAAGAAAGGGTCGACATATAAAACGGAAGCGTCCGGATAGTTTCACTATCCATAAAAATCGCTGAAGCTTCTACGTTGCCCCATACGGACTGAAACGTCAACAACGAAACAGTGATCAGTGCTGGTTTGATCATCGGCATGATAATACTCCAATAAATTCGGGCGAAGCTTGCTCCATCCATTTTAGCTGCTTCGATCAAAGAATCTGGGATCTGATCGATAAATTGCTTCAATAAAAACAAGCCTACGGGCATTGCCAACATTGGGATAATATGCGCCCAAATCGAGTTATATAAGCCCAATTGAACAATGATCAGAAATCGGGGGATCGCCACCGCAACCGGAACGAACATCAGCGCCAAAGTATTGATTTTATTGAAGGTCTCCTTACCTTTAAAATGCAGTTTAGACAATGCAAAGGCTGCCGAGGAGCTGATCAACAACGTCAAGACAATCAACGTGAACGCTACGAATAAACTATTGAACAAATAACGGCTCATTGGGATACCGGATTGATTGGAAAAATTGGTCAAGAGCTGAAAATTTTCTAATGTAGGCTGCCGAACAAAAAAAGTTGGCGGATAAGCAAATAACTCGGTAAATGGTTTAAATGCATGATTCACAATAAAGATCACTGGTAACCCCATGATCAGTGAAACGAAGATCAAAAGTACGTGGATCTTCGTTTGGTCTTTATGAAATCGTTGTGGATTCACTTTAACGGGACTCGACATCTTTTCACCACTCTCTAGATAATAATTTTAGTTTTCACTAAACAGCTTATAGCTGACACGATTAAATAGGACCACAATAAGTAGTAGCACAACTGTGACGGCTGACGCATAGCCTAACTCATACCGTGTAAAGCCAAAGTCTTGCGCATGATCAACGATCAACCAACCGGAATATTGCGGAGGTGGATTTCCACCACTCAAAGCCGCCGCCAATCCGGCGGTGTTAAACGTGCCAACGATGGCCATGACTGCCCCAAACAACATTTGAGGTTTCATAGAAGGAATTGTAATAAAGAAAACTTCTTGCCATCTATTTTTCACACCATCAATACTTCCTGCTTCATAAAGTGAACGATCGATGTTCAATAGACCACCTAACATGGCTAAAAAGCCGACTCCCATGCTACTCCAAATCCCGATAAAAATCATAATGACAAATAAAATCGTAGGCTGCTGTAAAAACTGAATCGGTTCTCGAACGATCCCCCATTCTAAAAGCCAATGATTCAAGTAGCCAGTCTCATCGCCACTGAATAAAACGCGCCAAACCGTCCCCATCATAATAGAGCCCGTAATTGAAGGCGAGTAAATGATCACCGTATATATGGTTCGCATCCGATGCGTGACTTGCGAGATATTCCACGCGAGGAAAAAAGCCAACATATAGCCTACTGGACCGACGATCACCCCATACAAGATCGTATTCATCAGTGCATTTTGTAAAAAGATCGTATCCCCCATGATCAAATCAATATAGTTTTGAAAACCAATAAATTCTGGAAATTGAACGGTATTGAAATAGGTGAAGGATAAAATAAAAGCGACTAAAACAGGCAATAAAATCAGTAAACCGAATAATAGTGCATAAGGCGAAAGAAAGAGAAACGATGAATTCAACAGACGATCTAGCCAGCGATGCTCTTTTTTCGTTGTCTTTTGACTTGATTTAGTTATCCCCATCATGACTTGGTATCCACCTTTCAATTGTTTCTAATACGGGGACATTAAAAGGTCGGACCAAGACATCTTCTTGGATATAACCAAATTCCCTCAATTTTCTTTCCAACTCTTTATCGATAATCCCGACGGCATGATCAATGGCGATTCGTGGATTTTCCCCATCTAAAACTACTTTGTTCCAAGCATTACTTAGCTCTCTTTCAACAATATAATCTCCAGGAACTCTGCCTGTGGTTTGGATCCATTGCCATTGGTCTAAAATCACTTGCTTTGATTCTTGCGGCCAAGCGCTTGCTTTGAACCCATCTAGATTAGCGGGCAGATAAAGGAATTGGTGACCCAAAGTCGCCTGGAGATCATAGGAGAACGTCGCCTGTGTTTCGCTACTGTTCCACCATTGTAAGAATGACCAGCTTTCTGCTTTTTTCTCACTATCGCTAAAAATGATCGATGCAGAACCATAGGTAGGATCCCAGCGCTCGATTTCTCCCTCTGCATTTTCTATACCAGGAATTGGGATCATCCCCCATTGTCCAGCGATTTCAGGTGCTGCGTGTTTTAATTGCACATACAGGTTCGCATCACCGATCCCAATCGGCGTTTTCCCATCCCGAAAGCTCTGATAAAATTGTGCAGTAGTCAAGGGCATATTGTAGACCGTAAATAGACTAGTCATAAAATCAAACGCTTCATAGGCACCGCCTAAATGAATCTCCGTTTGACTCCCTGTGTCATCAAACAGTCTGCCGCCGTACTGATAAATAAAAGGTGTCGTCGTGTCGAAACCTTTATGTGAGCTATCTGATCCTAAAGGAATATAGATATTCATGTCGTATCTTTGCAACAAAGGAATGATACTGATCATTTCTTCCCAAGTTTGTGGCGGTTCTTCTCCGATCATCTCCAATAGATCCTTGCGATAATATAGCAGTTTGACGGTTTGCGTTTCTGGAATCGCATAGACGCCTTCGTCATAAATGTATTGCGTAAAGGAATTCGGATTGTAATTAGCAGTAAGCTGGTCAAATCCCTCCAATGCACTAAGATCCTCGATGATCCCTCGCAAACCCAGCTCAAACGGCATCCCATGACTGACACTGAGAGCAGCATCTGGTACACTTCCTGCAGCATTATTTAAAATGATTCGTTGTTCATCTGGTAACAAAGATAAGTTCACTTGGATTCCTGTTTTTGGTGTGAATTCTTCATCAACCAGTCGCTGGATGATCTCCAAGTTCAATCGTGATTGATTGACCCAGACCTCAATTGCTTCTCCCTCAGTTTCATTGAATTGCCTATATCTTGGATTGATGAAGGTATAAATAAATGCCTTAACTCCTTCGAAGGCTGTAGTAAAGATCCCAGCTCGTTCCCTTGGTAATTCCGCATTGGCATCGTGGATGAAAATGCGATCCATTGATAACGGACTAGTGATCAATGTTGGCAGAACAGATTGAATCCTTCCGTATGCGGAAGAATACCCTTGATTAAAACGGGTCAAATAATGCGGCAAAGTATCAGGCTGTTCATAGAAACTCTCTACCATTGAGATAGCCACGGCTAATTCAGTTAAAATGGGCAATTTTTCGTTGCCAAATAAATCGATAAGCACTTCTTTTTGTGTTTCCAATCCCTCTAGGATCTCTGCTAATGAAGCTTTGAGTTCTGGAAAATAAGTTTCGATCCGCCAGTCTCTTTGACGATCGACCAAACCACCCGTCAAGCGCACGACTTCTGCACCAATGGCATCCATTTTTCCCAGTAATGCAAGCAGTTCATGATAGGGTGCTGCTACTAACGTGCTATCAATCGTAAGAGACATCGTGTGCTGTCCCTCTTCTAAATAAAAAACATACGCGTTCCCCTCAGTATCACTTAGGGTTTCATGCGTCCACTTATTTGCGTAATCAAAAGTGTAGGTACTCATTTCCTCAAATGGAACTTCGCCATTCAACTCGATTCGTCTTCTAGCAGGCATACCGTTATTCATATTTTGTAAATACTTGAAGGTGATCTGATAAAAACCACTCTCTTCTACATCAAAAAGATACGTCACCTTGTCTCCGGGTTCTGAAAAAGAAGCACCATCTAATACATTCAATAATCGAGTTTGATAGTCATAAGGGCTCAATGCTGGGTTTCGGAGATATTGCCCACGAATACTTCTGCGACTTTTTGTCAAAGGCGCTTCCGTCTCGATCGTCAACAATTGTTGTTCATTTTGACTTGATGTTCCTTCATACAACGCAAGATATTCTTCGTAAGAGGGAATCGATTGTTGCGTATTCTTGATAATGATATCTCCTAGTAAAAGAACCCCTTCATTTACCTCAAAAGAAAAGGTATTCGCGCCTTGCTCAAGTTCAAACTTCAATGGTTCTGCAAAGAAATGATTTGGGTCTTTCAATGGTTGTTGCGCCCACTCCCCAACTAGTTCTGATCGTACTTGAAGCTGATCGCCATAACGGTCAAATTGAATAGCGGCTTCATCATTTGTTTGCTGCCATTGTAGCGGCAACGTCAATGCATTCATCTCATTAAATTGACTGGTGTCGTTGATTCTCAATGACAATTCTGGATTTAAAAATGTTTGCTCATCTACACGATAATCCATCCATACTTCATACAAACCACTGACTGGCACATTGATGTCAAACACTATTTTGTCCCCAGCTTGAATACTGGTGACATGGCCCTCATAGTTTTTACTCTGAGAAGGAGGAATTAATTCGCCACCTGTGCGTTCTGGCGCTTGATTGGTCACTTCCTCAAGGGGAATCTCAAGCCCTTCTTTTGCTCGCCTCATCGCAATCGCATAATAGTGGTCCGCTTCATAGGAGAAGGCCATTACTTCTTCAGTAGCCTTTACTTCATTCCCCTCTGCTTCTTGCTCCCCTCCACTATCGTTTTGGGAAGAAAGAGCTGCTGCGAATACAATCGCAATCGTTACTACGATCGACCAGGCGATTTTGACCGTCCTTCTATTTTTCTTCTTCGTCATAGCATCCCAACCTATCACTCATTTTTTGATGCAAGGAAACCTTGTTATGGTTCCAATGACCATAACAAGGTAGGTATTGACTATAGTGATCATCGATTGTATTGTCGTAAGTATTCTTCGATCTGTTCATTGATTCTGCGATCCCATTCGCTTGCAATGTCACTGTAGCGAACACCTTCATCTTTGATTTGATGCATGATTTCCCAAGGATCGACATCTCCTTGAACATTAGAGAATCCAGGCATCTGTCTTGGGTAAGCCACTGGGTTTGAAAGCTGTTGTTGGAATGCTTCTTCTTTAAAGGCAGCAAAATTGTAGTTTGCTAATCCGCTCTCTTCATCGAAGCCTTTTACCAGTGGATGATTTGCTAGTACCGTTGGATTGGTCGTGATTGGCCATCCTTGAATAAAGTCCATCAAGCGATCTTCTGCTCGTAGTGGTGCATCTTCTGGAAGACCTGTATATTCATCGATCAATGCCCATCTGGACAGCAATCCTTCCTCACCATAAGTCAACCACTTCAATAGCTCAAATGCCGCCTGCGCCTTGAAAGGATCATCTTCTAACTGACTAGAGATACTGAAGGTATCATAGTAACCTGGAATATAGGTTTCACCACGAGGAGCAGTAGGCATTGGGTAAATATCGATCTCCATATCCCGCGTTTCGATCAATTCAGAAACATCGCCACTTAACGCCCATAACCAGCCACTATCTAACACTTGCAAGCCATCACCAAACGCCCAACTCAAGTTGCCGACTTTTGCTACTCTTTCCTCTTCGCTCAGATCATAAAAATGCAACCCTTCGATTGCCTCGCGGGCAAATCGCTCATAATATTCACCAAAATTAGTTGCACTAGCTAAGTCCCAGCGTTCTGTTTCAATATTGAATCCTTTCCAGCCATTGGGAATATCATCAAAGTAATTTGGACCTATTTCACCAAATCCGACAACACCTGGAAAGATTGGGCTGTTTGGTGTTAGAACTGCAATTTCACTTCGAAGATTTTCGTACTCCTCATAACTCCAGTTGTAGTCTGGAATCGCAATGTTGTTTTCTCTTAGGAGCCGTGTATTGACTAACACATATTGAGAAACAGACTGCCACGCCAAGCCATAGATTTCTTCTCCGTCATGGGTACGTAAAAACTCCATTGCGTTCTCAGAGATCCATTGCGCTTCATCATCTGCTTCTAAATAAGGGGTTAAATCAAGCGTAAATTCACGATCGTAAACTTCAGCAGACATCGGCGAAAAATAAATGTCAGGTAAGTCATTGTCTTGTGCACGGGCATTCAGCATTTCCAATTGTTCAAAGTTTCCATTTTCACCATTGGCAAATTGCGCATCACGAATAACATTGACGTTCGGATACTTCTCCATAAATTTCTCGATATTTAACCACATTGGATTTTCGCTATTTTCTTCCCCATAATAGCGGCTGGCAAAAACCAGATCGATCTCTTCTTCTTGCCAGGCAGGAGTCCCTTCTTCCCCTTGTGTTGCATGATTTCC
Organism: Enterococcus casseliflavus; assembly: GCF_029215545.1. Classification (NCBI taxonomy): domain Bacteria; kingdom Bacillati; phylum Bacillota; class Bacilli; order Lactobacillales; family Enterococcaceae; genus Enterococcus; species Enterococcus casseliflavus. The sequence goes on along the minus strand of NZ_CP119393.1, from coordinate 889,307 downwards.
AGAACCAATGGTTTCTTGATCATCCGAGTTACTACACGCTCCCAAAATAAATACACTGGAGAACAAACAGACCGACTTTACTATTTTGCTATTTTTCATACAAAACACTCCTCAATTTTATTTTGTCTTTTATTTCTTAATGGAAATGGGACAACTTTCCTTAAGCGCTAGGCAATCTTTTTTAGTTAAACGTTTACGTACGTATTACGTAAACGTTTAACCAGAGTCTTTTCCTTCACCCTCTAATCGTAACGATGAAAAACGATAGATGTTAACGAGTCGCCGATTTTAAATTGTTATCGGAAAATTCTCATAATTTTTTTACTCACTGTGGTACATTGTTTAAACTCTCTCTTTGATTCTTAGATTGTTAGTTTTCGCTGCAATACCAGAAAAGATACACTCTGCTATTATTCATTTTGATCTAATTATTAGGTTTCTAACATACTGAATCTATCTGTAAGCGCTTCAGTTATAGAGTAATAGTACCATATGATAACAGATACTCAATATAAAACTTATAATTTGTGCAAATAACCTCCCTATTTTATCTCGAAAAACGATAAATTATCGCCTTAAATAAGGTAATTTACATAAAAATATTTTATTTTTTGATTATTTAAATTCAATTAGAAAAAACAGCCTATAATAATATAACAAAGCATACAAAACGATCGGTGATGACAAGCTGACGAATTAGTAAACTATCGATAATTATTTCTTCATTTTTATTTTTCAAGAAAACAAAAAAAGCACCGTGCTGTGCACAAGTGCTTCTCAAGGTGGATCCTTTAAAAAAATGTTTCTGTGATTCGTATCAATGATTTTTTGCGCGCCATTTGATCGTGTCTTTTGTCTTACGCTGTTTTGTTACTTTGATTCCTTTTGGAGCCACACGAATCGCATAGTCTTCCTTTTTGACAACGTCATAGACATGCTCTGCAACTTCCGTTACTTTTTCTTTTAGATTCAGTTTAAATTTCATGTGTTTTCATCTCCCGAATGCTTTACTACTAGCGTATCGCAAATAAAAAAAATCTTCAACTTATAGCCCTTCCTCAAACCAAAAAAAATAATGGTTAAATAACGAAAAAAACAGCAAGACTACTTGCTGTTTTTTTCTGCGTATTCATCTGACTGGGGTAGCTGGATTCGAACCAACGCATGACGGAGTCAAAGTCCGTTGCCTTACCGCTTGGCTATACCCCAATAATGGTGGAGGAGAGTGGATTCGAACCACTGAACCCTAAGGAACGGATTTACAGTCCGTCGCGTTTAGCCACTTCGCTACTCCTCCAAAAGGTTTTTCTCAAACCTGACAATAGTTATAATACCGAAAAAGATAACAAATTGCAAGAGCAAAAAGTAAATTTTTCTAGAAATTATTCATGTAAATTCCATTGGCGAATAATCATCTCGATCGCAGCTTCTAAACTTCTGCTTGAACCTAGATCTTCATCCCCTAAAAAGCTTTGAAATTCTTTCGGTCCAGTCGTTAAAATCTCACCGATACGTTTTTTACCAATAAACAATTCATTGACGGTATAGTCTTTGCCATGAATGGCTTTCGTTGTTTCTTCAATACGGACTTCGATATCTTTATTTTTCTTAGACATGATTGCACCTCTTTCTTTACAGCACCTTCCTATTTTAACAGAAAACCAGCAAAAGAAAAAGAAAATCTCATCTGGAACGAAAAAAAGTAGTCAATCGTTACGATCGACTACTTTTGCTGCTTTGTCTCATTTCTGGTTCGTCAAGACAGCACTGGTTACGGTATACCCCGCATCGCTTAAGATTTTCTCAATCGCTGCGACTTGGCGCGACTCTACTTGGATCTCAACAATCGTTTTTAGCGCCATCCGATTGACTACGATGGTCAAAATACTCATCTGATGATCGGCAAGCAGCTTGGTCACGTCTGCTAACACGCCTACATGGTCATCCGTGATCTCGATGGACACTCGGGTTCCACCATCATGGTAGCCAGTGATTTTCAAAAAGGCATCGAAAATATCATTGTTGGTAATGATTCCCACTAGGGTATCATCATCCATGACTGGTAAAACCCCCACGTTTTCACTACGCATGACGGAAATGGCGTCCTCTAATAGTGCATCTGGTTCAATCGTGGTCACTTTTTTCAACATGATATCAGCGACAGTCGTTTTATTTAAGAGATAGTTCATTTCATAAACGCTTAAGCTTGTCGCTTTTGAGGGAGTTGCTTCAGCGATCGTTCCTTCTGTGATCAACCCTACTAATTTACCATCGTCAACGACGGGCAGACGGTGGATATCGTGCTGCTTCATTAAATCTACTGCATCAAAGATCGGTGTCTGCGAATCGACGGTGACGACCGTCTTCGTCATAAAATCACTTACACTCATTGTTTAGCCTCCTAGATACGCTTTTCTTACTTCATCACTTGCTAGTAATTCTTCTCCAGTACCTTCTAAAACGATTTTCCCCGTTTCTAATACATAGCCGCGATCGGCAATCGATAAAGCCATTTTTGCATTTTGTTCAATCAGCAGCACAGTCGTTCCTTGCTGCTTGATTTCTTGAATGATTGAAAAAATTTCTTTGATAAAAATCGGTGCCAAGCCCATCGAGGGCTCATCCAGCAAAAGCAAGCGCGGTTTTGACATCAATGCCCGCCCCATTGCCAACATCTGCTGCTCACCGCCAGATAATGTCGACGCATCTTGCGAGAGGCGTTCTTTCAATACAGGAAACTTGCGGTAAACTTGTTCATAGTCTTCTTTGACACCACTGTCTTTACGCAAGAAGGCGCCCATCTCTAAGTTTTCTTGAACCGTCAATCCTGAAAAGACGTGCCGCCCTTCTGGCACTTGCGACAAGCCGTTTGCGACGATTTTTTGCGGTGCTTCTTTCTCAATTCGTTTTCCTTCAAAAGTGACTGAGCCATTTGAGGGGCGGATCAATCCAGAAATCGTCCGTAAAATCGTGGTTTTCCCTGCACCATTGGCACCAATCAGTGAAACGATCTCCCCTTGATTGACGTGGAAGGAAACATCATGGACCGCTTGGATCATGCCGTAGTGTACACTTAAATTTTGAATTTCCAGCATCAGATTTCCCCTCCTAGATAAGCTTCGATCACCCGCGGATTGTTTTTGATCTCTTCTGGTTCACCGTGGGCGATGACTTGGCCGTATTCCAGCACATAAATCCGTTCGCACACTTCCATGACCAAACTCATATCATGCTCAATCAAGAGGATCGTCAATTGAAAATCTTTTTGGATCTTATAGATCAGCTTTGTCAGTTCTGTTGTTTCTTGAGGATTCATCCCCGCAGCCGGCTCGTCAAGAAACAGAATTTTTGGTTCTGTAGCCAATGCGCGTACGATCTCTAACCGACGCTGCTCGCCATAAGGCAAATTTTTCGCTAACGTTTGACTTTTGCCATCCATATCAAAGATCCGTAACAGCTCTAAGGCTTTTTTCTTCATGGACGCTTCGTTTTTGTAGTACTTTGGCAAACGCAGGATGCTAGTCAGCAGTCCTTCTTTATGCTTACTGTTCATAGCGATCAAGACGTTGTCCATCACAGTCAAATTTTTAAACAAGCGAATGTTTTGGAAGGTTCTTGAAAGACCTAAATCCGCAATTTTATAGGGCTTCACGCCATTTAAACGTTTTGGCTTACCTTGGGTCTCAAAAAGCACTTCCCCTTCACTAGGTTCATACACACCTGTCAGGAGATTAAAGAGCGTTGTCTTGCCAGCACCGTTTGGTCCAATCAATCCGACCAGCTCATTGGTATCTAAATGGAGGTCTACATGAGAAACAGCAGCTAAACCGCCAAAGTTTTTCGTTAAGCTTTTAACTTCTAATAGAGGCATCGTTGTCATCCCCCTTTTTTCTAAATTTATCCAGCAGTCCTTTTACGGAGAATTCCCATGTTCCTAAAAGTCCGCTTGGTTTAAAGATCATGATGATGATCAAAGCCAATGCATAAATGATCATGCGCAAATCAGAGAAGCCTTGCAAGTACATATTTAAGATTCCTAGCACTACTGCCGAGACAACTGCTCCTGTGGTACTCCCAAGCCCTCCAAAAACGACGATGATCAATACATCGATCGATTTCATAAAACCGTAATCTCGTGGGAAAACCGACTGCTGATAGCTGGCATAAAGGGTACCAGCAATGCTTGCCATCACTGCCCCCATTACAAACGCAATTACCTTGTATTTCGTTGTGTTGACCCCCATTGATTCTGCAGCGATCTCATCTTCCCGAATCGCTAAAGTCGCCCGACCTGGTCCGCTATGGATAAAGTTTGACACGACAAGAATCGATAAAACGGCAAAGAGAAAGACGATCTGCCAATTACTGAATTGGGGCAATCCGAAAATTCCTGCAGGACCATTGGTCAAGCCTCGTAGGTTCACCAACAAGATCCGAATGATCTCTGCCACACCTAAGGTAGCGATCGCTAGATAGTCGCCTTTTAAACGGAGGGTCGGAATCCCAACCACTAATGCGACTGCACCAGAAACCAGCATCCCCACCAGTAAACCAGTTAAAAAGCCACCAAAGGTTGGATTGCTTGCCGACAGGATCGCGCCAGCATAAGCACCGATTGCCATAAATCCAGCATGTCCTAAGGAGAATTGCCCTGAAAAGCCGATGATCAGATTCAAACTGACTGCCAAGATGATATTGATTCCGATATTGACGATGATGGCATCAGAGAACAAATTGATCATTCCGCCATTGTAGGCTGCAAATAATCCAAAATAAAGAATAGCTGCCAGAGCGAGCCAGATTAAGTTGTAACGTAAATTCTTTTTCATTTCTGCCACCTACACTTTCTCTTTGATATTTTTGCCGAGGATCCCAGCTGGACGAACCAACAATATAATTATTAAAATGACATACACTAAAGCATCCTTATAATCAGAAAAACCAAGCGCTGTCGCTGCTGTTTCCACCAAACCGATCACAAAGCCACCTAAGGCTGCTCCAGGAATGATCCCGATCCCGCCAAGAACCGCTGCAACAAAAGATTTCAGACCAGGAACGACGCCCATTGATGGATCAATGGAATTATAATACAAACCGATCAGCATCCCGCCAGCTGCAGCCAAAGCCGAGCCTAAGGCAAAGGTAAAGGAAATCGTTCGATTGACATTGATCCCCATCAAACGCGCTGCATCTGCATCAACACTTACTGCCCGCATCGCTTTTCCCATACGGGTCTTTTTCACGATCAATTGCAAGAGAATCATTAAGGTAACCGAAACAGCCAAGATCAATAACTGGACATTACTTACTTGAACAAACCCGATGGAATAAGTTTGTCGTTCAATCGCTTGCGGAAAGGGGCGCACATTGGCTGAAAAGAAAAAGATCATGACATTTTGCAAAAAATAAGAAACCCCGATTGCCGTGATCAGTGCCGAAATTCGCGTGGAATTGCGTAAGGGACGATACGCTAAAAATTCGATCGTTACCCCAAGAGCTGCACTGGCGATCATTGAAATGAACAACGCGGGGAAAAACCCTAATTGCCATTGATTGATCAAAAAGTAACCGATAAAACTACCGATCATGTAAACTTCTCCGTGGGCGAAGTTGATCAACTTGATGATGCCATACACCATCGTATAACCCAACGCTAACAAGGCATAGATACTGCCTAGAAACAAGCCGTTGATCAATTGTTGGATCATCATTTCCATATACTCACTTCCAATATCATTTATTATGGTCATTCTTTTAGAGAAAAGAAACTGAGACAAACACATCAGGTCTGTCCCAGTTTTCACTGCCAAACAACTGCGGTTTTTTTAAGGTTCCACAGTGTCTGCTGAGGTTTCTTTCCCGTCAGTCAATCCTAAAACAACTGCTGATTTTTCAGGGTTATGATTTTCATCCATCGTGATTTCACCGGTCACACCGACAAAGTCTTTCAGTTCAGACAAACCAGCTGCGATCGCCAATGAATCTGCTGAGTTTTGATCTTCGATCGCTTGTTTGATCATATAAACGGCATCATAGGCTAATGCATTAAAAGCAGAAGGCTCTTTGCCATATTTTTCATTGAAAGCTGCCACAAACGGCTCAACTTTGTCGTTTGCTGGTGCTTTGGTAGAGAAGTGACCTGTATAGTAAACATTGCTGACATTTTCTGCACCAGCTGTTTGAACCATTTTTTCATCACCGAATCCATCCGCACCAATGATTGCTTGATCAATTCCTAATTCTCGCGCTTGCTTGATGATCAAACCAGCTTCTGTGTAGTAGCCTGGAATGAACAAGACATCGAAGTCAACATCTTTGATTCTTGTAAGAACTGCTTGGAAATCTTTGTCGCCTTCGGTAAAGTTATCCTCTAAGACGATTTCGCCTGGGTAGCTTTCTTTAAATGCTTCCGTCAAACCAATTGCGTAGTCACTTGAGTTATCACCCAAGATTACGGCTTTTGAAGCATCCAAATTTTCTGCTGCATATTTTGCCAAGATTGTTCCTTGGAAGCTATCTTGGAAACAAGAACGGAATGCAAATTCTTGGACTTTTCCACTGGTGTAAGTAATCGCATCATCGGTACCTGAAGGAGTGACCATCGGTACTTGGGCTCTCGTCACATTCGGTAAAGCCGCCTTTGTGGCACCTGAAGTTGCTGGTCCAATAATGGCAACGACTTTATCATTGGTTGCTAAGTTGGCTGCTACTGTCGCAGCTTCATTGTTATCTGATTTGTTATCTTTCGAAATGATTTCAATTTGTTTTCCAAGAACGCCGCCGGCAGCATTGATTTCTTCGACTGCCAAGTCGATCCCCTCTTTTTCAGCCGTCCCATAAGCAGCAACTGCTCCAGACAACTCTAAGTTGGCACCAATCTTAATGGTATCTCCCTCTTGTTTATTGCCACCTTCAGCAGCACCACTGCTATCCGTTGGTCCACCTGTTGGTCCTGCACTACAAGCTGTCAATAAAAACAAACTCGCAAACAAAAATGCAAATTTCTTTTTCATAATTTTCCTCTCCTTTACTTCCCCTGAATATGTTATCCAATATACTGAAAAATCTAGGAAATGTCAACGAATTATCAGAATATTTCACCTATTCAGAATTTATTTTTTTCGCTGATAAAAAATGGTGCTTTTAAAACATTGATCCAGCAACAATGGAATCGCTTTTCTAATTTTCGGATAAAAAGAAAAGCAAGCAAAGGTTTTTCCCCTTTGCTTGCTGCCGATACGCTTTGATTTGATACTTTTTTCTTCAAACGGACGTTTGAAAACATTACATCCTCATGTTAGCGGCTATTTCGTGGATACAATGCTTGAAAATTTGCCGCCGCCCCAACTAAATTGGCATCATTGCGATAGTCACATAACTTGATCAGTGGGACGAAATCATTTAATGCTTGATCCGCCAACATTTTTTTCAAGCGCTGGTCAACTTCTTCTAACAAGCCTTTTTTGGCACTGACACCACCGCCGATAATGATCACTTCAGGATCAAAAGCAAACTGAATACTGAACAGTCCTTGTGCTAAATAGTTGTAAAATTTATTGACTTCCTCGATCGCAATGGCATCGCCATCTTCTGCACGTTGAAAGACCTCTTCACCGGTAATCGTCGTTCGATCCACTCCGATCCGATCACAATACCGCCAGGCCATCTGAACCGCTGTCCCTAGTTGCGAAAATGTTTTGCCTTGATCTAGGATCATCAACCCAAATTCGCCACCGTATAAATGTGCCCCACGGACTAGCTCACCATTTTGAAACAGGGTACCGCCAACGCCTGTTCCGATCACAACGAAGGCTGCTTGCTGATACTCTTTGCCCGCTCCTTGATAAAATTCAGCCATCCCAGCGCAATTGGCATCATTTTCGATGGTTACGGGTACCCCAAACGCTGCTTCGAGTTCTGAGTAAATATCAAACCCATGGATATAAGGGATCGCACTAATGCCGTCGATCCGCCGTTCTTGGGCATTGACCGCACCTGGCGCACTGATTCCAACGCCTTCAATCTCTTCATCTACGCTTGCCCTCACTTGCTGCAGCTGTGCTTTCATTTCCTCCCAAGTATTTGGAGTAGTGAATTTCCCTTTACTCACCAAAGAACCTTGTGCCCAGACGCCATATTTTACTGCTGAACCACCCATATCAAAGACTAAAATCGCCATTTTTTTCCCTCAATCCTTTATTATTCTGATACTGTCTATTTTACCGCAAGTCGGCGCTTGAAGAAAGCGATTTCCGAGGACAAGAAAAAAACAGTCTCATTCACTTAGACTGTCTCTTCATCCATTAGAGTTGTTTTTCTAAAATCACTTGATCGAACAGCTGCTGCCCATTCTCAAAAATCGGTTCGACATAGTGGGTGGTGAAATAATTCTTCACCCGCTCTTTTTCAACATAGCCTTGCTTTTGGTACAAAGTCAAGGCTGCAGAGGGCAGACTACCAGTTTTGATCACTACGATCGGCCGTTTTGCCCCGAGGTGCTGACTGAGGATCGCTTCTTCGGCAGCTTGCAGCAATTGACGACCGATGCCCATTCCTTGCTTTTCTGGAGAAACGGCCACATTCATGATCTCCCAGTTCTTGCCTTGATTTTGATAAACTAGCACACCAATCATTTCTCCAGCTTCTTCATAAACAAGTGTTTGGCTATTATATAGATAGCTTTCTACGACTGCTTTATCAGGATCTGCATCCAGCAGCAACGCCCAAGGATACGCTTCATTAGGGGCGATTGGACGAATCATGGCTTTTTGGCTCCTTTTTTATATTTCTGTTGATTCCTTTTAACTTTTCCGATAACGGTACGTTGGTTTGACTTTGTCTTTCGTATTTCGTTTTAAAGTAAACGTCTGGGGTACGTAATCTATTCCGCCTTTTACAAAGGGATGGCAGCGTAAGATACGAGCTACCCCCATCAAGCCTCCTTTGGCTGCTCCATGGACTTGGATGGCTTGGATCATGTATCCTGAGCAAGTCGGATAATAACGACAGCTAGGAGGAAATAATGGGGAAATAAAACGTTGATAGAAACGAACAAAGCCGATCAAAAGTTTACTCATTCCTTGCCAGCCTTTCTTTTTAGCGTACGATTCAGTAAAGATAGATAGAAAAAACTAGGACTCAGCACGTGGCGTAAGTCCTAGTTATGGTTTATTTCATAAACTCAAAGATATGATTCCAAAGACTTGGAGAGAATACTTTAAAAGGACTGCCGTCACCGATCACTCCGTAACCAATCATCGTTCCTGCTAGGAACAATAAAATAGCTAATAAAATGACGATTAAAATTTTTATCAAGCTAGTTAAAATATAACGGTTCAACTTCACTTTTTTTCTCTCCTACTCCTATTAGGCGTTAACTGGTACGACTTCTTCTACTGCGTCAGAAACTCGTTCAACCGATGCCCCTAATTGTTGCAATTTTTCGTGGAATTTGTAGTAGCCGCGATCCAAATATTTTAGATTGCGAACACGCGTCCGTCCCGTTGAACGCAAACCTAATAAAATCAACGCTGCTGCGGCACGTAAATCTGTCGCATAGACCAGCGCACCTTGTAATTCATGACCGCCTTCGATCACTGCAACGTTGCCGTCAATTTTTACATGGGCATTCATGCGACGCATTTCTTCTAAATGTTGGAAACGATTCTCAAATACCGTTTCATTCACAACACTCGTTCCTTGCGCTAATAATTGAATAGCAGACATTTGCGCTTGCATGTCCGTAGGAAAACCTGGGTGAGGCATCGTTTTTACATCTGTTGCCTTCAATTGTTCAGGTCCGACCACACGAATCCCTTCAGCGACTTCAGTCACTTCTGCACCCATTTCGATCAATTTTGAAATCAATGGACGATTGTGCTCTGAGATCGCATCTTTAATAATAACGTCTCCTTGAGTCATCGCTGCTGCAACCATAAAGGTTCCTGCTTCGATACGGTCTTGCACGATCGAATGATCTACTGCATGCAGGTGTTCGACACCTTCAATACGCATCGTTTCGGTTCCTGCACCAAAGACCTTGGCACCCATTTTATTCAAAATGTTTGCTAAATCAACGATTTCTGGCTCACGAGCGACGTTTTCGATGATGGTGATGCCTTTAGCTTTTACGGCAGCCATCATGATATTTTGCGTTGCGCCGACACTTGGGAAATCCAAGTAAATGCTATTGCCTTTTAACTCATCGGCGATCGCTTCTATGTATCCATCTTTTTGGATGATTTGCGCGCCTAGTGCTTGAAATCCCTTCAAATGTAAATCAATTGGTCGTTTGCCGATTGCACAGCCGCCAGGCATTGCCACTTTGGCATGTCCATTACGAGCTAACAAAGGCCCCATGACTACGATTGAAGCGCGCATTTGGCTCACATACTCATACGGTGCTTCGATTGCTAATTCTTGTGACGCATCGATCGTCATTGTGTTGTTTTCTTCTTCAAAATCGATTGCGACATTTAAATGCCGAATCACTTCTTTCATTGTTAATACATCGGAAAGGATCGGTACATTTGTTAATGTCGTTGTTCCTTCTTCCGCTAATAAGCTTGCCGCTAAGATAGGTAGAACAGCATTTTTTGCCCCTTCGATCTTCACTGTTCCAGTTAATCGATTACCACCTTGAACGATCATCTCTTCCATTTATGTTCCCTCCAAATAATGCAGTGACTCACACAAATCTTGCCAATTATAGCATAATATTCGGTGTTTTTGCATATATTAATGAAATTCTTAAAAACCTGTTAAAAATAAATTACGACATAGCGCAATCAACTCAAGGAAAAAAGTACTGGCGGTGTAGCCTAATGCAATCGCAAGAAACACCATGACCATTCGTATCTGAGTCGTTCGTAAGGCTTTAAAAAAAGCATCGATCCGCACAGATTGCAATGCCCAAAATGCTAAATAGATGAACGCTAAATGACTCACGATTCGAATGATTGCATCAATTCCATACACTTGCATACTTCCTGCTCCTTTTTTCATAATTGAACATTCCTATCATACCACAAAGATGTCAAGATAAAAAATAATCTTTCTTGAAACCTTCATGAAAAGACTTTAAAAAGTTTTTAAAACGTTTTCTTGAAGAAACAAAAAAACAAAGGCAAGATGCCCTTGTTTTTTAGGAATGTTTTGACACGTTGATTCGATTGATGGCGCGGTGCAAAGCAACCGTTGCGCGCCGAAGCTGGTCGATATCCTCGACTTGTTTGGCTTCTTCGATTTGGCGTTCTGCACGCTGTTTTGCTCTTTCTGCACGTGAAACGTCGATGTCACGATCACGTTCCGCACTATCGGCTACGATCGAGACAACATTGTCTCGCACTTCTAATATACCGCCGTTGACAGCGACCCAGTCGACATGGGTATCTGAATCGATCCGTTTGACTCGGACTTCATCAATCGTCAATGGAACGATGATTGGGGCATGGTGCGGCAAAATACCGATCTCACCATCTGTCGTACGTGCAACCACGATTTTCGCGTGATGATCGTAAACCAAACCAGCAGGTGTCACCACATTGACTGTTAAAAATTGATCCATGAGGTTCCCCTCTTTCTTCAAGGCTGGTTAATTAATAGCCAATTTTTTTCGCTTTTTCAATGACATCTTCAATTCGTCCAACACTACGGAAGGCTTCTTCTGGAAGATCATCATATTTTCCTTCAAGAATCTCTGCAAATCCTTTGATGGTTTCTTCAACTGGCACATAAGAACCAGGTTGTCCCGTAAACTGTTCCGCTACGTGGAAGTTTTGTGACAAGAAGAATTGAATGCGGCGTGCGCGGGCAACTAAGGTTTTTTCATCATCAGACAGTTCATCCATCCCTAAGATGGCGATGATATCTTGTAATTCGCGATAACGTTGCAACGCATGCTGTACTTCAGTCGCTACTTCATAATGTTTTTCACCAACGATTTCAGGTGCTAACGCACTAGAAGAAGACGCCAGTGGATCAACGGCAGGATAGATCCCTTGTTCGGTCAATTTACGTTCCAAGTTGGTTGTTGCATCCAAATGGGCAAACGCAGTCGCAGGTGCTGGGTCTGTATAGTCATCGGCAGGGACGTAGATGGCTTGAATAGACGTAACGGAACCTTTTTTCGTCGATGTGATCCGTTCTTGTAATTGCCCCATCTCAGTTGCTAATGTTGGCTGATACCCAACGGCCGACGGCATCCGACCTAGTAAGGCAGATACTTCAGAACCTGCTTGAGTGAAGCGGAAGATATTATCGATAAACAAGAGCACGTCTTGTCCTTCCACATCACGGAAGTACTCGGCTAATGTCAAACCAGTCAAGGCTACCCGCATCCGGGCACCTGGTGGTTCATTCATTTGTCCAAACACCATGGCTGTTTTTTCGATAACGCCAGATTCTTTCATTTCATTATAAAGGTCATTTCCTTCACGTGTCCGTTCACCAACACCTGTGAAGACAGAGATCCCACCATGCTCTTGGGCGATGTTGTGGATCAATTCTTGGATCAAGACGGTTTTACCAACACCGGCACCACCGAAAAGTCCAACTTTCCCCCCTTTTAAATAAGGAGCTAACAAATCAATGACTTTGATCCCAGTTTCAAGGATCTCCGTACTTGTTGACAATTCATCAAAGTCAGGTGCTTTTTTGTGAATCCCACTGCGGGGTGCCTCTTCAGGAAATGGTGCTTCTAAATCGATGGTATCGCCTAGGACATTAAATACCCGTCCTAATGTTTCTGTCCCAACTGGAACAGAGATGGAGGCGCCTGTATCGATTACTTCCATTCCTCGTTGTAAGCCATCTGTTGATTCCATGGCAATCGTACGGATAACGCCGTCGCCAAGTTCTAGGGCAGCTTCTAACACAACTTTTGTTTTCTGCTCATCTTTTTTGTAAACAATCAACGCATTGTTGATATCTGGTAATGATTGGTCTAGAGAGAATTCCACGTCAACAACGGGACCAATGACTTGAACAATCTTGCCTGAACTCATTCGTATTCCTCCATTCGTTCTTGAAACTATTCTAACGCGGATGCCCCCGCCACAATTTCAGTAATTTCTTGGGTGATCGCTCCTTGGCGCGCTCGGTTGTATGAGATCGTCAAGTCCCCAATAATATTTTTGGCATTATCTGTTGCTGTTTTCATCGCTGTCATTCCGGCAGCATGCTCGGCTGTTTTTGCGTCAACAATCGCACCATAAATCAAGCTTTCAGCGTATTGAGGCAGTAATTGATTCAAAATCGCTTCTCTGGAAGGTTCAAACAAGTATTCTTGTTCATAACTTTCGGCTTCTTCAGGATCTAAATCGGATATCGGCAACATTTTCTCCACACGAAATTGGCTAGTCAATGAATTGATGTGATGGTTATAACACACATATAATTCATCGAAGACCTCGTTTTGGTACATCGTGGTTGCCAATGTTACGATTTTACGTACCTCATCAAAGCTTGGTTGATCCGAAAGGTTTCTTAACTCGTACGCCAAATTGATGCCCCGTGCTTTGAAAAAGTCAGCGCCAGTTGCACCAATGGCAATCATGACATACTCTTCTGCTTTTGCATGGTCTTCATCCAGCATGGTCATCATTTGTTTTAAGATGGAACTATTATAGCCGCCCACTAGACCGCCATCAGAAGTGATGACGATATAGCCTGTGCGTTTGACCGGACGACTAACCAACATACTGTTATAGTTCACACCATCTTTAGGACCAGAACCTGCAAGATCGGAAAGCTGCTGCGCAGTCAAATGCGTAACGATTTCACGTACTTTGTTGGCATACACTTGAAACTGTTTCGAATGAGCTTCAGATTTTGTTAATTTTGCAGCTGAAACCATTTGCATGGCCTTTGTGATTTGGCTGGTTTTCTTTGTTGAGGCAATTCGTTGCTTGATTTCATTTAATGAAGCAGCCATTTTCTCTCACCTCTTTTATGCGTTTTGCATTGTCGATATTTTATCTTGCGGTGTCACCCGAGAACTGTTGGATGCCATGAAAATATCTTTGAATGCTTTAATGGTGTCATCTAACAAGCTTTCTTCTGGCAAGTCTTTCGTTGTCCGAATGGTTTCAAAAATCGTTGCTGCGTTTGCTTCGATATACTCAAATAATTCTGCTTCAAAGTCCAATAGTTTATTGACAGGTACACTATCAATGAATCCATGCGTCAACGCATAAAGAATCACGACTTGTTTTTCGACTGCCAATGGTTCATGTAGTTTTTGCTTCAAGATTTCAACGGTGCGTCGACCGCGGTTTAATTTGGCTTGTGTCGCAGCATCTAGATCAGACCCAAATTGTGTGAAGGCTTCTAGCTCGCGGTAACTTGCCAAGTCCAAACGCAAGGTTCCAGCAACTTTCTTCATCGCTTTGATCTGTGCAGAACCACCAACCCGTGAAACGGACAATCCAGCCGCTACGGCAGGACGCACACCTGAATAGAATAGGTCATTTTCTAAGAAAATTTGTCCATCTGTGATAGAAATCACGTTGGTTGGGATATAGGCTGAGATATCCCCCGCTTGCGTTTCAACGAATGGCAGTGCCGTCATTGATCCGCCACCTAGTTCATCACTTAATTTCGCTGCACGTTCCAATAAACGAGAGTGCAAGTAGAAGACATCCCCTGGGTATGCTTCACGACCTGGCGGACGGCGTAGAAGGAGAGAAAGTTCACGGTAAGCGACTGCTTGTTTTGATAAGTCATCAAAGACGATCAAAACATGTTTGCCGTTATACATGAATTCTTCTCCCATTGCTGCCCCAGCATAAGGTGCGATGTAAAGCAATGGTGCTGGTTGTGAAGCACCTGCTGAAACAACGATCGTGTAATCAAGTGCACCGTAACGGCGTAATGTTTCTACTTGTGCACGAACCGTTGAGTCTTTTTGGCCAATAGCGACATAGATACAGATCATGTCTTGCCCTTTTTGGTTGATGATTGCATCGATCGCAATCGTTGTTTTCCCGGTTTTCCGGTCACCGATGACTAATTCCCGTTGGCCACGACCGATTGGTACTAAAGCATCAATAGCTTTCAACCCTGTTTGCATTGGTTCCGATACGGATTTCCGTTGCATTACACCTGGTGCAGCTGCTTCAACTGGGCGTGATTTGTCTGTTTCGATCGGACCTAAGCCATCGATCGGTTGCCCTAATGGGTTCACTACCCGGCCAATTAATGCATCGCCGACAGGAACTTCCATGATTTTACCGGTTCGTTTTACTTTGTCTCCTTCACGAATGGTTTCAAAATCACCTAGGATGATGATACCGACATCGTTTGATTCTAAGTTTTGTGCCATCCCATAAGAACCGTTTGAAAACTCAAGCAGTTCTCCACTCATGGCATTTTCTAAACCGTGGGCGCGGGCGATCCCGTCCCCAACATATGTGACAGTACCGATTTCTTCTACAGAAAGTTCGTTCTGATAATTTTTAATTTGCTCTTTGATCAAGGCACTAATTTCTTCTGCTTTGATGGCCATCCGATTCACCTCTTATCTCTTGTTTATCTGCCGATTTTTTGTCGCAGATAATCCAGTTGGCTCTTAATACTACCGTCGATCACTTGATGATTTGCTTCAACGATGACTCCGCCTAAAATCGTTGGATCGACCGTTTCTTTCAATTGTGCCTGCTTGTACCCAAGCTTATCGGCGATTTGCTCTTCAATTTTGCTTTTTTGTTCTGCTGACAAAGCAACAGCCGTTGTGATCGTTCCGAGAACAAGACCTTGATATTCATCGTAACGACGTTCGTATTCATCAATGATCAGCAATAGATCATCCATGCGATCATATTCATAAACGATCTCTAAGAAATTTCTGACCAAGCCTTCAAAGCCCTTCAGCAATTGATCGACTAATTGTCTTTTTTCATGGAGATCCAAGCGGTTATCCGTCACGATCTGACCGAATGTTGGAATCTCTTGATAAATCTGACGCAAGGTCATTAATTCTTGGTAAACTTCTGTCAAGCGCTGTTCTTCCATCGCCAATTCGAACAAGGCTTTTCCATAGCGTTTTCCCACTGTGAATTTATCGAGTTTCATTAACTGAACCCAATCCTTCGATATATTGATTGATTAGGGATTCATGATTTTCGGGAGTCAATTCGCGGCCTAAGATTTTTTCTGCGATTTGAAGCGAAAGTTCTGCAACATCATCTTTCACTTCTTTTAACGCAGTTTCTTTTTCAAGGGTGATATCTGAGTTTGCCTTTTCTTTCAAACGAGCCACTTCTTCTTTGGTCTCGCTCAAAATATTTTGCCGACTCAATTCCCCGCTATCTTTGGCGCTCTTGATGATCTCCGCAGCTTCAGAATGAGAACGTGCCAATTTTTCTTGGCGTTCTTTTTCTAATTTTGCTGCATTCAAGCGTGATTGTTCCGCTGAATCCAAATCATTGGCGATTTTATCTTCCCGTTTTTGCATCATGCTGCTGATGGCATCCCATGCAAAATGTTTCAATAAGAATAGCAAAAGAAGAATTGATCCGCTGACAACGATAATATTGCCAAGCATTGGATTTTGAACTTCCGCTATAACCAACTGATTTAGCATAACGATTCTTCCTTTCTGAAAGTCATTGTTTCATTAGAAAAAAGCAAAAACGAGTGCAATTGTTCGTTTCTGCCTTTTCGTGCTTGTCTTATCGGAAGACTAATAACAGCGCGATAACTACCCCTAGAATCGGTACAGCTTCGACTAACGCGACCCCGATAAACATTGTTGAACGTAGTTGACCTGACATTTCAGGTTGGCGTGCCATTGATTCGATCGTTTTTGCGATTACTTGTCCGTTACCATACCCTGCACCAATTGCTGCTCCGATAATTGCTAATCCTGCTCCAATAAAGTTCATTCTTTTTTCCTCCTAATTGTATGTCGATTCGATTAATGTTCTGCCACGATTTTGTGGCTCATAAATACCATGGTCAATGTAACAAATACATAAGCTTGGATCGCTCCAATAAAGAGTGAGAAGCCAATCCAGATCATTTCTAGCGGCATCACGATCGGTAATGACCACCAACCAAGACTAATAAACATGTTTGCAATCAATCCTAATAACACTTCCCCCGCGAATATATTTCCATATAAACGCAAGCCTAACGTGATGACATTCGTAAATTCTTCGATGATTTTTAGCGGTAATAAGAACCCCACCGGTTTCAAGTACGAATTGATCAAGTAATTTTTGAAGCCCAACGACTTGATCCCAAAGAAATGTGTCAAGGAAATAACCATAAGTGCGAGTGTCAGTGTAACAAACGGGTCTGCTGTCGGACTTTTCCATAAGGTAATGTCATCTGTCGTCACGATTTTTGTGACTAACCCGATCTCATTTGCCACAAACACAAAAAGAAACATTGTTACACCGAGCAAATGAAAGTTGTTCACTTGAGATCCTGGTAGATTGTCCGCTACGATACCGCGAACAAAGTCAATGACCCATTCAATGAAGTTCTGCTTCCCTTTCGGTTTCATTTGCAGATTACGTGTACAAATAAAGACCACCAAAAAAACAATAATACAAGAAATGATTGTCATCATAGCTACAGTTCCATCAAACCATATAGGACCGATATGAAACATAAGCGATTTATCTTCCAATCTTTCTCACCTCTTTTCCTGTCATCTCCAGAAAAAAATCTGGTGTTACAATGCGTTTCCTCTCATAACAATCGGTATCATACCACCACGAATGGAAAATTTCAAAGCATTTTCAAGAAAATTAGACAAAAAACTCACAATGCTAAAAATCCTAAATTAAATGAAAAATCCCCGTGTCGCTATGTGGAAGAAAAAGCCTGTTATATCAACAGCTTTCCCTTAAATGCTACCAAATTTAGCGCGATTTTCAAAGCAATAACCTCTATCGGATTCTAAAAGAAGTTCTTAGAAAATTAGAAATTTCTAAGAACTCGGTCAATTTGTCTTTCTTGATCTTTGCGTTTCAAGGATTCCCGCTTGTCATATTCGCGTTTTCCTTTCGCTAAACCAATCAAAACTTTGGCATAACCATCCTTGATATACACCTTTAATGGAACGATCGTCATGCCGGTATTTTTTGTTTCGCCAATCAGACGAGCAATCTGCTTTTTATGCAGTAACAGTTTTCTTGTCCGTAGTGGATCATGATTAAAAATGTTTCCTTGCTCGTATGGGCTGATATGCACATTGACTAAGAATGCCTCACCATTACGAATGCGTACAAAGCCGTCTTTCAAATTGATCCGACTGTTACGGATCGCTTTGATCTCTGTTCCCTGTAAGACGATCCCCGCTTCGATCGTATCGAGGATCGTGTAATCATGGCGGGCCTTTTTGTTTTGGGCGATTAATTTCCCTTCTCCTTTAGGCACGGGCCATCCCTCCAATTATTTTTTCTTAATTCCTTTATAAAAAGGTTTTTTCTTTTTCACTTTGCCAGCTTTCTTTGATTTGCCTTTACCGGTTTGTTCAAAGCGTTTCCCTTGGTTTTTCTCAGGGTTGCGTTGCTTTTTCCCGCGACGGTTCGCTTCATTTTTTTGATGGTTGTTTCGTTTGTTAGCTTTTGGTGCTTGCAGTTTTTCGACTTCTTCTGCTGCTACCAATTCGAAATCGATCTCTCTTGTTTCAGGATCAGCTTTCACGACTTTGATACGAACTTTTTGACCAATTTTAAAGGTCAAGCCTGTCCGTTCCCCTACAAGTGCCAGATGGTTTTCCAAATAATGGAAGTAATCTTGCTTCAGATTATTGATATGGATCAGCCCTTCAATCGTGTTAGGCAATTCAATAAACAAGCCAAACTTAACGACGGAACTGATGATACCGTCAAACTCTTCTCCTACTTTATCGGCCATATACTCAGCTTTTTTAAGCGCATCGACTTCTCTTTCTGCATCGACTGCTCGTCGTTCCATTTGGGAGCTGTGCATGGCGATGTCAGGCAAGATTTCAGCCCATTTGTTTTGGTTGGCTTCAGAGACATCTTCACTGTAAGAACGAATCAAGCGATGCACGATCAAGTCGGGGTACCGACGGATCGGTGACGTGAAGTGGGTATAATCTTCCGCTGCCAAACCATAGTGGCCGACGTTTTCTTCTGAATACTTCGCTTGCTGCATACTTCTGAGCAGCATCGTATTGACAACCATTGCCTCTGGCTTATCTGCGACATCTTCAACCACTTTTTGCAGTTGTTTTGGTGAGATCGAGCCGTTGGTTTGTTTGACTACGATCCCTAAAGCAGATGCAAAATCAAAGAAGCGGCGCATTTTCTCTTCTTTTGGTTCCTCATGGATCCGATAAATAAATGGTAAATGCTTCCGATTGAAATGGCGCGCTACGGTTTCATTGGCTGCCAACATGAAGGACTCGATCAATCGTTCGCCGACGCCACGTTCTCTCAGAACGATTTCTTGCGGGTGTCCTTCTCCATCGACCAAGACTTTCGCTTCGCGGTCTTCAAAAGAAACTGCCCCACGTTTGATGCGCATCGTTTCTAACACGTGGTGCAAGGCGGCCATATCATGGAACATCGGTACTAGTTTCGCATATTCTTTGGTTGTTTCTGGATCATTCTCTTCAATAATTTGATTGACTGCCTGATAGGTCATACGGGCACTTGTTTGAATAATACTTTGGAAAATATTGTAATCCGTGACGATCCCTTCTTGGTTGATCCACATTTCACAGCTCATGGTCAACCTTGGCACATTCGGATTCAACGAACAGATCCCGTTTGATAAACGCTGAGGGATCATCGGGATCACCCGATCCGTAAGGTAGACACTCGTTCCCCGCTCAAATGCTTCTTTATCCAATGCACTGTTTTCTGTTACATAATAAGAAACATCGGCGATATGCACGCCCAAATAGAAGCTGCCGTCAGGCAATGCTTTTACCGTCACCGCATCATCCAAATCTTTGGCATCCGCTCCATCGATCGTTACGATCTGTTGATCTCGCAAATCCCGTCGTTCTGGAAAGTCAGCAGGATCGATCGTATCGGGTACTGCATCTGCCGCTGCCAAGGTTTCTTCCTCAAATTTTGTGGGAATCCCATTCGCCACGACGATCGATAAAATATCCATTCCAGGATCGTTTTTATGCCCCACAACTTTTGTGATCAACCCCTCTAAGCTTTTCGAATAGCCTTTTTCTGGATAATGGCTGATCTCAACGATCACGATGCTGCCGTCTACTGGACGAATTCCTTGGGCGCCGATAAACACCTTTAAATCGCTTAGTTTTTTATCTTTAGGTTGAACAACGCCATATAGATCCGATTCTTCGATCTCTTTTTCGTCAAATAATGTAAACTCGCCGACCAACTGACTGATGGCGCGTTGTTTGATTTCTACGACCTTTCCCTCTGCGCCGCGATCTGAAAAAGGATCGGCAACATGCACGATGTCTACAGCAACGGTATCGCCGTCCATGGCATAGCCTGTTGCTTCTTTAGGGATATAAACATCGTCTTCTTCTTCATCCAACGTGACAAAGCCGAAGCCTCGCTCATTGGCACGGAAGGTTCCTTCCACAAACACACGTTTCATGGGTAATTTCACTTTGCCTTTTTTGTTAAAAATCACACTGCCTTCTCGTTCCATCGCCGCTACTGTCTGGACAAGATTCTTAAAGTCTGTACTTTTTTGAAGTCCTAGACCTTCAGCAATTTCTTCCATTGAAAAACTTTTTTTACGGCTTTCTTCGAGAAACTGAATGATTTTGGTTTTAATCGTTTCTGTCATAACTCACTCTTTCCAAGCAAGTGTTTCTAAGAAAGCAAACACATCCTGCTCTAATTTTTTCCGTTCTGGTCCAACTGTCACCACATGACCACTTTGAGGATACCATTGAAGCGTGTAGGGAACATGGGACAATGCCGCTGCGGTTTTGAAAACCGTCTGTGGATCGATCATTTGATCCCTTCCTGCTTGCGCCAAGAAGACTGGGCGCTCGATTTTTCCTAAATGCTCAGCTGTGGTTTGTCCGACTGTTTCGATTCCTTGCAGTTGTTCTCTGACCTTACGAGGGACTTCTGCCAAGATTTCTTTTTGGGTCGCCTCATCTAAATCAGCGTAGGGTATGACCATTTCCGCATACTTTTCAAAATTGACTGGTACTTCGTTCTTGGTTTCAAATAACGGTGAGCAAAAAAGACCGCCGCCCATCAATGTTGGGTCTTGCGTCAAACGATCCATCGCTAAAATCCCACCCATCGAAAGTCCAAGAACGGCAACTTCCTCATAGCCTTTTTCTTTCACATAAGCAACTGCATCCGCAGCATCCTGCTGCCAAACAGTCATTCCTTGATTTAAGATATCATCTGGATTCGGTGTACCATGTCCAGTAAACATCGGTGTATAAACCGTGTAGTCTTTTTGTTCTAACGAACGACAAAGCATGCGCACATCGTTAGGACTGCCTGAATAGGCATGGAACAAAATGACCGCTCGTTTGCCGTGTTCAGCAAAAACCGGTTTTGGTTGATTAAATATTTTCATGTTTCCTTTCACCTCACGTCCAATTCTACCATAGTTAGCAAGAATACTTCGACAAATGCGATCAAAATCTTCCCGTTAAAAAGAAAAAAACCTCTCTTTACGAGAGGTTCGCTAACAAAGTTATTAGTTTGATGAAAGAAAAGCCAAAATAAAGAGCAAGACCATCCAAACAAAACCTAAAATGGCCGTTGAACGCTGCATCACCGCTTCAAATCCACGGGCTTTTTGCTTACCAAACAATTGATCTGCACCGCCGGTAAAGGCACTAGCTGCACTATTTTGCTTGCTAGGCTGCATCATGATCGTAATGACCATTAAAATCGAAATAACGATCACAGCAGTTAATAAGATGTTATACACGTTAGCTCCTCCTTGCTTGCTAAAGTCGTCCTTTCTATTTTAGCATTTTCCGCTGGAAATTACTACTCTCTTTTTGTCATTGACCGTTGCATGACTGTAAAAAAAGACTGTCCTTTCTGACAGCCTTTTTCTCATAGATTGTTTTCGTTCAAATCAGCGAACGAGTACGTCATCGTATTCTGGTTTTTCTTTGAACTCTTTGACCGCAAAGGAGCAGACAGGCATAATTTTTTTCTCTTCCCGTCTTGCTTTTTCAACAACCGCTTTGAGTAATTTTTGCGCCAATTGCTGGCCGCGATAATCAGGATTGACGAAGGTGTGGTCTACTTCTAGAACATCATCTGGCGTTTCTTGCCATGTGATTTCTCCCACCTCTTTTTCTCCATCATACAAAGCAAAACGTTTATTTTCTTCTTTGATTTCCATTGCTTTCTTCCTTTCCATCAGACGATGTCTGTATTTTGTTTGATATTCTCAATGAATTGCAAAACGGTTGTCCAATATTCTGGAGCATCTTTCACTGCTTGTAAATGTCCCATATTCGCAAAGAGGACTTTTTGTTTCGGTCCAGCCGTTGCTTCCATTAAGGTATTGATTTCTTTTTCCGAAAGAAACGTATCCTTTTCTCCTTGTAAAAACAGCACAGGTAAATGGTTGCTGCCGACTTGTCGGGTCACCGAGATCTGCAAGAAGGGATAACCGACTAATTGTTTGCTATAGCGATTCGCTAAGCGCAAAAAGCGTTTGATTGGTAACCGAGAAAATTGCGGTAAGCTTGATCGGATCGCACTGTAAACGGACGTATAGCTGCTGTCTGAGATCAACCCAGCCACTTGCACCGGCATGACTTCTCCACTAGCCAGCAGCAAGGTCGCAGCCCCCATTCCTAAACCATAGAGGAAGATTTGTGTTTGTGGGTCTTTTTCCAAAATCTTATCGATCCACAAAAGCAGATCCATCCGATCTAGCCACCCTAAGCCGATCTCTTTGCCTTCACTGCGGCCATGTCCACGTAAATCAGGAACTAAAACATTATAACCAGCAGACCAGAATTTCTCGGCCGCCTCTTGACAATCTGCTTGCCCATCACTGCGATACCCATGCAAGCAAATCACCCATGTTTTAGCACACTGATCGAAGACTTCCGCTGTCAGGATCAGATCATCAGCGGTCGTTACCGTACATTCCGAACCTTGTGCCCAAAAAGCCGAACTCTTTGTTGCGATCCGCTCTTTGTATGGAATCCCCAGTTTCTTTCTGCCTTCTTTTTCATACCATTCATTGTTTCGCATAATGATCGCCGAAACAAAATAGCGTACGCCCTTTTTCAAAACAGACGTGCGATATACATAGTACACCAAAAAACCAAAAATAAGCAGTAGTAGCAATAGCCAAACCATAGGATCCCCCCTTCATTTTAGTTTACCATTTACAATGGATTTCAGCCAAAGTTTTGTCGCAGGTCTTAAATAAGTCCTATACTTTTAAAAAAACTTTGCCCTGCTTATCTGTTAGAAGTCAGGGCAAAGTTTTGATTGGTTAACTATGTTTTCGTCGATAAAGTATGCCAACGCTTGTAACGAGTAAAATACTTCCAAGAATACTCCACTCATAAGAAGAGCGCTCGTTTGTCTTAGGCAATCGTTTTTCAGTAGTCGCATGGTTTGCGTCATTCTTGTTGTCATCTTCCGGTTGTTTAGATGTATCTGGCTTTTTAGGTGATAACGGGACCTGCGGCTTTTTAGGATCACTCGGGGTTTTCGGTGTCTCTGGCCCTGTATAAGTGTTGACTAGGTCATAGCCATTTACTTTGGTGGTGTATTCTGGAACATTTTCTTCTTGGATCTTGTAAGTGTAGGCTTCTCCTACGGCATCGTATTTAGGCAGATTGTCAAAGCGATAGGTCCAGTTCCCATCTTTATCTGCTTTTACGACTTGCTTGTCGATTTCCTTATCATTTTGTATCAGTTTGACAGTGATGCTTTCAGGACGGGTATTGTACTTGTTGTCGTAGTCATTCCATGTCTTTGTTCCTGATATTTCTGTCGTTTCGGTGTTACGGTAGGTGTTGACTAGGTCATAGCCATTTACTTTGGTGGTGTATTCTGGAACATTTTCTTCTTGGATCGTGTAAGTGTACACTTTTCCTTCGGCGTCGTATTTTGGCAGCTTATCAAAACGATAAGTCCAGTTGCCGTGGTTATCTGATTTTACGACTTGCTTGTTGATTTCCTTATCATTTTGAATCAGTTTGACAGTGATGCTTTCAGGGCGGGTGTTGAACTTGTTGTCGTAGTCATTCCATGTCTTTGTTCCTGATACTTCTGTCGTTTCGGTATTACGGTAGGTGTTGATTAGGTCATAGCCATTTACTTTGGTGGTGTATCCTTCAACGGGTGTTTCTTGAATTGCGTAGTCATAGGTCTGACCAGATTCGTCGGTTGTTGGTAGATCGGTAAATTCATAATGCCATTCCCCCTCTTTATTTGGGGTAACCGTTTTTGTTTGGAACACTTCACCGTTTTGCAGTAATTGAACCGTAATGCTTGTCGGACGGGTATTAAATTTGTTGTCATAATCGTCCCACGTTTTGGTTCCGCTGATTGTCGTTGTATCAAGAGACAGCAGGTGATTCATTGCAGCTAGTTTGATTATCGGTACAACCGTTTCATTGGCTTGAAGATCCCAGCGGTGGGTTTCCGCATTGACCAATACCGTATCAGCAATGATACTACCGTCAACATTTTGATGGACATCAACTGTATCACCAACAGCCAAAATCGTTCCTTGGAAGGGACTATTAATCGAAAGCATTTGATTTTCTGGCTGATTAATAAAATTCCATAGGATAACGGCATCATCAAAATCTTCTGTTTCATGACTATTGCGCGTCGTACCATCTGTATATTCTAGTTTGATTTGCGACTTGATATTAACGGTACTTGCTCCTTCGGTATCTACATTGATGAGTACAGGAGACGTGCCTTTTGTTAGCCCTTTGATGGTAATTGGTGTATCTTTTTCTAATTCTGTTTTTGAAAGAGTAACGACTACCTTTTGATCTTCTTCATCAATAGTGTCTGCCGAAAAGGAAATTGGTTTTTTGTCGATTAGATAACCGTCTGGCGCTTCTGTTTCAACAAAGGAATAGTCCCCTTCTGGAAGATCCGTTTCGATTACTTGTCCATCATCATTTGTGACCTCTTCATCAACCTCTTTATGTGTCTTTTTATTTTGAAGTTCGTAGACACCGTCATCAAGCGGGTTTCCTTGTTCATCCGTTAAGGTCAACACAACCTCTTGCGTATCATTTTCAGCACGGGCGGTATTGATGACCCGCTGATTATTATCAGTAAAGTCTTTGGTTACACCGGGTGTTTGCGGATAGGCTCCTAGCCTTTCTGACGTCGCCTGTAACGTTGAAAATACCTTTTTAAAATCTATATACGGTTCACTTGCGGATTGATCTTGGAAAACTTCGGAAGTTTTCAAGTGATCCATTCTCTGTCCATTTACAAAAACGGCAGGTTGTTGATTTTGATCTGCTAAATCTACTGTGACTGATGGGCCAAAGACAACTTTGTTTTTTCTGCTATCAGTTCCTGACACAAAGGAAGAATTTGCGATCGTATTGACTTTTTGAATATAATTGATTTCTGTTGCCAACGAACCATCCTGAATACTGGTTCCAAAATTGACATTTCCATTTAGTTCTCCCACTGCTAAGTTTCCGTTCGTGTGGGTATTTAGCGTCGCATGGTTAGCAAAAATATGAAAATACTGAGCTTCTCCTAGAAGTACGTTATCAACTTCTGGCACATCATTCTTAAAGCTGCCGCCACTTGATAGTTGTGAAGCTGCTGGCGCACTTGCTTGTGTATCAAGTGGTGATTCTATGGCTGTTGATGCGGTAGTTGACTCTACTTGTGGTTGTGACTCGCTGCTTTTTGTGGCAGGCTGTTTTTCGGAAGCCTCTGTTTGTTCCTGACTGTCAGCAAGCACTGCTTCGGCACTCGTTGCTTCTGTGGATTCATTTTCAGGTAGAACAACTGCTACATCTGTTGTATTGATGATGTCTTCTTTCACTTGTCCATTTTCTTCCTCTGTTTGAAGAAATGCGGATTTGATTGTCAATGTTTTAAGAGCTTTTGTTTGAAACGTTAGCGTCATTTGGCTAAAGGAGCTGCTAGTAGTTTCTTCCATCAGCTGCTGTCTTTGCGGATCATATGTAAATGGCGTGCCGTTGCTTTGGATTGATTCTGGCAGAACCGTTTGTTCTCCTTCACTCAAACTGAATGCTAGTTGATTAGCAGCAGACTGCTGATTCTTTTCTACCTCGATCGTCCAAGTGATTTCTCCTGTCGTAGGATCTGGTAATGAGGTCACTTGCGCAATGCCCTTTTCGTTTTGAAATAGGATTGTTTTGGGATTCTCCTCGGTGTCCGCATTGGCTGTGATGACTGATAATAAAGGCGCCAAATAGGATAACATAAGTAAGGACAGCATGAACATTGGGTAAGCTATTTTTTTCACATAAGTACACATTTCTCTTCCTCCAAACAACAAATTTTACTCAGGTGATTATCCTAATCGGAAAAAAGAGAAAATGCAAAATGACCCAAATTTTGATTCTGTGAGAAAAATGAGAGCAAAAACCGAAAAATGGGTCCTGCTCTCAAGGAAATTTGTGAAAATGAAATAGGATTTCTTTTGTTTGAAAAACAATAGAATATTTTTTTCATGATAAATACTCAAAATCCAGAAAGAATCTTTTGTTTGTGATAAAAGTTCTTTCATTGAAAACTCTTAAACACCAGGAGTGATTGGCTACTCGCTAAAATTTCACTTGTCAAAAAAAAATAATTGTAAACTGAAAATGAAAATTTTCATAAACAATCATATTATTTTCATTTTCGGTTACAAAAATTTTAGCAGATTCTTTAAAATCTTATTGTTATTTTCCCTCTATTTATAAGTTCTCTTAACTTTTCAACTTACATTCTATAGAAAAAAACTGTTCCTTGTTCATCTACTAGAAACAGATTTTTTCTATATAGCTTTCATTCACTTTTAATTACTAAAAGTTTGAACAATCTCCTCTTGATCAAAGTCACAAGCCACATCCAAGGACAAAGAATCTGCAGTAGCCAATGCACCCCATGACAAACAAAATCTTAAATCAGCTGGACTTTGATTCCCCTCAATATAATAAGCTGGGAATCCCGAGTCAGATCTGTCAAGTTGATATACACCCCCGGATTTTTTCAGGAAACACTCATCGTCATAATATTGAGTTACAGCAAAATTAAGGTTATTGGCAGATTTTTTTAACAAATATTGCGCGCCATAGTATCTTTGCCCACTAACGATTTCAAAATCACGGAAAGAGTGTCGAGGAAGATTCGTTTTTATCTCAAGTTTTCCCTTCCCTTTGATCATTTTTAAATTAGGCAATAAGATAAAGCGACCGATTATTTCGCTGACCCAATCTGGATGACTTTCACCGTAGTCACTCGAAAAATTGCTATGACCATCGATTACTTTAAAAGAAATCGGCTCCCCGTTAAAGGTTAACCACCAGTTGCCAACAGTTGTGGGTAGCAACTGTTGACTATAAAGATCGCCAAACGATCTGTCTGGTCTTTCATCACATGAATCAGACACAGCTATATCCTTACAATGCTTTTCTATATATACCAATAGATCTGTATCGTCTGTAACGACAGAATATGAGCTACCATCATCAATGATTAATTCTAAGCTGCCTAATGGATGCTGAATGTACGGAAGATCTACATCACGATTCCAGCCTTCCCACTCAGGATAAGAATCAAAGATCAAAAGATCATCCAAAGAAATGCTGGGTAAAAAACCAGTTAGCACCCCTTCATGAAGATAAGTATCTTTGATTGCATCCAATAAATTATGGCCGCTCAGCCAAATAAGCGACTTTCCATTTTTCTTCTTTTCAATCGAATGCAAAATACTTATGTCACCTGAATAATCGGTAATCAGCCAATTATACTGGAGGATCACTTCTTTTGGAAATAGGTCAATAATTCCTGCAGCCGAAACAATATGTTCTACTTCCTTTGATACTAAATTATTTATGTACAATTTTTTCATCAGCGTTCTCTCCTAAAATACTAAGTTTTCCTATAGTCTATCATACAATTAGCATACCGATAAAACTCGTAAAAAAGTCCCCCCATGTCAATTACACATGGGGGGACTCTACCATCATTTCAGTACAGTCAAACGAAAATGTTTGATCAAACTAAAATTATTTATTTTTTAAGTTGTAGAAAGCTTGCAAGCCTTTGTATTCAGCAACTTCACCAAGTTGGTCTTCGATACGTAGTAATTGGTTGTATTTTGCAATACGGTCAGTACGTGAAAGAGAACCAGTTTTGATTTGGCCAGCGTTTGTTGCAACTGCGATATCAGAGATTGTTGAATCTTCTGTTTCACCTGAACGGTGAGAAACTACTGCAGTGTAACCAGCTTCTTTCGCCATTTCGATAGCATTGAATGTTTCAGTCAATGTACCGATTTGATTAACTTTGATCAGGATTGAGTTACCGATACCGTTTTTGATTCCTTTTTCAAGGATTTCAGTATTTGTAACGAACAAGTCATCCCCTACTAATTGAACTTTGTCGCCTAAGCGTTCAGTTAATAGTTTCCAACCATCCCAGTCATTTTCATCCATACCGTCTTCGATAGTGATGATTGGGTATTTGTTAACTAATTCTTCTAAGTAGTCAACTTGTTCAGCAGCAGTACGTTTTACGCCGTTTTCGCCTTCAAATTTAGAGTAGTCGTAAACACCGTTTTCGTAGAATTCTGATGATGCACAGTCAAATCCTAGGTATACATCTTTACCTGGTTCTAAACCAGCAGCTTTGATTGCTTCTAAGATTGTTTCAACACCGTCTTCAGTTCCTTCAAAACGAGGAGCGAAACCACCTTCGTCACCTACTGAAGTTTCTAAACCACGTTTAGACAAGATTGATTTCAAAGCGTGGAATACTTCAGTACCCCAACGTAAGCCTTCTTTGAATGTAGGTGCGCCTACAGGCAAGATCATGAATTCTTGGAAAGCGATTGGTGCGTCAGAGTGAGAACCACCGTTGATGATGTTCATCATAGGAGTTGGCAATACTTTTGTATTGAATCCGCCTAAGTAGTGGTATAAAGGTACTTCTAGGTAATCAGCAGCTGCACGAGCAACAGCGATAGAAACACCAAGAATCGCGTTTGCGCCTAATTTGCCTTTGTTAGGAGTTCCGTCTAAAGCGATCATTGCTTTATCGATAGCCATTTGGTCACGGACATCGTAGCCGATGATAGCTTCTGCAATGATGTTATTTACATTGTCAACTGCTTTCGTTACACCTTTACCGCCATAACGAGCTTTGTCGCCATCACGTAATTCAACTGCTTCGTGTTCACCTGTTGAAGCTCCTGAAGGAACCATTCCGCGGCCGAAAGCACCTGATTCTGTGTAGACTTCTACTTCGATAGTTGGGTTACCACGTGAGTCTAAGACTTCGCGTGCGTAAACATCAGTAATAATTGACATGTTTTGTCTCTCCTTTGAGTTTGTTTTATCTTAAGGGGAAAGCCCCTTGCGAACAACTTAATTGTAGTGAAAAAGTGACGATTCTGCAAATGTTATTTTCATGAAAATGAAATTATTTTACAGCATCTAATAATGCTAGGAATGAATCAGCTTGCAAGCTTGCGCCGCCAACTAATGCTCCGTCAACATTTTCTTTTGCCATGTATTCAGCAATGTTTTCAGGTTTTACAGAGCCGCCGTATTGGATACGTACGCTGTCTGAAACTTCTTTGCCGTATAATTTTTCAACAGTTTTGCGGACAACGCCACAAATTTCGTCTGCGATGTTTGCATCCGCTGATTTACCAGTACCGATCGCCCAGATTGGTTCGTACGCAATCACAAGATTACTTACTTGACCGTCTGTTAAACTGTCTAAGCCAGCAGTGATTTGTCCTTCGATCCACTCCGCTGTTTTGCCAGCTTCATAGGTTTCTAAAGATTCACCACAGCATAGGATTGGGATCATGCCGTTTGCAAAGATTGCTTTGGCTTTTTTGTTGATGTCTTCATCTGTCTCATGGAAGTATTCACGACGTTCTGAATGGCCAATGATGACATAGTCAACACCTAGATCTGCTAAAGCTGCTGGTGAAGTTTCGCCAGTAAAGGCACCTTCATTTTCCCAGTAGCTGTTTTGAGCAGCAATTTTTAATTCTGTTCCTTCAGCAGCATTCACTAATGTTTCTAAGAATAAAGCTGGCGAACCGATCACAGAGTCAACTGTATCGTTGCTAGGAATTTTTGTTTTGACTGCTTCAGCAAATTCTTTTGCTTCTTTCGCAGTTTTGTTCATTTTCCAGTTTCCGGCAATAATTGGTTTGCGCATGTTCTGGCACTCCTTTTCGTTATCAAGCGTGCAAAGGAGATCCTTTGCACGGCTTGTCATTGATTATTTATCGTTGATCGCAGCTAGGCCAGGAAGTGTTTTTCCTTCTAACAATTCAAGGCTGGCACCGCCACCTGTTGAGATGTGGGTAAATTTGTCAGCAAAACCTAATTGTTCTGCTGCAGCTGCAGAGTCACCGCCACCGATGATCGTTGTTGCATCTTCAAGGTTGGCAATTGCTTCACAAACACCGATCGTACCGTTTGCGAAGTTAGACATTTCAAACACACCCATAGGTCCGTTCCAAACAACTGTTTTTGCGCCTTTTAATGTTTCAGCAAACAAAGCGATAGTTTCAGGTCCGATATCTAAGCCCATTTGTCCTTCAGGAACATCACCAGTATGTTCTTCTGTTGGAACATCATTTGAAAATTCAGCAGCAGTGATTGAATCAACTGGTAATACTAATTTATCGCCAGCTTTTTCGATCAATTCTTTTGCTAATTCTACTTTATCTGCTTCCACAAGAGAATTACCGATTTCCATGCCTTTTGCTTTGTAGAACGTATACGTCATTCCGCCGCCGATCAAGATTTTGTCTGCTTTAGGAATCAAGTTTTCGATTACGCCGATTTTGTCAGATACTTTTGCTCCACCAAGAATCGCGATCATTGGACGTTTTGGTTCTTCGACTGCTTCACCGATGAATTTGATTTCTTTTTCCATTAAGAAACCAGCAACTGTTGGGATACCTGTTGAAGCGATCCCTACGTTTGAAGCGTGTGCGCGGTGTGCGGTACCAAAGGCATCATTTACAAAAACATCGCCTAAAGAAGCCCAGTATTTACCTAGTTCAGGATCGTTTTTGCTTTCTTTTTTGCCATCGATGTCTTCGAAACGAGTGTTTTCAAAAACAACGACATCGCCATCTTGCATGTTGTTGATCGCTGCTTCTAATTTTTCGCCGCGGGTTTCATCCACGAAAGTTACTTCTTTGCCTAACAATTCGCCTAGACGTTTCGCAACTGGCGCTAAAGATTTTCCAGCTTTATCTGCTTCTTCTTTCACACGACCTAAGTGTGAGAAAAGAATTGCTTTTCCGCCGTTTTCGATCACGTAATTGATTGTTGGTAATGCTGCTTTGATCCGTGTATCGTCTCCGATCACTCCATCTTTCAATGGAACGTTGAAGTCCACACGTACAAGAACTTTTTTATCTTTTAAATCGATATCTTGAACTGTCATTTTCGCCATGAACAGATTCCTCCTAGCATAATTGTTAAAAAAAGCGGAGAAGCGCGATGCTTCCCCGCTTTCTCTTGCGATGGTTTAAATTAAAGTCGTTCGCAACTCTTATAGGTTAGCGAAGTATTCTAAAGTACGTACTAATTGTGCAGTGTATGACATTTCATTGTCGTACCAAGCAACAGTTTTAACTAATTGTTTGTCGCCAACAGTCATAACTTTTGTTTGAGTTGCATCAAATAATGAACCGTAAGTCATACCAACGATATCAGAAGAAACGATTTCGTCTGTGTTGTAACCGTAAGATTCGTTTGAAGCTTCTTTCATTGCTGCATTGATTTCATCAACAGTTACTTCTTTGTCAAGAACAGTAACTAATTCAGTTAATGAACCAGTTGCAACAGGAACACGTTGAGCAGCACCATCTAATTTGCCGTTCAATTCTGGGATTACTAAGCCGATCGCTTTAGCAGCACCAGTTGAGTTAGGCACGATGTTTGCAGCAGCAGCACGGGCACGGCGGAAGTCACCTTTAGGGTGTGGTCCGTCTAGAGTCATTTGGTCACCTGTGTAAGCGTGGATTGTAGTCATTAATCCTTCAATCACACCAAATTTGTCGTTCAATGTTTTCGCCATAGGAGCTAAACAGTTTGTTGTACATGAAGCACCAGAGATAACTGTTTCTTCACCTGTTAAAGTTTCATGGTTTGTGTTGTAAACGATTGTTGGAACATCGTTTCCACCAGGAGCTGAGATAACTACACGTTTTGCACCAGCTGTTAAATGTTTTTCAGCAGCTGCTTTAGAAGTGAAGAATCCAGTACATTCTAACACGATTTCAACACCTAGTTCGCCCCAAGGCAATTCTTCAGGGTTGCGGTTAGCTAAAACTTTGATTTCATTTCCGTTCACATTGAATGAACCTTCG
The DNA here is from genome assembly GCF_029215545.1 of Enterococcus casseliflavus. NCBI lineage: Bacteria > Bacillati > Bacillota > Bacilli > Lactobacillales > Enterococcaceae > Enterococcus > Enterococcus casseliflavus. The sequence continues at coordinate 856,802 of NZ_CP119393.1, read as the reverse complement.
TGAACTTCAACTGTACCGTTGAAACGTCCTTGTGTTGTATCATATTTTAACAAGTGAGCTAACATTTTAGCATCTGTTAAGTCATTGATAGCCACAACTTCGATTCCTTCTACTTCTTGGATACGACGAAATGCTAAGCGTCCGATACGTCCAAATCCATTAATACCTACTTTAACTGTCATTTAAGATTTCCTCCTTATGAAAATCATAAAAATATTTATTTTAAAGGGTTGCCCCTTTTAAAATCTCATTTGCGCAAGCTTCATCGGTGATGAGCCAGGTTTGTTTTGGTGCATTTTTCATGTATGCATTGACCGCTTTGGCTTTTGATTGTCCGCCAGCGACCGCAAAAATAATTGGGACTTTTTGCAAATCTTTTAATTGAAGTCCGATGCGAGGAACTTTGTAGACGACCTCGCCAGCTTCGTTAAAGAAATACCCAAAGGATTCTGCAACTGCATTTTTTTGTTTTAACATCAGAATTTCTTGTTCTGACATTTTTCTTCGAGCCGCCATATGCAACGCCCGTCCAATACTATGAATAACACAATTTGCTTGACTTATCAAGTTTAAGACATCAACGATGGCGGGTTCTTTCAAGAGAAACTCGTAGGTGTTCATGCTTAATTGTTCTGGTACAAACAAGGAGCGATAATCGCCATTTGTCTGCATTGCCATCACCGAGCTGACAGAGTTTGCTTGCACGTTGACTGATTCTCCGATACCACCACGGGCTGGAACAAACAAGTTATGACGTTTGGCGGTTTCCAAATTACCCAATTCCTCGGCAACTTTCGCCATTGTCGTCCCTCCCATTACTGCGATGGTGTTTTTGCCTTCTGGCAATAAGAGATCCAACGATTCATTCAGCAACTGGCCAAATTCAGCAATAACTTTCGGTTGTCGATCACCATCGCCGCTCGCAATCAAACAACGTTCGATGCCAAAGGTCTCTGATAATCGTTTCTCGATTTGGTGCATTCCGAACAGCTGATCCATCAGTGCACCAATCTTCGTGTACACTTCTTCTCCGTAGGCGGTCAATTGCATGCCGCTTTTTGAAGAGTCGATCAGTTTTAGCTTTTTAAGGATATCTGTTTCCGTCCTCAACACGCGTTCCGTCATTGATAAACTTTCCGAAAGTGTCCGGCGGCCAACGGGCTGCATCCAATAAATATTTCTTAAGATACGGTAACGTTCCTGGAGTACAGCGAGAATATCCGGGGTGATTGCCTCAATCAATTTTAATTCATCGAGCATTTTATATCCTCCCGTTGGACAATTTTCGTCCTACAATGACTTAAAATGACCCATCGATTGCAAAAAAAATTTAAATCTGTTTCCTACACCAATAATAGTAGCACTTATCGCCTTGATACGCAACTATTTCAGTCACAAAATCTTGCTTTTCATAAAATCGTCATAATTTGAAAAAGAGGAAAGGATCGATAAAAAAAAGGAAAGGCTTTGCTGCCTTTCCTACTCGTTAATAGTACGTTTTGCTTTACTCGAATCGTTTCCGCTTGGAAGAACCTGGGATATTCATAGCTTCACGATACTTTGCCACCGTTCGTCTGGAAATATCGATGCCCTGGGCTTTGAGGGCATCTGTCAACTTCTGATCTGACAATGGTTTGTTTTTATTTTCTTCATCGATCAGTGCTTTTAGCTGCTGTTTGATCGATGCCGTCGTCAGGTCATCACCGCTTTCTTGTGTCGAAACCTTCTGTCCAAAAAATAGTTTTAATTCAAACACCCCAAAGGAGGTTTCCAAGTATTTCCCGTTGACCGCTCGGCTGACCGTTGATTCATGAATCCCCAATTCTTCGGCAACTTCTCTTAAAACCAATGGCTTTAATGGGCGATCTGGTTGAGTGAAAAACTCCTTTTGCCGTGCAACGATCTGCACCCCGACACGATAGATGGTATCCCCTCGTTGCAGCAAGGTCTTTTTCAGCCACTCGAACTCTTGGGCTTTATTGTCTAAATAACTTAAGACCTCTGGATCACCGCTTTGCTTCAATTGATCAAAATATTGCTGCTGAAAGCGAACCTCTGGTAAGGCGCGTTTGTTTGATTTCACGATCGGCTGTCCTTTTTCAACCGTCACCCGCAGGTCAGGAACGATGTAAAGCCCATCGGTTGACCCAAACGCAGCCCCTGGTGTGGGGGTCAATGTTTGAACATAATCAAAGACCTTTTGGATCTCAGTTAATGGAATCTGCAGCGCTTTGCTGATTTTGTCCCACTTGCGCTCTGCCATTTCCGTAAAAAATTCTTCTAAAATGAGATAGGCCATTGGCGGCGCATAATCATCTCTTTCCGTTTGTAGCATCAAACACTCTCTTAGATCACGAGCACCGACGCCTGCTGGATCTAGCTGCTGGATCAAGGTCAAGGCATCAAGCATTTGGATTGGGGTCCCACCAACAAGTTTTCCAGCTTCTTCCAGATCAATCGTCAAAAAGCCGTTTAAATCAATGTACTCGACTAAAAATAAAACGATCGTCCGCAAGAAGGTATCTCGGTAGTTTAAATGCACTTGATCGATGAGGTATTCGAATAAAGACGTATGCTGGTCAGGGATCTGGCTTAAATAATCCATCAATTGTTCTGATGAGCCATTGCTTTTGCTTGGTGTGATGGGCGAATCATATTCCCCCAGATCAATCAATGGATTTTCTAATGCTTGGTTATCTATGAAGGACAATAATTCGTCTGCAGAAAATTGCAGCACTTGGATTGATTGCTGTAATTTCTGCGTCATAGCAAGCTTTTGCGTCTGTTTTTGTTGTTGTGAAAATTGCTGTTGAAATTTCATCATTCTACCTCTTGTTTTTTTCACTGAAATTGGTTAAACTAATATTTGTGCTTCGCGCCTTTAGTGTAGTGGATATCACGTAAGATTCCGGTTCTTGAGACGGGGGTTCGATTCCCTCAAGGCGCGTTTTTTCTTTTCGTTACAAGTATACTCGATTCAAATCAATAATTCAAAAGCACTTAGGGACCGCTGATGCGGTTCCTTTTTTTATTTGTATCTATGTAAGAAGACGAAATCGTCCTTCAGCGATTAAAAGCTGCTTGCAGCCCAAAGGCGAAAAAAAGAAGAGGATTACTCCTCTTCTTCCTCTTCATCCGCAAAATCATCTTCATCATCGTCATCGATAATGGTGAGATCTTCCTCAATGCTGTCAGGTAATTCTTCTTCATCATCGGTGCTATTGTCGGCGCCGATTTCTTGCAAGTCTGAATTGTATGCCGAGATTTCTTCATCCTCGTCATCATCATCATCAAAGAGATCATCTTCTTCGTCATCTGACAAATCAGTATCCTCAGGATCATCATCGTTATAATCGATTGCGTCTTCATCATCGTTGATAAAGGCATTGACTTTTTTACGTTTGCGACGACGTGGTGTATCTTCATCCTCGTCTTCGATGCCATGGTTGACTTCTTCATCGATCGAATCAATGGCGTACCATGAACGTAAGCCCCAACGATTGTCGCCTAAAGAAATAAAACTACCGTCGATATTCAAGTCTGTATAAAACTGCGCCAATGAATCACGAATCTCGCTGTCTGAAGTTTCAAGATAGTTTTGAATTTGGTTGACCAAATCAGAAAAATCCATCACGTCACCGCGCTGCTCTAAAATCGCATGGGCAACTTCAATCATCGACAATTCGTTTTTATTTACACCTTCAAATACATTAATTTCCAAACGGGACACGTCCTTTCACAGTCTACTCCTAATCATACAAAATTACGTCTCAAATTGCAATTTTTTCTTTCAATTTCCCTTTGATCAAGCGGTAAATTCTAAAGATAGTTTGTATTCGCCGACTTTGTCAGCAGCCATGAACAAGTCATAATCGATATCGATCTTTCCCGAATATGGACGGTCTTTCAAGCTAACGTGCAAGTGATTGGTGAAGGTGTGGAACATCATCAAGCCATACGGGGTTTGGTAGCTCGTCTCTAAACGTTCCTTATAAGAAAATTTCAAGCGCATGCGCATTTCCCCTGAGCGAATCAATTGAATCAATCCGTCTGGCATGATTTTCATCGTGACGGGAACGTCGGTGCCGTCTGGCTGGATCTCTTTGTAACGGATGTATAAGGTATCACCGATCTTGACTGCTTGTCCTTGCAGATCAAACAGAAAGTTTTCTGTTTCCCCTGCTTGACGTACATTGGTTGTTAAATGAATCGAGATTGGGATTCCTTTTGATAATTCTTGCATGTACGTGTGCCTCCTTTGAAGATTTCAGTTTCATTCTTGCTTTTTTTCATTCGTTTGTCAATCATTTCAGTTGATTCTCCTTGGTCTATTTCTTCATTGAAAATAAAAAAGCGAAAACAAAAGCAAGTTTTCATTCTTTTCTCCAAGTAATTTTCCAAGAATCGTATATAATAAGGATAACAGGTATTTTTAAAGGAGTTTAACCGATTTGACTATCTATATAATGGATCAAACCTTACCACGTATCCACAATCCTTATGAGCCGTTTGCTTTTACCGATGTTGCCACCGAAGCTGCTGGCAAACTGGAACAAGTTTATTGTCATTTTTGGCAGTTGTCCGATACGATGATTTTAGGAATGAAAGATACCCGGCTGCCTTTTTTGTTAGATGGTCTGCAGGTTTTGAAAGAAGCTGGCTATGCCTCGATCATCCGCAACTCAGGCGGGCTTGGGGTCATCAATGATGCCGGTATTTTGAATGTCTCCCTCATTTTCCCTAAACATTTGGCTGCCACTACGGATGCAGCCTATGAAATGATGGCGACATTGTTGCAAACAGCCTTTCCTGAGCGGACAATTTTGGCTTATGAAATTGCTGACTCGTATTGCCCAGGCACCTATGACCTGAGTATTGACGGAAAAAAAATTGCTGGCACAGCACAACGACGAATCAAAGACGGCGTGGCTGTCATGATGTATCTGAGCATCAATGGCGACCAACCAGCCCGCGGCTCTCTCGTTCGTCGTTTTTACCAAGTAGGTTTGAAAGAGCGCTTTGGTACAGATGGCTATCCAGCCGTCAATCCTGCGAGCATGACCACTTTAGAAGCAGCCCTCGGCCGTAAGTTTACCACACAAGAGGTGATTGACCGCTTGCAAAAAGCCCTGCTTTTCTTGATCACAGACCAATCCCTATATCCGCTTGAGTCACTGGATCAATGGCTTTCAGAAAATGACCTTAGCGAACAAATGCAGCAACGCTTAGCTGGCATGGAAAAGCGAAATCACCCAATAAAGGAGTTTAGCGATGAGCCTACCATATAAATATCAAACCTTAGCGATAGAAAAAGTGTTTCGTGACCCTGTTCACAACTATGTCCATGTGCAGCACCAAGTGATTTTAGACTTGATCAATTCCAAAGAAGTGCAGCGTTTGCGACGAATCAAACAACTAGGGACTGCTTCTTTCACCTTTCACGGAGCAGAACACAGCCGCTTTTCTCACTCCTTGGGGGTTTATGAAATCAGCCGCCGCATTTGCGATATTTTCCAACGCAATTATTCGATTGAAAAAGTTGGACCGAACGGCTGGGATGATAAGGAGCGTTTAGTGACCTTGTGTGCAGCATTGCTTCATGATGTGGGCCATGGTCCATACTCCCACACCTTTGAGCATATTTTCCATACAGACCATGAAGCCATCACAGTGGCGATCATCACTTCTCCTGAAACGGAAGTTCATCAGATATTGAACCGAGTGGAGGCTGGATTTCCTGAGAAAGTGGCAAGTGTCATCACTAAAACCTATCCAAATCCCCAAGTCGTTCAAATGATTTCCAGTCAAATCGATGCTGATCGGATGGACTACTTGCTGCGCGATGCTTATTTTACCGGCACTGAATACGGCACGTTTGATCTGACCAGAATTTTACGAGTGATTCGTCCGTACGAAGGCGGTATTGCTTTTTCTATGAATGGCATGCACGCTGTGGAGGACTACATCGTCAGTCGTTACCAAATGTATGTGCAAGTTTATTTCCATGCGAGTTCTCGAGGGATGGAAGTGATCTTAGCCCACTTGCTGGATCGTGCTGCAGAACTTTATCAAGTGGATCAGGAAATGTTTCAAAGCCATTCGCAACTGCTTCTCCCATTTTTAAAACAAGAATTCACTTTAGATGAATACTTGAAACTCGACGATGGCGTGTTGAATACCTACTTTACCCAATGGACGGAAGAGAATGATCCGATCCTCAGCGATTTAGCCAAGCGGTTCTTAAATCGTAAACCGCTAAAATCCGCTCGCTTTGACGATGAGACGCAGTTGCCGATGATTGAAGAAATGCAGGGACTGGTGGAAAAAGTCGGCTTCAATCCCCGCTACTATACTGCCATCAATTCAAGCTTCGATCTGCCTTATGATTTTTATCGACCAACTTCTGGTAAGCATCGGACACAGATCGAATTACAGGAAAAAGATGGTTCCCTTGTAGAATTATCCCAAGCCAGTCAACTTGTTGCAGCCTTAGCAGGACAAACCCAAGGTGACCAACGCTTTTATTTTCCAAAAGAAATGATTGACCCCAACATCCAAAATCACTATGATTTATTTGGAGAGACGTATCAAGAGTTTGCCAAGCACATTCGCAATGGTGCTTTGATCAAACCAAGCCACTAGGAGGAACTTATGAGTATCAAACTGATCGCCATCGATATCGATGGCACCCTGCTGAACAACGACCGCAAGATCACTCCAGCAGTTTACAAAGCATTAAAAGACGCAGAAGCACAAGGCGTGCGCATCGTTTTGTGTACGGGACGCCCCTTAACTGGTGTCCAAGATTTATTGAAGGAACTAGACTTATTTACGGACAATGATTTCGTGATTACCTACAACGGCTCTTTGGTTCAAAAAACCAAAAATCAAGAGATCATCTCTGAATTCGGCTTGTCCCAAGATGACTATCTCTTTGTTGAGATGACTGCGAGAAAATTAGGGGTTCACCTTCATGTAGAAACTGAGGATACCATGTATACCGCTAACCGCGATATCAGTCCTTACACGATTTATGAAGCCTTCTTAGTCAACATGCCATTGAAATATCGGACACCAGAAGAAATGACTGCTGACTTGAATATCATCAAAATGATGATGATCGATGATCCCGAAATACTGGATCAGATCATCCCACAATTGCCGAGTAGTTTGACCGACAACTACAATGTGGTTAAAAGTGCTCCTTACTTCTTGGAAGTCCTAAATAAACAAGCCCATAAAGGAGCTGCTGTCAAAAAATTGGCGGAGCACTTAGGCATCAAACAAGAAGAAGTCATGGCGATCGGCGATAATGAAAATGATTTAACCATGGTGGAATATGCTGGTATCGGTGTGGCGATGGCCAATGCTACTGAAAACGTGAAAAATGCCGCAGATGTCCTAACTGCTTCAAACGAAGAAGATGGTGTGGCAGAAGTAATCAACAAGTATGTTTTAGCAAATAACTAAGTGTAAAAAAAGTCAGGTTTCCATTTTATCGGAAGCCTGACTTTTTTATTTTGCCAACCACTGTTCAACTGCCCATTTATGGCTGCCGCGTTTCAATCGTTGGATCGCTTCTTCTGGCGTGTGCCATGACAACTGATTGGTTTCTTCTGTCGGTTCACAGACTTTTTTCCATTTGGTCATTAAATAGAAATAGCCGGGGTGATGGTAAAACGTGTCGCGATGGCGCGAATAGAAGTATTCAACTGCCTCCCCTAGATACTCAGCGATCTCTCCTTCAAATCCAAGTTCTTCTATTAATTCTCGCTGGATCGCTTCTTCTTTGCTTTCATTTGGTTCAATTTCACCGCCTGGTAAAAAATAGGCGCCGTTGGGTGCTTGCACCAAGATCACTTCATTTTTTTCATTTGGAAGAACGACATACGCCCCGTAGCGTGATTTGTATGGTTTTCCCGCTTCTTTTTCCCCGAACACAATTTCCTTTTCTGGCATGATTCCCTCCACCAACACTTTCTTTCCATTTTACCCTATGCCAATAGTCTGGACAAGCTGGAAATAACGCTCGGTTGTCTTTTATTCGTTACAAAAAGAGAAAATATGTTATCATACAACTATCAAGATCGAAAGGATGATTTACCCATGAAAATGGCTCACACATGTGTCCGCGTCAAAGACTTAACGGCTTCTCTAGATTTTTATCAAACTGCCTTTGGTTTTGAAGAATCTCGCCGTCGTGATTTTCCTGAACATAAATTTACTTTGGTTTACTTAACTTTGCCTGGTGATGATTACGAGCTAGAGTTGACGTATAACTATGACCATCCTGGCTATGAGTTAGGCGACGGCTATGGCCACATCGCCATCAGTACCGATGATCTAGAAGCGCTTCATGAGAAGCACCAAGCTGCCGGATTTGACGTCACTGACTTGAAAGGACTACCAGGGACTTCTCCATCTTACTATTTTGTGAAAGATCCTGATGGCTACAAAATCGAAGTTATTCGCGAAAAATAAAGCGAAGGTGATCGAAAAAAGGACCTCGTGTCCTTTTTTCTTTTTCGATTCATTTCGATTCATTTACTAGTAGAAAGGTTTGATCAAATGAAACCCATTATCGGCATCGCTGCCAATGAACGACCAATGATTGAAGAAGCAGAACATTGGTTGTCCTATACACCCAAAAATTTTGTGACCCATATCCAACAAGCTCAAGGCATTCCCCTATTATTACCAATGGGTGTCGTGGAAGATGCTGCGACTTACATCAGCAAAATCGATAAACTCTTGTTAGCCGGTGGTCACGATGTCTCCCCTGTTCACTATGGCGAAGATCCTCATCCATTGATTCAAGGTATTCATCCTGATCGTGATGTCTTTGAATTGGCATTGATCAAAGAAGCAGTGGCTCAAAACAAACCGATCTTTGGAATCTGCCGCGGCATGCAGTTACTCAATGTCGCATTTGGCGGGAGTTTGTACCAAGATCTCTCTTTGATCGATCACCCAACGATCAAACACGTGCAATTGCCGACGTTCTTTCAATTCCCTACACATCGGGTAAAAATCAAGGCAGACAGTCGTTTGGCTGCTCTTTTAGGCACAACCTATCACGTCAATTCTTTTCATCACCAAGCAGTCAAAACCGTTGCGGATGATTTCAACGTGATTGCCACCGCTCCTGATGGTGTCGTTGAAGCCATTGAATCCACCGCCTATGGCGCACCGATCTTCGGCATTCAGTGGCATCCTGAGCTAGCCGCTCACAAGCTGCCTTCTGAGCAATCGATCTTCAACTTTTTTGTGCAGGAATTCTAAAGGCTTGCACCTTGTTTTCTAGATTTTAGCGAATAAAAAACGCCCGATTACGAAAAGGATCGGGCGTTTTGCTTATTTCTCGTTTTTCATTAACACTAGTGATTGTTTTAGCGTTGCTAAAATGCCATTGTCGTTATAGATCAAGACATTTGATTTGTACATTTTTGCAGAAACCAGCATCAGGACAATTGTGGTAACAGCAAGGATCCCTACTGAAATCAATGCACCGCCGATACCCACAGTATCATTCGCAAGCCGTACTGGCATAATATAAGAGGACAAGAATGGGATATAAGAGGTTACTCGTAAAACAACGTTATGAGGATCCATTCCGCCTAGCACGATTCCAAGCATATACCCGCCCAATGAAAGATACGTCACTGGGATGATGGCTTTTGCCGTATCTTCTGCTTTGTTCACTAACGACCCGCAAAGGGCTGACAAGACCGAGTAGATCAAAATTCCTAAGAAGACGAAAACGATCGCAAACACCAAGAAGGGACCAAAAATGCCATCTGTCGAAAAGTTTGCCAACAAGTCTTTTACCATTGGGTTATCCTTGATCCAGAAATAGCTCCCACCAAAAATCGCAACATACGCAACTAGCTGGGTTGCTGCAACCATGATCACCCCAGTCAATTTGGCATAGTAATGGGTTTGCGCCCGTGTACTAGACAAAATGACTTCCATGATGCGTGTGCCTTTTTCAGAAGCGATCTCTTGTGCAATGATCTGTGCGTAAGTAATGATAAAGAAAAAGAGGATCACTGTTGCGATCATACTAACTACTGATTGCATCGCGGTATTGTCTTCCCCATAAGTCATTTCGCCATCTTCACCGAAGGAAACTTTTTGACGATCAAGCGGTGCGACTTCACTAAGGACTGCCACTTGCTCAGCAGTCAAGCCAAGCTCACTAGCTCTATAGGAAGACTGCAAACCCGTCAATAACTGTTGGATCGTCAGCTCTAAAGCTTGCCCCATCGAGGACTCGCTTAATAATTCCCCTTGCAGCGTATCCCCAGAAGCAGTAATAAGTAACAAAGCATCAGCATCTTTGTCTGCCATCTGTTGCTGCCCTTGTTCTTCGCTGTCAACAATTTCAAATTCAAAATCATCGCCGCTTTGGTCCACAAAGGTCTGCGCAATGGCTGGTTCATTCGCATAAACGGCAATTTTGTCGACACTGTTCATACCATCAGCAAAATAACCAATGAGATAAAATGCCCCCGTTGCAATAAATGGCACGAGAATCATAATCAAAAACGAAATTGATTTGATATTTTTTTTATAAACATCTAATGCGATTACCCAAAACTTACTCATTTATTTTTCCCGCCTTCCGCTTAAAGATTTCTTCTAACGTTGGCGGTTGTTGATTGAACATAGGGATATAACCATCCGCCGTTGCTAAATCAAATAAGGTTTTTCCTACTGCAGGATCAGCGATCGTAATATCATAGCTGCCATCTTCTCTGGCAAGAACTTCCTCGACACCTGCCACTGCCAAGAGCTGTTCTTTCGTCAAGTTGGATTCTAAATAGACTTTCGTCCGCCCAAAGGATTCACGAATTTCATGAACTTTTCCGTTTAAGACAGTTTGACCATCCCGCAGCATAATCAAGTGATCGCAGATTTTTTCCACATTATCCATATTATGACTGGAGAAAATGACACATGAGCCATTTTTTTTCAGTTCAATGATCCCATTTTTCAACAGTTCTGCATTGACGGGGTCTAACCCACTAAATGGTTCATCTAAAATCACCAATTTTGGTTCATGGATCAACGTTGAGATCAGCTGAACTTTTTGCTGATTTCCTTTTGATAGCGATTTGACTTTATCGGTTTTCTTGCCCTTGACTTTAAATTTGTCCATCCAATAGTCGATTTTTGGTACGATGTCTTCTTTCTTCTTGCCTCGTAACCGCGCGAAATAGATCAATTGATCTTCAATCGTTACTTTTGGAAACAAGCCGCGTTCTTCTGGCAGATAGCCGATAATATTGTATTCTTTTTCACTAATTTTATGGCCATCCCACAATACTTCCCCTTGATCGGCTTTCAAGAAATCCAAGATCAATCGGAATGTCGTCGTTTTACCAGCACCATTTTGACCAATCAAGCCCATGATCTGTCCATCATTGATGGTAAAGGACAATTGATCGACTGCTGTATAATCGCCAAATGTTTTTACTAATTGTTTTGCTTCTAACACATGCTCACCTTCCCTATCTAATAAAATATATCACTAAAGAAAAAGCCGATAACGGCGCCAATGATCGCTCCGACAAACATCAAGATGACGGTATCGCGGATCACTCGTTGACGCTTCGCCAGTTTCTCTGGTTCATTGTAATAACTTGCTCGATTTTTATATAAGAATTTCATCAGGATCGTGGTCAATCCTACCCCAATCGGGATAAACACCAGCCCCGTAATCAATCCTAGTCCAAAGGACCAAAATGGATTTGTGCGAATATTGAAATAACGGATCAAAAAGTAAATCGCTGCTAATATCACTAAACTGATCACCGAAAGTAGAATCGATTTTTTCATTAAATACCGTGTTTCATTATCGATCCGTTCTTGATAGCTTTCTTGGTCACTGAAAATCGCTGGTGTGTCAGGAGACGCTTTAAAATAAAAATAGCGATCTTTATAATTGCTGATATAAGTCCAGCCTCCTGCTTGATACATCGCTAAGTAATCAACGATCTCAGAGGGCTCTCCTTCGAAAAAGTCTACTGCATATTTGGTCGTTTCTGGGTCTCCTTTGATAAACTTCAAAAACCCTAACCGATTCATCTTCACAAAGTGCCACCCTAACGACGCTTGTTTTTGCAGACGAACCATTTCCTTTTCTGGGTAATAGGCTACACCAAGTGAAAGAAGGTATTTCTTATTGATGCCCATCTTGCTCTCCCCCTAACGCTTCGAAAACCTGTTCTCCGATTTGATAAAATAATTTGCGCCGTTGAATATCTCTCTCCAGAACTTGTCTTCCTTCTGGTGTAATCTGATAGATTTTTTTTCGGTCAACGCTCTCCTCTAAATCGATCCACCCCTTTTTCGTCAGCTTCTTTAAAATCGTATACATCGTTGCGGGACCAATCTCAAACGTCCCTTGGCTTAGCTCATGGATCTGTTTCATGATGAGATACCCATGTTTCGGCTTTAAAAGCGCTAATAAAATCAAATAGGTTGAATCTGTCAATGCCTCATCCATTTGATTCCTCCGTCCCACTAGCTATATCACTTAATGATATATTATCGAATGATATAACCAGCGTCAATCTTTTTTTTCTGATCTGCTAACATTGCTGGAGAATGACTGCTTTCTTAATGTTCATTCTCACTTTTCTCGTTAGCAATTGAGTGAACCCCAACAGCAGTGCATGGAACAAAGAGTAGAAGTTAGAAACGTCAAAGGCATTCTTCAAAGACTTTGTCCCCAAAATAAAAAAAGCAATAGCCACTTTCGGCTATTGCTTCAAAAACGTTTCTTCTATTACATATGTTCCGCAACTAAAGCTTTCAATTGATCTTTTGTATGCACCCCGATTGCTTTATCAACGACTTGGCCGTCTTTTTTCAACAACAAAGTTGGAATAGACATGATCCCGAATGAAGCTGGTGTTTCAGGATTTTCATCCACATCCATTTTCACGATCTTCAATTCGTCTTCTTCATATTCGTTCGCTAATTGTTCCAAGATCGGCGCTTGCATCCGACATGGACCACACCAAGTTGCCCAAAAATCAATAAGGACTAAGCCTTTATCGGTTTCTTCTGAAAAAGTTTTATCAGTAATTTCTTTTGCCATCGTACTTCCCCTCCATTTTTAAAACTAAAAAAAGTATACCACGTATCGGAAGTTTTTTAAAATCGTCTGCTTACAAAAGGTAAGGGTTCTTAAAGGTTAATTAAACTTCACAATGGTCGCCCCATTGCCCCCTTGATTTGCTGGGGCAAATTCAAAACTTTTCACCGAGCGATGGTTTTTCAAATAATCGGTAATCCCTTGACGCAGCGCACCGGTTCCTTTTCCGTGGACGATCGTCACTTGCGGATAGCCTGCCAAAATCGCTGCATCCAAATACTGATCCACTTCATTGAGGGCTTCTTCGTACCGCTTGCCTCGTAAATCCAACTGATTGACCACTGGACTGCTGTCAGCAGAACGAATCGTATTGACGATACGCTGTGTAGGCTCCTTCACTGGCGCTGCTGGTTGGAGATCTGTTTCTGGCAAATTCATTTTCAAAATACCGATTTGGACTTGCCATTGATTTTTGCCTGCTTTTTTCAACAAGACTCCTCGCTGCCCATAAGAAGTTACCAGCACTTCGTCTCCTTCTTTCAGTGTCTTGGCTGCCTTGGCTTTTTGCAGAACCTTGTTTTTTTGCAGATGTTCTTCTTGCTGTAGCCCTGATAACTTGGTGCGCGCGTCGATCAGCTCGTGTTCCTTGACCTTCGTTTGTCCGCCGGCTAACTGCATTTTACGAATATCGGCAATGATTTTTTCAGATTCTTCTTTGGCTTCTTCAACGATCTGATTGGCTTTTTGCCGAGCTTTCGCCAATTCTTTTTCACGTTCTTCAAAGAAATAACTATAGGCTGCTTCTAGCTCTTGGTGCAAGCGGGCCGCTTCTTTTACATGATGACGGACTTCAAGATACTCGGTTTCCGTCATTTTTCTTCGATTTTCTAAATCAGCGATCATTTCATTCAGGTCTTGGCTTTCTCCATCCATGATCTCTTTGGCTTGATCAATGATCGTCTCTGGCAAACCAAGTCTTTTCGAAATCTCAAACGCATTGCTTCGTCCTGGAACCCCGATCAACAAGCGATAGGTCGGACTTAAGGTATCAACATCAAATTCCATAGAGGCATTGATCGTATTGGATCTGTTATAGCCATAAACCTTCAGTTCAGGATAATGGGTCGTCGCCATGACATAAGCCGACTTAGCACCAAGTTCGTCCAAAATCGCAATCGCTAGTGCCGCCCCTTCTTGAGGATCGGTTCCTGCGCCTAATTCATCAAAGAGAACTAAGCTTGTCTCGTCGACTTTTTTCAACACTTCAACGATCGTTGTCATATGAGAAGAAAAGGTCGATAGACTTTGCTCAATGGATTGTTCATCCCCAATGTCCGCAAAAATCTCATTGAAGACACCCATTTGGCTTTCTTCTTCTGCCAGAATTGGTAAACCAGCTTGGCCCATGATCTGTAATAGCCCTAATGTTTTTAAGGTGATGGTTTTCCCACCGGTATTCGGCCCAGTAATGACAACGGCTTGATAGTCTTTTCCAATCGTAATATCGTTAGGAACGACTTTTTCTTGATCGATCAATGGATGACGTGCTTGCTTAAAAAAGACATGGTTGTCTTGATTGATTGCTGGTACGATTGCCTTCATCTCTTTTCCAAAACGAGCCTTGGCATTCATGAAATCCATGATCCCGATCACATACGCATTATGGAGGATCTCTCTTTGATATGGGGCTAACTCTGCTGACAATTCTGCTAGAATACGTGTAATTTCATCCCGTTCCGCAATTTGATGCTGGCGCAAACGGTTATTTTGTTCCACTACTTGTTTCGGTTCGATAAACAAGGTTTGACCAGAGGAACTTTGGTCGTGGACTACCCCGCCGAAAACACCTCGGTACTCTTGTTTGACTGGAATCACATAACGCTCATTTCGCATGGTTACGATCGTATCACTTAAATACTTTGCATTGCCACCTCGGACGATGCCATCTAATGTCTCGCGAATCGTCCGTTCTGCTCGTCGGATCGATTGGCGAATTCCACGTAGTGCTGGAGAGGCATCATCTGTGACTCGGCCATCCTCATCGATCGCTTCTTTCAAGCGTCGATTCAAGGTTGGTAAAGACACCAACTGTTCTTCCCAGTGATACAAGCGGGAAAATTCAATCTCGCTTTCAGACAAATCAGCAAAAAAGCGTTTCAATTCCTGCGTAGTTGATAGGACACGGGCAACTTGTGCCAACTCAATGCCGTTTAAATCGGCGCCAATTTCGATCCGTTTCATTTGGGGACGAATATTCTCAATCTTCGGTACAGGGATTCCGCCTCTTAAACGTTGGATCTTGATCGCGTCTTCTGTTTCTGCTAGCCAAGAGGAAATGACCTGCGCATCACTTGATGGCGCAAGCTTTGCTAAAGCTTCTTTTCCTTGGGCTGTTACGATATACTGACCGATTTGACTCTTTACTTGTTCAAATCCTAAAACATCAAGGATCTTAGTATTCATTCTTTTCTCACCTGCTTTGTTTTAACTTTTTGTTCCTAAGAAAAAGGCAGAATGGCTCTGCAACCATCTGCCTGCTTTTTACCCAATCACATCTGTGATCCACAATCGATAGAAGTAATCTGAGAGAATCGGTGACCGATCAACGATGAAATTCGCAGTTCCGCTCGTTTCAAACAGATTTTGAATCGTGGCAAACGGGATCATTGAGAGAATCATGAAAAACATATACAAATTGATATACATCAAGATGACATTCAAAACACCCGCAACTGCCCAGTCATAGCCGCCTAAAAAACGTAGGCGTTTGTAACGCAAACTGTCTGCAAAAATCACTAATAGTTTGGTGATCAGCCAACCAGCAAAGAGCACCATCACAAAAGCGATGGCCGCATAATAGGCTTTGTCTAAATCTAAAGCCAGTTCCATATCGTAGTATTTTAACTTTGAATCCGCCGTTACTGACATATAAGGAACATAGAGCTCAATTTTTTTCGCAATTTCTTGGTAATTCGCAACTGCAAAGAAAAAAGAGATCAAATAGCCCAAAACTGAGACCAATTGTAAACTGGTTCCGCGCCGCGCGCCGCCATAAAAGGCTGCCAACAACAAAACCAAGACAAATAATCCAATCATTTAGGAATCCTTTCTACGCCGCACTACCCATGGGCTGTCTTTTCTTGAATTTTTCGTTTCCTTTGTTCATTTAAGATCTGTTGTGCTTCCACATGATTATGGATCTCCACATCACTGCGACCTGTCTCATCGAGAACTTTCCGTGCTTCGGATTCGATCGCTTCGATCCGCTTGATGCGATTCTCAAGCTCCGTTGCTTTAATGGCTTGTCCCCGCAACTCGTCCACTTTTTTTTGTAGGACCAACAGCTGTTCTTGTTTTTTCAGCTGGTCGGAAACAGCGTTGATCGCTAATAAGATCGACGCTTGTTCTTGATCGGTTTGTGGCGATAATTGCATGATCTCAAGCAGTTGGTCATTGACCAATCTTGTCACCATATCCATGTGTTCTTTGCTTTCGCGTCCAATAATCGTGTAACTTTGATTCGCGATAACTGCTTTATAGCGTTTCTTTTGCTCCGTCATAGGAATATTTCCTCCCATTGCTTACATTCTGCTCTATTCTATCACTTATTGAACATGTGTCGCAAACTCTTAACTATTATACGTGATTTTCTTATGAATTTCCATGCCAATCGTTTGTTTGCTGATCGTCTTAGTAAAAAAGAATAAGAAGTATGGTAAAATCTTAAAGTATCCTTTTGTCTACCTAAAAAAAGACAAAAAATCAGGAGGAATCAAATGAGTACGATCGTTATCAAAGTACCAACTTCAACTATCCAAAAAATGCAGCAATTTTACCAACGAGAATTGCTGGCGAAGAAAGTTCCTTATACCGTGTTTGTCGCCAAAAAAGGGCCAACGACGATCACTGCTTATACGTCTGGAAAAGTCATGTTTCAAGGAGCGACTGCTGAAAAAGAAGCTTCCTTATGGGGCGATACGGCTAGTGCTGTACCGGATAAGAAAAAAGCGACTGTTTCAACCACTGCGTTGCCAGCAGGATTTAGCGAAAAAAGCGTCGTCGGCAGTGACGAGGTCGGCAACGGCAGTTATTTCGGTCCTTTGGTGGTCTGTGCCGTCTATGCCAAAAAAGAGCAATTGCCACAGCTGAAAGTCTTAGGTGTCAAGGACTCAAAAATGCTGACAGATCCAGAGATCCGTAAGATGGCGCCGAAAATCAAAGAATTGGTTCCTTACCAATTGCTCACTGTCACGCCCAGAAAATACAACGAGATCCAACCAAAATACAACACGGTCCGAATGAAAGTTGCTTTGCATAATCAAGCCATTCGTTTGCTTTTGCAAAAAATTGCTCCTGAGACACCAGATGCCATTTTGATCGATCAGTTCACGAGCGAAAAAAATTATCGCACCTATTTAAAGTCGGAACAAGCAGCGGTCACTGAAAAGCTCTATTTTGCGACGAAAGGGGAACAATATCATCTAGCAGTAGCGGCAGCCTCTATTTTATGCCGTACAGTCTTTTTGGATGAATTAGATGCAGCCTCCAAAGAAGTCGGTATGCGTTTGCCTTCTGGCGCCCACGCAGCTGCTGACCAAGTTGCAGCAAAATTACTGCAGCAAGGTGGCATAGCACTATTAGGCCAATATGCCAAACTGCATTTTGCGAATACCGAAAAAGCACAGAAACTCGCCAAGCTGTGAGTTATCGTATTTTCAAAAAAACTGCCGCTACTTCTGAATAAAGGAAGCAGCGGCAGTTTTTGTCCTCAGTACCAGTTGAATGCTGGGAATCAAAGCCCTAAGCCCGCTGCTTCGATTCCCATCGTGATCAACCCAGCCAAATAATTTTCTGAAAACCGATCGGAAAAGTGTAATTTTGGCAAGACGCCATATTGAAACACTGCTGCCAGCTGCTTTTCCAAAAAGGAGCGCGACACGAGCGCCTGCCATTCAGAGGGCAAAAACAAAATGACTTGATGCGGGTCCGTCACTGCCACGATCGCTTGAAGAGTGGCAGTCACTTGTTCTGGGATCGCCTCTGTTGCCAAAGGGTAAGAAGCCGTGTAGAGATGCGGCAAATGCTTGATTTCGCCACTTAAATGGTTGGCTCCTTTAAAGAGCTGTTGGTCGATGACCAGTCCCGCACCTGGCGGATAATTTTTCGGAAAATAAATGCCAGCCACGATTTTTTTCTCTTCTTTGAAATGGAATACCGCTGCATTCACGTCATTCTCAATAAGCGTTTTTACCGCGATCTCCTTTTCAATCAATTCCCCTAGCGCCATGTCCTTAAATGCTGGAGCATCCATGATCTTCAGTCTTCCAGCAATTTCCACACCAGGAATTCCCACGACTGCCAAGCTGATTTTCGGGTATTCCTGTTTTATCTGACGAATCACTTGCAAGAACTGCGGCAATCGGCCCTCTGCTGACTGCTCATGATGCAAAATGTTCCCGATGAGATCGACGACTGAAAAACGAATCACGATCTGCTGGTCTTCTTCGATAAACTGAATGATCAACAACAGTGTCCGTTGCGCATTGTACTGGTAAGCCGCAGCTTGACGTCCTCCCGTTCGTTGCGGTTGATCCGTCGTCAAAAGCAACTGCTTTTCAATCAATTCAGGAAGCAGCTTGTTGATCGTTACCACGCTTAATTGAGAGGCATCTGCCAGTTGGCGCTTGGTCATAGGCGCTTGCTGCTGTTTTAGCAAATCCAGCAATACTGCCTGATTATGTAATTTAATGGTCGTTGGCTGATAAGCTTTCATTTTTCTCCCCCTCAACGCTCCTATTTTAACAGATAAAAAGCTGGGAATATACCTTTATTAATTTTGTTAACAAAGGTATAATAGAAGCAACTTATTAAACAAAGTTTACTAAGTTCAAAAAAAACGATTTATGTTGCTTATTAAAGGAGTTGTCGATAATGAAAATTGAACACATCGCACTATATGTCAATGATTTGGAAAAAATGAGGACATTTTATGAAACCTACTTTCAGGCGGTCAGCAACCCAAAATACCATAATCCGAAAACAGGCTTTCAATCCTATTTTTTGACTTTTGATTCTGGAAGTCGGTTAGAATTAACGACCAAGAAATTTTTAAGCCCTCGTGTCAGCGAGAGCTTAGGCTACACTCACCTTGCGATTGCAGTTGGTGATCAAGCTGACGTCGATCGATATGCTCAACGGTTTGTTGAAGATGGCTACCCTCTTTTAAATGGTCCTCGTACAACAGGCGATGGCTATTATGAAGCAGTTGTCCAAGACCCCGAAGGCAATTTGATTGAATTAACCACCGACGATTTACCGTCTTAGAAAGGATTTTGCAATGAAAGAAGACTTTGATTATCAAGCGATGTTGGCTGGTCAATTGTATCAAGCTGCTGGCATTCTCCCTGAGAATGGCTCAGCAGAGGGAAAAAAACGTGCCCAGGAAATCAACCATTTACCAGTCGATGACCGAGAAGGAATCATCGCCAAAGAAAAAGCACTCTTTGGCAAATTTGGGCAGCATTGCTTTGTCCAACCACCCCTTTTTGTTGATTATGGTCGCCATGTTGAGATTGGTGATCACTTTTATGCCAATATGGATTGCATTTTTTTAGATGTCAATAAGATTCTGATTGGTGATCATGTGATGGTGGGACCACGGGTCAGCTTCTATACCGCCGGTCATCCGATCGATTCTGTGGTCCGCAGTCAAGATTTGGAATTTGGTCTCCCGATCACCGTCGAAGATTACGTTTGGATCGGGGGCAATAGTACGATTTTACCAGGTGTAACGATCGGCAAACATGCCATCGTCGCTGCTGGTTCCGTCGTCACAAAAGATGTGTCGCCGAATACGATCGTCGGCGGCAATCCAGCCCGTGTGATCCGTGAGATTCAGCCGGCTGACAAAGAACATTGGGAAACTGCCGCCCAGCTCTATCATCAAAAACGAGCAGACTGGCAGAAGCAGCAAAAATAACGAAACAAAAGGAGACGCCATGATTTTTACAGACTATCACGTCCATAGTGATTACAGCGATGATTCTTGGTATTTGATGGAAGATGTAGTCAAAGACGCCATTAAACTAGGCTTAGCAGAAATCTGCTTTACCGATCATGTGGATTATGGAGTCAAAGAAGACTGGCAAGCGACGGATACGTACCTCGTCGGGGCCAATAAAGTTGTAAAAAATGTCTACTACGACTTGTATTTTAACGAACTGGCACGCTTAAAGGAAACATACAGTGACCAAATCAAGCTAAAAACTGGGCTGGAATTTGGGATACAAATGCACACGATCCCACAATTTACCCGTCTTAATCATTCGCATCCCTTTGACTTCATTTTACTTTCCGTTCATCAGGTAGACGATCAAGAATTTTGGACTGGAGAATTTCAAAAAGGACGCAGCCAACAGGAATGCTACGAGCGCTATTATGATGAAATGTATCAGCTAGTCACGACATATGAAGAGTATTCCGTCTTAGCCCATATGGATTTGATTCGTCGTTATTTAGATAAAGAGAAGGACGCTTTTGAACAAACGAAAGAACAAATCGCAGAGATCTTGAAAGTCGTGATCAAAAATGGCAAAGGCATTGAACTGAATACCTCTTCCCACCGTTACGGAATCAACGGGTATACGCCATCGATCGAGATCCTCAAGCTTTATCGTGACTTGGGGGGAAGCGTGATAACCATCGGCAGCGACAGTCATAAACCAGAGCAGCTCGGGTTTCAAATCAAAGAGGGACAAGATCTTTTACGGTCATTAGGATTTACTAAGCTCTGTACGTTTGAACAGATGCAGCCGATTTTTCATCGTTTTGCTTAACCTGCACAAAAGCTCCGTCTTTTGCAAAAATCATCCCCTCTTCTTTCGTTATAAACCTAAGTATTTTAAACAACAAAAAGAACGACCGCTTCAATCTGCGGTCGTTCTTTTTTTAGACATTAGTTCGTCCAAGAAGCAACTTCTTCTGGGTGATTGGCTACCCATTCTTTGGCTGCATCTTCGGCTGACGTTCCGTCATTGATTGCTAACATGACTTCTTCCATATCTTCTTGTGTCCAGTTGAAACGATCAAGTACTTCGTAAACTTCTGGCATATCATCTGCTAATCCTTGGCGTACAACAGTATTGATGCTTTCTGCTTCACCCATTGTTCCTTCTGGATCATCCAGATATTTCAGATCATATTTCGCAAACATCCAATGTGGAGACCAGCCAGTAATAACGATCTCATCTTGGTTCTTGATGGCTTGGCCTAATGCCACTGTCATCGCTCCTGAAGAAGAGGTAGCGACATTCCAATCTGAAAGGTTATCATACGTTGCAACTGTATTTTCCGCTGCATTTACAACACCAGCGCCTGGTTCGATACCAGTGATGGTTTTTCCAGCTTCGTCAGAAAGGTCTGCGATGGAATCTACATCCATATAACTTGGTACAACGATCCCCAGTTTTGCCCCCTCTAAGTTAGGACCTAAGTTTTCAACTTGGTCTTGGTACTGTTCATACTGGGATTGATGCGTAGATGGCAGCCAAGCAGCGACCATCCCGTCAACTTCCCCTTTTGCCACCGATTCCCACATGATGGCATTATCCAAAGGCGTCGTATTGACTTCGTAGCCCATTTGCGACAAAACTTCTGCCACCACATGGGTAGATGCAACTTCCGTATCCCATTCGACATACGCCAAGTTCACCGTGCCTTTGCTGTCAGAAACATTTCCAAAGGCAAACGATGCGCCAATCAAAGCAACGACTGCCGCTGCAGCAATCCCGCCAAAAAGACGTTTTTGTTTACGACTTGTCTTGCTGGCTGCTTTTTGATGTGCCGAACGATTCAAATTCTGGGTAAAGCGATCCATGATGATCGCCAAAATAACTAAGGATACCCCACTGACAAATCCGTTACCGACTTGTGCTCGTTGTAAGGCGGACAAGACGCCGCGCCCTAACCCAGGAGCACCGATCATTGACGCGATCACGACCATTGATAATGCCAGCATCGTGGTTTGGTTGACCCCAGCCAAAATAGTGCTTTTGGCTAGTGGCAATTCTAATTTGATCAGTTTTTGCCAGCCAGTCCCACCGAAGGAATCAGAGGCTTCCACCAATTCACGAGAAATTTGGCGAATCCCTAAGTTCGTCATCCGAACGGTTGGTGGTAGAGCAAAGATCACTGAGGCGAAGACCCCTGGAACCATCCCGATCCCAAAGAAAGCAACCGCAGGAATCAAATAAACGAAACCAGGCATCGTTTGCATAAAGTCTAAGATCGGCGTCACGATACTTTGCGCTTTTTCGCTTTTCGCCATTAAGATCCCTAGTGGAATCCCAATGATGATCGAAACCAAACTCGACAACAAGACCAACGTCACGGTGTTCATCAAGTCTGTCCATAACCCTTGGTTATAGATGAACAGCAACCCGACAAAAGTAAAAGCTGGCAAGCCGAATTTTTTGCGTGAAACGAAAAAGGCAGCAGCCGTCAATAAGACAATCATTAATAACGGTGGTACAAACAGTAATACATTTGTAATAGCGTCCATGATAAATTGTCCGAAAGACTGTAAGGCTGAAAACAATCCACTGAAAGTTCCTGTTAGCCAATCAGTAAAGTTTTCGACCCAATCAGCCACCGGAATCGTATGTTGTAAGAAATTATCCATTTGTCACTACCCCTTCCTCTGCTTGAGCGGCTGAATCAGTCTCAGCCAATGCTTCAATCACACTTCCGCGGATCACGACTCCGATCAAACGATCGTTTTCTACCACGGCTAAAGGTGTAGGCGAATCATAGATCAAATTGAAGATATCCGTTACCAGCATATCTTTATCGATCTTTTTAACATTTTTATCAATAACTTCCTTCAAGGTCAGATTGTTTTTCCGTGCCTCACGAGCAGACTCGGCTGTCAGGCTTCCTTTTAGGTGACGACGTTTGTCGACGGCTAACAGCATGCTGACTTCTTCTTTCCGCATCCGGTTCAATGCTACGCTTGGTCCATCGATCTCGATGTTCGTCGTCAATGCTGGGACCATGATGTTTTGCGCAGTCAAGACTTTGGAACGATCGACATCTTCCACGAAATCACGCACGTATTGGTTGGCAGGATTCGTCAAAATATCTTCTCCTGTACCGATCTGCATGATCTGACCATCTTTCATTAAAGCGATCCGGTCACCGATCCGCAAGGCCTCGTTCAAATCATGGGTGATAAAGATAATCGTTTTTTGAACATTGGCTTGCAATTCTAAAAGTTCATCTTGCATTTCACGGCGAATCAGCGGATCTAATGCTGAAAAGGCCTCATCCATCAAGAGGATCTCTGGATCATTGGCTAACGCACGGGCAAGTCCCACACGCTGTTGCATCCCTCCAGACAGCTGGTCAGGGTATTGGTCTTTAAAAGAAAGCAATCCTGAGTTTTCTAACGCTTTTTCCGCTTTCGCTGTTCGTTCTTCTTTCGAGACCCCACGGACTTCTAGTCCGTATTCTGTGTTCTCTAAAATTGTCCGATGAGGGAAAAGGCCAAAGCTTTGGAAAACCATGTTGATTTTGTGACGGCGAACTTCTCGTAGTTCCTCTTTACTCATTTTGGCAACATCCACGCCATCTATGTAAATATCTCCGCCAGACGGCTCGATCAATCGATTCAATAGTCGAATCAATGTTGACTTCCCGCTTCCAGAAAGGCCCATGATGACGAAAATCTCGCCTTCGTTGACTTCAAAGTTCACATCATAGACCCCGACGGTGGCACCCGTTTTTTCTAAAATCTCGTTTTTGCTGCGTTGTTCTTTGACCATGGCAAGAGCTTGCTGCTTTTTCTTACCGAAGATTTTGGTTAAGTGTTCTACTTTAACTTTACTCAAATGATTAATACTCCTTTTTCTGAAAAATTTCACGAAAGTGACCATACTATCTTAACAAGATGTGGTCACTTTGTCAAAAAAAATTTCCCAATGCTTTTTCTTTTGCAAAAAAAGCATGGGAATCAGGAAAAAGAATTACGCTGAATGGTCCGTTGGATAGAAGAAATTGGTCATGCGCTGCAACGCCAGTTCATTTCCGACAAAATAAATCGTATTGCCTGCACTGAATTTCGCATAAGGTCCTGGTGACAACAACAATTCTTCGGTTGTTTGGATTGCGATAATCGTCGCCCCTGTGGCTTGCCAAATATTCAATTCATTGATACTTTTTTCCAAATGCTGCGCTTGTTCCGTCAACTGAAGTTCAAAGGGCACAAACGGACTCATATGGTGTACCTTTTTGGTCTGCTGCACTAACATGTTCAACAAGTCAGAAAAATTATCCAGCTCTTGCTGCTGCCGCTCCACACTGTCTAAAATGTCTTGTCTGATTTCTTGGATCGACTGCACATCTTGGTATTGTTCAACAAAGGCCTGTGCTTTTTCCTTTGAAGCAATATAGGCGCCGCTGCCATGACGGACGTCCATGATTTCTAAATCAACTAATACATTGATCGCTTTGCGGGCTGTTTCAGGAGAGACATTGAAATTGCTGGCTAACGTTGAGCGTGCATGGATCTTTTGCCCAACTTGGTAGCGATTTTCAACGATTCGTTCCGCGATCGCTACGGCAATCTGCTGATAACGAGGCAAAGCGACCTTCTTTTTATCTTGAAACTTATTCGTCATGATGAACTTCCTTTACTTTTTTTTCATCATAACAAGAAACATTGTTGGTGGCAACTATTCACTGGTTCGCGAATTTTTGATCAAGCGGGCACGAACGATCGCTGTTTCTTGCTGTATCTGCTGCTGTAGATCTTGCAGCAGTGTTTCATTTGTCTCATCAAGATCAATCAAAGTATAGGCAACTCCGGCTTTTCTCTCACTCGCCAAATTATCGATATCCACGCCTGCTTCAGAAATGATCCGCAATAATGGGGCAAAAGCACCAGGCTTGTCGTGATAAAACAGCGCTAAGCGATACGGTGCCAAAAAAGGCAACTCTGCATGGGGGAAATTGACCGATTCTTGAATCGTCCCAGCGCGTAAATAGGCATGCATGCGATCAAAAACTACCTGATCCCCCTTTTCCAAGGCATTGGTAGTACTGCCGCCGATATGCGGATAACACAACACTTTCGGTTGTCCGATCAAGCCCGCACTAGGAAAATCAGTAATGTATTGTTTGAGCTGATTTTTGGCTAATGCTTCTAAGACGGCTGCTTCTTCCACGATCTCCCCGCGACCAAAATTCATCAACACTGCATTTTTTTTCATCTGCTGAATCGTTTGTCGATTCAGCATGCCTTTGGTCTCTTGACTTAAAGGGAGCAAAACCACCAGAAAATCTGATTCGGCCAACAGCGTTTGCAGGTCACTGACTTGCTCGTAATCGTGTGCTGCTTTCTTCGTACGGGCATAGCCGAGGACCTCCATCCCTAGCTGATGACAGGCTTTTGCCACCCGTTCACCGATCTCTCCTAAGCCTAAAATACCGATGGTTTTTCCAGCTAATTCTTCGCCGATCACTTCTTTTCGCCGTTCTTCAGCAACCTTCAACACCTCTTCTGCTTCAATGTGACCGGACGTTAGTTCTTCTTGCAAATCGGCTACCGTCTGGATCGCTTTGAATAAGGGGCGGACGCTGAGAAATAAATTGGATAGCACCAACTCTTTGACTGCATTGGCATTGACACCAGGACTATTGAAAACTACTGTGCCATTTTGAGTACACCGTGCCAAATCGATCGTATTGGTGCCTGTTCCTGAACGAGCGATCACAGCTAATTCTGGTGTGATCAATTCGTTAGGAACCGTTGAACTGCGCACAAACAGCGCCTCTGGGGCCGCTTGATTTTTTAACGAGTATCCTTTTTTGATTGCTCGCTTAGCTATCGTTTCGGTCATCTTATCTAACTGATAAATCGTCTCCATAAAGCAGACCTCCTTTTGTCTTTAGTGCGTATTAGTCAAATAGTACAAAAAAGTGCGGTAAAATGATAGCAATACGCAAGAGAGGATGATTTCTATGCACCTATCGATCACAAATTTTCCAGATGAACAGCCGATCGTTGGCAAAGACTCGCAGCTTCAAGACACAACTTTAGGAGACTATGTCGAAATTGGCGAAGCCAATCACATTGATCATTCTTCCATCGGCAATTATACCTATACGGGGCAATATTGCTTTATTCAGAACAGCCAATTAGGACGTTTTATCAGTATCGCAGCGATGGTCCGCATCGGCCCTACCAATCATCCCTATGAACGCCCTAGTCAGCATCTTTTTGCCTATAATGGCGAAGGCTATGGATTTGCGCCAAAGGACGAGTCCTTCTTAGAAAAACGCAAAGCAAAAACGACCGTCATTGGCAATGATGTCTGGATCGGCCACGGTGCCGTGATCCAATCTGGTTTGACCGTCGGTGATGGTGCCGTGATCGCCTCAAACGCAGTCGTAACCAAAGATGTGCCGCCTTATGCGATCGTCGGCGGGGTTCCAGCAAAAGTGATCAAATACCGCTTTGATCCAGAAACGATCACTGCTTTGCAAGAAATCGCTTGGTGGAATTGGAATCGTGCAGAATTAAAAGCACGCTATTTAGACTTTCGCCTCCCAATCGAAGATTTTGTAGCAAAATACACCCGTTGATTATGCACTTTTTCCGCTTAGTACGAGGAATGAATGATAACACATCACAGTCATTCATTCTTCGAAAGTCTTTGCCCGGATGATTTTTTAGAAATAAATAAAAAACACAAAATATCTATTGTATCGAGGAATTCCTGTGCTAAAATGGAGAAATCAAATGAAGTTTTTCACGAACTTTTAAAGGAGTGTTCTATTTGTCCATTTTAGACTATCGTCCATTGAATCTATACACCAATTATCGCGAAGCTGCTGAGACGTTTCCTGACACCCCCATCATCCATGATGAAGTGTTGCCAGCATTTCCTGAGCTTGGCTATCGTAGTACCTACCGTTCGAGCCATGAAATGATTTTAAAGCGTGCTTATCAACTTGCCTCACTTGGCGTGCAAGCAGGAGATAAAATCATTCTGTATAAATCTTCAAAATTCGATACGTATTTGTTAGCAACGGCTGCTTCTTACCTTGGTGCCGTTCCTGCTATGATCTCCTATCATTTTCCTGCTGAAACCATCGAAGTGTTTGTGGATCGCTTAGAAGATCCTTACATCTTATTTGATGAAGAAACCGAAGGCCGCGTCGCACAAGTGAAAAATAGCAGTACTGACAAACAGATCGCTGTTCGCCATTTGCTGCAACAACCAGCGGAACCAGTGGCCCAAACTGAGTTACCGGTGGATCAAATTTCTTATATGACCCACACTTCTGGAACAACGGGTATTCCAAAATTGATTTGTCATTCGGCAAACTCCATGGGCTGGCGGACAAAATGGCAAAAAACGATCTTCACCAAGATTGATCGCACCAAGGCAAACTCTGATTTAATTGCGTTCCATATCTCACCGGTGCACTCCCGCTTCAATATTGGCATCTCATCCTTGATGGCGATGGGCTTTCCGATGATGCCATTAGCCAATGCCAACGGCGCTCATGTCGTAAGCATGCTAAAAGAATATCCACCAATCGCTTTGGAAACTCATCCAAACAATTTTGTCCAATGGAGCTTTGTGGCAAAAGAACAACCAGATGCTTTCGCCAATATTCGTTACTATCACTCAACCTTTGATGCCATCAACAATCAAACAATGGCGACTTTTTTAAATACTTCAGCAACAAAAGAAGCACTCTTTTTACAAGTCTATGGCCAAAGTGAATGCGGGCCAATGATCCTAAAAGCACATACCTTAGAAAGCATCGCTACCAACGATGCCCGTGATATGGGTGTCGGTCTGGAGGACTTAACGAGAGCACGAATCGCCGATGCCGAGGGCAACGAGCTGCCAGCCAATACCGATGGGCACATCCATTTCCTTTCAAAAGGACGCGCGTTGACCTATTATAAAGAAGATCAGCGTTTTGCTGACAATGTCTATGGCGCTTGGTGGGACAGTGGTGACTACGGCATGATGGATGATCAGGGACATCTTTACTTAAAAGACCGTCAAGTGGACTTGATCAAAAATATTGAAAGCAATCTTGCTTTGGAAGACCTTTTGCTGGATCATTTAGACTTCCTTGCCGAAGTTGTGATCGTTCGCGACAAAGAAAACTCACCACAACCAATCATTGCTTTAGCGCCAAATCGTGAAATGGATTGGGATGCTTGGTGGAAAATGGTGGAAGATCTCCCTCACCTCAATCAGCCAATTTTACGCGACTACGAAGATATCCCACGAACAGCAACCATGAAAGTCCAACGACTACAAATTGAAAAAGAATTCAAAAACGCAGAATAAAACAAAAGAAACGGCCAGCAGATTTCCCTGTTGGCCGTTTCTTTTGCTTTCGCTGTTTTTCTTTGGCTGCTGTTATTCTTTCGCTGATCGTTTTCTTGAGTAGATACGTTCTTTAGGTTGCCCATATTGACTTAGCTTTGTTTCAGCTAACGTGATACCAAAGCCCTCTCCATCAGATACCAGCAGCTTTCCTTTATGCAAAGTTGCAGGCTGTGTAATGACATCATCATAAAAGTAACGGTCAGAAGCGGAAAGGTCCCCGGGAAAATGGAAAATATCTTGACTCGCAAATTGCAAATTCATGGCTCGTCCCACACCAGACTCAAACATGCCGCCTAACCAAACGAGTAGTCCATGGGTTTGACATCGATCAAGGATTCGCAAGGCTTCGGTGATCCCACCGACACGGGGGATTTTCAGGTTGATCGCACGGCAGCTGTCCAGGGCTGCGACGGTATCGACGTCTTCTGCCGTTCGAATATCTTCATCCAAACATAGAGGCGTCTTCATCTGCCGCTGTAGCTGACTGTGCCCCACCAGATCTCGTACCTTAAGTGGTTGCTCGATCATCACCAAGCCTAAGTCATCAAGTGCCAAAATGCGTTCTGGCTCACTCTGATAGGCTCCGTTTGCATCTGCCATCAAAAGCAATTCTGGAAAGGCTTGTCGAATCGCTCGCAAGGGTACCAGATCTTGCCCAGGCTTGATTTTTAATTTGATTCGTTGATACCCTTGGGCGACATAATCGGCAACAAGAGCCACTAGTTTTTCGACAGAGTCTTGTATGCCAAGACTAACGCCAACAGCGACACTCGGTCGGGTTGCGGTATAAAGCTCTTTCACACTTTGATGCGTTTGCTTGCCATATAGATCCCAAATCGCTGTTTCCAAAGCCGATTTTGCCATGTAGTTTCCTTGGACCGTTTGAAACAGCTGCCAAACTTCTTGCGGATGCTCGATCTCTTGGTCAATCAATAATGGGATCAGTGCTGTTTCAATCACTTGTCGAGCAGAAAAGAGGGTTTCTTCAATGTAATCTGGCTGCTCAAAAGCGACCAATTCACCGATGCCCATCGTTTTATCCTCTGTCGTCACCAAATAAAGATCAAAAGCTTTTTCTGTTAATTGTCCATAACTTGTCACAAAGGGTTGTTTGAGGGGCAAGCGACAGGCGATGCGTTCAATTTTTTCAATCTTCATTGCGTTCTCTCCTTGTCAATCAGCTGACTGTGGCCCCGATCCTTTTACAAACCATTGATCGATTTCATGACGAACCTGTGTCGGCTGTTCTAAATGGATACAATGTCCAGCATTAGCAACGACTTTGATGGTCATCTCTGGTTGCAGCTGCTTCATTTGGTGGGCGATTTTACGAAACTTTAAATCTTTTTCCCCCGCTAAATAAAGAATTTCACAAGCTAGCTGCGGAAGTGCCGACCAACAGCTTGGCTGTTTGCCAGTACCACCGTAAACCAAGCTTACTGCCAAGCCAAATTTGTTTTGCTGCAAGCGTCCTTGCCGTACAGCAGCCTGCTGCGCTAAAGGTAGCTCCTTTTGACTAGCAAACAACGGCAGTTCTTGCCAGTAATCGACAAAATCGACCAAAGGCTCCCTTAGTAAGCGCAACGCTAAGCGACGATCGTGTCGCTGACGAGCGAGGCGTTCCGCTGGATCAGCTAACCCGGGTGAACCACTCTCAAGCAAAAGATGGGTCACTGCCGTTGGTTCCATGACCGCCCAGACAAGTGCGATTCGCGCCCCCATCGAGTAGCCATACAGGCCATAACGTTCAATCCCTAACTTCGCTAAAAGGTGTGCGAGATCCTCCACCAGTAAAGGAAGTTCATAACGCATGGGATGGACGTAAATCGATGACCGTCCATGTCCAATCAAATCGACTGCCAATACATTGTAAGAACCTTCCTCTGCAAAAACCGGTCGAAAGCTTTCCGAAGAACCCGTGAAGCCATGCAATGCCACAAGGGTTGGTAAGGCTGGCCGGTACGGTTGCAGCCACTGATAAAAATAACTGACGCCATTTATCGTTTCCCTCATGGCTGCGCTCCCGCCTCGCTAAACTGCTGTTGCAGTGCTTGCCAAGTATTAACCGGATCTTTTTGCTCACCCTTCACTTCGATTATTTGAAAGCGCAGCTGTTGGCTTGTTTCCGTTAAAATCGTTTGAAACTCTAGCAAAGAGGTCGGTGTGTGCCAATCTGCCTCATATAAGGCCGCCACTTTTTGAAACTCAAGATCTAATGGCGTGCCAAAGAGCGGGACAAAGTCGTTTGGTTCTAAGGTGTTTTGTGACAAAAAGGAAAAGATCCCACCACCGTTATTATTCAGTAAAATGATCGTTACTGGCAATTGATACTGACGCAGTAGTTGTAGGCCGTTCATATCATGGTACAACGCTAAATCACCAATCAACAAGTAGGTAGGCTTTTGACTGGCGGAAGCAATCCCAGCTACGGTCGAGACAAGGCCGTCGATCCCATTGACGCCCCGATTTCCATACACTCGATAAGTGGAGGAAGTTTTGCTGCCGTAGCGATCAAAGAAACGGATCGCATTGCTGTTTGCCAAAAGAATTTGCGCTTCTTCAGGTAGACATTGTTGGAGCATGCGCACAGCGCTGCTCTCATCCCATTGTTTCAACTGCGGACTTGCAGCAATCACCTGATCTGCCCGCGCTTGAAGTGCTTGCCATTGTTGTTGCCACGCCGTATGTTTGACGATCGGCAACTGGGTGATGGCCACCACGAAAGTGCTGATCGCTGCTTCGATCAAATAGTTTGCCCGATGCAACTGGTCTTGCCACTGCCCCGATGGATCAACAAAGAGCCACGTCGTCGTATCCGCTGCTTTGTTCAACCATAACAGGACATTTTTAGTGACTGGTAAGCGACCAAAACGCACGACCACCTCTGGTTGGAAGGCAGAAGTCAATTGCGGGAAAATAAGATCGGCTTGACTGATAAATGTTCCTACTTTGGTACCGGCTGTCGCCAAATTGGTCAATGGATCGCCGACAATCGGCCAGCCTAATTTCTCTGAAAAAGCCAGCAACTGCTGCGCTTCTTCGATCGTAAGGCTTTCTCCAGCAATCAGAATACCTTTTTTATCAAAGTAAGGGGCTAGCTGGGTGATCATCTCTGCTGACAGCTCTTGTTGTGGTGCCAGATAGCTCACGTCTTGCTGAATACTGCATTGGCGACTAAAGTCAGGCAACAGCGGCTCCCGTAATGGAAAGTTGATTTGGACCGGGCCTTTCGGCTGTTTTTGCGCTTCGATCGTGCAAGTTGCAGCTTGCCAAAAACTATAACGCAACAAAGAAGGATCGTTTTCTGGCACGGTCATCTCTACCATCTTTTTGACGTGAGAGGCATACAAATTCTGTTGGTCCATCGCTTGTGGCGCCCCAACGCCCCGCAGTTCTGGTGGACGATCAGCCGTTAAGACGATCAGTGGCAAGTTGGTGGCTTCTGCTTCACAAACGGCTGGATAATAATTGGCTGCTGCAGTTCCAGAAGTACACAGTAAGATTGTTGGCTGGAGATCAACTTTGGACATCCCTAAAGCAAAAAAAGCAGCCGAACGTTCATCGACAGCCACCGTACAGGTGATCTCAGGATCACGATGCAATAGTAGCGCCAATGGCGTTGAGCGTGAACCGGGACTAATAACCGCTCGCTTCGCACCCGCTGCTTTTAGTCCTTGGATTGCCGCTAATAAATAGTCTGTCATGACTGTCTGGTTATTCATCTCCTAAGATCCCTCTCCTCATCGGTTGAAATTTTAACCGTGTTTCTTGACGTTCGGATTCCGCATCTGAATCGGCAACGATCCCACAGCCTGCATACAGCGTTGCTTGATTGCCGCTAAAGAATCCTGAGCGGATGGCCACTGCAAACTCGCCAATATCTTCTTGAATACCCAACCAACCGATCGGTCCACCGTACATCCCTCTGCTGGCTGGTTCATGGGTACGAATCCATGAGACGGCTGCTTCTTTCGGTTCTCCCCCCAATGCTGGGGTCGGGTGTAGTTTTTGCACGGCGCTCAGAAAGTTGACTCCTGCTTTTCTTTGCCCTGCTAAAGGAACAAACAAATGCTGAATGTCACGATTCTTGATGACGGAGCGGGCTTCTGATTGAAAACCGTCAGCTAACAAAGTAGCCAATGCCGTTTCCAAGCGATCGACAACTACTTGATGTTCATGGGTATTTTTTGCGTCCGCTAAGAGGGCTTGTGCCAGTGCCTCATCTTCTTCTTTGGTTTTGCCTCTTGGCGCGGAACCTGCGATACTTACCGTTTCAAATTGATCGACAGTCGCTTTTAGCAAGCGTTCTGGCGTCGCACCAGCAAAAACATGGCCCCCATGTTCGATGGCAAAAAGATAGGTATTCGGCTGCTGTTGCGCCAACCGTTGCAACACCGCAGCACTAATGATCGACTGCTTCGTTTCTATCTTCATTCTCCTTGCCAGAACCACTTTTTTCAACGGTGTTTCAGTCGAGCGAATGGCTGCCACTGTCTCTTCGACCGCTTGCAGCCATTGGGGCACCTCTAGTTCCTCTTGTGCCTGAAAAGCAGGCGTTTCTGCTACAAGACTCTTGTCCGGGTTGGCATTCAACCAGCTTGCGACTTTTTCCTGTAAGACAGCGACTTTTTGTTGTCGTTGTTCCTCGGAAGAAGCGGCTACTGTATAAACGACGCCACACTGATCGCCAGTTTTGCGGACCAGTATTTCTGGCAACGCAAAGAGACCGGCACCTAGCTCAGCCCAATCCTGACTGACTTCTGCCTGTTCATCAAAAGCAAAGCCCCCAACCAGCTGCGCCTGAAAAGGTGCCTCTGGTTGATAATGGGCTTGCTTTAAGAGAGAGCGGACTTCTGAAAAGTCTGCAAGTTTGGGTTGCGAAAAAGTGACTAACCAACCCAACCCTACCAGACTAGTCGTTTCATCAGGAGTACGCCAGAAATAGCGTTCCCCTTGATATTCTTGTGCCGCTGCATAAAGAGCCAGTAAGTCACACCTTTTTAAAGGCTGATACTCACTCAAATAGGTTTTCCCGGCAGCGATCGCTGCTTTATAATTACTTGATGATTTGCTGTTCAATGTAGTTCACTCTTTCTTCACTCAGCAATAGCCGTTTTAAAAGTTTGCCGCTTGCTGTGCGCGGCATTTCTCGCACGTGATAAAAACGGCGCGGAAATTTATAATGGGCGATCTGCCCTTCTAATGTATCCAACAAGGCTTGGAGTCGGACGGACTCATTTAACGTTAAATAAGCCGCGACAGATTGTCCCCACTCCTCGTCTGGTTCCCCCACCACAGCTGCCTCTTTGACCGCTGGATGCTGCAACAAGGCTTGCTCCACTTCTGCAGGATAGATGTTTTCTCCACCAGATATGATCAGTTCGCTTGCACGACTGACTACATACAAAAAGCCCTCTTGATCAAGATACCCTAGATCTCCTGTGGCAAACCAGCCCTCTTGGTCCCACTGCTGTGGACTGCGATCGTTTAAGTAACGGGTCGTGATCGCCGGTCCTTGCAGTTGGATCTCTCCGATCGACTGGGTACTTTCAGCAGTCCGATGATCTGCCATTTTCGCATCAACCGCAATTCGTAATTGAACACCTTGCAGGGGAACCCCAGAGGCGCCGATTTTTTCAGAAGCTTTTTCTGGCGGCAATGCCACCACTTGTGAACAGGTTTCTGTCATCCCATAGGATTGAATCACAGAAAGCTGTTTTTGCTGGCATTTTTCCAATACACTTTTGGCAATCGGACCGCCGCCTAGCAGGACATAACGCAACGAATCAAAGCCTTGTTGGGGCACCAAGGGCAGCAAATCTGTCAGCATTTTTGCCACCAAAGAAACGATCGTCCCTTTCCCTACTTCAAGGTCTTTTGCCATTTCTCCAGCATCAAAGCGTTCATACAAACGAACACTCATTCCAAGTCGCAAGGAACGCAAGAGAATTGATAATCCACTGATATGATACAGCGGAACTGCACAAAGCCAACAATCCTCGCTAGTGATGGCTAGGTTCTTTTGAGTCGCTTCGGCACTTGCTAGATGATTCCCAAAGGTTTGGGGCACACCCTTGGGATTGCCAGTCGTACCAGATGTATACATAATCGAAGCTACTTGTTCTGCTTGATAGATTGCTTGATTAGGAACAAACGAAGGATCAAAAGAACCAACAAAAGCCTTCGTCTGTTTGATCGCTTGTCCAAAGGTCAAGCTGCGAACACCCGAAACCGTAGCCTGATCCGCCGTGATCACCCAGTCGCAGTGGGCATCTTGCAATTGGAAGGAGATTTCAGCGGCTGTCAATCGCGTATTCAGCAGCTGGACTTCGATCCCCAGCTCCCATAACGCAAGGATCGTAAAGACCATTTCAGGGGAGTTATTGCTAAAAAGAGCTACCCGGTTTGGCTGATCAACGAATTGGGCTTGATAATAAGCAGCGTAAGCATAAACCTCTTTTTGCAAGGCAGCAAACGACCAGCTTTTTTCATGCCAATAAAAAGCTGGTCGTTCTGGATGAAGTTGTGCTTGCCTTTGCAGCCAACTCCCAGTCATTATGGGAATTTAGGGAATTGGTCGAAGTCTGGTTGACGTTTTTCTTTAAACGCGTCACGACCTTCTTTGGCTTCATCCATCGTGTAATACAATAAGGTCGCATCGCCAGCTAATTGCTGAATGCCAGCTAATCCGTCCGTATCGGCGTTCATTGATGCTTTGATCATGCGTAACGCCAACGGGCTCTTTTGCAGCATCGTTTCGGCCCATTCCATCGTTTCATCTTCTACTCGATCAAGAGGAACGACTGTATTGATCCAGTTCATCGCCAATGCTTCTTCGGCGGTATATTGTTTTGTCATGAACCAAACTTCCTTAGCTTTTTTATGACCGATCGTCCGTGCAAGATAGCCCGAACCATAGCCACCATCAAAACTACCGACATTTGGTCCTGTTTGACCAAATTTAGCGTTATCAGCGGCGATCGTTAAATCACAAACCAATTGTAAAACATTTCCGCCGCCGATCGACCAGCCTTTGACCATGGCGATCACCGGTTTTGGCAACGTGCGGATCAAGCGTTGCAGATCCAATACGTTTAAGCGAGGAACCTGATCTTCCCCAACATAGCCACCGTGACCACGGACTTTTTGGTCTCCGCCTGAACAAAAGGCTTTGTCGCCGGCGCCTGTCAAAATAATCACGCCGATGCCTGGTTCATCGCGACTGATTGAAAATGCATCAATCATTTCAAACACCGTTTTTGGTGTAAACGCATTGTGGACTTCTGGGCGGTTGATCGTGATCTTCGCC
The DNA here is from genome assembly GCF_029215545.1 of Enterococcus casseliflavus. Taxonomy (NCBI): domain Bacteria; kingdom Bacillati; phylum Bacillota; class Bacilli; order Lactobacillales; family Enterococcaceae; genus Enterococcus; species Enterococcus casseliflavus. Next base: position 820,972 of record NZ_CP119393.1, on the reverse strand, counting down.
ACTTTTCCATGTTGTTCAAATAAAATTTCATCATATTCTTTTAAGGTTTTCCATTCTCTCATTACTTGTTCCTCCTCAATTCACATAGCTCTATTATACACATATCTAGTCGCTTTTCGTTAGAAATTGCTTTGGTTAAGGGAATTTCTTAAGACTTCTCCCCCTGTTGCCGACTTTCTGAGATCTTCGGCTATTTCTACCAAAACTCGTGCTATAATCATGGTAACTTTCTTAGAAAAAGGAGCAAAAAATGAATTTACTGGAAGCCTTAGAAATCGAAGTAGAAGCAGCAACAGCCGATTTTGTTCGTTTACGGATGCCGATCAAAGCGCAGCACAAACAGCCTTTTGGTCTCGTTCACGGTGGCATTAACGGCGTTTTGATCGAGACTGCCTGCAGCATCGGTGCCAATCAAGCTTTGGCTCAAGAAGAAGCCTTCGCCGCCGGCGTTGACCTACAAGTCAACCATCTAGCCGCCGCTCAAGAAGGAACCCTGATCGTAGAAGCTAGTCCTGATCGTATCGGCGCTCGTATCCAAACTTGGCAAGCCACTATTTGGTTAGCTAGCGGGTTAAAAACAGCCGTTGGTCGCTGTACCTTGACGACAGTGCGCAAATAATTCTTTTCGCTCCTGCATTGTGCTCACGGGAGCGTTTTTTGGTCTGTTTTGAAGAAAGAGGTCACCAGCAACGCCTTATTAAAGATATTCTTTCATTATAAAGCTATTGAGAATGTGAGCGTGGTTTTTTCGAAAGGTACGTTGTTTTTTTACAGAATAGGGGTCTTTCGTTATAATGTAGCTAAGAAAGCGAGGCTTATTATGAAAAATAACCGATTGATCCACTTTTTAGGCGGCAAAACAAGCTATTATGTCTTAGGACTGATTATCTTGTCGGCAGTTGCTGTCTTTTTGCTAAATCAGATTTCTTTTTTATTTACACCCTTTTCAGCCATTCTTACAGCTATTCTCCCACCCTTTTTATTTGGGCTGATCCTTTACTATCTGTTTAATCCGGTGGTCGATAAATTGGAAACGAAAAAAATTCCCCGCAGTGCTTCGATTGCTGGGATCTATCTGCTGATTCTTTTGTTGATCGTCTTTGCTGGTTTCCAGCTTTATCCGATTTTGGAGCAGCAAACCACCGATCTGATCAACAGCTTACCAAGTTTGGTCAGTGACTTTGAGAAAAACGCGACCGCCTTTTTAGAAAATACCCCGTTTCAAGATGAGATGGCACAAATTACAGACACATTGCAAAATATCACCAACAACATCATGAGTTTTATTGGGGACTATTGGGAAACTGGTGCTGCTGGGCTCAGCAGTTTGTTTTCAACGATATCGACCTTGTTCATCGCTTTGTTTACGGGACCGATCATTGCCTTTTTCTTATTGCGCAACCCCAACAAGTTTTATTTTTCGGTTCTCTCGTTAGTGCCACCACGTTTTCGCAAAGACTTTAATGAAATCGTCAAGATCTCTGACATACAAGTCGGTGCCTTTTTGAAAGGACAAATCATTTCTTCCTTGATTTTAGGGGCGATCTATTGGGTCGTTTTCCTATTGATTGGCTTAGAGTATGCCAGTATTCTGGCGATCGCCGCTGGTCTGCTTTGCATCATCCCCTATATTGGTCCTTTTATCGTCTTTTTCCCGGGACTTTTCATTGCCGCACAAGACTCCACCGGGATGTTGGTTAAATTTTTGATTGCTTGGTTTGCTGTACAGTTGCTTCATGGGGATTTAGTCGTGCCCCGTGTGATGGGTGACCGATTGAAAATTCATCCTATTACGATTCTGGTTGTTTTATTAGTGATGGGTGATTTGATGGGGATCGTTGGGGTGATTTTCGGGATTCCAATTTATTGTCTGCTAAAAGTTCTTGTCGTTTACGTGTTCCGCAAATTCAAGCAGCGCTATAACCGCTATTACGGTCAAGAAGGCAAATACTTCCACAGTGCCTTCACTAGCAAAGATTACCTAGGTGACGAAGACAAAGACACCAAGAAAAAAGCCTAAAAAAACTGTCGCGAATCGTTGGTTCGCGGCAGTTTTTTGGTCTATTTTATTTCATCTCATGTTCCAAAAAGAAATGATAGAGCGCCCCTAATAAGTTGGCATCGTTTTGAAATTTGCAGGCTTGGATTTCCGGCTTCGTCAAGGTCTGCTGCAAAATCGGTAAACTAGCCAGCAGTTGCTGATACTGACGGTCGATTTCTTCCACCACGATCGCTTGGGCACTGATGCCACCACCAATCACGAAGCGCTCTAAGTCGATCACGGCTTGAACATTGAGTATGACACACGCAATTTCTCGGCAATACGCTGTAAACAGCGCCCAGACCCGTGGCTCTTTTTGATTGATAGCGTCAAAAACTGCTTCGCCATCCGCAAGATCAGCTAAGCCTAGCAGTTGGGCGCTGCGACGAATCATGGCGACCGCTGAACCGCTAAAACCTGCCAATTGCTGCAGGGTCAATCCCTGATTATTTGGTTGCTCAGCGTTTTCTGGAGCATCGCTTCTCTTAGTGGCATTTAGTAGAAAACTTAATTCCCCTGCTTGAAAATGTGCACCTTGGATCAGTTTTCCTTCAACGATCACACCACCACCCAAACCAGTACCTAAGGTTATGGCAGCCCCATTTTGAATCCCTTTAAGGTTTCCTAGCCACCATTCAGCTAATGCGGCTGCCTTGCCATCGTTGGTCACAGCCAGCGGCACTTGGTACTTTGCCAGCAGCTGTTTTAAGGAGACTCCATCTAAAAAAGGCAATGCCCCGCCAAACGAGATCGTCCCTGTCTCTGGGTTGACTTTTCCTGGAGTACTAACAGCAATGCCCCGAATGCTCCCATGAACGTCTTCAACGATCGTTTCAATCCCTGTCAGAAATTCCGTAAGATTTTTCGGCGTATCCATCCGTCCTCGTGTCAGAATATTCCCCGAGCGATCAATGACAGCCGATTTGATTTTCGTGCCGCCGATGTCGATGCTTAAATAGTTTTTATTCACTGAATCCCACCTTCTGATTCTACTGCCCATCGCAGGACGGTTTTGGCTTTATCTGGTGAGACTTTTCGCGGATCAGACAAATAGATTTCTCGATGCTGGAACGTGTCCATCGTTGGACGGATCACTAACTGTTCTTGTTTTAACAGCTCCTTCATTTGCGCAAATGTTTCCGCTTCAGTATCAAAAGAGCCTGTATGCATTGCTTGCAGACACAGTCCTTCTTCATAACGTTCAAAGATGAGCTTCTCTAGATTTGGATTGTCTTTCTTCTCTTTGACTGCCAAGAGCTGTTCTTGAAACAGTGTTTCCGTGACTGGATCTGGTTGGCGAATCATGATTTTATAGATCAATTCTTCTTTGTTGATGGCACCCTCTGGCTTTGTCAGAGAGGTCCACACGCCTTCCAAAGGAAAGACCGTGTATTCAAAGGGTTCATTGCCAAAAGCCCCTTTTTTTAACCCCATCCTGAGTGAATAAGAAATCGTATATAAAGCGGCGATTTCTTCGCTGAATTCAGGACGATTCGGATCGCCGCTGCCGCTCAAACTGATAAATTGATACGTTGGCACCTCGATCACTGTTGGTTTTTTGGGAAGATAAAGCTCTTTTTCTAGTTTGCGCCATTCATACTTCATAAGGACCCTCCTCGATTTGCTTTTCTTTATTTTACCATGAAAAAGAAGGACCATTGCAAAAACAGTTATCCCTTCAACTGCAAAGGGACAACTGTTTTTTTCTTATAGGGATAATGTAGCTACTTGCTGTTTTCCCAACTGCTCGTCTTATGCGGCTTCTTGTTCTTCTTTCAGCAATTTTGTGTCATAAAACTTCGCAAATGGAAAATAGATCAAGAAAGAAACTACTGCACAAACAATGGCAACGACGCCTGCACGCCAGTCTCCACCGGTGCCAATAAAGCCACCAAGTCCAACGGGTGTTGGGAAAGGAATATTGGCGATCATGGGACGAATCAATTCCATCCTTGTGGCAAAATACGCGATCGTGGCGGATGCCATCGGTGCTAACAAGAAAGGAATTGCTAAATAAGGATTATAGATGATCGGCACGCCGAAAATGATCGGTTCATTGATATTGAAAATCGACGGGACGATGGCAGCTCTCCCTAATACTTTCATCTGTTTCGATTTAGCAATGTATATCATAAATAAGGTAAAACCAAGGGTTGCTCCCGAACCACCTAATGTCACGTACCCGTTGGTAAATTGGCCTGCTAATGGGAAACTCGCCCCTTCAACATTGGCAGCTAAATTAGCTAACATGATCGGGGTGATCAGTGGACTAATGATATTGAATCCATGAATCCCTACCAACCACAAGGCATGCGCGAGGAAATAAATCACCATGATTCCCAACCAGCTATCCGTAAGGTGGGTAACAAACCCGAACGGAATTGCTACTAGTTGAAAAATATCCGTCCCTAAAACAACTAAAACACCATTGATGGTCAGAACCACGACTGCCACCACAAAGGCTGGTATCAGTGCCGTAAAACTACGAGCCACACCTTCAGGCACTTCTTCAGGCATTTTGATGACCCAGTTGTTTTTTACACAGAGACGATACAGCTGAACGGCAACGACCGCCATCACGATCCCAGTGAAAATACCAACAGTTCCTAAACGTGCGACCCCATCGGCACCAATCAACCACCCATTGATCAGCCCTTCTTCCACATCATTCATCCGTGTCATTTTTCCGCCGTCAAAAACAAGCTGAGGAATCGACATCAATGTAGCAAAAACACCTAACAACGCCCCATTGATCGGCGTCAGGTCGAGATTCTCCTCGACTTGAATGATCTTGGAATACTCATAGCCCAGAACGATACAAAAATATAATGCCAATAACCCCATGGTCGTACTATTTGCTAACATATACAAATCACTGAAATTCAAAAAAGTCGCTTCAAAAAAGTCAGCTAAAAACGGAAACGTGATCGGTAAAATGTTGAATACTAAAAACATTGAGCCTACGATCGTAAAAGGAATCGACGCCATCCCTGCCGACATGATACTACGAACGATTTTGTATTGGGAAATCTTTCCCATCGGACCCATTACTGCTTTTTCTAAAAGTTGAAATAGTTTATTGTTCGATTCTGTCAAATCAATCACCCTTTCTTTCTATCTCTTCAAATTCGCGAATCCATTGCCAATGTCGGTCTTTATTGCGAAAAATTTTCTTCAATTTTCTGATACCACTCCAAGCAAAGACACCACTTATCCAGAGAACTATGCGAACATACTCGATACTTTGCGAGGTGAAATAGGGGAAAATAACTTCTGTCACGCCAAAAAAAGTCAATAAAAAAAGAATGGCCATTGTCCCCATTTGAAGGCGTAAATACCATGTAGTAAAAAAGAGTTGCTTGGAAACGATGGTTGCGTGGTGTCCATATAAGCGGATAAACTCACTGATCGCTCTCATTGACAACAGCAACAGGCTCAGTGGAACCACACGCAGCCATTGCCCTGCCAAAGAAGCAGCCAACAGCCAATATAGGTTAAAAAAGAAAAAGAATGCGACTAAATACCGCAATAGCAACAGCCGTTGAAAATAGAGATTTTTCTTCGTCAGTTTTTGCGCCGCATCTCTTTGAGCAACTTTTGCTTGCTTACTAGCCATCTGCACTCCTGCATTGGATCGCTTCTTCAAGGCTACTCATTTTTTGATAAATCCCTAGCATTTCTAGTGCTACTTCTCTGAGGGTCATGGTTGTCATCAAATGATCTTGTGCATGGATCAACAAGATATCGCAGGTAAATGAAGTCCCTGAAGCATATTCTTGCAGCATTTTTGACTGGATGCGGTGGGCTTTGACTAATGAATCATTGGCTATGTCCAACAACTCTTGCGCTTCTTGACAACTGCTGTTTCGCATCTGTTCAAAGGCTTGATGAATCATCGTGCGGGCATCACCGCTTGCTAAAATAAGTTCAAAGGATATTTCTTGAATTTTTTCACTATCCATAGCCTACCTCCATTTATTTCGCACTTTTTTCTAATGCAATGCTTTCTTTGACTAGCTGTGCTAATTTCTCGATCCCGATCGGTATCGGAATATATGCTTGCGGGGGAATATTCACGATTGGTTTGCCGTATTTATCGGCGCTTTTCTTTAAATTGGCAAAATGCATTTTCGTTTGCGGGCTAACTAAATATAAATCATACTCATCCTTAGCGATCGTAGCGATCCCCTCTGAAGCAGAGATGGCATCGATCCTCACTGACCAGCCTTCTGTGGTTAAAAAGCTTGTTCCTTTTTTAGCGATCAACGATGAAGACATGCCTGCTGCACAAATTATCAATACTTTTTTCATTTCACTTCCTCCTTCTATGAAACGCTTCCATTTTGGTGTATCTATTCCTTTCTTCTACCCTCCTTCATGCTATAAAAAATCCTTGAGAACGATTCACTACCTGCTGATTCTTACAGGTAGTAATCCTTCTTCACATAAATAGTATTACATATCGAGTACTTTGTAAATGCAATAAAACTCTATTAGTGATATAAAACATTAATTTCTTTCTGCTTCTATCGTGTCATAGTAGAATAATTTTGTGGAGGGGATTTCATGTTTAAAGATCGTTTAAGACAGTTGCGGAAAACGCGATCTGGTTTAACACAAGCAAAAATGGCAAAATATTTAGGAATCGCCAAAACAACCTATGCTTCGTATGAGCAAGGCAATCGGATGCCCGATATTGAGATCCAAAAAGAACTTGCTGATTACTTCAATGTCAGTCTCGATTATTTGCATGGACGTCCGAATGATTTGGAAGCCCTCTCTATGAAACAGATTCGTGTGGCTTCAAGAATCAATGAGGACTTTACTGAATATCAACTATCTGAAATCATTACCTTTATCGAATTTATAAAAAACCGCCCAGAGTAAACGGTACTATTCTGCCTTTTTTCTCTGGCTAACTTGTGGTGCTGCTTCATTACCTAAAGAAAAAACTGCTGTCAATGTCTCACAAGGAAACATTGACAGCAGCTGAAGAGCCTCGGCTCTTTTTTTATTGTCTTACAGCCTCATTAGCGGCAAAGCGTTTTGAAAAATGTTGTTCTAATTGCTTTTGCCCGGCTTCAATCAAAATACACAACAGCCAATAGATGATGGCAACTAGCACATACATGGACATGTAATCAAAGGTTCGTCCGCCAACGATCTTAGCTTTTTGAAAAATATCAGGAATCGTGATCATTGCTGCCAAGGAGGTTCCTTTCAGCAAATCCATTGCCACATTACTCAATGCCGGTACAGAAATACGAAAGGCTTGTGGCAAAATAATCAGACGCATCGTTTTCGTAAAGGATAACCCTAACGCATAGGCAGCATCAAATTGTCCACGATCCACACCAGCAATTGATCCTCGGTAGATTTCCCCGATAAATGCGCTGCTGGTCAATGTAAAACAGATGATCGCAGCACTAAGCGCCGACAATTGATAAGGCAAGCCAAAATACAGTAGGAACAACAAGACCAACGCTGGGACGCCTCTTAGAAATGAGAGGTAGCCCCGCACGAACCCTCTAATGAATGGATTTTCCAACATCCCTAAGAAGGTGAGCATGATCCCTAATACGTTGCCACCTAGAAACGAAACGACAGCAATGCCGACCGTATAGGACAAGCCCGACAGCAAATAGGGCAATGACTCCCACATCAACGGCAAATCAAGGGTTGGAATATACATTAGTCTGTTTCAACCGTTTGAATCGCTTGATCAGATTTTACTGAAATATCGGTTTGAAAATACGTTTCCGCAAGTTCTTTTAAACGGCCGTCTTCTTTCATTTCTGCTAAAACAGCATCCACTTTTTCCTGCAATGCTTTATGATCCTTCACAAATAAGAAGCCCGTTTCATTCGGATTAAAGTAGACATCTTCTAAAATTTTAACAGGGATATCTGGCAAAGCAGCAACCGCCATTTTTTGCAAATAGTAATCATTCAAGATCACATCCGTTCGACCATTCGCAACATCTGTCAAATACTGATCATTCGTTGCGTTGTCGTAAGTCACTAATTCTGCCCCATAGGATTCGGCTAAGCGCATGTAGCTGGTATTCGGTTCACCAGCAGCTTTTTTGCCATCCAAATCTTCTAAAGAAGCAATCCCAGAGTCATCACTTTTACGCACGATCATACTATCGAACGAGTATTTAATAGGCGTTGAGAGACTGAATTTTTCCGCCCGTTCATCTGTCAAACCAAAATCGTTGGCAGCAAAATCGGCTTCTCCACGTGTTAAAGAAGAAACTTGTCCATCGACATTGTACTCTTTAAATGTGATCTCTACGCCTAATCGTTTGGCGACTTCTTTTGCCACATCGACATCATAGCCCACTAATTCATTTTCATCGTTATAGTAAGACGATGGATACAAGGTTCCCGAAGTAGCAACAACCAATGTTTTGGCTTCTTCTACCTTACTTAGACTGGTGTCTTCTTCCGTTGGTTTGCTGCAGGCACTTAACAGGACCCCCGCAAATAAACCTAAAAAACCAACCATTGCAACGATTTTCCCTTTTCTAACTTGTTTCATAATATCCTCCTCTTAGTTTCCTTGTTTTGGCAACAGAAATCGTTGCTGTGTTTCAAATAAATAGCCGACTTGGAAAAGTAGGTCTTCTCTGCCTTTAGACGCCATAAATTGGACCCCTAGCGGCAACCCTTCCTCGCTAAGAGCAGTTGGCAAGCTGATGGCTGGCTGCCCCGTTAAATTGGCTAATTGAGTATAAGGTGTCAGAGCATAGCTCTTGGCAAACATTTCTTCGATCAACTCACCCGCAGCACTTTTTCCAAGCGATTCGATCTCATGCAGTCTTTGGCGAATGCTATCGCTTTGTAAGTCTTCCTCAATCAAAGGGGCTGGATAAGCCGTCGTCGGGGTCAAAAAGAGATCATAGGTTGAAAAGACTTCTTCCATTTTTTCTGCCAGCTGATCCCACCACTGCAAGGCAAGGACGTAATCGGCGGCAGGCAGTTTTTTGCCATATTGGTAAAGTGCCCAGGTCATCAATTCCATCTCTTCCCGTCTGACCGGTACTTGACGAGCAGCATCGATCTCAGCAAACATCGCAGCTGTTTCGCCGCCATTCATGGCGTAATAGGTGGTCATCATTTGCTGACCATCCACTGGATAGCCCACTTCAACGACTTCATGCCCCTGCTTTTCTAAAAATGCGGCTGCACTTCGGACTGCTTGGATGGCAGTTTCAGACACTTGGCCGCCGGTCGGCGATGCGGTAGTAAAAGCAACCTTCAACCGCGGTTTTTGACTCGCTTGCTGATGATGCCATTCTACTTGCGGTGCCTGATAAGGGGCTGCCGGCTGTGACGTCCGCAACGCATAAAACAGCTGTTCCGTATCACGCATGGAAAGCGTCAACGCAAAGTTGATAGAAGCGCCTTGCCAGCTGCGCCATTCACTAGGACCCACTGGCATCGTGCCACGGGTTGGCTTCAAACCGATCAATCCGCTAAAGGATGCTGGAATGCGGATCGATCCGCCGCCATCACTGGCACCCGCAATCGGAAACATCCCCGAAGCCACTGCCGCTGCCGCACCACCACTGGAACCACCAGCTGAACAGGCAGGATTCCACGGATTACGTGTAGGCCCATACAATGTTGGATCAGTGATATTTTTGAATCCAAATTCTGGTGCATTGGTTTGCCCTAACGGCACAAAGCCTGCCTCTTCTAAACGAGAGACAAAATGAGCCGTGCGGCTGGCTCGTGCTTTAGCAAATAGTTTGGCTCCTGACGTTGCTGGCCACCCTGCTTTGGTTTGGCCGAGTATTTTTAACGGCATGGGTTGTCCCCCAAAAACCGTTTTTTGAAGATGCTGCTCGTAATGCTGGATCGCTGCTTGCGGATCAAATGTTACAAGCGCATTCAAAAGCGGATTTTGTTGATTGACTTTTTCTTCGATCATCGCCACCCGCTCTGCAAAACTGATTTTTCCTTGCCGCAATTGTTCCGCCCAATAGGTCGCATCTTGCATGCTTGCCCCTCCTTTTCCTCAAAACCTCAAACAATTATCTAAACTGTAACACACGAAAAATTCTTCTTTATATAGACTACAATATACCAAACACTAGGAAATCTTTCAACAAAAATAGAACAGTTTTTAAACCTGTATTATATCGTTATCAAACGTTCCCATCTTTTTACTACCAGCTGTCGACCAACGCTTCTTCTTAGCTGTCCCCATCATTACCTAACAAAAACGGCACATCGCCAAACGATGTGCCGTTTTGATTTACTTGTATTTTTCTTCCAGCTTGCTCATCCAATGACCTAACCAAGCCCCCAAGACAAACAAGATAATTCCGATGACAGCCGTTACCCAAGTAAAGCCGCTATAGTTTGCCACCGGAGGAATCACGATCAATATCGTTGAAGCAATAACGATCCCTAAAATGAAGTGATAGACTTTTGAATGATAATGGCTCAATAGCCACTCCATCAATTTCGAAAACAGCAGCATCACTGCCAAGCCGCCAATGGCGATCGGTAGAAAGACCCCCATGATGTCAAAGCTCTTAAAGCCTTTCAACATCGGATCATAAAGGCCCAGAACGAGCAAAAGGTTTGAAGGACTCAAGCCGGGAACCAAAACACCTAACGCGATCAGACCGCCGGCGATCACAAAACCAATGAAATTGGCAGGGATCGTTCCTAAGATATCGCCCATAAAATAGAGGAACAAGAAGCCGATGACCATACTGCCGAAGAACCAAAGCAGGTCGCCGGTTGTCCGTTTGCTTTTCAAGGTCGATTCTTTAGCAAGTGCCGGTAACGTCCCGATAATTGCCCCCGCAAAGCCCCACAAAACGATGATTTGATAGTTTTGCAGCAGCCACTCTAATGGCTTTGATAAAAGCCCGATCCCTACGATTCCCCCGATCCCTACTGGCAGGAAAAAGAGGAGATTCTCTTTAAAATTCTTCGTCAGATGTGCCATAAAGCGCAGCATCCGCTCATAAATGCCTAAGATGGCTGCCAATACGCCACCTGAAACACCAGGCAAGATAAAGCCCAAGGCAATCACCACGCCTTTAAGAAAACGTGACAAAATACTTTCGTTTCTCTGTTTTTCCATTTACAATTGCTCTCCTTAGCGATGGTTTTCACCAATCGTTCTTTTTTCATCAATCCCTTTAACTATACTTGATTGCCAAAAAAATGGAAAGTAATTTCTAATTCCTCATACAAAGGCAGATTTCAAAGTTCTTTCAGCATCAAGAAATCCGTCTGCTCATCATCCCCCATAAAAAAGGAGTGACTGCCAACTCTTTCAAAGCCCATCGTATGATAAAAAGCCAACGCATTGTCGTTAAATTCCCAAACGCCTAACCAGATCGACTTTTTCTGCAGCTCTTTGGCGGTCTCTTGAGCAAACAGCAGCAGTGTTTTGCCATAGCCTCTGCGCTTATGTTCTTTTTTGATATAGATTCGTTCAATTTCCAACCCCTCTGGGGCAATCGCTTCCGTTTGCGCCTCACCCCAGTTAAGTTTGATATATCCTACGGTTTGAGCATTTTCTTGTAAAAAATAAAACGCCGACTGCGGATTTTCTAACTCTCGGGTCAGTTTCGGCAGATTGTAGGCTTCTTCTAGATAGATACGAGTATTTTCCTCCGTATTGAAAGGAGCAAATGTATCGTAATAGGTGGATACGCTGATTTCTCCCAATTCTTCTAAATCTGCCAAAGTACATCGTTTGATAGCCATCAAAACGCCTCCTCATTTTTTCAAGCTATTCTATCACATCTCCATCATCCCTTGCAAAAGCAAAAAGGACGGACAGCTTTCCCCACTGTCCGTCCTTTCATAGACTTACTCTTTTATAACCAAGAGCCAGAAAACTGATGGATCACCATCGTACTCGGATCTTCCTCGACCTCACCAGTGATATAGCTTTTTGGTGAAAACGTCATTTGCGGGAAGATTTCTACGCCCTTAACCGTTTGTCGTTGATTATTCAATTCTAATCCGTGGTTTTGCAACAGTTCCGTCACTCGGATCACATTGGTGACGACATCTTCCGTTTTTTCTGCCCGGACAAATTTTCGGTCATCGTAATCGTGGTACCATTCTTCCATAAAGGGATGATGCGGCACCGCTCCAATGATCCCAGTAGAAATCTTGGTTTCGATCTCAAAGCCCATAAATGCCTCCAGTGTCAAGAGCTCATCTAAAGGTTTGACCACCTCGATATCGGTATCCATATAAATACCGCCTTCTGTCACTAACGCATACAAACGAACCACATCTGACACAAAGGCCCATTCTTCTTGGTCATAGGCCTCTTTTAGATAAGGACCGAATTTTGAAAGGTCGATCGTTGATTCATCCCAACGTTTGATCTCATAATCCGGACAATATTTTTTCCAGGTATCCATGTATTTCTTTTCTTGTTCACCTAATGGATTGCCGCCAAACCAGCAATAATGAATAATTTTTGGAATCATCAATCTCTCTCCTTTAGTTTATTGGTCTCTTTTAAGTGTAGCTGATTTTGCAATTGTTTCAAAATCATATACACTTTTTTCGGTGAAAGCAGTTGTTCCAGCTCCTGGGCATGATCAGAAAAATCCATAAAAAAAAGCACCAGAATCAGCGATCCTAGCGCCTTTTTGAGGGATTGCCTATAAATAGCGATTGTCCCGTAAAACGGCTTTTTTGATGTCTGCCACCGTTTGCGTCCCCGCAAGCTGCATGACCATCTCCAATTCTTTTTTGAAGAAATCAAAGACTTGTTGAACACCAGTGGCACCACCTAGAGCCAACCCATAGATCACTGGGCGGCCGATCGCCACTAGATCTGCTCCGCAAGCAATCGCTTTAAAGACATGCTGTCCACGCCGTACCCCGCTATCAAAGACGATCGGCGCCCGACCTGCCACTGCTTCAGCCACGATCTGTAAGGAATCAAAGGAAGCTGGACCACCATCCAATTGGCGTCCCCCGTGATTTGAGACCCAAATCCCTTGTGCACCTGCCCCTAAAGCTCGTTCCACATCTTCTTCTGATTGCACCCCTTTGACATAAACTGGCAAGTCAGATTCTTTGGCGATAAAAGCGACATCCTGGGGACTTAATTTTTGTTTTGAGGAGCCGTAAACGGCATCCATCGTTTGTCCGATCCCTGATTGATAGGCCTGAACGATCGGCATTGCCAACGGAAAGGTGAAGCCATTGCGGCGATCCGTTTCTCGATTGCCCCCAACAGTTGCATCTGCGGTCAAAACGATCGCTTTGGCGCCATTGCGTTTTGCCATCGCCAAGATGTCTTTATTGATGCCATCGTCTTTACTCATATAAAATTGGAACCACTGCGGCGCTTCTTGGCCACCAGCTGCTCGGATTTCTTCCAACGTACAAGAGGCATACGAACTCGCCGTATAGATCGTGCCAAAACGTGACACACCTTTGGCTGACGCTTGTTCTGCCGCAACATTTGCTAAGCCGTGGGCGGCAACAGGCGCCATAATGATTGGCGCTGACAACGTATCACCGCCAAAGGAAAACGTTGTGTCCGGTAATTCAATGTCCTTTAAGACATGAGGAATGATCAATTTGTGATTGAAGGCGCGTTCATTTTCTTGATAGGTAAAAATATCCCCCGCACCACTGCTGATATAGCCATACCCACCTTTAGGAATCACTTCCTCTGCCGCGATCTCCAAATCGCGCATATTGATAAAATCGATTGCTCCTTCTGCGGTACTTGCTTGATAAATTTTTTCCATGCCTTTCCCTACTCTCCAATAAGATAACGTTTACATTTTCATCCTACCCCTGATTGCAGGATCACGCAACTCATTCGCTCACTCCTACTCAACACGCTGCTTTTACTTTCCCACTCAAGACAGCCCTCCATTTGAGTGGGCTGAATTATTTTTATGTTCGTACGAAATATTCTGCCAACAACAACGGCTGAATCGTTGGATATGTCCAGCTGGCAGGCGGCTCTGCCATTACATAGATTGCTTCGATCTCTGAGGTCAATTCATCCTGCAAGTCCGTGATCTGGGCTTCAAACACCAAGCCGTAATCGGCCTCCCCGTTTTTTTCTACACCATAGATAAATAACGGTTCTAGGGTAAAGTGCTTGGCGCCTGTTTCTTCTTTTAATTCACGGGCAGCACACTCTGTGATGCTTTCTCCTAGTTCTCGCTTGCCTCCAGGGATCTCCAAGGTGTCTCGTTCTTTGTGTTTGACATAGACGAGCTTTTCTTGGTACTTGCTGATGATCACGGCAAAAACTAGCTGCTCTTCTGCGATCTTTTCAAGCTCGAATATCGTTACGTTACTCATTTTTCTCATTCCTTTCAAAAAAGCAGACATGCTTCTAAAATAAACAGTCGTTAAATCAAAAAAAGTGCTGATCCCTTATGGAAAGGTCAGCACTTGCAGCTTATTACTCTTCTTCTTCCGCCATGAATGTGTTGAAGACTTCTTCAATCATATCCCATTCTGCTTCTGTTTCGATCTGTTCTAATTCACCTTCAGAACCGTCTTCGTTTTCAATATAAGCGTACGCTTGTAATTCAACGTCTTCTTCTTCTGGTACGCCTGCTGGATAAAGCAAGACGTAGTTGCGGCCGAATTCTTCCGTACCGTCAACCGTTAATAGAATTTCGTATAAGGTTTCATTTCCTTGATCATCGATTAAAGTAATGTGTTCATGTCCTTCATGATCGTGATCGTGGTTATGATCGTGTGTATGTTCTGACATTTATTTTCCTCTTTTCTGTAAATTAAAACAGCTGTTTCCCAGCACCATCTAAATAATTCTGCAAAATCATGACTGCTGCTAATTTATCAATCACTTTTTTTCGTTTGGCACGCGATGTATTCGCCTGTTCTACCAGCATTCGTTCTGCTTGAACGGTCGTCAGACGTTCGTCTTGGTAAACGACCGGCAAACCGAATTGCTGTTCGATCGCTGCGCCGTAAGCCATAGAAGCTTCCGCTCTAGGTCCGATCGTATTATTCATATTTTTAGGTAGTCCTACCACAAAACGTGAGACTTCATATTCTTTCACCAATTCAGCAAGTCGATCATAACCGAAATTGCCTTCATCTTCATTGATGCGAATGATCTCGATCCCTTGTGCTGTCCAGCCCATTGGGTCACTGACCGCCACGCCGACTGTCCGCGAACCAACATCCAATCCCATGATTCTCATTATAGGTTGATCCCGTGATTGCCTAAATAATAACGGATCAGAACTTCCATGATCTCATCCCGTTCGTGACGACGAATCAAATTCCGGGCATCCCGATAACGAGGAATGTAAGCCGGGTCGCCAGAAAGGAGATAACCGACGATTTGATTGATCGGATTGTATCCTTTTTCCTCTAATGCTCGGTAGACGATAGCTAATGTTTCGCTGACTTCTTTTTTACGGCTATCATCAAAATCAAAGCGAACTGTTTCATCTGTAAAACCCATTTCACGACACCTCTCTTTTGTATAGATTTTAGCATATGTTCCTTCTATATTGTACTAAACGTTTGATAAAACTACAAACATATGCTTAGATTTTCTTCATTATAACAAAGGTTTATGATGTTTCTATGAACTTTCTTAAAAAAAGCTAGAAAGCGCGATAGACATACTGGTTTTCTGGTGCTTTAATCGTCTTCTCTTGGTCTGCCACCACCATCGGCAAGTCCCGTTTAAAGGGTTGATAGTACTTCGATTGGATCGTCCCTTCCACGTGGAGCCACTGGTTATTTTCTGCCGTTGTTTGTTGCGGCAATTCCACCCGTAAACCGAAAACGCCTGAATCAGCCACACAATGGATGATGCCAAAACGAAACAAAAAGATTTCATTGGCATCATCTTGATCTGCATGGTACACAAATCCATCATAAGTGATTTTCTTGCCAATAAATTCGCTCGGGTACGTATAGATCAACTCCATGACTTCCAAGTAATTTTCTTCCGTTACCGCAATTGTCTCATCTTTGGCGTAACGTGCCAACGCTGCATCCATCTGAGTGTCATAATCTTCTTTGTTAAAATAAAGACTTGTATCGGGTTTCAGATATTGGGTCGTCATTTCTGGATCCCCCACAGATTCTTCACTTAGGGGGAAATTAAACCCTTTTGCTTCTACGATCGTCGTATCCAAGCTAACGGTGGGGAAAAAGAGACCCACGATGATCGGTAAGGCTAATAGAAAATACGCAATCACTCGTTGGTGTTTTTTCTCCAATCCATGCTGGTGTTCATCGTCATGATGATGCTCGGGCTCTTGTTTGACCCAAAAATACAGCTGGACCAAAGCCAATAATAAAGAAATGATCATGGATAAAATAGCGAGATAGCGATAATGAATGTTGATAAACTGATTGAGTTTGCCCGTCACTTGCAAGTACATCATCAATTCAAAATAGCCTGATAAGATCAAAAAACGAACCATTCTTTACACCACCCATGCATAAATTGAAACGACGATTGCGACTAATCCAACTAAAGAAGCGATAAAACGCCCCGAAAAGTACCGCTTCATCATCAACAGGTTTTTAATATCTACCATTGGACCAAAAACCAGGAAACCGACGACTGGTCCAGTACCGAACAAACTCAACAACGAAGAGCCAATAAAGGCATCTGCTTCGGAACATAGGGATAACGTTAATGCCAACAGCAGCATGACGAAGACCGCTAACAGCTTCGTGGAGCCTAATGTCAGCATCAAACCAGTTGGCAGATAGGTCTGCATCGCTGAGGCGATCAACGCACCAATGATCAAATAACGCCCAGTATCGAAAAACTCATCCAAACTATGCTGCAGCAAATGACGAATCTGCCGAAGGAGCGGATGACTGCTCTTTTCCGTTTGATGGTGGGCGTGATCATGCCCCTGATGGTGTGAATGACCTGACTGCTCATTCCCGCCACTTAATTGATTGACAAGCCGTGTTTTTAAGATCTCTTGTTTGTTAAAATACGCCAGCCAGATCCCCACGACCATTGCGACCAATAAGCTGCCCAGTACACGCAAAAAAGCGAACTTCGCGGAATTTCCAAAGGCAATGAATGTAGAAAAAATCACGATTGGATTGATGATCGGTGCAGTCAGCATAAAGGCAAACGCCGTATACACTGGCACCTCTTTTTTTACGAACTGATTAACGATCGGTACGATCCCACATTCGCAGGAAGGAAAAAAGAACCCCAGACCACAACCAACTGTGATCGATGCCAATTTGTTTTTTGGTAAGAGTCTCGTGACTCTTTCTGGCGTCAAGAAGACTTGTAAGGCACCTGAGATCAAGCAGCCCAATAGGACAAACGGCAAGGCTTCAATGACGATAGATAAAAAAATAACACTCATTTGCAGGACAGAATTCGGTAATGCCTGAAACATAACTTTAACCTTCTTTATCAATAAATTCGAAACGCTGGAATTACTATACGTTTTTTCCTTTTTTTATACAACGTTTTTTTTAAAGCAGCCTATTTTTTTAATCGTTGCTTTAGATTTCCCTTATCTTTGAATCCTTCTTACTCACCTAAGCGATCAGCTGCTAGCAGATATTTTGACTTTTCCTCAAGAACAGCGTACATTTTCCATGGAGGAATGACTTATGCAAAAAAATCAACCGATCCAAGAGCAGCTCGCCCAACAACCGTTGGCACTACTCTATCTCTCTCAACCGAATTGCAGTATTTGTGTTGCAGACAAACCACGCATCCAAAAACTGGCACAAACCCAGCAACTCCCCCTATTTACCATCAACACGCTGGCAGAGCCAGAAGCAGCCAGTTTATTTTCGGTCTTGACGGTTCCCGTTGTCCTCTTGTTCGCGAATGGGAAAGAAGTGCATCGTGAAGCCCGCATCATCGATTTCACACGTTTGACTCAACAAATCTTGCGGTATCAAGAAGCGCTCACAAGCGTTGAAGAGCAAGATTCCTACGAATCACTTTTTGACCAGTTAGACGAGTAAGATCAGTGGTGAAAAAGCAAAAAACAGCTGTCAGATCGTTGTATATACTACGATCTGGCAGCTGTTTTGTTGGTTCCTATTTATGTGATGCGATTATTCGCTTAGTGATGGTTCTTCTACTGGTTCTTCATGGGACAAGACGTTGCCTGAATGCAAGAAATAAATCAATGTTTGCAATTCATTGGTTAAGTCAACGTTTTGAATCAGCACGCCTTTTGGTGCAGTGATCCGTGCAGGTGTAAAGTTCAAGATTCCTTTAATGCCAGCTTTCACAAGCTCGTTCACTAAATCTTGTGAATGTTGTGCGGGAACCGTCAAAATAGCCACATCGATCTGCTGGATCTTCACTTGTTCCTTCATGTCATCCATTGGATAGACCGGCACACCATCTACGATTCGACCAACTAGATCTTCATTGACATCAAATGCAGCACTGATCCGAATGCTGTTGCTTTGGTGAAATTTGTATTTCAACAAGGCGCTCCCCAAGTTTCCGACACCGACTAAAGCTACATTCGTCATGTGGTCTTCGTTCAATGTCTTCGCAAAGAACTGCATCAAGCTTTCAACGTCATAGCCATAGCCGCGTTTTCCTAATTCACCAAAGTAGGAAAAGTCGCGGCGGATCGTCGCACTATCAACTTGAACAGCTTCACTTAGTTCGGTCGAAGAAACTTTTAATTTGCCAGCTTGGTGCAAAATACGCAAGTAACGATAATATAAAGGCAATCGCTTCGCTGTTGCCTTTGGAATTTGATGATCTTTCAAAGAATACTCCCCCATTGTGAAAAATTCACTTGTGATGAAGCTATCATAACAAATACATTGTTCAAAAATCAATTTGAATGCTCATAATTTGAAATATAAATTTTATAATGGTAAAATCAAACTTTTTCCCAATCGCCGTTTCCCCTAAAATATGATAGACTTGTAGTATTGCAACCTTGATACAGACAAGTTTCTTAAAGATAGGAATGACATACACATGATTTTATTACAAGCCAACCAAATCGCCCGTCTTTTCGGAGCCGAGGTTTTATTTGAAAATATCCAATTAGAAATTGCCAGCAATTCCCGAATCGCGCTTGTTGGGCGTAACGGTTCTGGTAAATCAACGCTACTGAAAATTATTGCTGGACTCGAAAGTCCTGATAAAGGAACGATCGCTAAAAACAAGACCGCTACGATGGGCTACTTAGCTCAAGATACCGGACTTGATAGTCAAGCCACCGTTTGGGAAGAAATGCTAGGAGCTTTTGCAACGGTTCGGCAGATGGAGCAGCGCATGCGTACCTTAGAGATCGCCATCTCCGAAGCAGATCCTGCTGCTGACTCTGGCAATCTCCTAAAAGAATACGACCAATTGCAGCATGAATTTGCAGAAAAAAACGGCTATGGCTATGAAAATGAGATTCGCTCCGTCTTGCACGGTTTTCAGTTTGATCCTTCTTTTTACACGCAAGCCATCAATACCCTTTCTGGTGGTCAAAAAACCCGCTTGGCATTAGCAAAAATGCTACTGCAAAAACCTGATATCTTGATCCTCGATGAACCGACCAACCATTTAGACATCGAAACGTTATCTTGGTTGGAAAACTATCTGCAAGGATATGCCGGTGCGTTGCTGATCGTTTCCCATGACCGTTACTTCCTAGACAAAGTCGTCAACGAAGTCTACGAACTGAGTCGCCAAAAAATGCGCCACTACAAAGGCAATTACAGCCGCTATTTGACCCTGAAAGCGGAGCAGTTGCAAAGTGAATGGAAAGCCTTTGAAAAACAGCAAGAAGAAATCAATAAACTGGAAGACTTTGTTGCCCGCAACCTTGTCCGTGCGTCTACCACCAAACGCGCGCAAAGCCGCCGTAAGCAATTAGAGAAAATGGACCGGCTGGATCGCCCGCAAGGAGATGAAAAATCCGCCCACTTCCTTTTTTCCATTGAAAAACCTTCAGGAAATGTTGTGATGCAAGTAGAAAATGCCGCTATCGGTTATTCTGAAGAAGAAGTCTTATCGGCGCCCATCGACTTAGATGTTCGGCGCAAAGATGCGATCGCTTTAGTGGGACCGAATGGGATCGGCAAATCAACCTTACTGAAATCGCTGATTCATAAAATCCCCTTTATTCAAGGAAAGGTCCATTTTGGCGCCAATGTCTCAATCGGGTACTATGACCAAACCCAATCCGATCTGCATTCAACCAAAACGATCCTTAATGAGCTTTGGGATGACCACAGCACCACACCTGAAGTCGAGATTCGCAATATATTAGGCAGCTTCTTATTTTCGGGAGAAGATGTTGAAAAGCCGATCACGCTGTTAAGCGGTGGCGAAAAAGCCCGTGTCGCTTTGGCAAAATTAGCCATGGACCATGACAATTTCTTGATTTTGGATGAGCCAACCAACCATTTAGACATCGACAGCAAAGAAGTCTTAGAAAATGCGCTGATCGATTATGAAGGCACTTTGTTCTTCGTATCTCATGACCGCTACTTTATCAATCGAATCGCCACCAAGGTCGTGGAACTGTCTGAAAACGGCAGCAAGCTCTATCTCGGCGATTACGATTATTATTTAGAAAAGAAACAAGAAGAAGCTGAGATCGCAGCGATGTTGGAAGCAAAAACAACCGAAACCACCCTCTCAGCGGGCAAGCAAACCTTTGTCCAAAGCAAGGAACAGCAAAAAGCCGTTAGAACCTTACAGCGGAAAGTCGCCCAAATCGAAGAAGAGCTTGCCGCAATAGAAGAAACGATCCAACAACTGGAACAAGACATGACCGCACCAGATGCATTGAATGATCATGTCAAATTGACCGCGTTGAATCAAGCATTAGAACAAGCCCGCACTGAACAAGAAGCCCTATTAGAAGCATGGGAAAACACTAGCTTAGAACTAGAGGCATTTGAAAGTTGATCGTGGAATCGGTCTGTAGGCCGATGACAAGCGCCCCCTCCTTTGTTTTACTTAAAAGAACAGGATGAATACGTACGATTCGTAAAACAAGGAGGGAAAAATGCAAAAACAGACAGATGTTTATCGAAAGCGTCGGCCAATGGTTGTTTTGGCAGGATTGGTGTTGATTTGGATAGGGTTCAATCGAATCTCTCATCACGTGTTGTACGGAGAGTTGTCCGAACACGTGCATACCGTCGTTGCCTATGATGAGAGTTATGACGACGAATATGTTTATTCTCAAGCTATCTTTAGTGATGACATCAATGCTTACTTATGGGAAATGGACATCACGACACCGATTTTCTTGCAGACGAACGAAGAATGGGCTGATAGATCCTATGGCAATGACGGCAGCCAAAGCTTAGCAGAAAACGGCTGTGCGATTGCTTCTCTTGCGATGGTTCAATCCTATCTTGAAGGCTATCCCATTTCGCCACTGGAAGTCCTCAATTGGGCGGGGGATCATTATTACGTTGACGGACAAGGAACGGACTGGCGGATTTTTTCTGATTTTGCCGATGCAAACGGCTACAACTACTATGATCTTGGCACAGATCTAGCCAGTGTTGAAGCTTACTTGCAACAAAATCATCCGGTCATCGTTTCTGTGACTCCAGGGGAATTTACAGATGGCGGCCATATCATGGTCTTAGGTGGAATGATGGACGATCAAGTGTTTGTCTTAGATCCCAATGATGATCCAGAAAAATCCCATTACGCTACCTACTACACACTAGATGAAATCGCTAATCAAAGCTTACGCTTTTGGACCTTCAGCTGATTGATCAAAAAAAGTCCCCTTTCGGGGCTTTTTTCTTTGTCGTCCCGAAAGCAGCAACTGGATCTTACTTTTTTAATAAAAAAACCATTCTTTCTCCCCTTAGGAATCCGCTTTCTATTATAATGGAAGAAAGAAAGGTGTGAAGTCTATGAAAATCGGTATCCCAAAAGAAATCAAGAACAATGAAAATCGTGTGGCATTGCCGCCCTCGGGAGTCTATGAGTTAGTCCAAGACGGACACGAAGTCTTCGTTGAACAAGGCGCTGGTGCAGGATCAACCTTTTCTGATCAAGCGTATCAGGAAGTCGGCGCTACGATTACTACCGTTGAAGAGGTTTGGGCCTCTGAATTGGTTATGAAAGTCAAAGAACCTTTACCAGAAGAATACCCCTTTTTGCATGAGGGACTGGTTTTATTCACCTATTTCCACGTAGCCGCCAATCAACAGCTTGCTCAAGCATTGATCGACAGCAAAGTGATCGCTGTTGCTTATGAAAACGTTCAGCTGGCGAACGGCACCCTACCTCTGCTGTCCCCCATGAGTGAGATCGCTGGAAGAATGTCTGTTCAAATCGGCGCGCAATTTCTCGAAAAAATATATGGCGGAAAAGGGATCCTACTTTCAGGTGTTCCCGGCGTCCGTCAAGGTCGGGTAACGATCATTGGTGGTGGCGTTGCCGGTGAGAATGCCGCGAGAGTCGCCGTAGGTCTAGGCGCACAAGTGACGATTTTAGACGTTTCGATCCCACGCTTACAAGAGCTGGATCGACAATTTTCTGGTCAAGTTCAAACCTTGTATTCCAATCGCTTGAATATCGAACGAACGATCCAATCCGCAGACTTGGTGGTAGGAGCTGTCTTATTGCCAGGACAAAAAGCTCCGTGCTTAGTGACCCGCGACATGGTGAAACAGATGCCTGAAAAATCCGTGATCGTCGATATTGCCATTGACCAAGGCGGAATTTTTGAGACCGAAGACAAAGTCACCACCCACGACGAGCCAACCTATATCCGGGAAGAAGTTATTCACTATGCAGTGGCGAATATGCCAGGTGCTGTGCCGCAAACGGCAACCATCGCATTGAGCATTGCCACCTTACCGTATGCCCAGCAGCTAGCGAACGATCCTTTAACAGCGTTGCGAGAAAATCAGGCACTTGCCAAAGGGGTCATCGCCTATGAGGGCGCATTTACTTCAAAAGAAGCCGCTCACGATCTGTCATTGCCTTTTACCGATCTATCGGAATTGATTTGAGCCACTCTCCCACAATAAAACCAGCAGCCGCACAAGTAATTCGCGGCTGCTGTTTTGCTTTCTATGAGAATTTCCTTTTTTGGGTAGCATGGGTTTTGGAAGTATGCTATATTCATACTTAAAAAAAATTCGACCTAGACAGGAGGAACACTGTGCTTACTCAACAACAAATCCAAGCATTTCCCAAGGTAGAACTTCACTGCCACCTCGACGGTTCCATTCGTCCAGAAACATTGATCGCCATCGCCAATCAGCAAGAACTACCGATCGAGCAAGACATAGAAGCTGTGAAAGCACAGATGCAAGCCCCCAAAGATTGTCATGACCTGAGGGATTATCTTCGCTGCTTTGATTTCGTTCGGCCGTATTTGCAAACACAAGAAGCGTTAGCAGCTGCCGCCTATGATGTGATGGAACAAGCCGCTCAAGATGGGGTCGCTTATATTGAGATCCGCTTTGCCCCCAGCTTATCGATGGACAAAGGACTCACTTGCAGCCAGACCATCCAAGCCGTGATCGAAGGCATCGCACGAGCAGAAGAACGCTACCCAATCAAAGGCAATGTTTTGGTCATTGGGATGCGTCAAGAAGACCTACCAGCTATTACGGCGATTTTTAATGAAGCGATCGCTCTTACCGATGAAAAAGTCGTCGGCATTGATCTGGCAGGTCCAGAAGAAGACGGGTACGTCCCTGATTTAGCTGCCAGCTATCAAGTGTTCCTCAATAACCAAAGTGTCCAGCTGACCTTACATGCAGGCGAATGCGGCTGTGTGCAAAACATTTATCAAGCTATCGAAAGCGGTGCGCAGCGGATTGGCCACGGCATCGCCTTAAAAGGAGATCCTACTGCTCAAGCGTTTGTTCGAGAACAAAATCGCTGTATCGAAGGCTGCCCTACCAGCAATGTTCATACGCGTGCAATTCCCACATACTCGGCATACCCATTAAGAGAATGGCTGGAGGCCAAGGTCCCTTTTTGTTTGAACACCGATAACCGAACGGTCTCAAACACGACATTGACCAATGAATACCTGCAAATGGCTCATCATTGCGACATATCCGAATCAGAGATGCGCTTCTTAAACGAAACTGCCGCTCAGCATTCCTTTGCGGAAGCTTCCGACAAAGCGGTACTCTTGAAAAAAATTCAAGAATGGCAATTCTAATAAACATGGACGCTAGTGATCCCCACTGGCGTCCATGTTTTATTTCCAAAACGTTCAACTTTCTTTCCTTCACGCAAAGAAGAGCCGATCGATCCGTGTTAACCCCAAAGCATCGATTTCTAAAAGAGCTCTTTCGTAAATTTCTGTATTCGTTAAAGTCGCACTCTCGTGGGCATCGATCCCAATAATACAAGAGCAGCCGACTTCCTTGGCGATCTTCCAAAATTCAGGATGCGGATAGCCACCGTTCGTATAGCCTGCCAAATTATACTCCAACGGCAGCTGATACTCTTTGGCTTTTTCACATAAGCGGTAGGCAACTTCTTCACAATGAGAATCGAAGGTTTTATAGCCCCGCATGAACACATCTGGGTGTGCCATATAAGCAAAGATCTCTGATTCGATCCCTTGTAGGGAGACTCGAAGATAATCTTTGATCGCTTTTACCGAATCCCCGGGTGTATGGTCGTAATAGTGATTGCTTTCGATTTCAGGAAAGTGATTGCCAAAAATCAAATAGTCGATCGACAGCCTGTCTTTCTCTGCAACTAGCCAAGGGATCATTGTTTCAAAATATTCACACTCTAATCCTAATTTCACATCGATTTGTCCTTGGTATTTTTCCTGTAAGCTTTTCACCGATGAAACGTAATCTTCCAATTGCGCAACATCCATCCGCATGGGGGAGACATACCCATCCTCAAAGGGCCAGGGACAATGATCAGCGAAGCCAATTTCCTTAAAGCCAGCTTGGATGGCTTTGATCACATAGTCTTCATCAGAATCCCGTGCATGTTTGCATCGAGTTGTGTGGGTATGATAGTTTGCTTTCCACATGGTTATTCACTCCTTCTTATTGCATTTAGGTTAATTTGTTTTTGTGATCGCATTTTAGGTACACTCTTCTTGAGGCGCTATCCTTCAAGCCGTTCGCTATTTTACAGAATCTTTTGTAAGCGGAACCATTTTTTCGAAAAATAGTACTAGCTATCAACACCTATCACTTAGCAACTTCCTCATTCTGGATTTATTCCAGTCCATTTCATTATAGAATTGCGGCTATCCCAAGACAATCAAAAGAAAGCTGCAATCGGTTGCTTCTTTTTCCATCACTTCCATTGAGTCGTTTCTCTTGGGACAAATGAATTTTTCAAGAGGACGTGTCTTGGTGCGGTTTTGTCTCCTTGTACCTCTTGAAAAAGTAGCTGGGTCGTCCAATCCACCATCTCCTCTAAAGGTCGTGCGATGGACGAAAGCAAAGGGCTAGTACAAAGACAAACATTGGTGTTTTCATAACCAATCACCTGAATCGCTTCACCAATCTTTTTATCCAGTGAATGAAGGGAACGTAAAGCGCAGGCTGCAAAAAAATCGCTTGCCGCAAAAATGCCATCGATAGAAGGCCATTGATGAAAAAGTTGATCAAAGGATGTTTGCGTGACATTTACAAAATCGAGTACGACCTCGTGAACATGGATCTCTGGGTATTGGTCCATCACTTGATAAAAACCAGCTGATTTTTCTTGAACGGAATGTAATGTCTTTGGTCCATTAATGAAGAGGATCTCGCGACAACAATTTTGGCTTAAGATCTGTGCTGCCAACTGTCCACC
Organism: Enterococcus casseliflavus; assembly: GCF_029215545.1. NCBI lineage: Bacteria > Bacillati > Bacillota > Bacilli > Lactobacillales > Enterococcaceae > Enterococcus > Enterococcus casseliflavus. The sequence continues at coordinate 795,174 of NZ_CP119393.1, read as the reverse complement.
TGAGGTATTATCCGCAGAAACGGAGGATACTTCATCGCTAAGGACTCTACCCACACTCACTAGAGGTAATTTGAGAACCTTTTGCAACAACGGACCTTGCGTACAAAGGTTGGTACATAAAATTACCCCATCAATATTATTTGCGAGAAACAAGTTCAAAAAATAGGTTTCTCTTTCAGGATTCCCTTGTGTGGTACCAATCATCAAACTATAGCCTTTCTCAATCAGTTGCGACTCGAATCGGGTAATAAATTGATTATAAAAATCATTTTTCAAATCATAGATCAGCAAGCCTATCATCTTTGAGGAATTGTAATAAAAGGACCGTGCTAATTCATTTGGTACATAATCAAGTGCTTGAATTGCTTCTAGCACAATCTGCTTTGTTTCTTCATTGACATATTTTCTGTTATTGATCACTCGTGAGACGGTGGTCACGGATACATTGGCAAGTTTTGCCACGTCTTGCATGTTTGCCATTGGTTCCTCCTTTCGCTCTTTTACATGTCTCGTAAATATTAAATCCTTTTCCATTTGATCCATTATCCGAATGCAACGATTTAAAACGCTTTCTTTTTATTCTATAATAACAAATCTTACCTCATATTTTTTATTTTTATGAAAATAAAAAAGTTGTTTAGATGAAATCTCATCATAAACAACTTTTCTATGCTAGATAAAATTTGCATTCAATGCCAGCGTTTTTTAAGAAACCAAGAAAACTACTCCCGCGTTCTCTTACACAATCGTCTACACAAGCACCCAGCTAATTTTTTAAATCTAAGCCTTCAATCAACGCCACCGCACGATCGATCCCAGCATCTTTTGTTTCTTCTAGCACCACGTAACAGTATGGCTTATGTTTGATCAAAAGCTGTAAAATTTCTGGATACCGTATTTGTCCTTCGCCTAATGGGACAGGGATCACCTCTTCTCCCGAGAGTTGAAAATCCTTTAGGTGCAAGCAGACGATTTTCTCACCGAAAAGAGTAAACGCTTCTTCTACCAATGCGACTTGATCAGCAGCCGTTTTTGCGGTGATCAAATTCGTTGGATCGTAAATGATCCCTAAATAATCAGAAGGAACACGTTCAATCAGCTCGGCGATGCGCTGATTCGAATACAGCGGATGATTCAGTCCGGCTTCGATCCCTACCATGATTTGATATTTTTCTCCCACTCGAACGAGTCGCTGGATCACATGGATCAAGTCTTCAAAAACCTCATCTGAAAAATTCTCTTCACTATATCCCAGTGCGGCAATGACTGAGCCTGTTTCTGAAGCCACCATGCTGGCACCAAAATAACGGGCATGGAATAAATAGCGCTCAAATTTCTGTAAGATTTTTTCTCGTTCCTCTGGTTCGGGATGAATCAAGTTACTATAACAACTTAACAAAGCGATTTGAACGCCTTGTTCTTGGAATTCATTCTTGAAGAAGGTCCCCATACCTGGATTCATCTTTTCAGGAGCACTTAGATCTGGAAAAGACGCATTCAAGGCAAACTGAACGTTTTTTATTTTCTTTGCACCTACCGCTTGTGCTAACTGCTTTGGTGTATATTCTCCTGAAAGGTCATGCCCTCGGATGGCTAAATGAATCATCTGACTCCTCGCTTTCTACTATTTTTTCCCATTCAATAATCAAATTTTCATAAGGTTCTAGCCTATGGTTCCCCCGCGCCAGCGCTTCACCTAATAAGCGTTCGAAACCGGGTAGATGTAAGGTAAAATCAGCTGTCGTCAGCCCTAAGTTACTGATCCAGAGTTGGACATGGGTCGCTGACTCTCGGCGATACTTCATCACACCTTCCGAACATTTGATCAACTGGCGCTCTGATTCATAAGGGAAAAGTTCTTTGCGACAAAACGACTGCCATATCAAACTGTCTGGTAAATTGCTAGGTAGCGCACCTAAATAGATGATCTCTCCTTGAGCCAGTTGTTTCTTAGCTAGTAGCGTTTGGTCATTCCCACGTCCGATCGTTTCCCAATCTTCTGGGCAGTGAAAAACTGTGACCAAATGATCCAAAGGTTCTTTTAGGCCGTCATAGGTTAGCTGATAAGTCAGTCCTTTCACCGTAAACTGCTGGATTTGGTCAAACCCGAGCCATTCTCCTAAACGATCTAAGCCATTCGTCGCTGGCCACGCCAGCTCTTTTGTCCGATCCCCCGTCATCGGGCCTAAAATCAGCTTGCCTCCTGCTTCAGTAAAGGCGGCAAATTTTTTCAACAAGGTAGGACTGATCCAACGAACAAATGGGGCAAGAACAACATCATACTCTTCTAACGGACTATTTTCTTGAATGATTTCTACACGAATTCCTTGCCGAATCAGACTGCCGTAAAATTCGGTAAACAGGCTGCGATAATCATAAACACCCCCATGATCGATCGTGTAAAAACGTTTCGAGTAATCCGAGTAGATAATGGCTATTTTTGCCGATACATACTTCGTTTCCGCTAAAAGTGGTGCGATCTGTTGTCTTAGTTCGCCAATCCGAACTACCTCTTCATACCCACGATCTGGCTCTCCCCAAGCAGTTAACACGGCACTATGGGTTTGCTCCACACCATAGCGATGTCCACGAAAATGCCAAAAGCAGAAGGATTTCAAATTACCAGCATAGCCAATGAACGCTTCACTTGTGACAAACCCATGAGGACGAGGTGCCGCATAATTTTCAATATGACCTGCATTGGCAGTACAAGTTTCTAACAATAACATTTCCTTTTTGCGCGGTTTGACATTCCGCCAACGATCCAAGTTCATGGTATACGCTGGATAGTTGTCTGCCGGTGCATACGTATCAAAACCAGCAATATCTAAATCAGCAAATAGCTCATCATTTTGCAAGTTAAACCCAAAAGCGGAGTTATGGGTAATGGGCAACGCGGTCTCCATTCGGATAAAATGACAAAGATCATGCGCAAACTCATTCAACGTATCGGTGGTAAAACGGCGAAAGGCATTCATCAAGGAAGAATTATGCAAAAATGGGGTCGTTAGCGGCAAGACGACATCCTCAAATGCGTCATACCACTCACTCCACACCTTCGTTCCCCAACACTCATTGAGGTTAGTCACGGATTGATAGCTGTCTTTTAAATACGTATGCCAACGCGTTTGACACGTCGTACAGTAACATAGATCGACATGACATTTAAACTCATTGTCCAATTGCAACATAACAACATTTTCATGTTTTTCGGCAATCTCAGCGATTTTTCTCGTCAAACGATAGGCATAACGGCGAAAGTCCTCGTTGTTGATACAGACATGCTGTCTTGAGCCGTGATGCATCTTCGTTCCATCTTGGTTAGTGACCAATGCTTCTGGGTACTGTTTTGTAAACCAGCGGGGTGGGGTCGGAGTTGGAATACATAAGCAAACATCGATGCCATTTGCTTGGTACTGTTCTAGCGCACGTTCCAACAACGAAAAATCATATTCTCCAGGTTGAGGCTCCAAGTCGCGCCACATGAATTCCCCAATTCTAGCAAAATTCATGCCCAACGTTTTCATCGTGTGACTATCACTTTGCATGATTTCTTCCGACCAGACTTCTGGATACATGCAGGCGCCGTAATAAATATCAGGAAACAGTGGTTGCTCATGGAAAAACGCCTGTAGACGAATCGCTACATAGCGAGCGATCATATGCGCCCCGAGCTTTGAAAAGTGGGTATCATCTGCAAGACCTGCAGGATAATTGGGGTGCTCATTCGGTGCTAACCAAACAAAGAGTGCTTTGGAAGCTTCTAGTCCTAATGTGTCATAATAATGATAGGTATAGCGATTTAAATCAAACAAAACTACTTCTTCCGTTCGACTAAGTTCTCTTAAGACAGGTAAAAATGCTGACAACGTATGCGCCAATCGTCCCTCTTCTCCTACCCGCCGTTCAACAGGTGTACACAAAATCGGGATTCCTGCTTTTTCTTTGATTTGACGGATCATGTCTGTCAAATGAGCAATGTACGCCTCCATCGTGACATGATTTTTCTCTTTTTGGTCATTATGTCCAAATTGCAGTAGGACGACTGTATTCGGTTCGACTTCTTGCAGGAGTTGCTCAAACAACCCTTCTTCGATAAACGAACGAGTCGTACTGCCGTTTTTTGCAAAATTGCGTACGTTTACTTCTGGGGGTAGATAGCTTGGTAAGGCTTGTCCCCAGCCCATCATTGGCTGTTGATCAAGGGGATAATCCGCCATGGTTGAATCTCCGCCTAGAACGATTTTCATCTCTTTTCTTCCTCCATCTATTTACTATCAGATTTCCAACAGCGTTGACAAGTCTGCTGGTTTTCTTGCTGAACTTAAGCTGTATTAGAAATCGCTTTCTTTTCTATTATACAAAACATTGGCTGACGAAAACATGGAAAAATCAGAGCAAAAGCTGCGAAAATGCGAGCTTTTCCGCAGCAACCAACAGTGATCAGCTCTGACCTTTTCGATATTGTCCTGGGGTCATTCCCGTGCACTTTTTAAATAAACGATTGAAGTAACTGGGATTATACCCAAGGTTTTCTGCAATTTCATTGATTTGATGATCGGTTTCTAGCAACTGCCGTTTCGCTTCTACGATGCGAACGTTGGTTAAATAATCAATAAAGTTGACCTGCTTGGCACGCTTGAACTCCTTACTCAAAAAGATTGGGTCTACTTCGAAACGATCCGCAACATATTCTAACGAAATTTGTTCATTGCGAAAATCAGATTGGATGTACTCCGCTACTTTTTGGATCATTTCACTATAAGAATTAGCGACATTTTCTTGCCAGAGGATGGAGACGGGCTTTAAGAAATGATGGTACAAAAAGGCTTGAATCTGATTGATGTCCAAAAGTCGTTCGATTCGTTCTAAAACAACCGTTTTCGATACATAATCCGTTCGTGAGACACCATTTTCATTTAAAAGGTAATCGACTTGATCGTACAGTCGATTGACCACATAGATCACCGCAGCCTGTTGATTGTTTTCTGCCACGACCTGTTCCAAAAACCGCTGGACACTTCGTTGCAATTCTTCATGATAGCCACTTTTCAGCGCTGTTAAAATCAAATTTTCTTGCGAAAGAGAATACTTCGGCAGCGGGCGCATTTTCTCTCCTTGAAGCACTTGATTTTCGGGAATCAACCGTTGCAGATGGATTTGCTTTTTGAGACGTTGGGCAACTTCAGGCAACTTGCGAATCTCAGTTTCTTGTTGCGAACTAACGATGGTGACATAACGGCAGACGATCAAATTGATTTGCTTGGTGACCATCGTGAAGTAATCTGTCAGTTGCTGCTCTTGATTGACCACAAAAACCAAAATCCGCCCTTCATTTGACGAAACGATGGTTGATTCTGGGAAAAACATGGCTGTGACATCCGTTATAATGTTTTCTAGCGCAAACAAAATGTGGGTTTCATCTTGTGAATTTGCTTGATTGCTTAATAGATCATTGAGTTGGAAATAAAACAGGCGATACCCTTGGTCACTTAAGCGCCAGTTTTTTTGCTGCAGTAATTGTTGCGATTCTTCCTCTGACAAATAGCCATAATACCCTTCCATCAAATGTTGGATCACTTGCCGCTTCAGCGAATCTTGAAAGCGTTCCGCCTGATTTTGTAGCAATCCTTTTTCCCGACTTAATTGTTGCCAACGGTCCACCAAAAACTCCAGATCGTTTTCTTTTTTCCATTGGGTATTACCAAAGAGCTGATCCATCGTTTTTTCAAAAGGTTGGTATTGTTTTTTTGCCAAAAAGAGACTCATGACTGCCACACAAGCAATAAAAAGAATACTTACGACGATCAGCACTCTAGCCAAATGAGTGACTGGCTCGGTAATCAATGCTAAGGGAACGACGGTATAAAACGTCCATATTTGGTTGAGTCGCGTACTGTTTACGGCGATCATGCTATAATCATTGCCATTGATCGATTCGACCCAGGTTCCTTGATGCTCCTCACTCAGCGGTTGGATAACATTCGCTAAGTTCTGATCGCCAATAAAACGAAAACTCTCATGATTAAAGGAAATCGCTGCGAGTCCATTTTCAATTTGAGTATCATAAAAATACTTTAACAATGATTGCTCGTCGATCGTTGCAACTAAAAAAATTTTAGGCTGATCTTCGCCTTGGCTATCAATGTTTTGTACAAAAATCAATTCATCCTCTTCTTCAATGATCTTCCACTGATACTGCCTACCATTATCGATCCGATAGCGTTCAAATGCTGTTTTGGTTTGCTCGAGCGTTAATTCATACGTGCCGCCACTTTCAATCCCAAAGGGCGCCTCTCCGAGCGAATAAATACCGATTCGATTGACATAATTGGAGCTATTGGTTAAGTAAAACAATTCTTCCGACAGTTGGATCAAAGTCTGATAATTCGTCGTTTCCAATAAATCTTCTTGGTAGCGCCTTTGAAACGATTGCCCCCAAACGCTTAAAGTCACTTCCAGCTGCGAGAACTGTTGGTTGATGTTACTAACGATTCCTTCGACTTGGCGATTGTTTAGTTCTTGATACGATCGTTGTAATGGTCCGATCAAATAGGCATGCAAAAAAATTGCAACGGCTAATAGCGGCACGACGATCCATAGACTGGCTAGCTGCAGTTTTCGATGAAAACCGCCTGTTTTAAAGTACTTCATTCCCAAACACCCTTGTAATAGATTTTATGTAACAAATTGTCATGCGAAAAAACGCATGACAACCTATCCACAACTATTGAAGTGTATCATCCTTTGACGGATCCAATCAGCATTCCTTTGGCAAAATGTTTTTGCAAAAACGGATAGAAGATCAAAATTGGTAAAGTCGCCACAATGATGACTGCAAATTTGATTCCTTGTTCAGGCGGCACATAGTTGGGGTCCATACTTGCTAACGCATTGGCACCACTGGAGGCCATCGTGATCTGTCTTAACAATAACTGAATCGGCCATTTTGCTGAATCGTTGATATAGAGCAATCCACTCATGAAGTCGTTCCAGATACCAACGGCGTAAAAAAGGGTGAAGGTCGCGATCACTGGTTTTGATAAAGGCAAAATGATTTTCCATAAGATCCCTAGTTCCGTACAGCCGTCCATCTTGGCGGATTCTTCCAATTCGATCGGCATTTCTTGGAAAAAGTTTTTGATGATCATTAAGTTGAACGGATTGATCGCGATTGGCAAAATCAATGCCCAATAAGAATTGATCAGTCCTAAATTTTTCACCACGATAAACGTTGGGATCATTCCACCTGAAAAGAGCATTGCAAAAATCACGAGATTCAACAAAGTGTTCCGTCCTTTTAGGTGCTTGCGTGATAAAGGATAGGCAAAGGTGAAGGTACAGAAAAGCTGCACCAGCGTGCCAACGATGGTAACGCCGACCGTTACAAGCAAACTACGGATAAAGGTGTTGGTTGAAAAAATAAAGCGATAGGAGTCGAGACTGATCTCATTTGGCCATAAGAAAAACGAACGTGTGGTCAATTCTAACTCCGTAGCAAATGAACCTGCGATCACATAAATAAAAGGAATCACCATGAATAACCCAATCAATGCCAAAAATAGCGCATTAAAAATGTCAAATATTTTCCCTGCCTTCGTATTGTGTAAAGTATCCATCTTTTTCCTCCTTAGTATAAGCCGCTTTCGCCAAAGCGTTTCGCTAATTTATTGGTACAAAGTACGAGGATGATCCCAACGATCGATTTAAATAATCCGACGGCTGTTGAGTAACTGTAAGCGCCATTGGTGATCCCCATCATATACACATACGTATCAAAAACATCTGCTACTGTTCGGTTCAACTGATTGGTCATCAAGAAAATCTGATCAAACCCAGTAGACAAAATCGACCCGATCCGCATGATCAGCATAATGATGATCGTCGAACGAATCGCAGGCAAAGTGATATGCCACACACGACGGAAACGTCCTGCACCATCCATGATCGCGGCTTCGTATTGTTCCTGATCTACACCTGATAAGGCAGCTAAATAAATAATAGTCCCCCAACCGATCTCTTTCCAAATCGATTGCATTACGATCATGGGGCGGAACCATTGCGGGTCTGAGAGAAAGTCGATTTCAACGCCTGTCAACGAAGCGATAAATTGAGTGATCGCTCCATGATCGATGTTGAATAAGATATGCCAAAGACTAACGACGATCGTCCATGAAAGAAAATGTGGTACATAGACGAAGGTTTGAATGGTCCGCTGAAACAGCTTGTTGCGCAATTCATTCAGTAACAGTGCCAAAAAGATGGGTGCTGGAAACGAAAAGAAGATGTTTAAAAAGGCAATCATCAACGTGTTCCACAAGATCCGAAAGAAATCAGGATTATTGAAGAAATCCATAAAATTTTGTGTTCCAACCCATGGACTATCTGCGATTCCTAAAAAAGGCACATAATCTTTGAAAGCAATGATCAACCCATACATCGGTGCATAACGAAATACTGCAAAATAGATGATCCCGGGAATCGTCAAAATATAGAGCCATTTATTTTGTTTAAAATGGTTGAGAAAACTCCTCCATTGCTCTTTCGTTTTCGGCACTTTTTTTATTGTTGTTTCCATTCATTCTCCTCCTCTAACTCCGCTCCGATCAATGCTAAACAACAAATCGTATTTAGACCCCACTGTGCCAACACATTGGTCGATACCCACGGCATTTCTTTTATTTTTTTCCACGTTGTCGCTGCTTCAATGGTCGCTTCGATCGGCAATGGAACACCCGATTTGTCATTATCAAGCAATAACTGCCAAGCCCTTTGGCTGATTGCTTGATCGTTACGCACTCGCCCAGCAAAGGCCATCATCGTCGACGCAAACATTGGCCAGGCAAAATGAGGTTCCGTCAGTACCCCGTTTGATTCTTCTGCTTTTCTCTCAGGACTCAAGCTATAAAACCAGCCAAACTCCCCTAACATCTCTGTCCACTCGGGGTCTTCCAGCACTTGAGCAAGTTCTAACCAAACTTGCGGCGCCCCAAAGGAGATGACCATGTGATAGCCGCCAAAATTCCCAGTTCCCATATAAGATAAGGTTTTGTCTTGTGGATCAAATAACACTGTGGGACCAGACAATAGGCGCTGGGGCATGGCTTTGATGCAGGTGATGCCCGTGCGAATTTTTTCAAGGTAAACAGGATCATTCGTCCGTTCCCACTGGGTAAACCAGTTTGAGACTAGCGCAGCCCAATCTGGTCCGATGCGAATCGGTATCCGCTTCGTTTCTCGTTCATAAAACTCACGCATCGGTGGTAACGCATCAAAAGCATAGGTTTCATTGTCTTTGACTTGTTCCATAATCTCCCCAACGCGTTCATCCGCTGTCAAATAGTAGTAGTAGCGATGCAGACCCGCCATTGAAATTCGAACTTCTTTTGCTTGGCAGCCCCAATGAACGACATTATGCCGTGACCCTAATCCTTTGTATTCACCAGCATGATACTGATCGACTTCTGAAGTATGTCTCGTCATGCTTTCAGCCAGATAGTAGACGCTTGGATCACCAGTCCGTAAGAAATCTAGCCAAAGCCACATGTTGGGGACCAATTCAGTGTTTTGCCAAGCGTACCCACCAAGATCGTAGCGCCATTGGTGTCGAAACTGATCATAGGTATGCATGACATCACCATAGTTCCAATAGCCATACCAACTTCTTTGTTGGACTTCTGCTAAATAGAATTGACGCATCTCAGCCAATTGTTGCTCCAGCAACTGTTTCGTTTTCGTTGATTCATCTGGTAAACTGATCCTGCCAAAAACCTTCGTCTCTTGATAACGCTCTGGCAATGAAACGATCTGGGCAGGTTCTTGGTTTTCTTGAGCTAAGCCCAGCAACACTTCTTCTGACGGGGCTTCTTCATATAGATCCAACCAACAACGCGTCGTATTTGCTACGCCAACTGCCGTCGAACGAATCTCTTCCATTCCTTCGTATCCGCTAAGCATATGATCCCGTTTGGAATAGTGCTGAAAATCCATTGGCTTGGCATTCGGTGACCACTGCCACATCGTGATTTGGGTTTCTTTTTGGGTGATGCCTGTCACCTCGATCGCAGATGGTGCTTTTTCCCAAAATTTCTCCATGCTGCAAGCAACGCCGCCGGTTTCTCCCCCAGCATAAAAGGTACCTGAATAATGCTCGCCATCCCCAATGGGCAACCAACAGTACCCAGCTTCGGTCTGTTTTTCTAATTCAAATGACCGATGATTGATTTGATTGACCCGAAAATTGTCCCAAATAGCATTTTCCACCGCATGAGACAGCATCGGCTCGTCCGCTGGGGTCAATGAAACGAGCTGTCCACTGGCTTGTTCTTGATAGGGAATGTTTTGCTGATAGTGTCGCCGTGAAAGTAACAATTGTGCCGCTTCATGATACACAGCATCTGCAATAAATTTGACTTGTCGATTCCAATTTTCACCTGTCAACGCATAATCAAATGCTATCCCCATGCCTTCATAAGCAAGTGGTTTGATGATAATGACCGTATGAATGATTTCCAATTTGCTGATTTCGCGAAAGATACGGAACCGTAAAATAAACTCTTGCACCACTTCTTGATTGATCTCAATGACGCCCGATACTTTGATAACGGCTTTTTCTGAACCATTTTCTTCCAACATCAAGTCCGTTACTTTGGACTGCACCTTTTTGTTTTGGTATTGCAGGATTGCGTGAAGATCTTGCAATTTTTTCTGCCCATTGACCGCTACCCAGTCCAATACATTTTTCCCTTCCCCATGTTTCGGGAAGAAGCCTTTGATCGTACCGTTGTCAAAATAAATACCGTTGTAAGCTTCCCTAGCAATCGCCTGTTTCTTCTGGACACGCTGTTTTCTTTGAAAAAGTAACTGCGTCGTTTCTGCCACCAGACCACTGTGTCCTGTCCATTTCACACTGCCATCTGGCCAGTAAGCCAGTACTTTCGTTTGCAGCGGCTCCTCACCCAGCAAAAACATTTCCTCACTTAGAACCTCAGGTTGTAAAGCCCCTTTTTCCCATGGATACCCAAAACTCAGCCCACGTTTTCCCTTAGGTTTATTTTTGAGCCATTTCAATGCCATGTTCGATTTCCTCCTCTTCCCTCTCTGCAGGTTGAACTGCATCGTTTTGTTGCTTTAGCTTTTGTTCATTTTCATCAAATAATTTCAAGTAAATCCCCATTGTGCCAATGATCCACATCCCAATACTTAAAAATGGAAGGAGACCGGGGAGAAAAAAGCTGATCGTACTACAAATCCCAAACCAAAGAACGCCTAAAAAGGTGCCAATAGGTTGAAAAAAAAGAAAGCGTAGTGAAGCGCCTAGGTACTTCTTCGTTGGGAGCACATAATATTCGTACATGCTAAGCAATGTATTGATCACAGCGATCGCGACGCATTGGCTAACGATCAATAGGATCAAGCCAGTTTGAGTCAATGCCGCTAAAAATCCTTGCTGGATCACCGCCATGGGGCACAAATAAAAGAGAATGATCGGTAAGCCCAAGCGATTCGATCGCCAAAAGTTCCTGCGGTAATACCCAAAGAACGTTTGAAAAAAAGGCGGCGATTCCTGTTTAAGGGTTTTCTTTGCTACGTGGAATCCTGCTTGTACGCTAGGCGCCAGTCCAAAGATGATTCCACCTACTAGCGCACCTATAATAACGGTTACATTTATCAGCAAACAATAAAAGACAAAATCTGCTGCTTGATATGCTTTCTGCCAATTCATCACCGTTCCTCCTCTAAGGAATATACCTTCAAGTCTTTATAGCGGGCCTTCATTGGCGCCATTTGCCGAAATCCGATCGCTCCTTTAGTTAATACGGGACCAAACTGTTCCTCATCAAGGTACCTTAACACCAATAAGTCGTTGATCCAAAAGGAAATCGTTGCACCTACCTTATCGATTCTTAGGTGATAAAACCCTCGGGCATCTGCTACACTCGGAAGTGGGTCTGCGCCTTGGGCGACCAGATGAAACCCATGGCTTTTGCGCAAATTACACGTTTCAAACGCCCGTTCCTCCTCATACTTTCTTCGAAAATAAGAAAGGTGGTAAGCATTGATCCCTCCAGAATGATACTCGGGATATGCCCCGGTTCGTTTGGGTACTCCAGAATCGAAGATCGAGCCACCCTTGCGATTGGTTGCTGCAAAAAAGAGCATACATAAGCCTGGTTCAGCCAGTGGTTGAAACTGCCAGGTGATTCGTAGGTCCGCTGGAAATTGTTGAGGCAGCCATAAAACAAAATGTGGTTGTTTGTTTGATTCTTCAGAATACGTATTCGCCAGAATCATCCCGTCTTGGAAAGTAATTTTGGGCTCTCCTTCAGCAATAAAGTGTTGAATATCTGCTGCTTGATTCAGCGGATTTTCATAGATCAATTTCGCTAACATTTCTTCTTCTCCTTTTATGCGTATATGAGCTACTTTTCTCTTTTCATAGTAAACTTGACCTACATTTCTAACAATTGACTTTTTTTGAATTCCTTGATATCAAGCGTTAGATTAGGGTTTTCACTTGTTTTTTTCCATTTTTTCTTTTCTGATTTCTTACTACCTGTCTCGTCTCACCTGAATAGTACTCCAATTTATTAGATGAAAAAAATCATTGAAAAAGAAAAAGGTTGAGAGCAAGATCCACTCAACCTTCTTCGACTGTCGTTATTGTGCTTGATGAAGGGCATTCGTTTCTTCCATCAGCTGCGTGCCTCCTTGATTCTTCCATAGTTCGATCGCAGCTTCCCAACCCGCTTCATCGATTTGTCCTGCAATAAATTGAACCCGCGCGTCACTAATGATCTGATCAAGCTGTGCCCCTTTTGTTACATACGTATCTGTATTATAGGAGGCTGCTGGGTTAAAAACAGCGTGCTCTAAATCAGCTTCCATCAATGACAATCGTTTTTCATAGCTTTCAGTAGCCGCTTCTGTATCAGGCTTAGCAATATAGTACAGGGTATCTTCCGTTACATTCATCCCAATTTGTGAGTACCCTTTGACCGCATTGGCTAACGCTTCAGCTTCTGATCCTTCTAATGCGACGGACATTCCATCCACTACTTCAAAATTGATTCCTTCGATTCCGTTGTTCAGCAATACCTGTGCTTCTTTATCATTTAATTTATCAAGGAACGTCAACACCTCTTTTAGATGTTCCTCTGTCTGGACACTCGACTTAGGAATCGCCAAGAAACCAGAATAGCCATCTGTCGGTAACGCATTCATCGTACCGCTATTATCTTTTAAATTCCCTGTAAAGACGACGAGGTCTTCTTCTCCAGCTTGCAATAATTTATTACTGATTTGTGCTGCTCGTGAATACGTATCAATAATGATCCCACCACGTCCATTGATAAACGGCTCATCCCATTTATCTGCTGCCATGGTTGCAAAATCACGATTGACATAGCCTTGTTCCACCATATCTTTAACAAATTGCATTGATTCTAGGTATTCTGGTTGCATAAAGGATGGCTCTAAAGTGCCATCTTTTTCCACCCAAGCATTTCCTGCCCCAAACCAAGTAGCTAACACATCGTAAGGACTATTTGAATTGATCGAGCCAGGCCATTGGGGAATAATCAAACCAAACGTATCATTTTCACCATTCCCATCGGGATCGTTCTCAGTAAATGCTTTGGCAACCTCATAAAGATCATCGATCGTTTCTGGTACATCTAAGTTTAAGTTTTCTAACCAATCTTTTCGGATGATCACCGCCGTCCGCATCGCATCACGTTTCCGATAAATTCCGTACACTTTGCCATTCACAGAAGAATTACGCAAAACATCCTCGTTAGATTGAGAGAGATTAGGATAATCAGCTAAATAGTCGGTCAAATCCCAAAAAGCGCCATTTTCTGCTGACTTGATAAACCCTCCTGATTTTCCTTGAATGACCATCACTTCTGGAATATCATCTGAAGCTAACGTAATATTCATTTTATCCTCGTAGGATGTATTGGGTGCCCAGGTAATATCAATGTTTTTGCCAGTGTAAGCTTCTAATTGCTTCAAAATCTCGTTGTCACTTGCAGGTGGTTCAGTTTCAATGTACGGCGATAAAATCGAAATCGTATCATAATCTGTTGTGGAACCTGCTTCCTCCTTCCCGCATGCCGACAAAAAGGCGACTGATAGTAACCCCAAACCAAGAATCGTACTTAATTTTTCCACTACTTTTCCTCCTTAGATTTTGTTGTTGAGCCCGATTAAATAAACCGCTTTCAATACCAAAAGCATAACGAAAAGCAGGATTTCCAGCAATTGACATTTTTTGTTAATCGTTGATATATGACTAGATAGGGAGTTTTGCTCTACATTTGCAGGTATCGTAAATTATAAGAAAAAGAATAAATAGTTCTTCGTGTTCTTAGTTCGCTCAATCAATCTTATTATCGCAGTTTTTCTGATTCCTATCATTCTTAAATTCTAGTTATAGAAAGCATAGCCTAAGTACTGAAGTTCTTATTCGTTAGAGCTTTGGGAACATCTTATCATGAAAAAAAGACCAACTCATTGGTCTTCTTTGATAATTCATCAGTTTTTTAGTACTAAGCGGATCACCACTCATTCATATTTGAGAGAAAGAGTACTACCGCTCATACACATCATTTTGATCCAAGGTTGGCGCTAACGCAGTGACGATCGTTTCCACCATCTTTAAGTTCTCAACCCCTGCAATCTTGCCGAACTCGTCGGCATGGATGGAAAGATTTTTCAATGTTAGATTGCGGATCGGCTCTGCTGGGCTGGCCTCGATGAAAAAAGCACGCACGCTTTGTTGTCCTGTTTTGGTAGCTTGCACGTTTTCAATAGTAATGTCGCAGACCTTTGCTGGACCTACTGGAATAGCTGGTTGTACCATCAATTTGTGCCAATAGTCGGGAATCTCTTCCTCATAATCAGCTGGCAGTTCTGGATAACTATAATCTGGGTACCAATTTGTTTGTAAGAGAAAAGGAAAGCCAACATCCTTCATCGTTAAATCCGAAGCAGTGACCTTGCGTATAAATCCACCTCGATTGTTGGCGGATTTGATCCGAAACCCTGCGCCAGTTTGCTCAAAGACGACTTTTTGGATTTTGATCTCTTCGATCCCACCAGAAGTTTCACTACCAATAGCAATTCCTGAACCATACCCTAACTGACAGTCTTTGATCGTGATTTTCCGACAGCTTCTTTGCTGGGCTATGGCTTCTGCCCCACGTCCCGCCTTGATCGAGATATTGTCATCGTTGCAGGAAATGTGGGCATTTTGAATCGTGACTTCTTCACAGGAATCAATATCGATGCCATCAGTACTAGGCCCTTTTCCATTGTCTATCGTGATGCCGTCGATCAATATGTGGTGAGAATACGTGATTTGGGTATTCCAAAAACTCGACTGTACCGACGAAATATCTTTGATGGTTACTTGCTGACTTTCATAAACAAGGATATTTCGTGGGCGCTTGCAATCATAATCTGCTGCCCAGCGTAAGCCTTTCTTTGCATAATCCGCCATCATCCCGCTGGCTTCATCTGTTCCCCAAAACGTTTGCCACCATGTTTCTCCACGACCATCAAGTTTTCCTTTTCCAGAGATCATGACATTTTCTGCGTAAAAAACATTGATCATCGCTGCAGGCCACTTCATATTGATTCCTGCGACCCGATTATCTACTTCGGGATAATCGGCCAGTTCTTGACTACCATACAGAATCGTATCCTCTGAGACAATCAAGTGCACATTGCTTTTTAAAAACAATGCGCCGATTTGATAGGCGCCGGGTGGTGTAATCACTGTTCCCTGCACAGTTGATGCTTGGTCAATTTCTCGTTGCAATAATTGCGTGATGTCTTCCATTCTTGCTTGCCTCCTACGTTTTTGTTTTAAGCTGTTGATAGGTTTGTCGATACCCATGATTGTAAAAATTGCGCATCGCCAACCTTTTTTCATCTATCATTTCGTTGGATAGAACTGAGTGCTTCTTACTGGCGCTGTCCATCAAGTAAAGCGTTCCTCTTGGCACATCTCGTTATCTTTTCCCATGTGCTTTCTGGCGTCCTTTTCCCTACATTCTTTACTATAGTCCCCTTAGCGGGAAAAGAAAGTCCTTTTTGATTTCTGGGGATCGTCTTTTTTTGCATCGTCCTTTCTTGTTAGAAAAATGCGCCTTTTTGTCTACAAAAGCAAAAAGGCGCAACCTGTCAAGGGAGGAAATAAGGTGCTTAACTAACTGTTTCTCATTGGGAGAACCAACGCAGATCATTTTCAAAAGCTTGTTCTACGTGCGTTTCTTTTGTCCCACCATGGATAGTTCGACTGTTTCTTGGCAACTTGTTGCGTCACTTATGGCCGCTCGATCAATGATCGCTGCCTCTTTAAAACTGACCTCCTGACACTGTTCAAAAATCATTTTCTTTTGCCCTTTAGCTGATTCAAAGGCAACGGACTCAAAAGCAACGCGTTGGATCGGTGAAACCTGCTGTGCTTGTTCATCGACAAACCCTTTTAGCTCGACCAAAGGGTTCTGCCCTACGATACAGGTATTCTTGACCAAAATATCTGAAATGATCGGTAACTGTTGGGCTGCTTGGCCATCGGCATTGTAAGCAACAGGATGAGCCATGAAGCGATCCAACAGGCAATCGATGATCGTCACTTGACGAATATAGCCACCACGATCATTCTGCGCTTTCAATTCTAGCCCATAAAGCGTATTGGTCAGTTGACAATCTCGAAAAGTGATATTTTCGACACCACCAGATTGCTCACTACCAATCGCGATGCCATGTCCCCCTCGAATAGCCAAATCAAACAGCCGAATATTTTTCGCTGGTCTATTGATCTGATTTCCTTCTGGATTTTTGCCAGATTTGATTGCGATACAATCATCACCCGTATCAAAAACGGTGTCAAAAATCAGCAAGTTTTGCGAAGAATCTGGATCCCAACCATCGCCATTGTCGATGCCTTTGGACTGAATATTCACCCCATGGGTCACAACGGTGTCACAGTAAATCATATGGACAGTCCAGCATGGTGGATCAATCAACGTCAGCTCTGTCAAATGGATGTTTTTGGCCTGCATCATACAGATCAACCGTCCCCTTACTCGTCTTCCAGGTTTTCCATCAGAAACATATTCTGGATACTGTTCACGGTCTGCATAAGGTTTTCGCATCGCCAGTCCTAATGGATTCCCGCCACCAATGATCGTTCCTTTGCCACAAAGACGGACATTTTCACAAACGATACGCCCTCGATCGCCCCGATCGATATACCCAATGTTGATCAATGAACGGAAGCAAAACAATTCCCACCCTTCATAACGGCTTAATGGCAACCCCTCTTGATTCACGCTTCCTAAATACACGTGTGGGGCAACCCGATACGTTTCTATGTCGAGGCTTGCTTGCAATGTGCCATCTACCTGAAAAATCATATTGCTTTTTAGCTCCAACGCACCAGAAAGAATCACCGCCCCTGTTGGGATCCAGACAGTGCCATTGCTAGGGCAATCGTTGATCGCTTGCTGGAGAACGGCGGTACTATCTTCTTTGCCTGCGCTATCAGCATGGTAGGGTGCTTGCGTAACATCTAACACAACACTTTTTTTCTTTGTACGAAAAGTCGTCGTGACTGCGGTATTTGTAAGCAGGCACCCCTGATGATCGAGGCAGATGATCGTTACTTGATACGTTTGATCGGCAGATAAGTTTGTCAACGTCCAATGCGTCTTGTTTGTTGGTCTGGTTTGGATCAAATCGTTGTCTAAAAACAATTGATAACCAAAAATAGCTTGATCGTGCAGCGGCTTCTCCCAAATAAGGGTCGCTTGATGGGCGCCGATCGTGCTTGGTACGTCATGAAAATCAATTACTTGAAATGGTTCCATCGGTTGTTCCTTTCTTCAACGAATTCATTCAATAGAAAAAAGATATTCCAAAACAGCGAATATCTTTTTCCACACTTATTTAAGACCAGTCGTGCTGATGCCTTCAACAATGTATTTTTGGAAAATAAAGAAGATGATCAACACAGGCAGCAAGGAGACCACAGACATCGCGAACATCGCTCCCCAATTGGAGGTGCTGCTAGCATCTAGGAACTGCTTTAAGGCAATCGATACCGTGTAGTTTTGCGGACGCGTGAGGTACAGCATCGGCCCGATCAGTTCTTCCCATTTCCAATAGAAAGAGAAGATCGCAGCGTTTGCCAAGGAAGGCTTCATCAACGGTAGAATCACGCGGAAGAATATACCGACCCGTCCACAGCCGTCCATTTTTGCTGCTTCATCTAAATCTGTCGGGATCGCAGAGACGAATTGAACCATCATGAAAATAAAGAAAGCTTGTCCGAAGTATGAAGGAACGGTTACCGGACGAATCGAGTTAAGCCAGCCTAATTGATTGAACCAAAGATACTGAGGCACCATGATAATCTCTTGCGGCAGCATCATCGTGACCAAGATACAAGCAAACCAAAAGCCTTTTCCTTTGAAAGGAATTCGACCAAATCCATAAGAAATGACAGCCGAAGAACAGACCGCCCCTACCATTGAAATCAACGCGATTTGCAACGAGTTGAAAATATAGCGAATGAAGGGAATCCCTGCGATCCCTTCAAACCCCTTGGTAAAATTTTCTAACGTCCAGCTTCGGGGGATCAACTCCGTTGCCGTTCGAAAAATGTCACTACTAGGTTTAAAGGCACTAAACAGCAGCCAGAAAATCGGATAAAGCATCAGTAATGCAGCAACTAAGATCACGGCATCAAAGAAATAATTTTGTTTTTGTTCACGCATCAATCAAACCTCCTCGTTTTCTTTAAACACCCAAAATTTCGATGTTGCGAACAACAGAATCGTAATCACCCCAACGATGACCAGTAAAATCCACGCTAAGGCTGAAGCATAGCCCATTTTGAAATCGGTAAAGGCTCGTTGATACATGTACAAGGAATAGACTAACGTGCCGTTACGGGGTGAACCCGTCCCATTCGAAATGATAAACGCAGGTGTAAACGTCAAAAAGGCCATGATCGTTTGATAGATCAGATTGAAAAAGATGATTGGCGTCAGGACTGGGACCGTGATATTGAAAAACTGTCTGATTTTTCCTGCCCCATCAATTTCCGCCGCTTCGTAATAATCTTTCGGAATATTTTTCAAACCGGATAAGAAAATCAACATCGACGAGCCAAATTGCCACGCTGCTAATAAAATCAAGGTCATCAATGCTAAGCCAGGACTTTTAAAGAAGTAGATCGGGTCTAAGCCGATCGCCACTAGCACGCCATTGATCAACCCTGAATCGCCAAAAAGATTCCGCCACATGATCGATACCGCCACGCTCCCACCTAAAATCGAGGGGATATAAAATAATACCCGATAAGCACCGCTTAATTTCGATGGGCGGTTGATCAGCATCGCCACTGCTAATGCGACGATCAGCCGTAAAGGGACTGCCAACACAACATATTTCAGCGTAACAGTCAGTGACTGAACAAACTTGGGATCATTCGTAAAAATCGTCTTAAAGTTATTCCAGCCAACAAATTGCGCCTCTGTCAATAAATCATAGTCGTGAAAAGACATAAAAAGAGAAATCCCCATCGGGACGATAATAAAAGCAAAAAAGCCAATGATGAAGGGTGAGATAAATAAGTAGCCTGTAACCATATTCTGTTTTGATTCTGGTAATCGATTAAACCAGCTTTTGAGTTTCCCAGGTTCTTTTGCCGTGGGTGATTTTGATTGTAGTTCCATAATTTTCACTTCCTACCTCCTATAGTTGATTACGCTTACAAGTTGATTTTAACGAAGTGCTTCTTAAGAATGAATAGAAAAAAAAGCACAGAAATGTGAAAAACTAGAGGACCTATATTTTTTCCTCCATTGTTTCTCCTAAAAAAACGCCTTTACTGAAAAAGTCAGTAAAGGCGCCGCATCTATGCTTATTGATAGTTTTCTGCAAAAATTTCTTCGCAGCGTTGCGTAAAGGCATCATAAGTTTCTTCTGGTGTCATCGTGCCATAAGTGATCTCTGCGTACAGCTCTTTAAAGTACGTGTTGATTTCAGCAAACCCAATTGGTGGGATTGGGGATGGATCACCGACGATGTCTGCAATATCATCTAAGAAATCAGAGGACTCTTGCTCTTCTGGTGTCATGTCGGCATAAAGCAATTCTTTGATGGCATCATTGGAAGGAATTCCCCGCTCAGTACCGATGATCTTATTGGCTTCTTCACTATTCACTAAAAAGTCAACAAACTTCGCAGCTGCTTCTTTTGATTCAGAAGCATTCGCGATCGAATAAAAGAACCCTGGTCGATACGCCATCGCCCCGTTTTCTGAGTCGAATGGACGAGCCAAGTTGATTTCGACATCTTCTGCGGCGGAGGCCTTATAGGTCAAGTATTGATTGGACCAAGTCATCATATAAGCTGCTTTTCCTTGTGAAAACGGATATTGATCCATACTGTTGGCGTTGCTAGTCACTTCTGCGGTTGGCATTGCTTTGGCTTCCGTAAGGTCCGCGATAGCCCCCATAAATTCAACCCAGTTTTCTTTGGTAAAACCGATCACTGGTTTGCCGTCTGCATCGTATTGGTATAGATCTTCGCCTTTAGTACGTAAAAAGTATTGCAAAATCGTACTGTTGTCATTATTATCATTCCAACCATAATCACCGGTTGCTTCAGCGATCGCTGCCGTACTTTCTACAAGGTCATCGAAGGTATAATTGCTAAAGTCGATGCCAGTGCCCCCTTGTTCTACCAATGATGGATTGTAGAGCATCGCCATCGTATTGACAGAAGTTGGTATGCCAAAAACTTTTCCATCTAACTCACCAGTTGCTAAAATCGATTCTTTGATATCATCGGTTTGAATCTCATTGCCGATAAATTGCGACATATCTGCTAATTGATTTTTCGTTCCATATTGCGCAATGTACTGCACATCCATCTGGATCACATCAGGTAATTCTCCAGAAGCCGCTTTTGTCGCTAGTTTTTTCCAATGGTCATCCCAAGAACCATATTCATATTCAACTTTGATGTCAGGATTTTGCTTCTCAAATTCTTTGATCGATTCGATATACTTCTCGTGTCTGACTTCTGAGCCCCACCAGGTAAAGGAAATCGTCGTTTTCCCATCCGCATCAGCTTCTGAGCTTCCGCTACTATTGCCGTTGTTGCCACAAGCTGCTAAGGTCGCACCAAGAAACAACAAGCTCGCTGCTTTTAAAAAAGTTTTCTTCATTCTTCTACACTCCTTTTTGTTTGCGCTTACAAGGTGATTGTAATGGAAATCCTCGTTAATAAAAATGAAAAAACAAGAGCAAATATGTGAAAAACTAGACTGTCGTTTTTTCTGAAGGCTAAGCCTTCACGGGCAATAGCTAGAAAAAAATAGAAAAACAGATGAAAAATGTAAAAAAACAGACATGCTCTATTTTTTCCAATATACTATGCTATACTAGCGTTGAAAAGGCTTACTTTTCAAAAAACAAGGTAGGTGGAAACAATGAAAAAAATACAAACCGGACTGTTTCGTCTTTTTACGGTAACAGCTTATTTTGCTAAATTAAACCTTTTATGGCTTTTCTTTACCCTTTTAGGATTGGGGATTTTTGGCTTCGGTCCTGCCACCGCTGTTACGATCAAATGTTTACATGATTTTCGTAAAACTGGCCATGACTATTCAGCTGTTGACTTCTGGCAAGCCTACAAGCAAGCCTTTCGCACCTTTTCCCTTTTTGGCATCGGATTATTGAGTACAGTACTCCTGTTGTTGTTTAACTTACGGATTACTCATTTTTTCCCGACTGAAATGGCTTGGCTGCGCCCTGTCTATTTACTTTTAACGATTCTCCTCCTTTACACTGCATTCATCAGCTTTATGACTTATGCCAAAGCCGAACAACACGCTTGGAAACAGACCTTGTACGTCAGTATCTTTCTAGTCTTTCGCTACCCACTGCAAGGCCTTGCCTTGTTGTTTACCTGGTATTTATTATTTCTCTTATTGACTGCCAAAACCTCTTTGTTACTCGTCTTTGGACTGGTGATTTTCTTGTTTTTCGCTGAATTTTTTCATGGTCAGATGATTGAAAAAACCAAACAATTGCAAGCAAAGCGAGGCAGTGTCCATGAAGTCCCAGAAGCTGATCAATCACTTTAAAAAGCAGCCTTTTGAGCGACAGTTACATTTTGTCTTTTTTGCGACGGTGGCAATTATCGTCTCATTGGCTGTTCTCCTGACCTTAGTTTGGCGACAAGTCTACATGGCGCAGCTGAAAGAAGCCGCGTATAAAGATGTCTCGATCATTTCAGCAAATATCGCCAAACGTTTAACTGCCGTCGAAACCCTCTCTTTTCGCATTATCGATAGTGCACCGATCCAAAATGGCCTACAAAGGATCTTGGCACAAGATTCCTTGCAATCCTTAGAGGCGATCGACCAAAAGAATGCCTTAAGTGCAGAAATCAACGCCCTCGTACGCAATGAATCAACGATTCAAAACGTCTATCTCTTTACCCCAACGAACGAAAACATGATCAACTTTCTAGCCGAGACCGACCATATCTTTAATGGCCAAACCATCAAAGATATGATCGAGACTTTGCCCGATAAGCCTGCCAAAGGGAGTTGGTTTTTTGCAAAGGACCTTTCTCAAGGTGTCTACCTGCGAAAAATCTATTCAACAGCCGATCTTTCTTTAACCTATATTGGTACGGTGATATTTCTAGTCAATACGTCCTTCTTTCGTAATGAGATCGAAAGTCTTCCTATTGTCTCTGAACAAAACCAATTTTTCATGGCGTATCAGAACCAATTTTATAGTACCGCAAATGACGAGCAAACCCTCGCTGCGGATCAAAATACCTTGCAGCAGAAGATGGGAACCTTCCAGCGATCGATCGGCTCCATGACGTTTGATAATCGCCAGTACTACTATGCAATGGATCGGAAGACGATGCCGAATATGACCTTCATTTATTTACTGCCTGAAAACCAAGTCTTAGCGGATCTTTATAAACTACAAGGCCTTTCCATCGCTGTGAGTTTGCCTTTTTTATGTTTGATTATTGTTGTGATTCGGAAAATAAGCAATCAGCTGACCCGTCCTTTAGCTGACTTGGCTTCGCAAATGGCCGTTCTGCGGAAAACGAAAAAACTGGCCTCTTTAAAGACCCTCGCTGTCCCAGAAAATAGTCAAGAAGAGATCATGGTCCTTTACGAAAGCTACAATACGATGATCGATGAATTAAATGCCTTGATCAAGGACAATTATGAAATGCGTATTTTGTCCCAAGAAATCGAATTTAAGGGATTGCAAGCGCAATTAGATCCACATTTTCTCTACAATACGTTAGACTCGATCAACTGGATCGCCATTGAAAATCAGCAGTGGCAGATCTCAGAGATGGTCACCTCCCTTGCCTATTTGTTTCGTAAAAAAATCGATACCAAGTCTGACTTCACGACGCTGCAAGATGAGTTAGATATCGTGCATGCCTATATCAATATTCAAAACGTTCGCTTCGGGAAACGGATCGAGTATATCGAAGTAATTTTGGTGAATGACCTGTCCTTTAAGGTTCCTAAGTTACTGATTCAACCATTGATTGAAAATGTCTTTAAATACGCCGTCAATGATATGAAGGAGACGTGTCGCCTCGTCCTTACGATTGAACAACAAGCAACCTTTCTCCAAGTCAGTGTCTCTGACAATGGCCCTGGTTTTAAAGCCAACTTCTCGATTGAAAAAGAAGGCGGCATCGGATTGACCAATATTCAAAAACGATTGCAACTGCATTATGGTGATCAAGCGTCGTTAGCCATCGTCTCCTCGATTCCCTTCAAAAAGACGACGGTGCGCTTTGTGATCCCCTTAAAAGGAGTGAGTGAAACATGAAAAATATCCTCGTTGTTGACGATGAACCCTTGATAGCAAATGGTGTGGCTAACCTCGTTGCTTCTTTTGATTTCCCATTAGTGGTCAAAGGAATTTACACAGACAGTGAAGAAGCCTTGGCATTTTGTCAGCAAAACACCATCGACATCGTGATTACCGACATCAATATGCCTAAAGTCAATGGACTTGCCTTGATCAAAAAATTAAAAGCCATCAATCCTGCGATTCAAATCATTATTTTGACAGGCTTTGGTAGCTTCTCCTTTGCCAAAGAAGCGATGGCTTTAGGGGTCAAATTTTTCCTTGAAAAACCTGTTTTTCCGAGCAAGCTTTCAGAAGCGTTGGCTGAGACGATCGAACGCTCTGAACGTCGCCAAATGGAATCTACCCTCTATTTAAAACAACAAATTGAACAATACATCAATAGCTGCGGAGAAGAACCGCTGCCTGAATCGTTAGTTTTTCCATTTTGTATGTACTTATTTGATTCGAAATTCTATCACGCCATCGCTAAGCGGATCGAAAGCTATGAGAACCATCACGAGTTGGTGATCGGTCATCAAAACAAAGTTGGCTATATCCTGAACTTCAGTACGGAAAATACCTTTAATCTCTTTTTTAAAACGAAGGTACAGGCTGCGCATCTAGGAAAAGGGATCGCCATCAATTGCTGGGTCGAAACTCCCGAAAAATTTTTACTCAGTTATCATTTAGGCAAGCGGAACTTGGATAAGGAGTTTTATTTTGATACCTTTGAAGTCATCCAAGAAGCCCAAATCTCACAAGAAAATGTCTATGAAAATAGTCTCTATATGGAATACCGTGAAAAACTTTTGGCATTGATCGACAAAGGCGAACTGACTTTAGCCCAAGTTCTTACGGAAAACTTTTTTTCTACCTGTCGCATGGAGCTTTACCCTGTCCAACTATTGCGGCTGCAGGTCAACGATTTGTTATCGGCAATTTTTGAAAACCATCGCATCAAAAAAGACATTTACTTTGATGACTATTCCCCAAAGATCATGCTCTTGAATAATTGGCACGAACTCCAGTTTATGCTGCTTCACTGTATCGATTTGATGCGGGGCAGCTTAGATGATAGCGAGAACATGCAGCTGTCCCAAAAAGTCAACCTGATCATCGAAGAATATTATGACCATGAAGCATTGTCATTGAAATGGATCGCAGCCCATCTTTTGTACTTAAATCCTGAATACTTAGGAAAAACCTATTACAAAGAAACCGGGATTCGCTTCAATCAAAAATTAGCCGAATACCGCATCCAAAAAGCACAAGAACTGCTGAAGAAAAACTACAAAGTCTACGAAGTGGCAGCGATGACGGGCTTTAGCAATGCGCCTGAATATTTTGTTCAAACGTTCAAAAAGATTACTGGTATGACACCAAAGAAATTTTTGAAGCAGCAAGAAAAAGCCCTTCTCTCTTAACGTTTCTTCTATAACGAAAGCATTGTTTTGCTATTTCAACAAAAGAGGTAGTTCGCTCACGGATGTGAGTGAACTACCTCTTTGACTAACCAGTGATTGATGTCAAACAACTGATGCGACCGTGTTCGTTTTAAGGAATGAGCATTTTTGTCTAGCTTACAGCGTAAAGACTTCCTTTAACTCCTGTGTCACTGGCGAATCATCAGGATTTGTTTCCATGAGTTCTGCCATGTAATGCCACCATTTTTGGTTGATCTCGGTTGCCGCTAACTGCTGCCAGCGGGTTTCATCTTTAATCTCAAGGTAGCCAAACAACGCAAGGGTTTCTGGATCTAAGAAAATCTGGTAGCTTTTCGCCCCGTGTGCTATGAGCTGCTCTTTTAGTTCTGGCCATAGTTCGCGATGCCGTTTTTCATATTCTGCTTCATAACCAGGATGTAGCTTCATCCGAATCGCTTTTTTGATCATCTTTGTTTGCTCCTCTCTTTATTGCGTAAGGTGTTTAACTTAACAAAATGAAACCAATAGTTCAGTAAATGCTAAGACTGTCAGTGATTGCCCGTAAGGCATCGCCGTAATCGCAATGTTTTTGTAGTACTCCAAGTCTTCTCCCATTCCAGTACCGATGGAAACATTTTGGACTTCTCCATCTTCTGCGACTTGTTCGATCAAACCGGCTAACGCTTTATAGGCGACATCTTCCCAAGCTTTGTCAATGTAACGCTTATGAACGGCTTTTAAAATCCCATAGGCAAAACCAGCCGTCGCGGAAGCCTCCACATACGAGCTAGGATCGTCTAACAAGGTGTGCCACAGGCCACTTTCATCTTGCATTTCTTGCAAGGCAGTTAGTTGGTCTAAGAGGGTATTGATCAAGAAGCTACGTAACGCATCTCCTTCTTGCAAGTCGAGAATTTCAATGATCTCAGGAATCGCAATGGTGATCCAGCAGTTGCCTCTTGCCCAAAGCGCTTGTGCATAATTGTGGCGTTCTTCAAAGGTCCAGCCGTGGAACCAAAGCCCAGTTTTTTTATCCACTAAGTATTTGATATGGATCATAAATTGTTGTTTTGCTTCTTCGATATAAGCCGGACGATTCAGCAACATGCCAATTTTCGCCAAAGGCAAAGCAGTCATCATCAAGGTATCGTCCCAAAGCTGGTTGCGATTTTCTGGTCCATAGGTCGCATGCTGCAGACCATTTTCATCGGTTCGCGGCATATCATGCATGACCCATTCCGCCCATTGTTCAAGGTAAGGCAAGTAACGAGAATCTTTGGTGTCTTCATAAAGATACGCCATTGCTAAAAGCGGCGCCATCGTGTTGACATTTTTAGGGGGCGCGCCTTCTAACATCCGCTGCTCAAACCATTCTTCCACAACTTGGAGCGCTTTAGGATTTTTGGTGATTTGGTAGTTTTTATAAATGCCATATAGTCCCACCCCTTGCGGCCAGTTCCAAATCCCCCAGCTTTTATCATCAACGATCAAGCCGTCAAAGTCTAATAGAAATTCACCATTATCATCCTTGATCGTCGTTAAATTTTCGATCATGCGATCAATTTTTTCTTCCACGACACGTTTTTCCACAAATAACTGTTCTAAAATCACCATTGGGTTCATCCTCTCATTTCTCTTTGATAGATTGATCGTAACACGCTTACATTTACACAAAAATAGCAGTTATTGACACTTTACTATCTATTCTTGTATGATAAAATCAAACGAGCACGAAAGGAGCCAATCATGGAGAAGCAAAGTGCGGACACGATGATCAACGATCGCTTTGAGGCCTTTCATATCAAAGACATCGTAGAAGAAAACAATACCCTTTATCATTACCATAGTTTTTATGAGATTCACTGTACCTTAAAAGGATCAGCGGTCTTCTTTATCGATGGCGGAGAATTCCCTCTAGAACCTGGTACGATCATCTTGATTCCTCCGAATGTCTTGCATCGAATCGTCCATCAAACTTCTGATTTTTTCGAGCGAACCTACCTGTATATCAATCCTAGTTATCTCGCTGCCCTCTCCACTACCCAAACAGATCTCACTGCCTGTTTTCGTAGCAACGGCGGCATCAACAGTCGTATTTTATCGATCGATGCCGACCAACTAGACCAGCTATTGCGACCTTTGCGCAAAAAAACGGATAGCAATTATGGCACCGACTTACTTTATCAAAATCATTTGATTGCGTTTTTGATTTCCATCAATACGATTGCCTATCAGGAAAAAGAACCGCTGTTTTTATCCGACTCACTCTATAAAAATAAAGACATTTTGGCTGCCATTACCTATATCAATCAGCATTTGACCGCTGATCTCTCCTTAGAGACCGTCGCCAAAGCCCTTTTCATGAGCCCATACTCGCTTTCAAGGACCTTCAAAAAAGAAACTGGGGTCGCCTTTCATGCCTATGTCGTCAAGAAACGACTCTTAAAGAGCAAAGAAATTTTACGTAAAACCAGAAGCGCCACCGCCACCTTCGAAGCTTGCGGCTTCAACTCCTATACCCATTTTTTACGCTGCTTCAAACAAGAATTTCAGCTGACACCAAAAGAATTTTTACAAGAAGAAGCCCAAAATCAGTTTGTTCGTTTTGCGCATTTTGCAGGGAAAAAATAGCAAGCCGATGAAAAGATTTGCTTACAAAAAAGACTCTCTTACATTGACGATCGTAAGAGAGTTTTTCATTCAATCTTTTAAAAACAGCTACCCAAGTTCCTCAGAAGTTCCCCGCTCGAAATAAAGAAAATAGCGATTGCCGATCACTGACACAATCCCAATCATAACCAACAAGCCCCCTGACAGGATCATCTGCATCCCTGCTGTTTCATTGCCGCTGACTAGTATCAGCAAGCGTGATGCATAAGGTGCTAACGTGACTCCTAAATTGTAAGCAACGATCGAGACGATCGTGCCAAACTTAGCTTCCGCTTCACCACCAGTCGTCAGCAAGTGGGTGAAAAAAGGCATGATGTTGCGAAAGGCAAAGCCTAGTAGTAGAGAACAACCCAAGAGCAGCCCCACCGTCTGCAAGGGATACGTCAAATAGATGCTGCTTCCTGCAAGCAATGCCGCAACGGGCAGCAAACAGCGATGTAGGCGTCTATATATCAAGCCAAAGGCATTGCCGGAGATAAATGCCCCCGTCGCAATGGCGGCGATCATGTTACTGCCATCGGTCGCATCACCGATTCCTTTTTCCAACAACAACGGGGTGATCTGCAGATTGTAGTTGATAAACAAGACAACGATCAGAAACAAGAGCACACCCAAAACAAATGACTTTTGTTTCCGTTCTGTTGAAACCGTGACGTTCGCTCTCAGAGCCGCATCGGTGTTCGCTTTTGTTTCGTTGGGAATAAATACCTGAACAAAAAAGAGACTGATCAAGGCAAAGCCATAAACGAAGAAAGAGATCTCCCAACTGATCTTCACTAGCTGCCCTACCAGCAAAGTCATAAAGATACCACCTAAACCACCGACGGCACTCTCTAACCCAAGGGCCTTGGCTTTCTTTTGCGGCTCATTTTGGAACAACAAACTAATCATTTGAATCGCCAAACAATTGAATAAGCCGATCCCAAAGCCAAGAATCGCGCGCGAAAGAAACAAGACGGGAAAGCTCCCCTGATACCATGCCGGCAGCGTGCCAAAAACTGCCACAATGACCAAGCCGGTGACCATCGTGTATTTTTTGCCGATCCTTTTTTCGATCATGCTGGTAGTAAAAATCCCCAGCAAAAGAAACAATGACGGAATCGTGGTCAGTAACCCGACGTAGACCGCATCTACTTCTGGAAAGCTTGCCGCAATTGCGGGAACATTGGCAGAAATCGCTGGTGCAGAATAAACAACCATTGCCACCGACAGTAGTGCCAGCAACTTCATTGAAAAAAATTTCATAGTTCCCCCTTTTCTTTTTACAAAATACTTTTTTTGTTTCTCTGATGCTCAACCGAATAAGTCAACAAAGCAATCTTTTCCTACCTCTTTATTATTTGCTGGATCGCCAGCATTTGACCAATGCTTCCTACGCTGAGGCTTTATGCTTGAAAAGCATTGGTCTTCTGCATTTGCTGCAGACCGTCACCGATTGTCTGCGAAAAAACCTTGCAGTCTGTTTTTCTGCAAGGTTTTCTTCGATCATTCATTTTTTAACAATCCTATCAGCTACATAAGACACCCCAAGAGAACTTATTTCTGCAGCTGTTCTATGACATCTTTCGTAATTGCCTCAGCAGTGATACCAAGTTCGGATAAAACGTCCGCTGCTCGGTAATTATCATAAAATTTCTTTTCTAAGCCATAGTTTTTGACGGCAATCTCACGATCACCAAGATAGCTGGCAATCATTTGTCCATAGCCGCCCTCTCGTATGCCGTCTTCCAACGTGACAACGAGTTTATGCGCTCGTGCCACAGCATCCAGCAACTCTTTGTCGACCTCTGAAATAAACTTAGGATTGATCACCGTTGGCGTAATTCCATGTTGCATTTTCAATTGTTCTGCGATCTCTTCTGCTAGCGCATAAAAGTTTCCAACACCGACGATGGCTACCTGCGTACCAGCTTGAGTCACCTCATTTTTTTGATCGCTATAGTCAGTAGAGGCTGCTCTTACCGTTTCGTTGACAGGTCCAACCGGTACCCGGATCGCAACCGGAGCGTTGGTTTGTTCCAGCGACCAATCCAACATTGCCAGATATTCTTCTTTAGAGGTTGGCGCAAGATAAATAAGGTTGGGAATATGTGCCAAAAAGGGGATATCAAAAATTCCCAGATGGCTCTCGTCATTCATTCCATGAATCGATGCACCGTATACCAGAATCGTTCCAGGCAGATGATTTAAGGCCAAATCATGGGAAATTTGATCAAAACTACGTTGCATAAAGGTAGAAAAAACGGCCCAGACAGGTTTCGCTCCATTTTTTGCTAACCCAGCAACCATCGATACCGCATGTTCTTCTGCAATACCCACATCTACAAATTGTTTACCTGCTTTTTCTCGTTGTTCTGGAGAAAAAAGCAGCATCGGTGTACCAGCGTTTACTGCCACGACTTTAGGATCTGTCGCCATTTTTTCTAATAAATAATCCGTCGTTAAGCTGTTGTAGGTTACTTGATTGCCCCCAGCAGAAATATATTCGCCTGTTTCTAAATGAAAGGGACCGCCTGCATGAAACTTTTCACGATTTTCTTCCGCAAACTTGAAGCCTTTGCCTTTGATCGTATGAATGTGTAATAAAACAGGATGATCAATGTCTTTTACTTTTTCAAATAAAGCGATCAAGGCAGCGAGATCATTTCCTTCATCTAAATAGTGGTACTCAAAACCAATCGCTTTGAACAGATTGTCTGCTGCTTGCCCCTTGGTTTCCCGCAATGTCCGTAAATTTTGATACATCCCTCCATGGTTTTCCGCGATTGATTGGTCATTGTCGTTGAGGATCACGATGGTATTGGTGCCTAATTCCACGATATTGTTCAAGCCTTCAAACGCTAAGCCACCTGATAGAGAACCATCGCCAATCACGGCAACGACGTTATACGTTTCATTTTTTAGGTCACGGGCTTTCGCCACACCATTTGCCAACGAAACTGACGTGGAGGTATGACCGACCGTAAAGAGATCGTGCTCGCTTTCTTTCGGATTCGTGTAACCAGAAACCGCATCATACTGCGCAGCATCAAGAAAAGCATGAGCGCGTCCCGTCAGCATTTTATGGATATAGGTCTGATGAGACACATCAAAAATCAGCTTATCTGTGGGAGAATCAAAGACTTTATGCAACGCGATCGTCATCTCAACCATCCCCAGATTGGGGCCATTGTGCCCCCCATGGTGACTGATTTTTTCCAATAAAGCAGTTCGTGCTTCTACTACCAGTTCTTGAAGTTGCCCACTGGTCAATTCTTTTAACTCTTTGGGGCTTTTGATTTTTTCTAATAACATGTACATACCTCCTGTAGAAATGTTTGAATGGTTCGTGTGTTTACTCACAAGGAAAAAGACACGAAGTCGAAATAAGTAGATCGTTCTCTGGAATGAAAAAAGCGGCAATCGGAGCTAGGCGCTCTTTTTTAAATTCCTGTCAAACCAAGAAACAGCAAGTTATCCTAAAGGGAAATCATGATTTTTCTGAGTTTCAACAATCGCTGCTCATTTCTTCTATCTAAAAAGATACCACCTAGAGTTGACTTTAGGTCAAGTAGTTTTTGAAACATTTTGAACAAAACGAGGTTGATTTTTCCTAATTATTGAAACAATTGCAGGTTTATTCTCTATAAATTTTCTTTTCTAATACATATTCCTAGAGATTCATTTGATATGTCATAGTAAATTATAAAAAACTGCCATTAAACAGGATCCATTCCCTGCTTAATGGCAGTTTGCTCATTTCCGATACATCTTCAATTCCAAGAACAAATCATTATAGATGCCCAGATACTCAGCACCTAAGTTTTCATAGACTTCGAGGTGTTCCATTAATTCATCGGATGGATAGAATTGTTCGTCTTCGGTGATCTCGTCAGGCAGTAATGCCATGGCTGCTTGGTTAGGTGTGGAATAGCCGATGTATTCTGCGTTTTGTGCAGCGTTCTCGGGTTCCAGCATAAAGTTCAAGAAGGCATAAGCGCCGGCTTCGTTTTGTGAGGTCTTAGGAATGACCATATTATCGAACCACAGGTTGGAGCCTTCCGAAGGGATCACGTAATGAATGTGCTCGTTTTCGTACATCATGTCGGCTGCTTCCCCAGAAAATGTGACCGCAACCGATGCTTCTTCATTTGCCATGTACATCTTGATTTCATCAGCAACGATGGCTTTGATGTTTGGAGTCATGGTCCGAAGCTTATTGAATGCCTCTTGCAGCTGATCATCGTCTTTGCTGTTTAGAGAATAGCCTAAGCTGTCCAAACCTAATCCCATCACTTCACGCGCGCCATCAATCAGCATGATGCTGTTTGCTAATTCGGGTTTCCAAAGATCGTCCCATTGGGTGATCTCACCTTCATCAAAGAACTTATCGTTATAGACGATCCCTAGTGTTCCCCAGAAATAAGGGATGGAATATTGATTGCCTGGATCAAAACTCAGGTCCAAAAAGCGAGGGTCGATATTGTCTAGCCCTTTGATTTTACTGTGATCCAATGGTTTTAAAAGATTTTGTTCCATCATTTTCTCAATCATGTATTCACTCGGTATGGCGATGTCATAAGACGTACCGCCTTGTTGGATCTTCGTGAACATCGCTTCATTTGAGTCAAAGGTTTCATAATTGACTTTGTAGCCAGTCTCTTCTTCAAACTTACTGATCAAATCAGGGTCGATGTAGTCGCCCCAGTTGTAGATGTTGACGACTTCAGCACCTGCCATACCAGAGGAGCGTTCCAATTCACGGACACCAAAGAGCAAGATCAGGACGATCGCAACAATACCGATAATCAGAGATTGTAGTCGTTTCATCGCAGATTTGCCACCTCCACACGGCGGTTTTTACGCAATTTCTTCGCGCCGTTTTCTTTACTGATAAAGTAATAGCCTACCACCAGGATCATGGAGAATAAGAAGACAAGTGTACTCAATGCATTGATTTCTAAACTGATTCCTTGACGTGCTCTAGAATAGATCTCTACCGATAAGGTACTAAAGCCATTGCCTGTCACAAAGAATGTCACGGCAAAATCATCGAGTGAATAAGTAAAGGCCATGAAATAGCCGGCGATGATGCCCGGTGTCAAGAAAGGCAAAATGATATTTTTAATGACTTGAAAATTATTCGCGCCTAAATCACGGGCAGCATCGATCATTGAATCGTTCATCTCTTGCAGTTTCGGCAAGACCATCAACACCACGATCGGGATACTAAAGGCGATATGCGAAAGCAATACGCTGAAAAAGCCTAAGCTAAACCCACGGAACAAGTTGCCGATCATCGTAAAGAAAATCAAGAAGCTGGCACCAATGATGACATCTGGTGAAACCAACAAAATATTATTCAAACTCAACAATGCCGTTCTCGTTCGGCGTTTGCGGGTATAGTAGATGCCCATCGCACCAAATGTGCCGATGATCGTTGCCAGTAATGCTGATAAAAATGCCAGCATAAAGGTGTTCAACACGATGATCATCAAGCGGGTATCTTGAAAGACGGATTGGTAATGTTCAAAAGTGAAACCCGTAAAAGCATTCATGGTGCCTCCTTCATTGAAGGAATAGAAAATCAAATAAAAGATCGGCACGTACAAAAGAATAAAGACGACGATCAGATAAAGATTCGACCAGCGAAATTTTTTCATTTACGTTGCCCTCCTTTTTTCTTTTCTCCCGTAAACAGCATCACGAGGAACATAGCGATGATCAAAATGACGCCGATGGTCGAACCCATGCCCCAGTTTTGGGTAACGAGAAAGTGCTGCTCGATCGCCGTACCAAGCGTGATCACGCGATTGCCCCCAATCAAACGGGTCAACATGAAGAGGGAGAGCGACGGAATGAAGACGGCTTGGACGCCGCTTTTCACACCGTTTAACGACAGAGGGAAAATCACTCGTCGGAACGTATCATAGCTGTTTGCCCCTAAATCGCGGCTGGCACTGATCAAAGAGGGATTCATTTCTTCTAAGGCATTAAAAATCGGCATGATCATAAAGGGTAGTTCGATATAGACGGCAACCGTCAAAAAGCTAAAGTCGGTAAACAAAATCTGCTTTGGTCCAACACCCATGATTTCTAGGAAGTTGTTGACACTGCCATGAATGCCGAAAATCCCAATAAACGCATAGGCTTTTAACAATAAGTTGACCCACGTTGGTAAGATGATCAACAGCAGCCACAAATCTTTGTGACGCAGCTTAGTTAAGAAATACGCTGTCGGGTAGCTGATCACTAAGGTAATCACGGTGATCAAAAAGGCATACCAAACCGAGTTTAAGGTCATGATCAAATATTTGCCAGAACCTAAGTAGCTTTGATAATTGACCAGCGAAAAGTTGCCGTTCATATCAAAAAAGGATTGGTAGATGATCAATAAGACTGGTGCAATAACAAATAGCAATAACCAAAAGACATAGGGTATCGCATAAAAACGACGCATTTTCGTCATTAGCTTTCCCTCCTAATCTTCGTAGCTCTCTAAACGAGCATCAAAATCTTCTTCGGACTCATTGAAACGCATGACGTGGATATCTTCTGGTTCAAAGGAAAGCCCGATCTTGCTTCCTTCAGTGGCTTTTCTTGTAGAGTGAACCATCCACTCGTTGCCTTGTTCGTCGTAACAAATGATCTCGTAATGCACGCCTCGGAACAATTGCGTGTCTACTTCAACGACCAGCTTGCCTTTTTCAACGGTCGTCAAATTCAAATCTTCTGGACGGATCACGATCTCAACAGCTTCATTCGGCCGCATCCCGCCATCGACACATTCAAATTGCTTGCCGACAAACTCCACTAAGTTGTCTTCGATCATCGTGCCTGTGACAATGTTGCTTTCACCGACAAAATCCGCCACAAAATGGTTGATTGGTTCATCGTAGATATCCACTGGTGTGCCGCTTTGAACAATCTTCCCTTTGTTCATAACGAAAATCTCATCACTCATCGCCAACGCTTCTTCTTGGTCATGGGTGACAAAAATAAAGGTGATGCCTAGTCGCTGCTGCAATTCCCGCAGCTCGTATTGCATGTCGGTTCGCAATTTCAAATCCAATGCGGACAATGGTTCATCCAGGAGCAATACTTTGGGTTCATTGACGATCGCTCGTGCGATTGCGACCCGTTGGCGTTGTCCTCCAGACATTTCGCTGATTTCACGATTCTCATAACCAGGAAGCTGTACTAACCGCAACGCTTCTAAGACTTTTTTATTCACTTCATCTTTTGGTAATTTTTTGATTCGCAGACCAAATGCCACATTTTCAAAAACGTTCATATGTGGGAATAAGGCGTAATCTTGAAAGACAGTATTCACTTGCCGTTGATTGGCAGGAACGTCATTGATTCTTTGTCCATCAAAATAAACGTCGCCTTCTGTTGCGTCCGAAAAACCCGCAATGATGCGTAAGATGGTTGTTTTTCCACAACCTGAAGGACCTAACAATGTATAAAAGCGACCTTCTTCAATATCAAAACTCACTTTTTTCAAAACTGTTTCATCATCATCAAATCGCTTCACCACATTGTTGAATGAAATTATTGTTTTTCCCACACTCTTTCCTCCTGTACTATAAATAAGAATCTGTCACGACTACAAGCACACGGCTTTTTTTGCCCGCAATATTTTTTAATTGATGCGGCTCAGTCGCCTGATAATAAATCGATTGGCCTTTACGAGCCTTGTACTGCGTTTCTCCTAGTGTCAAGGCCACACTGCCCTCTAAGACATAGATAAATGTTTCTGCTAACGATGGTTCAAAGGTCTTGTATTCGCCCGCTTTATCAAAGGTCAGCAAGACTGGCTCCATTTCTTTTTCATTGGAATCGGGAATCAGCCACTTCAATTCATAGCCATTTTCTTCATCATAATAAAGCGTGCTGTCTTCTTCGCGATAAACCACTTGATGCTGCGCATTTTCTTCTCGGAAAAATTCCTCTGGTGTCACGCCTAAAACTTCTAAGATCGTAAAAAAAGTTTCCATAGAAGGCGAACTCAAATCACGTTCCAACTGTGAGATATAGCCTTTCGTCAAATCGGTCCGCTCGCCTAATTCTTCTTGGGTCAAATTCTTTTGAACGCGCAAATTGCGCAGCTTCTCGCCAATCTCCATGTTCATTCCCCCTTTTATTGACACAACTGCAAGTAAAAAAAGTTTGCTATAAGTAAACTTCATGTTTAATTTCACTTTTTCTAGTATACAAATAATTGCAAAAAACACAAGCCTTTTTTCTTCATTTTTTTGAATTATTTTCTCTCTGATCAAAAAAAGGAGTGACGCTAAACGCTTGTATTATAAAGGAAAGGAGTGGCGGTCCCGTCATTTTCGCTTTTCAAAGGTTTAAAAGAACAACTTCTATTTTAACGAAGAAAAGGTAGATTTAATAATAATCTGTTTTTGCTGATTTTTTGATAAGAAGACTTACCTTTTCTTGCTTCGCTGGTTAAAAAAATAAAACTTATGGTATTATGAGTACAAACCATCAAAGGAGTGTCTGAAATGACGAATTTCTCTACCTTTCGTGTCATGAATGAACCAAATTTTACTGCTTCACTCACAACTGCAACCCTTGACGAGCTGCCAGCAGGCGATGTGCTTGTCCGTGTTGATTACTCAGATGTCAATTACAAAGATGCCTTGGCAGCAAAAGAAAATGGCGGCGTGATCCGCACGTATCCGATGACGCCGGGAATCGATTTAGCAGGGGAAGTCGTGGACAGTCAGTCTGCTGATTTTGCCCCAGGCGACCAAGTCTTAGTGACAGGTTATGGCTTAGGGGTTTCTCACCCCGGCGGTTACAGTCAATTTCAACGGGTCCCAGCCGAGTGGCTCGTGAAACGTTCTGCTGGTTTTTCAGCAAAAGACAGTATGACCTATGGCACTGCTGGGTTCACAGCAGCTTTAGCGGTGCAAGAATTAGAACAGCTGCACTTAGCAAAAGACGCTGCTATTTTGGTGACAGGCGCTAGCGGTGGCGTCGGCAGTGTCAGCATTGCTTTATTGAAAAAACTGGGCTATACAAATATAGTGGCGCTATCTCGGAAAAACGATGCGCAATGGTTGTTAGACCTAGGCGCAGCAAAAATCATCAGTCCTGATGACGTGGTACCAGAAAAGGTCAAACCATTAGCAAAACAAACGT
Source organism: Enterococcus casseliflavus (assembly GCF_029215545.1). NCBI lineage: Bacteria > Bacillati > Bacillota > Bacilli > Lactobacillales > Enterococcaceae > Enterococcus > Enterococcus casseliflavus. The sequence goes on along the minus strand of NZ_CP119393.1, from coordinate 758,006 downwards.
TTGCAGCGGTCATCGATACAGTTGGCGGTCCATTGCTTGCGGCAGTGCTTCCGCAAATCGCGTATGGGGGCGGTGCCTTCTTATGCGGCAATGCTGGTGGAATCAAAATCGAAACGACTGTCTTACCATTTATTTTGCGTGGGATTCGCGTAATTGGGATCGATTCGGTCAATGTTTCCCATGAGATCCGCTCGACATTATGGGAGAAATTAGCGGGTGAGTGGAATGTGATCGATCAGCTTTACACGAAAGCCATCACTTTGGAAGACTTGCCAGAAACATTGGCAGCTTTATTAGCTGGTACGCACCAAGGACGGACGATCGTTGAGGTGTCACAAGCGCAATGAGAATTTTGATTACGGCTGGCGGTACTTCTGAAAAAATCGATGATGTCCGTGCAATCACGAATCATTCCACGGGCTCACTTGGTCAAGCCATTGCCAAGGAATGGCTGCAATACCCTGAGGTGGCCATCGATTACGTTACGACGAAAACTGCCAAACAACCGCCGACCGATCCACGCGTTACCTGTCATTTCATTGAAGGGACCACGGACTTGTTGACGCAGTTGACCGATTTATTGACGACCCATTCGTATGCTGCTGTGATCCACAGTATGGCAGTCAGTGATTTCACCCCTGCTGCTCATTTTTCAGAAGCAGCGTTTTATGAAGCAATCAACGATGCCCTACCAGCTTATGACAACCAGGTCACTCCGGCATTGATGGCACACGTGCTCTCACAATCTGAATCAACGGCAGGCAAAGTTTCTTCCAATACTGATCATTTGTTTTTAGTGTTGAAGAAAACCCCAAAAGTGATCCAAACCATCAAAGCATTACAGCCGACAACCTTATTAGTCGGATTCAAATTATTAGTAGACGTAGCGGAAGTCGAGTTGTTTGCGGTCGCACGAAAAAGTCTGCTAGCTAGCCAAGCGGATTATGTGTTGGCCAACGACTTGACGCAAATTTCTGGAAACCAGCATGTCGGACACCTTTTGACACAAGAAGGACAAATCGGGACTGGCCGCACAAAAGCTGAGATCGCAACCTTGATCGTTGACACATTACGCAATGACCTGCGTGCTTAGCTAGATGTTTTTTAGAAAAGGAGAAAGAAACATGAAACAAAAACACGTTCTGCTTGGCGTCAGCGGCAGTATCTCTGCATACAAAGCAGCCGACCTAACCAATGAATTAACCAAAAAGGGCTATGCAGTGGATGTCTTAATGACTCAAAACAGCACACAATTTATTACGCCTTTGACGTTACAGTCATTATCCAAACGCCCGATCCATGTCGATGTTATGCAAGAACGTCAACCAGATCGGATCAATCATATTGAACTAGCCAAACAAGCCGATCTTTTCTTGCTCGCCCCAGCCAGTGCCAACAGTATTGGCAAGCTGGCGCATGGGATAGCCGATGATTTGATCTCAACAGTTGCCTTAGCGTTGCCGTTATCCGTTCCCCGCTTGATTGCGCCAGCCATGAATACCGTCATGTACGAAAACCCGATTGTTCAAAGAAATTTGGGGATTTTGAAAGAAGTCGGCTTCCAAGAGATTGAACCCCGTGAAGCGTTACTGGCTTGCGGTGATTTCGGCAGAGGCGCATTAGCAGCAACAGAAACGATTCTTGAAAAAGCATTGACTGCTTTGGAAGTACGGAGTGTCTAACAATGAAAAAAATATCAACTTTTGAACTTGTCTTAACAGCTTTCTTTTTAGGAATCTTGATTCTTTTAGCATCGGTTCCCTTTCTTGGGTTTATTCCCTTAGGACCAATCAATGCGACAACGATGCACATTCCTGTGATCATCGCTTCCATTGTATTAGGCCCTCGGATCGGCGGCTTTTTAGGTGGCGCCTTTGGGATCATCAGTATGGTGCGTTCGACCTGGATCATCACCCCGCTTTCTTTTGTCTTCTCCCCTTTCGTACCGATTTATGGGAGTGATCAAGGAAGCTGGAAAGCGATCCTCGTAGCGTTAATTCCTCGTATTTTGATTGGTGTCGTTCCTTACTTTGTTTATAAAGGCTGTCAAAAAATCTGGAAAAACAAACAGCAAAGTCTTTCGCTACTGATTGCTGGTGTTGCTGGAGGCTTGACGAATACGATCCTAGTAATGAACTTGATCTACTTCTTGTTCCAGCAAGAATATGCGGAGGTTGTGGGGAAAGCTGGCACTGCTGTCTATGCAGCGATTTTGGGTGTAATCTTCGCCCAAGGTGTACCTGAAGCCATTGTAGCGGGAATCGCCACGATGGCAGTTGGAACCGTCCTTTTACGCTTAGTCATGAACCGCAAAAAAAATCGTATCTAAAAAAATAGCGACCGCCCAAAGTTAGCTTTTTGGCTAACTTAGGCGGTCGCTTCCCTTTTGAGTGACTCATAGACTTTGTGTCACTTGGAGTGCTTCGACAAGCTCTTGATACTGCTCTTGGGTCAAGTACTCTTCATAAAATGTCAAATAATCATCGATATCTGCTGGGGTCAAATAAGGCAGCTCTTGCTTGATTTGCAGCAGCAGTTCTTCAAACTCCTCATCCGTCAGCATATAAGAAGACCAATCATCGGCTTCATCATAGCTATCCCAGTACTCATCATCATTTTCATACCCATCGTCATAGCTGTCATCCCAACCATAATCATAGGGAGAAAACAATTCTTCTGGGTCAATCAATTCTTCTGCTGTAGGGATTGCAACAGCAGTATCACTTTTCTTCCCTGTAAAAGTCACCGTGGCTCCGATAGTGGTTTGCAGCTCATCCGCTTGCACGAAGTGAAAAGCCATTTTCTGCTGATTTGTTTTCGTATTGATGGTCATGGTTAAGTCAAACTGCTCGACTTCTTCCAACATCGTTTCTAATTCGGCGACTTGCTTTTGATCGGCGCCGTGTTCTTGGGCATAATCTGCATAATCTGCCAATTCTTCTTTGGTAAACGTGTGGCTGATCGTATCTCCATCTCTTTTGAAAGCATCCGGTTCAAAGGTTTTCAGATAGTCTGCAAATGTCTCATTATGAAAAAGACTGTTCATGGTAAAGAGGTTTTCAGGCTCTTTTTCTGCTTCGGTTGTCCCCTCGCCGTCCTCTGCAAAAGTTCCTTCGCCAAAGTAAGAATCTAAGGTTTCTTGATCGATGCGCAGGTATTTGCCTTCATATTCCGCAGCTTCTGGTTTTGTCCCATAACTGTCACTATCAAATGCGCTGATATACCCTTGCAGTGTTTCATAGATTTCAGCTGACACATACGCTTCTTGTTTTTCTGGATCGACGATCAGCTTGATCGGCAGCTCCTGCCCCCCAAAAGCGACTGCCAGATTGAGTAAAATCGCTTTGGTTTCTTTGTCCTGGACGAAGTCCCCTTTAAATGACGAGCCGACTAACTGTGACATCAACATAGAGGCATACCTATCGGCTTCTTGACCGTATTCGCTGCTGCTGCCCATCTCAAAGGTATCGATCGTCGCTTGGAATTCACCAGCATTCGCTGCTTGCTGATTCGTCAACTGTTCGGCAAACTGTTCTTGCGGTAATTTCGTACAACCGCCGAAAAGAAAGGCGAACCCAACAAACAAAATGACGCGTCCCCACTTTTTCATCCTGCTCACTCCTTTTCGTTTATTGTACCGAAGACTGAGAAAGCTTACAAACCTAAGCTCTTTTTTATCAGCTCTCATAAAAAAAAGACTGCCCCTCAGGACAATCTTTTCGCTATTCTATTCTTCGCCGATGATTCGGACTTCTGTTTCTAAGGTGACATCAAAGGTTTCTTTGATGACTTGTTGGATATGAGCGATCAGTTCGACGTAATCCGTTGCAGTGGCTTGATCGACATTCACGATAAAGCCCGCATGTTTTTCCGAAATTTGGGCTCCGCCCCATTTCAATCCTTGTAAGCCTGCATCTTGGATCAGCTTGCCGGTAAAATGACCGACTGGACGTTTAAAGACACTCCCACAAGAGGGGTATTCTAGCGGTTGCTTCAATTGCCGCAATTCTGTCAGTTCATCCATCCGCTTTTTGATTTGCTCTTGATCGCCTTTTGCTAAATCAAAGCGACTGCTCAAAATGATCATCTTTTGCTCTTGCAATTTGCTATGACGATAAGCAAATTCCATTTCTTCCTTGGTATAAGTCACGATTTGACCATTAGCCAGCAAAACGTCGCAGGACGCAAAGACATCTTGGATTTCGCCATCATAGGCGCCAGCATTCATAAAGACGGCACCGCCGACACTGCCAGGAATCCCGCAGGCAAATTCAAAACCAGTCAACGATTCATGCAAAGCGACATAGGTGGTATCGATCAACTTTGCTCCAGCATCGACGATCAAAGAAGTGCCGTCTACCACGATTTGGTTCATTTCTGATAGCATGATCACCACGCCGCGAATACCACCATCACGGACGATCAAGTTGCTGGCATTTCCTAAGACGATCCAAGGAATCGCTTGTTCTCGGCAATAATCAAGCAGCTGTTTGGCTTCATCTGCTGTTTTGGGAAAAGCCAAAATGTCTGCCGGTCCACCAGTTTTTGTATACGTATAGTTCAATAAGGGTTCATCTTTTAATAAGGCAATTTCAGGGAATTGCGCAATCATCAAGTCTTTATTCACGAGAAGGTTTCCTTTCACAATAAACATCTCACTTATTTTAGCATGTTCAAGGAAAAGTTGCTACCTCTGGTGAATCAAAGAAAAGCTTAATGGTCGAATGACCCATAAGCGCCTCTTTTCGAATGACCTGATTAATAAAGAGTAAGCTTCAAAAAAAGTGTTTTGTTATTTCAGATAATCGTTCTTTCATCTCCGTAGTGACTTTATCGACTACTTCTAAGTTGCTGCGATGCAAGAAGTCCACACTGCAAATATGCTGACAAAGAATCGTCCCTTGAACTTTACTTTATTGTGTTTCGGTAACTGTTTGAAACGCATTCGATCGAGCAAATTTTTCTTCTACATATTTTTTTGAGCTACTGATTGGCATCACTAAGATGGTATTGAAACTCTTGTTATAATAATCATTACTAACCACTACACACGGTCTTTTTTTGCCATTTCATTTCCTTTGGTGTGATTTAAGTCAATAAAAGAATATCTCCTTGCCTTACCATTCAATGTTCTCCTCACTTAAATCTTTTTCAAAAAACATCTCACCTGTGTCAAATTTTCCCATTTCTTCTATGATCGCTAATTCTTGTTTCCAAAAAGCTTCAAAAGAAGGTGCTGCTTTTTCGCCTCTTACCTTGATCTCACCTTCTGGGGTAAATTCAAAAATTACCTAGTGATTCTCTTTTAAGCCTAGTATTTGCCGCACACTTTTTGGAATAGTTATTTGATTTTTCGAAGTCATTTTCGCTGAAACTTGCGCTTTGATCGTCATGAAACTGCCCCCTTTTCAAAATGACTGTATCATAAAATGGAAGTAAGCGTAAGGAGCCATCGTTCCTTTTCCGTACTACAAACGAATTTTCTCTAGCATCCAAATTTAATCCTCATTCTTCCTCCTTGTTTTCCTCATTCCGCTCACTTGCTTTGCGCTTCTGGCTTTTTTAGGTAAAATGGGAGGCGTAGTGGAAAATAAGGAGGAGTCTCAATGAAATTTATTTCTTGGAATGTGAATGGTTTACGGGCCATCGTTAAAAAAAATTTTTCTGAAGTGTTTGAAGCCCTCGATGCTGATTTCTTTTGTTTACAAGAAACAAAGCTGCAAGAAGGTCAGATCGAATTGGATTTACCAGGCTATCATCAATACTGGAATTATGCGGAGAAGAAAGGCTATTCTGGCACAGCAATTTTCGCAAAAGAACCTGCACTATCGGTCCGTTATGGATTAGGAATCGAAGAACATGATACGGAAGGTCGCGTCATCACGCTGGAGTATCCTGAATTTTTCTTGATTACTTGCTACACACCGAATTCCCAAAATGAATTGCGCCGCTTGGATTATCGCATGACTTGGGAAGATGCCTTTTTGGCTTACTTGACTGAATTGAAACAACAAAAGCCAGTGATTCTCTGCGGTGATTTGAATGTTGCCCATAAAAATATCGACATCAAAAATTGGAAAACCAATCAAAAAAGTGCTGGGTTTACACCTGAAGAACGGGAAAAGTTTTCGACTCTTTTGGCTGCTGGCTTTACCGATACGTTCCGCTATTTCTATCCAGATGCAGAAGGTATTTATTCTTGGTGGAGCTACCGTTTCAACGCTCGCAAAAACAATGCTGGCTGGCGCATCGATTACTTTGTCGTTTCGGATGACTTAAATGAGCGCTTGCTAGACGCCAAGATCCATACAGATATCATTGGTAGTGACCATTGTCCGGTGGAACTGGATCTCAACTAACCGTAAGAAAACTTCAGTTTTTCTTAACGTTTGTTCGCTTTTCATTCTTTGATTTTGTGCTAGAATGGCAATGAGGTGAGTCTGATGAATTTTATCGCAATGGACTTTGAAACAGCAAATTATCAAAAGCATAGTGCCTGTTCCCTTGCACTAGTCATGGTACAAGATAGCAAAATCGTGGGCGAATATTACACATTGATCCAACCGGAAACGGAATTTTTTTGGAAAAACATTCAAATTCATGGCATCCGTCCAGAAGATGTACAAGAAGCGCCTAAGTTTCCTGACGTATGGAAACAAATCCAACAATATTATCAACTGAACAGTTTGATCGTTGCGCATAACGCTGGTTTTGATACTGGAGTTTTGGCGGGATGTCTTGATTATTATGGGTTGTCACAACCAAATTATCTTTCCTTATGCACGGTGCGAACGAGCCGCAAGCTGTATCCAGAATTTACGAACCACAAATTAAACACGGTTTGTGAGCAATTACAGATTCCTTTACTAAACCACCATGATGCACTAGAAGATAGTCGGGCATGTGCCCAAATCTTATTGCGTCAAGAAGAAGAATTTGGCATCGATCCATTAAAAAAATTGGTTTTAGTCAAATAAATAAGAACGTGCGTCCTAAAGTCAGCATTGCGCTAGCCTTTAGGACGCACGTTCTCTTTTAAGGAAGGATTCATTTTAAGTCAGATCGATCCAATAATGACAGATTATAGCGCCATCTTCAGGATCAATGACTTTTTCTGTCAATTTACCACCGTTGTTTTCAATGACTTTGGCGGAGGCGCGATTGGCTTCTTCACAGGTTACTAACACTTTGTTCAAGCCAAATTGTTTGGCCTTTACCAATGACTGTGCCAACATTGCCGAGCCGATGCCTTGCTTTCGATGGTCTGGGTGCACTGAATACCCGATGTGTCCGCCAATTTGGCGCAAATACGCATTAAGTGTCAGACGCAGATTCAAGAGACCGACCACTTTTTGATCTTGGATAGCCAGATAGGTACGGGCGGGAACGAATCCTTCTGGTACCGTTTCTGCTGTTTTAAAATCAGCCAATCCCTCTAGCCAGTCTTTGGCTGTCGGACTTTCTACAAGTCCTGCCCCACCATGGATGACTTCTTGATTCTTCTCGAAGGCTTGCCGATACGCTTCGATTTGATCGCAGTCTGCGATCGTCGGTTCCCGAAACTCCATTTCCTTCACTCCTTTTTTATGATTCAAAAAGACGTGCCATCATCAAGACGTCAACTTTTTGCCCCTCGCGGGTTTGCACCGCTTCTTTCATACAGCCTTCTGTTAAAAAACCAAATTTTTGATACAGATGGATCGCCCGTAAATTTCTCGCTTGAACGGTCAACTCGATGCGGGTCAATTCGCCAACTTCTACTACCCAGTCCAGTAATTCTTCAATCAGGAGCGAACCTAAGCCTAAGCCCCAATAGTCTTTTAAAATCGAGATACCGATCTCCCCGACATGGGCTAATTGCCACTCTTCATGGCCTTTGACTGATGCCATGGCGATCAATTGTTCTTGATCAAATGCCAACAACAGCAAATAGTCGTCCCGTTCATAGATAGCGTCCAGCTGTTCTGCCAATAAGGCTTCTGGCAACGCCAAGCCGCTTTCGTCCATCAAAAGAAAATCCGTTTCTTCTCCTAGCTGTTGACTGACTGCTAACACAGCTTTGGCATCAGCACCCGTGGCTTCTTTGATCTGTAATTGGATCTCACTCATGGGCTGCCTGCCATTTTGTTGTGATCCGTTGCAAAAAGGCGGTTGCTTTGGTGCCATATGCATGACATTTCACAAGACGTTTTTGTTCATCTGTATCATCTTTTTCCAAAATCAGTTCTAAATAATCCTCTGGCAGGGAGGCTTCTAAGAGATTGCCCCACTCGATCACACACAAGCCATCCCCTTCGAAATAATCATCCAGTCCTAAATCATCTGCACCATATTCCACCCGATAGACATCCATATGATACAGCGGTAGCCGCCCATTGGTATATTCACGAATGATCGTATAGGTCGGACTTTTGATCAGTTGCTCGATCCCTAGCCCCAAGGCGATGCCTTTCGTCAATGTTGTTTTGCCAGCACCTAAATCGCCCGTCAACACCAGGTTATCCCCTGGCTCGGCTGCCTCTCCAATGATTTTTGCAAATGCTGCGGTTGCTTCTAAGTCGTTAATGGTAAACATAGTCCCCATCCTTTGATCAATCTAATTTACTAGTTGCTAGTATAGCTTGTTTTTCAAGGAATTGTAAAGAAGGAGCTTAGGAAAAATTCCCCGACGATCACTGGATCGTTGCTTTTGCGCACACTTCCTCCTTTGCTGCCCTCAACTTTCCAAAAACAAAACAAAAAACTGACCCTCAAGGGATCAGTTTTTCATAGGTGCAGCGATTGGCTGCTTATTTTTCCATTAGTGTTTGTGCCGCAGTAATGATTGATAATTTGTAGACATCTTCTTCATTTGAACCACGAGACAAATCAGAGATTGGTTTGTTCAATCCTTGTAAGATTGGTCCAATCGCTTCAAAGTTACCGAAACGTTGGGCGATCTTGTAACCAATGTTTCCTGATTGTAAATCTGGGAAAACAAAGACGGTTGCTTTACCTGCTACTTCAGATTCAGGAGCTTTCAATTGCGCAACTGCTGAGATATACGCAGCATCGAATTGCAATTCTCCATCGATTTGGTATTCTGGTGCCAATTCTTTGGCGATTTTTGTTGCTTCGACGACTTTATCTACTTCTGGTGCTTTCGCAGACCCTTTCGTTGAGAAGCTTAACATAGCAACTTTTGGATCGATTTCAAATAATTCAGCGGTTTTCGCTGAGTCAACAGCGATTTCTGCCAATTCTTGTGCAGTTGGGTTTACATTGATGGCACAGTCTGAGAACAAGTATTTTTCTTGGTCACGACCACGAACCATTAAGAAAGCACCACTTGTACGGCTCACACCTGGTTTTGTTTTGATGATTTGTAAAGCGGGTCTTACTGTATCACCCGTAGAATGGATCGCTCCTGAAACCATTCCTTCAGTAATGCCCATGTAAGTCAACATTGTTCCGAAATAGTTGACATCTTTTAAGATTTCTTCTGCTTGTTCTTTGGTTGCTTTGCCGTTGCGGCGTTCCACAAAAGCTTCAACCATTTCATCCCAACGATCATAATTTTCAGGATCTAAAATTTCAAAGTTTGATACGTTGATTCCGCGAGCTTCCGCTGCTTTTTCGATTTCAACCGGGTTACCGATCAAAACAGGTTCAATCAATTCTTCTGAACGTAAACGGCTAGCAGCACCTAGGATACGAGGATCTGTTGCTTCAGGAAAAACGATTTTGATATGACGACGCACGATTTTAAATTTTAAACTTTCGAATAATTCCACGGGTAAAGACCTCCAGTTTTTTTATACCCTTCCATTGTACAATAATTGCGAAAAAAAGAACAGATAAAAATCCTGTATTAGTCGATTATTTTAAATATCGTTACCTTTTTCACAAGTTTACTCATTCTAAATAACACAGTTTTACAACTGTGTTATTTTTTCTGGCAACGCCCAGGAAATCGGTTCTTCCCCTAACGCCAGCAATGCTTGATTGATCTTAGAAAAAGGCTTCGAACCAAAGAATCCTCGATGCGCTGATAACGGACTTGGATGAGGCGCTGTTATAATAATATGTTTGCTGGTATCTAGCAAAGCGGCTTTCTTTTGGGCGGGTTTGCCCCAAAGCACAAAAATGACCGGTTCTTCTCGTTGATTCAATTTTTCGATGATCGTATCAGTCAGCTGCTCCCAGCCATGCCCGTGATGTGAATAGGCTTGCCCTTCACGTACTGTCAACACGGTATTCAACAATAAGACCCCTTGTTGCGCCCAAGGCACGAGATAACCGTGGGACACAGGTGGAATCCCTAAGTCATCGGCTAATTCCTTGTAAATATTGCGTAAGGAAGGCGGTATTTTGACCCCCGGCTGCACGGAAAACGACAGTCCGTGGGCTTGGTGAGGGCCATGATAAGGATCTTGACCTAAGATGACAACTTTTACGTCATGGTATGGCGTCAGTTTAAGTGCTTCATAAATATGATCCATCGCTGGATGGATCTTTTGCTGGGCATATTCTTGTTTCAAGAAAGCCCGTAGTTGTTGGTAATAGGGTTGCTCAAATGATTCTTGCAATTGTTCTTGCCAATCATTGTCCAATAGTCGTTTCATGGCGAATCTCCTTTGTTTTCTTCTAGGATAACAAATCCCGCCCATTAGAAACAAGAATTACTCTTCGAAAGAAAAAAAATGCGCGATTTATGGTACACTATTTGTAGAAACGATTAAGAAAGGACGCTGACAATGATCAAATTAATTGCTTCTGATATGGATGGTACGCTTTTAAATGCTAGTATGCAGATTTCAGAAGAAAATATCCAAGCAATCAAATATGCCCAATCCAAAGGAATCGAATTTATGGTCGCAACTGGCCGTAACCGCAAAGAGGCTTTGCCGCCGCTGCAAGAAGCCGGGATCGACTGTGCAATGATCACCTTGAATGGTGCCCAAGTCTACGACGAAGCGGGTAATTCATTATTTACTGTGCCGATCAGCCATGAACAAACTCGTTCGTTGATCGACCTACTAAAAGAAAACGACATCTATTTTGAGATCTCCACGAGCAACGGGATCTATTCGGAAAGCCAAACACGTCGGATCGAAAATTTTGCGATCCACACGGCAGAAGCAATGCCCCATTTAACCCATAAGATGGCGATTGCTATGACAGCAGCCCGTTTGGAATTTTTACCGATCAATTATGTCGATGATTTCAGTGAGTTGTTTTCGATCGAAGAATTAGAATTTTTGAAAGTGATCTGCTTCCATCAAGATGGTGCGCGGGTATTGGGTCCTATCACGAAAATCATCGATGGGTACGGCGATCTAGTGGTGACTTCTTCTGGACAAAACAATATTGAGATCAACCACCGAAACGCGCAAAAAGGAATCGCAGTGGCGCATGTCGCTAAGGATCGGATGATCTCACTGGAGGAAGTGATGACGATCGGTGACAACTTAAATGATGTAAGTATGCTGCAACTGGCAGGCGTTAGTTTTGCAATGGGAAATGGCGAGTTAGAGGTAAAAGAAGCCGCGAAGTATTTGACGGACACCAATATTGAGTCTGGTGTCGGCAAAGCGATCGTTCGGGCAATTGATGAAAATCTTTAAATCACGCAGCTTTTTGGGGATACATGAGGAGGCGTAAGTATGTCAGAATTTTTCATCCAAGACAGACAACTTAGCAGAGTCACACGCACCATTGTCAAAGATGAAACAGGCAAATCACTGTTTTTAATGGTGGGCCGTTGGGGAACTAAGGGCGATGCTCTTTCCCTTTACCGCTTGAATGGGCAAATGGTTGCTAGTATCAAACAAATCAGTTTTACTTTTGGTACGCGCTTTGAGATCTACAAAGACTTTGAGAAAGTCGGTACACTGCAGAAAATCTTTAACTGGCCGGGTGATTTCTACTATATCCAGCAGCTTCACTGGGCGGTCCACGGCGATATCTACAATCATCGCTATGGGATCCATCATTTCAATAAAAAGATCATGGAAATGGATAAGGCGACCTTATTGACGGGGGATTATTATGTACTGGATGTCGTTGATGATCGGGATGCACCGGTCTGCATCTGTATCGCTGCCGTCATGGATTACTGGCTGTACAATCGGCACCGCAAGAAAGACCATCCTCTTGAGCTTCGACTAACAAATGGAACCAGCTGAAAAATCAGCTGGTTCTTTTTTGCATATGGTCGTATAGGTGGCCACTGATCTCTCTTTGGGCCACGACTTCAAAGCCATGCTTTTCATAGAGCCGCTTCGCATGGGGATTTGCTCGGTCAACACTCAAGCCGATCACCTCATAGCCATCTCTAGAAGCAATTTTCGGCAACGCTTCTAATAAGGCTGAGCCGACACCTTTGCCGCGAAATTTCTCAGCCACACAGATGGTATCTAAGTACCATTCATTTGGTAAGGTTTCTTCATCGATAAACAGCTTCATGTCTTTACTCAAACCGTACTGTTCCAGCACTTTATCTAGAGGCTGATCGATCGTCGCCTCTTCTTTGTCTGGGTATCCAAAGGCAACCCCAGCAACCTCCCCGTCGATCTCATTGACCAACGCACGGCGAAAGCCGTAACGATAGTCGGGTTCTAGCATGGCATCTGCCAAGATCTCTAAGGTCTTTGCTTCACCGATCTCTTTGACAAACGGCAATTCCATATCCTTTAAAATGACTAAAACGAGTTCAGCCATGACAAAGCGATCTTCTTTTTTTGCAAATCTTATCACGTTTTCTCCTCCTTACTTCTATACATAGAATAACAATTCTCTCAAGAAAAACCAAGTTGAATCGACAAAGGATCCACACAAAGTTTTCCTTATTTATTCATGCAATTCCAACGGCAAGCCGTCTGGATCTTGGAAAAAGGTCATTTTCTTATTCGTAAAGGTATCGAAACGAATCGGTTCACACGCAATTCCTTTGGCGGCTAACTTTGCCACGACTGCTTCAATATTTTCCACCGCAAATGCCAAATGCCGCAAGCCAGCTGCTTCGGGAAAGCTTGGTCTTGCTGGTGGTTTTTCCACCACAAACAGTTCTATTTCTGATTCCCCAAAGCGCAGGTCGATTTTTACATCTTTCTTTTCTGGGCGCGCATGTTCACGAATCACTTCAAAGCCTAATTTCTCTACATAAAATTCTTTGGTCTGCTGGTAATCACTGGCGATGATCGCCACATGATGCATTTTTGAAAACATTATTGCCACTCCTTTGTATTGGACTCCTCTCTCAGTTTAAAGCCTTTGGCTGCATTTTACTAGAAAAGACTGCCGAAGTTCTCCTCTTTTCATAAATGGTTTCTGTTATACTAGAAAGCGGAAGGTGATGAAAAAAATGAAACTACTTTATATTTCAATCTCTGGAAATACCCGTGCATTCGTCAACCGCTTGTTGGCCTATGCGGATCAGCAAGACACTCCGAGTACTTGGGAAGCCAAAGAAATTCATGACAACAGTGTGTTTGAACAAGAAGACGAACCTTATGTGGTTTTTGTCCCTACCTATTTAGAAGGTGGAAATGGCGTCGATAACGGCGATCAGGAGATTCTCACAGAAACCATGCGGGAATACATTGACTATGAAAACAACGCAGCTCTTTGCTTAGGCGTGATCGGCAGTGGCAACAAAAACTTCAATTATCAATATTGCTTGACCGCAATGCAATATGCGGAGCAATTTTCGATCCCGTTCTTAGCGGATTTCGAGCTGCGAGGCACGACCCAAGATATTGAACGGATCTATGCTTGTTTGAAAGAAATCGATCCTGCCCACAGCAACACTTAGCTTTAGCCAGCATTCATTAGCCATTAGGAGGACTTTTGCATATGGAACCACAAACGATGGTCATTTTGATCATACTCGCCAGCATTCTCATCTTGACCGCACTAGATATCTGGAATCGATACAAAGTACGCCGTTACGTTCGGCTTGCTTGGGGAAAGCTTCCCCGTCAGCCCCGCTTTGATAAAGAAGCGAGTTTGAAAAAGGCTTGGCTGACTGAGAAGAAGTTTCACGATTTTGATAGCGAGGTCGATGACATCACTTGGTATGACTTGGATGGCTTTTCGTTGTTTGAGTACATTAATCTGACGTTTTCCAGTGTTGGTTCAGAAGCATTGTACCAGCAATTACGCAATTTTCGCTTCAAAACGGACAAACAGCTGACCAAATTGATCGACTTTTTTGCTGCTGACAGTGCCGCACGCGAACAATCCCAATATACGTTTGCTCGTTTAGGAAAACAAGATGATAATTTTTCGAAAGCCTACTTGGCCAATGAAGCGGCGCAATCGATCGGTTCTCTGCCTTTCTTTGTCTTTTTAGGTGTGCTGCCGTTAGTCGGCATCTTGCTGCTCCTGCTGGGGTTTGTTCAAGGCATCCTGTTGACGTTGGTTAGTGTCGTTTTCAATACGATCTATTACTCCATCAAAAAAGCCAAGCTGGAAACAGAACTGAACAGCATGCGCTATTTGGTTCAAACGATTGCCTGTGGCAGTCAGATCGCTAAAATCAACACGCCCCTCCAAGATGAGATCAAACAATCCTTGGCACCATTAAAAAAGATCACTCGTTTCGCCTTTTCGTTTCGTGCCAAAAACGGCAGCGAAGGAGACATGTTGTTTGAATACATCAATATCATTTTTATGCTACCGTTTATTTCCTATCAAACGGTCACCACTACCCTAGCAAAGCACCAACAAGCAGCCATCGATCTGTGGAATTTGCTGGGGAAATTGGAAGTCGCAGCCGCCATTTTAAATTTTCGCACGTATATGCCCATCACTTGCCTACCGACCTTCCAAACAAGCGGAGGTGTACAAGCAACGGGTACGTATCACCCGCTTCTAAGTGAAGCAGTCATGAATGATGTTTCTTGGAACCACAATACCCTCGTGACTGGCTCCAATGCCTCGGGCAAATCGACGTATGTCAAAAGCATCGCCATCAACTGCATCTTGGCACAAACGATCCAGACAGCAGTTGCCGAAACCTTTACGATGGTTCCCGGTCACGTCATTACCTCGATGGCTGTCGAAGATGATTTATTTGAAGGCGACAGCTATTTCGTCGCGGAAATCAAATCCATCAAACGCCTGCTAGACACCGTTGCCACGAACCAGCGCTGCTATTGTTTTGTTGATGAGATTTTAAAAGGAACCAATACGGTGGAACGGATCGCTGCTTCTGCCAGCATCATCCATTGGCTGCGAGCCTACCCATCATTGGCATTTGTCGCCACTCATGATATTGAGCTGACTGAAATTTTGAAAAATGATTGCCGCAACATTCATTTTTCTGAACAAGTCACGGAAGATGACGGCATCTCCTTTGATTACAAGGTCAAATCCGGTCCTGCCTTGAGCCGCAATGCAATCGCCCTCTTAAAAGTCATGGGCTACCCTGAAACGATCGTTCAAGACGCCTATGCCGCCGCCAATGATTTTGATCAAAACCGTAAATGGCAGGATTTATAACTTCATACAAACAAAAGCGCCTTATCCTGTGACTAACACTGGGATAAGGCGCTATTTTACGTTTCATTTAGTCAAACAAACCAGTCGCTAAACTGTATTGCTCTCCTTGTAACACATCGTATTGGATCAAATTGTAGGCATCATAGATTTCTTGGGCTTCTTGATCCAACGCAAGGGTCGTCTGCCATTGTCCGCCTTGATAATATTGCCCCATCTCAAAAGCCGGCAGCTCATCTTGCAAGGCTAATAACAACTGGTAAAACCCGCTGGTTGGTTGATCACTGGCTTCTAATAGGTTCGGCGCAAAGTAAAAGGGACTTGTTACAGGTACATCTTCTGGCGCAAAATTCCCTTGCGAATCAACCATCAAAAACTCGGTTTCATGCAGGGCAGCCGTTTCATTTTGCTCCTTGATCTCATCGGCATAAATGCCTGGTAAATGATCCCCCCAAAAGACGACCAGCGTTCGCCGATCCAGCTGTTCTAATTCAGCCACAAAGTTTTTCAACGCTGTACTGCTATAAGAGATATCCTGTAGGTAGTTTTCCAAAGAAGCCATATTGCCCGGACCGCTCGCTTGGTAATTCAACGTATCGTATTTGCCAGCATAGGGCATATGGGTCTGCATCGTCACTAAATGGACAAATTGCGGTTGCTGATCGTTTTCCAACAATGCCAGCACTTCTTTGTAGGCCGCCTCATCAGAAATATAAGGATTATTTTCGATTTTGTCGGTATAGGTCATCGTCTCTTGATCGATAAACCGTTCAAACCCCATCACGCCATAGACATCCTTGCGTTTGTACATCGATGTATCGTAAGGATGGATCGCCGTTGCCGTATACCCGGACTGTTCCAAGAAAGAAACCAAGGATGGCAGTTGCGTCAATTTCGGCACCAGCATCGTGTAAGGCGTTGTCATCTGTGGATTCAATAGGCCCATGGCAAAACCAGTCAACGCTTCAAACTCGATGTTTGCCGTACCGCCCCCATAATTTTGCGAAAGCATTTTTCCACTGATGGTTTGATCGGCGACGTGGTAATAGTCTTTCAACGGATCGCCGGTGATCGACAAGCCATTTAAATGGCTCGGGTCGGAAAAGCTCTCGCTCATTACATAGACGATATTTGGTGCTTCACTTTCACGGTCTTGATTTTTCTCCGCAGCCTGTGCATTGTAGGTGTCCGCAATCGCTTGGATCGCTTCTTTTGAATACCCCTCAGGCTTTGTCATGGCATCTACCCGCAGGTTGTACAAAAACCCACCGATGAATCCCGTATTGTAGTAGTTCATTTTTTGTGAATACGGAATCCAGAGCGCCGTCTGATTGTAGGCTTTGCGTAAAAGGTTGTTGCTGTCATTGAAGTGAGAAACATAGACTAAGCCCAGCGAGCATACGACCAGCACCGCTCCTCGCATCACTTGCAAACGCAGGTTTAATTTGCGGCTGCGATAGATACTCCAGCCGATCGCCCCGATCGCCGCCAGAGCGAAGAGGATGGCTACGAAAAAGGCGCTATTGCCGATCATGGTTCGTAGAAGGTCGAATTGAGTGACCATCTTTAAATCATCAGGATAGATTGGTTCTTGGCGATAGACCATCTTTGTGTGGTTGGCGTACCCTAAGATTCCGATTACGACACTATAAAAGACGCCTCCGATCAGTACCGAACCTGCCAAGCTGGCAAACACCCCATACACCAGCAGTAGCACCCCACAAGCCAAGAAAAACTTTGCTGTATGCCACGAAAAGGCAAATTTCAGAGCTAATTCAACGGAAAGATTGTTTTGACACCATTGCAAATATAAATTACTGAAAATGATCAACAGGACGATGGCGATGCCTTTTAATGCGATCTTCAGATAAGGATGGCTATTTATTTTCACGAAGGAACATTCCTCCTTTTCTACACGTTCTAGGTACCCTCGTATTTTATGCTTTCGAGGCAAGAAAGTAAAGCCGAGGTAAGAAGCTTTTGTTATTTTTAAAGAAAGCAAGCCTCATAAAAAAAGAGTCTAAGGTTTCTTGCCCCCTAGACTCTTCTTTCTATCCGAATGGAACTCAATCATTGGTTTCGTTTATTTCCAAAAATCATCAAAAATCGTGACTGGCAAGTGGCGTTTATGTTGCGTTTTGTTCCACCAGTTTTCAATGGTTTGTTGGGCTTCAGCCGAAATTTCCTTGCCTTCTAAATAGTCATCGATGTCGTTGTAGGTCACTCCTAAAGCTGCTTCATCTGCCACTAAAGGTTTGCCATCTTCCAAGTCCGCAGTTGGGACTTTTGTATACAACGCTTCTGGCGCGCCTAAGTATTGCAAGAGTTGACGGCCTTGGCGTTTATTCAAACGAAACAGTGGTAAAATATCGGCTCCGCCATCCCCATACTTCGTAAAGAAGCCGGTGATGTTTTCCGCAGCATGATCTGTTCCCAGAACAGCCCCTGCTTTTTCACCCGCAATAGCATATTGCGTGATCATCCGTTGACGGGCTTTGATATTGCCTTTGTTAAAGTCGGAAACCGCTAACCCTGCTTCTTCCACCGCTTGTACTTGCGCATCGACGGCGGCTTTGATGTTTACTCGCAGCTCAATGTCTGGTTGGATAAACGCTAGCGCTTTTTTGGCATCTTCTTCGTCTGCTTGTTCCCCATAAGGTAAGCGTACCCCTATGAACTGATAGTTGGGATTCCCAGTTTCGCTGCGCATTTCCTCCATCGTCAATTGCGCAAGCCGTCCAGCTAACGTCGAATCTTGTCCACCACTGATCCCCAAGACAAACGTATGCAAGAACGGATTCTTTTGCAGATACGCCTTTAAAAAATCAATACTCTTACGAACTTCTTCTTTCGGGTCGATGGTCGGTAAGACTCCTAATTCTTTGATAATTTCTTGTTGCATGGTCATAGAAACGCCTCCTCTTATTTTTTGAAGCAGCTGACTGATCCTAGGACCAGCGCAGTTGCGGATTACAAAATCGCGCCATTGGTTTGTTTGCGTACTTTTTCAATCGTGCGCATTTTATGATCCCAGCATTCTTGCGAAAGATCGACTGGGTATTTCTGTGGATTCAAGTCACGTTTGTACTCGTCCCAAAGGGAATCCAAGCAATTCGTCGCATAGGCTTTGATGTGTTCTAAGTCAGGCACTTGATACACTTGCTGGCCATCTACAAAGATGTCTTGCAATAATGGTCGCGCATCAAAGTTCGTCACTGTTTTGTTGATAAAGGTATGAACAGGATGGAACATGAACAGTTCGTCTTCTGCTTGTGGATTTTCTTCCCATAGCGTGACATAATCGCCTTCTGACTTGCCGTCAGATTTACGGGTGATCCGCCAAACTTGTTTTTTCCCAGGGGTCGAAACCTTTTCAGCATTGCTGGATAATTTGATGGTGTCGATCATTTCTCCCTGCTCATTTTCGATGGCCACCAGTTTATAAACCGCGCCTAATGCCGGTTGATCGTAAGCGGTGATCAGTTTGGTGCCGACACCCCACACATCGATTTTCGCCTTTTGCATTTTCAAGCTTAGAATCGTATTTTCGTCTAGATCATTGGAAGCATAGACTTTGGCTTCCGTGAATCCCGCTTCATCCAGCTGTTCACGGACTTTTTTCGAGATATACGCCATATCGCCGCTGTCGATTCGCACACCTAAGAAATTGATCTTATCCCCCATCTCTTTGGCCACACGAATCGCATTTGGCACACCTAAGCGCAATGTATCATAGGTATCGACTAAGAATACGCAATCTTTGTGGGTTTGGGCATACGCCATAAATGCATCATAGTCATTGCCGTAGGATTGCACGAGGGAATGGGCGTGGGTTCCGCTGGCTGGGATGCCAAAAATCTTCCCTGCCCGCACATTACTCGTCGCATCTGCTCCGCCAATATAAGCCGCTCGGGTCCCCCAAATGGCTGCATCCAATTCTTGTGCCCGCCGTGAACCAAATTCCAACAAGGGATCCGTGCCGATCACGGATTTGATGCGGGCAGCTTTCGTGGCGATCAGTGTTTGGAAATTGACCATATTCAGTAACGCCGTTTCGATCAACTGTGCTTGTGCCAACGGCCCTTCTACTTGAATGATCGGTTCATTGTTGAAGACTAAATCGCCTTCTAACGCAGAACGAACGGTACAAGCAAACTTGAACTCCTTTAGATACTCTAAAAAGGCTTCTGGGTAGCCGCCAATTTCTCGCAAGTAGGCAATATCCGTTTCTGAAAAGGATAAATCGTTCAAATAGTCGATCAATCGTTCCAGACCGGCAAAGATCGCATAGCCGTTTTCAAAAGGCATGTCACGGAAATAGCATTCAAACACCGCATTACGATCGGCTCTGCCTAACTCCCAATAGGTTTGCATCATGTTGATTTGGTAGAGATCGGTGTGCAGCGTCAAGCTGTCATCTTTAAATAATTTCTGCATGTTCTTACTCCCTCTAGCTTACTTCTTCTCATTATAGCAAAAAAAACACAAAAGACAGAAAATCTTGTTTTTTTCAAAAAAAAGTTGGGTTTTTGCTCGTACAAGGCAATCCATCTGAGAACAAATTGCTCAAAAGCATGGGTCAGCCTCCTACTTATTGGCGCATCATTCCTGCGCGCGTATAAGGTCGCCCTTTTGTTCAACGTTTGATTGCTCTTGCAACGTGCATGTCCCAACTTCTTTCAACTACTATTCTTTCACAGGCAATTGAACAAGAATGACATCTTTCCTCGGTTTAGAAAAGGTGATGCCTCTTGCTTCCATTTCTTTACGAATATTAACATTGACGGTCACGTCTTTGCGATCGACCTTCAGCAAACGATGAATCGCTGTGTCAACTTCTTCCCGACTGATTTTCTTTTTATTGTTGATCAATACTAAAGAAATCGTATCAAAACTATCCACATAGAGAATCTGCGTCCGATCAAGCGAGTACAATTTATAGTATTTGATCGCTATTTTGTCGAATAGATACTTGGAGATGTTCGGGTAAAAAGTTTCCATATTTAGATTTTGGTTTACTGGGGTTTCAATCAACTTCATGCACAACATCCTCTCTCGAAACTAATTCTGTTAAAATAAAGCGGCCAACACCGCCGTCTTCCGCGCGCTCAATGGTTCGATCACAAACTGCTTTGATCGCTGGGCTGGCATTTGCTACAGCCAAAGAAACATCCACCGCTTCAAACATCGCAAGGTCATTTTCACCATCACCGATCCCGTAGCTTTTGGCAGCGGGAAAAGCTTCTAAAAAGGAACGGATCGCGGCACCTTTGGTCGCCAATGGATCAACGATCTCCAGTGTTTGGACAAAGGATTGAAAAATCGCAGCCGTTTCTGATTGGATCATCGCCCGCAGTCGTTCTCTTTTTTCGTCTGACGCTTCCATCAGTTCGATTTTGATGACCTTTATCTCTGGATGTTCCTTCATAAACTGCAGCACGTCGTCTTTATGAAGACATTCGTTGTAAAAGAACTCATATTTGTAGTCAGCGATGATTTGTCCTCGCTCCCCTAACTCCGCGAGTAACTGCTTGCGGCTTTCTTGAAATTGCGCTTCATACAAATGCGCTTGTGGGGAAATGATGCCATGGTCAGTATGTAAGAAATAAAAAACCTCTTCTGTTTCTAAGATACCAATCACTTGCGCCAATGTCTTATAGGGCAAGGTATGCGTCAAAACAGGCGCTTCTCCTTTTAACATCAGACCAGCGCCGTTTCCAAAAATCACATCGCAGGAAAGGCCTTCTTCCGCCATCATATCTTGAACAAGCTCAAATCCTCGCCCTGTGACAAACACAAAGTGATCCCCTTGGGCTTGCAAACAACGGATGGCTTCTTTATTGATCTCATGAATCGGGTGCCCCATTTCTTGGAACGTCCCATCAATATCAGAAAAAACTATTTGCATCTTATCTTCCTTTCTTTGTTATAATTATAGCACATTTTAAAAAACGCAAAAAAATTTTCTTGACTTTGTCGTTACGTCAACCTTTAGGATACAGGTGTAAGGAGGGAAAAGCCGATGGAATATACGATCAGTGCCTTAGCTAAACTGTCAGGAGTCAGCAGCCGTACCCTGCGGTATTATGATCAGATCAAGTTGTTACAACCGCAACGCACCAACTCAGCTGGTTACCGTATCTACGGGAGACAGGAAGTCGATCGCCTACAGCAGATTTTATATTTTAAGTCTTTTGGGCTGTCATTAGAAACAATCCGCGGAATCTTGGATGAGCCACAGGAATCGATCCAAACGGTCTTGTTGCAGCATTACCAACAGCTTTTACAAGAGCGAGCAGCCCTGGACAGTCTTTTGACCACCTTAGCGCAAACAATTGATTATTATGAAGGAGAAAAGACGATGACCGATCAAGAGAAATTCCGTTATTTTAAGGAAAAAAAAATTCGTGAAAACGAAGCGAACTACGGTGCCGAATTACGAGAAGCCTACGGTGAGGAAATCATCGAACAAAGCAACCAAAAGTGGCAGCAGATGACCCAAGTCGATTATCAAGCACTGACCGACAACGAAAACCGCTTGTTGCAGCTGATAAAAGAGCTATTGAATGAAAAGGAAGGGAAACGAATCCCTTCTGACAAAGCCGAAAAGGCTTTTGCTGCGCATCAAGCATGGCTTAAACAAGCAGCGCCCTTTTACTCAGCAGAATATCACCGATCTTTAGGGGAAATGTACGTTCAAGACGAGCGTTTTACCTCCTATTACGATCAAAAAGCAGGCGTCGGCAGCGCGCAGCTGTTGAAACAGATCATTGACCATTACACCAAATCCCATTAAAAAAACGATGCGCAAGCACTGCCCGCTCAGGGGCCTGTTTGCGCATCGTTTCGTCTGTAGCTATCGTTTGATGAACTCATAGGGCATGCGATAGTTGCCGCTTTTTTCCATTACCGCCAATTGGACGGCAGTCTCCCCGCAAGCTTGCAAGTGATGATCGATCGTTGAAAGCTGCAGCAGCTCGCTGATGTATAAATTGTCCCGTCCAATCACGAGCCATTCTCCCGGCGCCTGCGACTGGATCCCAGCAGCAACATGATCCCCATTGGTGAAAATCGCTTCGACTCCTTTATCTGCAAAATAAGCAGCCGCTTCTTTGCCATCTTCTTCCGTCAAGCAATCCCAAAAAATCAAGTCTTCGGAAAAGGTCGAAAAATAGTCATGAGCCAAACGGACCGTGATTTTTGAATTGCTGCTGAGCTTGCGGCTACGTCCCAATGTCACGCCGATTTTCTGGATGCCTTGTTCCTTAAAATACGTGAAGACCTCCTTGATCGATTCCTCTCGATCGATATAGGTGCAGCCGTCAGTCAAATACGAGATATTTTCACAAAAGACGATGCGTCCGTAAGAACGATAAGGCAATAAGGTTTCGATCGGATTCGCCCGCGAGGTAATGATCAAAGCATCAAAGCTTTTCGCCGCAAATTCTTGCAAATACGCTTCCTCTACTTGCGGATCATAGTTTGTGGCTAAAAGCGTCACCTTATAGCCCCGAGCAAACGCTGCTGTCGTGATGCCGCTCAATAATCGATCAAAATAGGGATGATTGACAAACGGCAGGATCACGCCGATATTTTTGGTTTTGCCGACACTTAATGCCCGCGCCGTGTAATTCGGAATATAGTTGACCTCTTCCATGACAGCCAGGATCTTACGACGCTTTTCTTCACTGACATAAGGATTGTTATTAATGACCCGTGAAACCGTTGAGACCGAATAGCCGGTCAAGCGTGCAATATCCCGAATGTTTGCCATGACTCACTGCTCCTTAAACGAATAATTGTTCTTTCATATAGTCTATCACACTTAACCCACATGTATAAAATTCATAGTAATCGTTGTGATGGATAAATCCGATGCGCTGAGACCCGAAGTGTTCATCACACGTCAAGTGACTGATCTCATCCACAGGAATTTCTACTAACCGTTCTTGAAAGAACCCTTTTGGCTTCGTCAATACCAGTTGTTGTCCATCAAATGCCAACGTCACATAACAACATTCCGCACCATTTTTCTTCATGTATGTATTCATGTTTCCATCCCGCCTTCCTTTTTATAAATCAAGCATACTGTATGAAACGCGTCTCAGAGCAAGTCATTTGTTTCACTTTTTGACAAAAACCGATCGCCCTTCATGTGAATCACTTCGCATATTTTGCTTTTGTTGGTACAATAAAAAGAGAACAGTGCGAAAAAAAAGCGCTATTTTTTAAGGAGGACCGCAAAGTGACATTAGAAGAAGCTTTTTTATTAGACACCTTGCGTTGCCGCTTCAAATTTTTAAGAGAAGAACGCGGATTGAGCCCAAAAGAAGTATGCCAGCATCTCGATGTGTCTTACCCCGATTACACCTTATACGAAGCAGGCGATCGCTTACCCGATGTATTGACGCTGCTACACGCAGCTTCCCTCTATAATGTTTCTGTCGATTACTTATTAGGACAGACAGAACGACCAGAACGGTATTTATGCTAACAATCGACTTTATCGAAAAAACGATCAAATGATCGTTTTTTCTTTTGCCTCTTTCTCACTTTTCATCGATTAGCAACAATTGTTATCTAATCAAATGAAAAAAATCAAATCATGCGGTTCTTCTTGAAAAAAAATGATAGAATAAACCATCATACATAGAAGGAGTTCAAACAAACATGACCTATGCACTAGAACTAACCGATTTACGCAAAGTCTATGCTACCGGCGTTGAAGCGTTGCGGGGCATAAATTTGACGGTGGAAGAAGGCGACTTTTATGCCTTGTTAGGCCCAAACGGCGCTGGAAAGTCCACCACCATCGGCATTATCACCTCTCTTGTCAATAAATCTTCGGGAAGCGTCAAAGTCTTCGGCTACGATTTAGACAAAGAATTGGTCCAAGTCAAACAACAGATTGGTCTGGTTCCCCAAGAATTCAATTTCAATCCCTTTGAAACGGTCCAGCAGATCGTCGTCAATCAAGCTGGGTATTATGGTGTCCCCCGCAACGAAGCCATCAAGCGCAGCGAAAAATACTTGAAGCAGTCGAATTTGTGGGAAAAACGCAATGTTCGTGCGCGGATGCTGTCGGGCGGGATGAAACGCCGTTTGATGATTGCTCGTGCCCTGATGCATGAACCACGGCTATTGATTTTGGATGAACCGACGGCAGGTGTCGATATCGAATTACGGCGGGAAATGTGGAGCTTTTTGCGAGAGCTGAACCAAAAGGGCACAACGATCATTTTGACGACCCATTATTTAGAAGAGGCGGAAATGCTTTGCCGCAACATCGGGATCATCCAATCTGGTGAACTGATCGAAAACACCAGCATGAAGTCCTTATTGGCAAAACTGCAATTTGAAACCTTTCTTTTTGATATCGCACCGATCAAACAAGCACCAACGATCACTGGGTATCCGATCCAAATGGAAGATGAACAGACCATCGCTGTTGAAGTCGCTCGAGATCAAGGCGTCAACGATCTTTTTGCCCAATTCAGTCAGCAAGGGATCAATGTCCTCTCCATGCGCAACAAATCCAATCGCTTGGAAGAACTATTTTTGAAAATCACCGAAGAATCACACGAAGCGGAGGAAAACCATGTTTAGTCTTTATTTTACAGCCTTAAAAAGTTTAGCGGTCAAAGAGACCAACCGCTATTTACGGATTTGGGTGCAGACCCTCGTCCCACCCGTCATCACTACTTCCTTATACTTTATTATCTTTGGGAAAATGATCGGCAGCCGCATCGGCGAAATGGGCGGCTTTTCTTATATGGAATTTATCGTTCCTGGGCTGATCATGATGTCGACGATCACCAGTTCTTACTCTAATGTGTCTTCTTCCTTCTTTTCACAGAAGTTTCAAAAAAACATTGAGGAACTCTTAGTGGCGCCGGTCCCTACCCACGTCATCATTTGGGGCTTTGTCTTTGGCGGACTTGGACGTAGTATCTTGGTGGGCACATTGGTGACCATCATTTCCCTTTTCTTCGTCCCATTACATGTTTATTCTTGGGTCATCGTTGTCTTAACCCTTGTCATGACTGCCATCTTATTTTCATTAGCAGGGTTGCTAAATGGGATCTTCGCCCAATCCTTTGACGATGTTTCCATCGTGCCAACCTTTGTTTTACAACCATTGACCTATCTTGGAGGCGTCTTTTACTCCATCAGCATGCTGCCGCCGATTTGGCAAACGATCTCCAAAGTCAACCCGATCGTGTATATGATCTCTGGTTTCCGTTACGGCTTTTTGGGCACCATCGATGTCCCGATTTTCCTCTCCATCGGTATTTTGGTCTTGTTCATTGTCGTCTTATACAGCGTATGCTGGTACTTGATCCAAAAAGGCCGCGGGCTGCGTAGTTAATAGCAAAGAAAAAAAGATGAACTTCGTTAACGAAGCTCATCTTTTTTTCTTTTATTAGGCATTCAAAACGACTTTTTCCAGTAATGCACCGGCTTGGTGTCTGCCTTCTAAATCAGTACTTCCAGAAAATTGTTGCACGCGATCCATGTTGGTGATCAAAACGATCACCATGGTTTCTTTGCCTTGCTGCTTGATAAACGGCAGATCCATTTGTGCCAGTTTGGTTTGCGGAGTGACTTGCTCCCCAGCTTTGACAAAGACTTCAAAGCCTTGACCGCCAAGGGAAACTGTATCGATCCCCATATGCACAAGAACTTCAACGCCGTTTTGGGTTTTGATCCCGACGGCATGTTTTGAAGGGAACACAGTGGTGACTTCGCCACTGACTGGTGCAAAGATTTGGCCATCTTGTGACTCGATGGCATAGCCTTCTCCCATCATTTTCGTTGAAAAAACTTCATCTGGTACATCTTCTAATGGGACGTATTCACCATGGGTCACGGCATGCAGATCCACTTCGTTGGTGTAACGATCGCCTTCTGCTGCTTGATTTGGTACCAAGAACCAGCTCATGGCAAAAGATAAGCCGATCGCCAAGATGATCCCTAGAACGGCGTAGATAAAGTATTCCCCGATATAGGCTGGCAAACTAAAGATACTTGAAAGAATGTACCCATAAATACGAACACCGAAGAAACTGATGAAGGCAGAAGCCACAGAACTACCAACTGTTGCTGCGATAAAGGCTTTTTTATACTTCGACAAAATCCCGAATAACGCAGGTTCTGTGATCCCTAACAAGCCTGAAACCGCCGACGATAGAATGATCGATTTTTCTTCTTTGGTTTTGACTTTGAAATAAATAGCTGCTGTTGCGCCGGTGATTGCCATATTTGCCATAAACATCATTGGCATCAGCATATCATATCCTTGATTGGCAAAGTTTTGCAAAGCGATCGGGGTCATGGCATGATGCAGTCCCGTGAAGATTGCGATTGGTCGAATCGCCCCTACCACGATTCCTGCTAAGACAGGCGAGATAGTGAATAATCCAGCCACGCCAGCAGCCAATAAGTTTCCTAGATGGATACTGATTGGGCCAATGACCGTTAATGTCAAGATACCAGCGACAAACAACGAAATCGTCGGTGTAAACACGGTACGCAGCACTTGGGGTAAGAGTTTATCGACCCAACGGTAAATATAACTGAGCGCCAGCACGGCAAAGATAATGGGAATCACTGTCCCTGCATAGTTAAAGACGGGTACTGGCAAGACGCCGAACAAACGAAAGGCGGAAATGCTCCCTTCGGCTACCGCATTGGTCATCGTTGGAAATTGCAGCGTTGCCGCGATTGCGATCGCTAAATATTGATTGGTTTTAAAAATCCGAGCGGCAGAAGCAGCAACAAAAAATGGCAAGAATGTGAATACGCCGCTCGCAATCATGTCGATCACTAAATAGGTATCTGTTTGATTAGAGATGACATTCAATGCTACCAATCCAGCCATCAATCCTTTGATCATTCCTGCGCCAGCGATAGCTGGAACGATCGGACCAAAAACGCCAGAAACGGTATCCATAAATAAGGAAACGGCTCCTTTTTTCTCTGATGTTTCCCCTTGGTTCGCTTCATCAAGTCCTAATTCTTTGGCTAAAGGTGCATAATAATCAGCAACATCCGTTCCTATCACTACTTGCAGCTGATTACTTTGATATTTTGTTCCTACGACTTTGGGTGTTTTTTCTAACGCCGCATAGTCGACTTTTTTCTCATCCTTTAAATCAAAACGCAAGCGAGTCATACAGTGCCATGCATTGTTGATATTGTCTGATCCGCCAACATCTTTAATGATCTGTTTTACGATGTCTTCTTTGGTCATCTTTTTTTCCCCCTGTTGTTTGCTAACGGTCCTGATCCTTTTGACGGGCGCCCTTTCAGGTGTTTCCGTTTTCACACACATAGTAGCATGCTCACACAGACTTGTAAAACCAGTCCTTTTTTGATAAAACCAGAATAAAAACGCTATATATCAACGTTTTATTATAAAATAGGCAAAAATTGGACTGGTTTTATGGTGTATATCCAGTTTTTATTAGACCAAATTGACAGCGGTTGCCAAGCATGTTTCAATGGCTATAGCAACTAGAGACAAAAATTGGAGTGAATGAAATGACACCAACGATCATCACCGACGTCAAAGCCTTTGCGATCAAACCTGATCGTCATAACCTTGTTGTCGTTAAAGTAGAAACGAACAAAGGCGTATCTGGGTTAGGTTGCGCAACCTTCCAGTTTCGCCCACTAGCCGTAAAAACCGTCGTTGACGAGTATTTACGCCCCCTCTTACTTGGCCGCGATGCCAATCAAATCGAAGATCTTTGGCAAGTGATGAATGTCAATTCTTACTGGCGGAATGGTCCGATCACCAACAATGCCATCTCAGGAGTCGACATGGCTTTATGGGACATCAAGGGACAATTAGCCGATATGCCATTGTATCAACTGTTAGGTGGAAAAGCGCGTACGGCGATTCCCGCCTATACCCATGCCGTGGCAGATAATCTCGAAGACCTTTATCAAGAAATCGATCGCTTCTTGGCTGAGGGGTATCGCTATATCCGTTGCCAATTAGGCTTTTATGGTGGAAATCCTAGCCAACTGCAAACACCCGATCAGCCCATCGCTGGTTCCTATTTTGATCAAACAGACTACATGGACACAACACTGAAAATGTTTGCTGCGATCCAAGAACGATACGGCAATCAATTTCAAATGCTGCATGACGTGCATGAACGGCTGCATCCAAACCAAGCGATTCAATTTGCAAAAGCCGCTGAGCCTTTCAATCTCTTTTTCCTAGAAGATATTTTGCCGCCGGATCAAAACAAGTGGTTGCAGCAACTCCGCAGCCAGTCGGCGACCCCGATCGCGACCGGCGAATTGTTCAATAATCCGATGGAATGGCAAGAGCTAGTCAAAAATCAACAGATTGACTTTATGCGTGCCCATGTCTCACAAATCGGTGGGATCACGCCAGCATTGAAATTGGCTCACTTCTGCGATGCGATGGGCATTCGGATCGCTTGGCATACGCCGTCTGATATCAGCCCTGTCGGCTTAGCCGTCAACACCCATCTAAATATCCATCTCCACAATGCCGCGATCCAAGAAACGATTGCGATCCCAGCAAATACCCAGTCGGTCTTTGGTGGTAGTCCACAACCTGAAAACGGCTATTTTTATCCCATCGAGAAAAGTGGGATCGGAATCACGTTCGATGAAGCAGCAGCTGCGGAATTTCCCGTGGTTTACCGTCCTCACGAATGGACCCAGAGCCGTACACCAGACGGCACTTTGATCACTCCTTAAACACAACAAAAGACATCCCCTGTCCAATCGACAGGGGATGTCTTTCTTCTCTCTGGGTAAAGACGACGCAACTGGCACATTTGCTTTCCTAAAAATCAATCGATGCGTGAGCGATGGATCTCACGGTCAAAGGGACGGATGTAGGTCACGGCATAATCAATGGCAACGATATTGCTGAACTCATACACGCGGCCGTCTTCTAAAATCGCCCGATTGCTGATCTGCATTGCCGGTGTTCCCCGCTTGCACAATAAAATACCCGATTGCGCGGTCGATGTGGTGATGGGGGTATAGCTTGTGATGTAGTGGGAAATGCGGTATCCGCAGCTTTCGACATAGCGTTGGATCGAGTGCTCCACGATTTCTTGTGTCAATTCAGGAAATAGGCTGACGGGCAATTTAGAGGTTTCCAGCTGTTCGATTTTATAATTGACGATCCGCACTCGTTCAAAGGTCCAGACTTCCTCGTCTGAGCCTATTTGGAAAATCTGCTGTTCATCCAACGTTGCTGCCGCCTTATTCAAGGAAATCATTTTGGAATGGATGCGGTCATAAGGGGTGCGGGTCAAGGAATTAAAGATCATTGGGTTTTTGACCCATTTTTCATGGATAAAAATCCCTGAACCTTGTACTACTTTGACGATCCCGATCTCTTCAAGGTTTTTGATTGCTTGCTGGATCGTAAACCGAGAAACGCCATAGGTTTGCGCAAGGGTTCTTTGGTTGGGTAATTTGCCGGCAGAAAATTCTTCCTGATAGATTTTACTCAACAGATCTTGCACGATAAATTCACGTTTTTTCATAATGGCTCCTTCATTTGAGCGGGAGCGATCTCGCTCATGGACCAACTGCAAGCCTTCATATCGATACGACCACTGGCTTTGAAGACCACCCCTTCATCGACGAGGGCTGCTTTTCGCCCATTGGCGGAGGGACCAATTAAGACGCCATCTGCCCGCACGACTCGATGGGCAGGGACATCCTGAGGGCTCAAGCGCATCGCTCGACCGACTGCTCGCGCGCCGTTGATTTGTCCCAATTTCCACGCAATCTGACTATAGGAGACGACTTTACCAAAAGGGATCTGCCGCGCCAGCGCATAGACTTCTTCATAGAATGGATTCATACTGTTCGCTCCTTCTTTGATTCTTTCTATCATAGTACTGGATTCCCTGCCAATAGTAAATGAACAGACGCAACTTTAGCAATAGCCATACAAACACTCGATTCCTTCTCTAGCAAGCCAAGAACGAATCGAGTAGTCATTAGTTTGGAAAATCAAAGTAGGTTTTCGCATTGTGATAAGAGATATCTGCGACGATCTGCCCTAAATATATTTCATCTGCTGGCAGTTGTCCGTCTTCTACCCATTCACTGATCACCTGACACAAAATCCGCCGGAAATACTCGTGGCGTGGATAAGACAAAAAGCTGCGAGAATCCGTCAGCATGCCGACGAAGTTTCCAAGAATCCCGCCTTCTGCTAGGGTCGTCAACTGATATCGCATACCAGAATACGTATCATTGAACCACCAAGCAGAGCCTAATTGCAGCTTGCCTTTGCTCTCTTCTTGGAACGCCCCCATCAGCGCAGTCAACACTGGATAATCTTTGGGGTTCAGTGAATACAAAATCGTTTTCGGCAATAAGCTTTCCACCTGAAGCTGCGCCAATGTCCGACTTAAGCCGCTCGCTAGACGATCGTCCCCCATCGCATCACCGCCGCTATCAGGTCCTAGTTGTTGGAAAAGTTTTTGATTGTTGTTGCGAGTCGCCATCAGATGCAATTGCGCGGTCCAGCCTTGCTTTGCGTATTGGCGCATCAAGTCAATCAGTAAGCCGGTTTGAAATTGTCTGATTTCTTCATTAGTCAGTGTCCCAGTGGTCAAACGCTTCTGAAAAATCGCTTCAAGTGCAGCGGTATCGTAGGCTTCCTCTCCAAGACGTGATAGACTGTGATCTGCTAAACGACAGCCCCGTTGCTGGAAGTAAAAAATACGTACGGCCAATGCTTCAACCAGCGTTTGATAGCTAGTGATTTCTTTGTTCGCAGCTGCAGCCAATTGCTTAAGGTATGCTGGAAATTCTGAATTCTGCAGATTGATTGCTTTGTCAGGACGAAAGGTAGGATACACAGCAAAGGATTCTTTTGCCAGCTTTTGATGATACGTCAACGAATCAATGGGATCATCCGTCGTACAGATCACCTCAACGGCCATCTTTTTGATCAGCCCTCGTGGTGAAAATTCCTTCGTCTGCAACTGTTGATTGGCTTTTTCCCAAATGCTTGCTGCACTGGCTAGTGTCAACCGCTCATCAATACCAAAGATTCGCTTCAATTCCAAATTGGTCCAGACATATAATGGATTGCCAATGCAAGCCTCCAAGGTCTGCGCCCAAGCACAGAATTTTTCGTAGTCGTCAGCATCGCCAGTGATCAAAGATTCTGCAACACCATTGGCTCGCATCAAGCGCCATTTGTAATGGTCCCCCGCCAGCCACGCTTGGGTCAGATTGGTGAAGTTTTGGTCTTCGAAAATCTCTTTCGGATCTAAATGACAATGGTAATCAATGATCGGCTGCTTTTTTGCATACCCATGGTATAACTCTTTGGCAAAGCTGTTTTTCAAAATAAAATCGTCAGTTAAAAACATTTCTTCGCTCCTTTTCTTAACGCCCCACGCTCTTGTCGATGGCTTCCCACAACCCTAATAAGTAGGAAGCGCCGATCGCCCGATCATATAAGCCATAGCCTGGACGTCCCGTTTCTCCCCAGATCATTCGCCCATGATCTGGTCGAATATAGCCGTCAAAGCCATTTTTGTACATCGCTTCTAGGATCTGATACATGTCTAACGAGCCTTCAGAGGAGAGATGCGGTGCTTCATAAAAGTCTTTGTCATTGCCCAAGTATTGAATGTTACGAACATGGGCAAAAGGAATCCGATCCCGGCGACAAAACTCAGCCAAAATCTCATAGACATTATTGGCTGGGTCTTCGGCGATACTGCCAGTACAAAGTGTGATGCCATTTGACGGACTGTCGACCACGTTACAGACCCAATCCAGATCATCACGGTTTTTAACGATACGCGGCAGACCAAAAATCGAATAGGGAGGATCATCTGGATGAACAGCCATCTTGATGCCGACCTCTTCGCAGGTGGGAATGATGGCTTTTAGGAAATAAGCAAAGTTTTCTCTTAATTTGTCATCATCGACATCCTTATACGCAGCAAACAATTCTTTGACATGTGCCAAACGTTCTGGTTCCCAGCCTGGCAAGGTATAGCCAGAGCTTGACTCCTCAACTTCTTTGACGATCTCTTCTGGGTCTTTGTCGATCCCTGCTTTTTCAAATGCCATCGTTGAAGAACCATCGGCTAAGCGATAATCGAGATCCGTTTTGATCCAATCAAAAATCGGCATAAAATTATAGCAGATCACTTCGATCCCGTATGCTGCCAAATTACGAATCGTTTCTTTGTAGTTTTCGATATACAGGTCTCTCGAAGGCAAGCCAATCTTGATGTCATCATGAATATTGACACTTTCGATCACCTTCAGAGAAAGTCCAGCTGCTTCGACTTCTTCCACGAGCGCCTTGATCCGTTCTTTGGGCCAAACTGCCCCAGCAGGCAAATCAAAAAGTGTGCCGACGATGCCTTTCATCCCAGGAATTTGACGGATATCTGCTAACTTGATTTTATCGTATTCTTTTCCATACCAACGAAATGTCATTTCCATTTTTTATTCGTTCCCTTCTACTGTTTCATGTAATGTTTTACGAACTGCGCCGGTTCCTGTTAGCATCTTAGTGAACAAGTGACCCACGTTTTCAGCGATTCCTGCACGATAGAGATCCAAACCAAAAATCTGCGGATTTGCTAAGATTGGTCGAATGATCTCTTGAACATCGGCGGCTGACCCCAACTGACACTCATGTAAAATCTCTTGCAATTCTGCTAAGAGGGGATCAGGACTTGGGACAAATGTATGGCCTTCATCATCGATCGCTAAGAGATAACGCAACCAGCCAGCAATCGCTAAAGGAATAAAAGTCAGCTCAGAAGCCGAGCCTTCTTTCTCCACATACTTTTTGATGGTTTCGCCAAAACGGATGGCGATTTTCTGTGAGGTATCTGCGGCGATGCGCTGGGGGGTGTCAGGAATCAGCGGATTCGGTAAACGAAGACCGACCACCTCATCGATAAATTTCTTTGGCTGAATGATCTCAGGATCTTCCACTACCGGCAAGCCTTCACGATAGCCGATTCCTTTGATCAAAGCGACAATATCTGGATCGGTCATTTCCGCAGCAATGGATGTATAGCCGAGTAAATAGCCGAACAAACTCATTGCCGTATGCAGTGGATTCAAACAAGTTGTGACTTTCATACTATCGGTTTTGTCTACGATCTCTCGACTCGTCAAGATCACCCCCGCTTTGTCTAAATTCGGGCGACCGTTCGGAAAATCATCTTCAATCACTAAATAATGAGTCGCCTCTGTATTAGCAAACGGAGCGATCATCGTTCCTTTATCGGTCCGAATGACTGGCAGCTGCTGAATGCCAGCTGCTGCTAATTCTTCTGCAACTGCTGTTGAAGGATTTGGCGTGATCCGATCGATCATTGACCACGGAAACGTCACTTGCGCGTTGTTTTCTAAGTATCGGACGAACGCTTCTGAAATATGCCCCAGCTTTTGCCACTCTTTTGCGATGGTGACAATCGCCGCTTGGAAACGGAGCCCATTTTGCGAAAAATTGTCGGTAGAGACCATAGCGATCGGAAGAGCCCCTGATTGAAAACGATCCCATAAAAAGCTAGTCAAAATGCTCATTGTATGGTTGACCTGATGAGGACCCGCAGCGAGATCCGCTTGGACGACAGGCAAAAAATTCCCCTGACTGTCTTTTAAGCCATAGCCTTTTTCTGTGATTGTTACGGTGACCAATTGTAGTGACGGCTCACGAAATACTTTGCGTATTTGCTCATAACTCGCAATGCGGGAAGGATGGCAATAATAACTAGCCGCGGTTGACTGGAGCAATTTTTTCTCCAACCGTCCCCCTTCATGCATGACCACTTCTAAAATATCATTCTCGTAAGGGGCATATACTTGATCAATCACCTGTTCATCAAAGGTTTCACAAACTACGATTCCTTTTGTCAGCGCTTGTTGATCGATCAACGTTTGGGCTACTTCTGCGTGAAATGCCCGATACAAATTTCCCCCTCCAAAGTGTAACCATTGAAACTGAGTATCTGATTGATCCGTCACTTCTTTGGGAACGATCGGCATCGTAACTCCTGCCTGCTTCAAGGCAGCAAAATCAAACATCCTACTTCCTCCTTTTTCTCAAAACTGATATATTAGTATTCTAGTTCATTCTATACTGAATTGCAAGCCTTTACAAAAGGTTATTCAACTTATATACTAGTTTTATTACTCAAAACTATCCCTAGGCACCTTCCTTCAGAGTTTTTCTTTAGAAGGTAATTGAATGCCTGATACAGAAAGAAGCGTTTATGTTGAACCCTACAAATTTTCAATCACAAGCTTATGAATCAATCAAAGAGTTGATCTTAACCGCCAAACTGATTCCCGGTCAAAAAATATCTGAAAAGGAATTGGAGCAACGGCTAACCATTGGCAGGACGCCGATCCGTGAAGCAATTATTCGTCTGCGCCGTGAAGCACTGATCCATGTCGTTCCCCAAAGCGGCACCTATATTTCTAAAATCAGTATCAAACAAATTGAAGAAGCTCGTTTTGTCAGAGAGACGCTTGAAAAAGAAGTATTCGTAGCGGCCTGCCAAGCCATTACAGAAGAGCAGCTGAAAGAACTAGAAAAACTCGTTATTTTGCAGCGGACATATGCCCAATTGAAGGATGAAATCGAGTTTTTCCAACTCGACGAGGCCTTCCATCAGTTGATCTATAAGATTGCAGACAAAGAAAATGTCTGGAATTGGCTACAAACGATCAATCTGCCTTTAAATCGCTTCCGCTTCTTACGTTTAGAGGTGGAGGAATTGTCTTGGGAAATTATTTTGCGGGATCACGAAGAAATCTTAGCCACTTTAAAAGAAAAAGACCAAGCCAAAATTGCTCCCTTGGTCGGACAACACATTGATGTCATTGATAACGATTTGATTTTTGTGGAAAAGGCCTTTCCCGATTACTTTACGGAGTAAAGCTATTTGAAAATCATGGACCTTAAAAACCACCCTCGTCGAGTAGATTGCCTACTTGACGAGGGTGGTTTCATACGCTGAACAAGCGAGAATACGCTCATTCGATTGGGTGATAACTAAAGCCTTGGCCCAGTACTTCTGAGACATTATTGACGATCACAAACGCTTTTGGATCAATGGTCTCAATGATTTGTCTGATCTGCATAAATTCTTGGTCGCTGGCCACGATCAACAGTACTTGTTTGTCTGCTTGCTGGTAGCCGCCTTGGGCAGCCAATAGTGTGGCACCACGAGCTGTTTTATCAAAGACTGCTTCTCGAATCTCGTTCACGTGGTTCTCACTTAAGATCATGATGGATTTCTTCCGGTTAAAGCCCGTTTCAATGTAGGTCATCACACCAGAGGTGATCACGATCGATAATATCGCAAACAAGAACTCTTCAAACCCGAAAACGAACAAGTTCATAGAAACAACGATCGCATCGGTCGCCAGCAAGCCAATCGCTGGATTCAAATTAAAGTATTTCTTGAAAATCAGCGGTGGAATCGTTGTGCCGCCGCTGGAAGACTGATTTTTGTACAAAATCGCTACTCCTAAAGCAAAAATCGCACTGCCAAAAATCACGGAAAGCAGCCGGTCTTCAGCCACCATATATTCTGGGACTAAAGCAATTGCTACTGGAAAAGCAAAACTACCATAGAGGACTTTCAAAAAAGGCCCCTTCCCTAAAAAGGCATAGGCAAGAATAAGCATGAGAATATTCAAGACCATGATCACAGCCGCTCGATCCCAACCGAGTGCTGACTCTAATAAAATACCGATTCCGCTGACACCGCCAGCTGCCACATGATGCGGGCCCAAAAATAAATTGATGCTTGCCGCTAACAAGAAAAGTGCTGCGGTGATTTTTCCATAGGTTTTCAGAATTGTCATTTGTTTCCTCTTTTCCCTGTTATTTTCACGGTTTATTCAAGCTGCTTTGCAGCCATTCTTACTCCTCACTATACGCCCATTTGATGTCACCGACAAAATTTATGTTTAGCCAGAGGGAATAATCGGAAATCTGTTGGCTGATTGCCTGATTCAATCGTTCTCGCAAGGGATCTTGCTGACCTACTGTATCGAGAGGAGTTGCAGGTAAAATCACTACATCTAATTCCACAATGACTTGATTACCGACTTTGGCGGTACGTAACACAAAGTCCACCACTTCTTCTGCGCGCAATTCTTTTTCAACGATCGTCATGATGGTCTCCCGCAGTTCTTCTTTTGGAGTAGAAGAAGTCAATTCTAAAATCGCTGCTTTCAACTCTTTTATCGAAAGCTGGATAAAGAACAAGGTGATCCCGATGGAGATGATTGGGTCGACATACATCGCAAACTTCCCATAGGGACTGGCTTGGATCAGCCAGGACACAAGAAATGAACCGACGACACCCAAACTAAAGAAAAAGCCGAAACGCCATTGTTCTAGTTCCACCCAATAAAAGGGATGGGTCAGTGGTTTCTTTTTTAAGTACAAGTAAAAAGAGAAACAGTAGATCGTACCAACCAGCGAGAAATACAAACCGATTGGATCAATCATGCCATCACTGACGTGTAATAAACTAAAAGCAGACTCAATGATCCCATAAATCGAGATCAGCAGGATGATACTATATTGAATAAATACCACTAATGGCATCAATGCCTCTTTACCGAATGGGAAACGTTCAAAATCTTGGGCTTGGATATATTTTGCCACGTACAAAGCAATCAGTGACATCACTGCACCAATCAATGTATAGACCCCATCTAACAAGAGGACGTTATAACTGACCAGCAACCCAAAAAGCAAGGCACCGCCACCATAGATACTCCCAGCGACAATCGATGCCAACAAAAGCTTGCGTATTTTTTTCTTTTCACTCATGATATTCCTCATCTTTCACAAAAAAACTATTCTTTTGATTGCGTTCTTCTATCTATAAGCCTATCTTCCCATATAAATAACATGAAAAACAGTCAATTTTTTCATACAAAGCGGAAAAAAATAGTGTTGCTGTCAATCATTCACTCTATTCTCTAATGACGTATATACGGTTTTCCTCTTCCTCTCTTTTTACATTCTGGTGTAAATCCCCTTGACTACACAGATTGATTCCCTTATCATCAAGGGTAACCATATTCAATCAGAATTTTCAGAATATTCCGTTATATTTTTCATGACGGCGATTCATTGGAAGACAGGGAGGATGAAGAGAGTGAAAGAAACAAAACAAGTCCCATGGACAGGAGAACCAAATCAACGTGCGATCAACTATTTGAATGAAGAAGGCAAAGTGATCGTTTGCCCAACCAAAGTCGGCTATATTATTGCCGTCTCTGATAAAAAAGGGCTGGAACGCAAGTTTTCAGCGAAGAATCGCAAGCGTAACAAACCAGGCGTCGTTCTTTGCAGCTCATTGGAACAGCTACATGAATTAGCCGAACTAAATGCGGAAACCGCCGCCGTTTACGAAACTTGCTGGAACAATGACGTGTTATTCGGTGCGATTTTGCCTTGGAAAGAATCAGGAAAAGCCTATATCCCAAACGATGGTTCAGAAGAATTGATGACGGACGTTCGGGGAACCAGCTGTTTTGTGATCAAATTCGGTGTCCCTGGTGAGCAGATTTCAAAAGAACTTTGGGATCAGCAAAAGAAATTACTTTTCGCCAGCTCAGCGAACCCTTCAGGCAAAGGAAACCGCGGACTTGTTGAAGGGATCGGCGAACAAATCGCGCAAGAAGCCGATCTAATCATTGAAGGCAACGACTATGTTGCATCGATCCAACCAGACAAAACGCTGGAAACCCGCTATGAGCAAGGAGTCATGGTTTCTTTCGTTGATAAAGACGGCAACTTGATCCCTGAGCAAGGAGACCAGCGCTCCATCACTCCCGCACCTGTCTTGATCCGTAAAGGACTCGATGTTGAAAAAATCCAAATGTACCTTTCTGATCACTTCAACTCATGGGACTATCGCCACGGGGAGTACTATTGATCTTTCATCATCAACAAAGAACCGAAGAACCAGCTAGCTGCCCTCCTTTTCAAGGAAAACGCTCAGCTCGTTCTTCGGTTTTTTAATTGAAAAAAATACTTTTCTTCTGTCGTGCTTCATAAGAAAAGTGATCATGCGCTCAGCATCATCACTTTCCTGTTTTCATAATTCGAAAATAGAGCGGTGTAACAAGCGACAAAGAGCCTTATCGTTTGCTCAATCCTCTTTGATTTAAATACTCTTTCATAAACAGTCGAGGCAAGCGGGAAAAACTGCCTATTGCTGTTGTGGACCAGGAGCGTTCAGCATTGGTTTTTGTCCGTTTCGCATAATAGCACTTTGTTTCATCATCATAGGCATGAATGATGTCTTCTTTATTGCGAGAATATGTATTTTCATGATAAATTCCTTCAAATGGTATCCGTGGTTTTTTTTCATTTGTTTCAATAGGATGACCTACAGCGATTCCAAATACAGGATAGACATAATCAGGTAAATCTAGTAGCTCAGTAATTTCGATGATTGCATCTCGCACCCCGCCGATATAGCAAATACCTAACCCCATTGATTCCGCAGCTATCGCCAAATTTTGGGCTGCCAGAGAAGCATCAACAGCACCCACTATTGAGGCATCAATTCCTGACAACGTTTCTGTCAAATCGATTCCTTTTGCCTCTGCCATCTTTTTTATGCGATACAAATCAGCACAAAAAATAAAAAAGTGCCCTCCCTCTGCAATAAAAGGTTGATTTCCAGCGACTGCAGCAATCTCTTTCATCAGACGTGTGTCTTCAACACCGATGATTGAATAAGATTGTTGATAACTTGCGGTCGAAGCTGCTTGAGCCGCTGCAACGAGTGTCTTGATTTCTTCCTGTGTAAGTTTTTGCTCACTAAACTTGCGAACTGATACATGATTAAGAATCGTGCTTACTGTTTCGTTCATAATACCCTTCTTTCTCGAATAGATACATTTTCTCTCGACCTATTCTTTATTTTCACATCGTACTTGTGTGTCTTTGTCATTAGCAAAGCTTGTGAAATTACTGGATTGTTGCTTAGAAATTGGACCACTACAATAAATTCTTTATCGTAATTTCAGCAATTTGTTGTGCCATCGCCTTGTTTCTCATCGAAGCATTCAAGGTTCGCAGTCCATAGTAGGCATTAAGGTAACAAAGAGACAGTTCTTTGGCTGTCTTTGTCGTTTTGATCTCTCCACTAAGCAGACTTTTTTCTATATGCTTTTCAACTTCTGCCTCAAGTTCCTTTGCATGTTGTTCGGACCATAACACCACGGCTGGATCAATACTGCCTCTTTCCATCGCTGCATTGATCAAATAACAGCCATTGCTGTCTTCTTGAAAATCTACTTCAATTGCCCAATTTAATAATGCTGTTAATTTTTCTAAAAGCCCTTTTTCCTGATCCAATAATTGCTTTTGCTCTTGAATCCAGCGCTCATGATATACACGCAATGTTTCTACGTATAAATCGTGCTTACTACCAAATGTGTTATAAAAGCTACCTTTCCCCAGCCCTGTTTCGCGACATAGATTCTCGGTTGAGCAGGCTTCATAGCCATGGGACCAAAATTCATGCATAGCAATCTTCACTGCTTCTTCCTTATTGTGTTTTTTAGGACGTCCTCGCATCTTTCCAGCTCCTTTTCTTTACCGATCAGTACATAAACAGAATATCATTTATGTACCAACCAGTCAAATATTATTTTGAGTTTTCATCTGCTTGTCCCTTCTCTTTTACACAAATGCTATTGTTAAGCTTCATTTATTAGTTTATTTCTCGTGTTTCTTTCAAAAGCTGAATAATCTCTGCCTGCTGTTTGATGATCGTATCTTGTTGCTTGATTTTAATCCAGTTTTGATCAATTTGGATAGCTGCTCCGAGATTTTTGTAACTAAGGTTGGGGATCTCCATGAAATGTATTCGGTGTGCAGATAAGTCATTAAAGATCTGGACAGACAGACCATCACTCAATTCATGGATCTCTTTTTCTTCAAGATATTGGTTGATCAGATTTTCTACAGTCAAACGCTTTTTTCGTTTCTTGCCTTGTGTACCATTCGAATTTTCGGATTTCTTGTTCGTACCAAACATTTTTGTTCTCCTTTCGTTAGGTCATCCTTCCTTCATTTTGTGATTCCGTGTCTCTTCTTCAGTGACCAAAATAAAATCGAGCGAAACCTACATGTAAATATTTTGTCACAAAATAGCATTATTATCTACATATTATTGTTTTTAACGATAAAAAAGGAATGAATTGCGATCAGGTTTCATCTGTCTTAGAATTCCAACTCTATTTCTGCTATAATACCCTCGTAAACACAAAGGAGGTACTCGATGAAAAAGCATTCCTCAATTGCTTTCTAGGGGACGACGCCAATGACAGTGACTTTGGACTACACTTACTGCTGGGTTGTGGGCTGCCGCAACACAGTGCTTAGCACAAAACGAAAAAAACTAAGCGTGGTACGGATTGCGAAATCGCATGAAGCTGGAAGCAGAAGTAATCGTTACGGACGGTGAATGTGTCCCTAGCCAAAGAAGCCTGATGAAGAACGAACGGAACCCTTTTCTCTCAAAAGAAATCATTCTTTTGGAGGAAAGCAAAATGAGAAAAGATGAAAATACGACCTTTGTTTGTAAAAACTGCAGTACGCCTGTGGCACCCTTGACCAATGGTTCTTAC
Organism: Enterococcus casseliflavus; assembly: GCF_029215545.1. Classification (NCBI taxonomy): domain Bacteria; kingdom Bacillati; phylum Bacillota; class Bacilli; order Lactobacillales; family Enterococcaceae; genus Enterococcus; species Enterococcus casseliflavus. Next base: position 716,840 of record NZ_CP119393.1, on the reverse strand, counting down.
CGCAACCATTGTCCCCAGTGTCTCTACTCGTTACACGTGGATATTCGCCCGGGTGATCGTCAAAATACTTGCCATGGCTTGATGCGACCGATTGACTATCGCCAACATTCCAAAAAAGGCTATCAGGTGCTGCATGAATGCACCCGCTGCAAAAACCAGCAGTGGAATATCGTGGCACAGGATACGCAACAGCCAGACCATTTTATTGAGTGGTTGACTCAAACCGCTGCGTATCACTAAAAAACCAAAGAAGACCATGCTTAAGGCTGGTCTTTTTTGGTTATCAGATCAACGGATCTCTTATACCACTAACTGCTCATAGACATTGTCGTCATAAGAAGCGCTTGCTTTAACCTAAAAAAAAACAGCCCGCTGTTTCGTCGATTGGTTGACGAAATTGCGGGCTGTCCTGCTAGTGTCTTCTTGATGATTTTACGTTGGTTTGCGCTTATTCAAAAACGAATTGATTGTGATACAGTTCTGCATAAAAGCCGTCAGCCGCCACCAATTGATGGTGATTGCCTTCTTCAATGACTTTGCCATCCTTCAAGACTACGATGCGGTCGGCATTCAAAATCGTCTTCAAGCGATGGGCGATCACAAAACTGGTTCGACCTTTGATCGCTTCATCCATTGCTCGTTGAATTTTCGCTTCGGTCACGGTATCAACGTTACTGGTGGCTTCATCCAAAATCAACAATTCTGGATTGGTCAAAATCGTTCGGGCAATACTCATCAATTGTTTTTGACCAGTACTGAAAAGATTATTCTCTTCGGTGATCTCCGTGTCATAGCCTTTTTCCAACGTCATAACAAACTCATGGATATTGGCTTGTTTCGCTGCTGCAATGACTTCGGCTTCAGTCGCTTCTGGTTTCCCAAAAGCAATGTTTTCGCGAATCGTCCCTGAGAACAACACGGATTCTTGCAAAACGATTCCCACTTGAGAACGCAGCAGATCCAAGTCTAGCTCCCGGATGTCGATGCCGTCAAAGGTCACAGAACCACCATTCACATCATAGAAGCGATTCAATAGGTTCATGATGGTCGTTTTTCCTGAACCCGTCGGTCCGACTAATGCGACCATTTCGCCTTTGTTGACTGTGATCGAGACATCTTTTAGGACCAATTGTTGACTGTCATACCCAAAGTCCACATGATTCAAAGCAACCGCCTCTTTGATGCCCTTCACTTTGATCCCGTCTTTTGGTTTGACCTCATCAGGTTCATCAAACATTTCATTGATTCTGCGCGCACCGGTGATCGCCAATTGAATCATGCTGTAACCAGAAGAGATCTGCATCAATGGTTGATAATACTGCTGCGAATACTGGACAAAGGTCACAACTAATCCTAAAGCAACGGAACGTTCTAAGTCACCGTTTAATGCTAACCAGCCACCAAAGAAAATCACGATTGCCGTGTTCAACAAAGACATTCCTTGCATCAAGGGGAAAAGCAGCCCAGAGTAGACTTGCCCTTTGTAGGTAGCTTCGCGGACTTGTTGGTTGTGGACCAGAAAACCATCGATGGTTTCTTCTTGCAGTCCATTGGTGATGATGATTCGTTGACCACTGATTTTTTCATCGATATAGCCGTTTAATTTTCCGACTTCATCTTGTTGCAGATCGACATATTTGCGGGCTTTTTGGATCACGATCACCGCGATCAACACCGCAATCGGGGTAGAAGCAATCGTTGCCCATGCCAATTCAACGTTTTGACGGAACATCATGATCAAGATTCCCACCATTAAGACTACATTGGTCAGCACTTGCAACAATGCTTGGTTCAAACTGTTTTGGATGTTGTCCAAGTCACTGGTAAAACGGCTCAAAATATCACCGTCTTGATGAGAATCAAAGAATTTGATCGTCAATTTTTCCAGTTTATTAAATAAACCGATCCGCATTCTGTTGGTTGATTTCCCCACCACTTGCGTGAACAAGATACTATAAACAAAATTGGCTGCACTGGCTAAGACATAAAAAATCAACAATTTCCAAATGATCGATAGAAAAGCTGATTTATCATCGACCCCTTGCATCAAACCACCAACATAATTCGCCAACTCTTGGAACGCTTCTCCGACAAAGACTGGCGCTTGCACTTGCAGATACGTTGCCAGAATCACCGTCACAAAAATGAATAGAAACGACCACTTGTATTGTTTTAAGTAATGGTAGAAAAATTTACTCGCTTTGAACAAATCTGTCATGGTTACTCCTCTCCTTTCTGTGTTGCGAAGATTTCTTGATAAATAGCATTGTTATTGGCTAAAAATTCATGGCTTCCTTCACCAACCAGACGTCCATTATCTAAAACGAAGATGCGGTCGGCTTTCACAACAGAGGCAATCTTTTGCGCGATGATGATCGTTGTCGTGTCTTTTAATTGTTTTTCAAACGCTTCGCGAACCAATTTTTCCGAACGAGCATCTAATGCACTCGTACTATCATCCAAAATCAAAATTTTCGGTTCACCGATCACCCCTCGAGAAATCGATAAGCGTTGCTTTTGTCCTCCAGAAAAATTGCTGCTGCGCTCGGAGACCGGCGCTTCAAACCCAGCGGTCAATTTTTGAATAAATTCACTGGCTTGGGCGATTTCCGTTGCGCGAGACATCTCAGATTCTGAGGCGTCTTTTTTCCCTTGCCGCAAGTTTTGGGCAATCGTTCCTGAAAAGAGGATCGCTTTTTGCAAGACAAAAGCGACCGTTTTACGCAAGCTTTGTTCATTGACTTCTTTCAAGTCAACGCCGCCAACTCGCACGACACCTTCCGTTGGGTCAAACAAACGGGGAATCAGCTGCGCCAGTGTTGATTTGCCGGCACCAGTCGCCCCTACGATCCCAATCATTTCGCCAGGTTTGATGGTAAAACTGATAGCCGTTAGGGCATTTTTTTCATCCCCAGGGTAACGGAAACTGACGTTTTCAAAAGCGACACTTCCAGACAACTCTTGTTCTGGGACATCTTGGTATTGCAGATCTGGTTCGGTATCTAGAATCTCTTTGATCCGTTTTAGCGAAACTGCAGCCCGCGATGTCATCATCATCATCATGCCGCCGATAATGATCGCCATCATAATTTGCATCAAATAATTCATGAATGAGGCAATTCCCCCAATCAAGGTTGGATCATCTTTCGCTAGATCACTGACAAAGAAGATCGCGCCGACGACGGCTAAGTTGGCTGCCAGCATAAAGGAGGGGATCATTACAGAGAACAGGGTTCCTACGATAATATTATGCTTCGTTAACGTTTCACTGACTTTGGAAAAGCCTTGTAGCTGGTTTTCTTCTTGAACAAAAGATTTCACCACACGAATCCCCATCAAATTTTCTTTGGCAATCCCATTGATTTTGTCGATCAAGTTCTGGATGATCATAAAGTGTTTGCCCATCCGTGTAAAGGAGAGTGCCGTAATCACTAGGACAGCGATAATTAGTAAGACGATGATCCACCAAAGTTGCGGCATGGTTGTCATCGCCAAAATGAAGGCACCGATAAATAAGAACGGGATGCGAAACAACGATTGCAGCGAGATCATCACTAAGTTTTGAATTTGCGTGATGTCATTGGTCAAGCGAACCACTAGGTTTCCTGCCGAGAAGGTTTCGATATTACCAAATGAGAATGTCTGGATTTTCCGAAACATCTCTTCCCGAATATCGGCACTAACGCCTTGCGCCACTTTCGCAGAAAAAATCGTGTTGATAATCCCTGCAACAAGGCCTAGCAATGCTAGCCCAATCAGCTGCACACCAATTTTTTTCATTTCATCATTGTTTTCGGTAATAATTGATTCTAGCACTTGCTGCAAGAGCTTCGGCTGCCATAATGCAGCAACGACCATTAAAATGACCGATAATAAGGCAATGCCGGTTGCCGCTTTGTACTTTTTGACATGGCGTAAGACCAGATCCATATACGTACCACTCCTTTGTGTTTAGCAGAAAAGACTGCCAAAAAATTTCGGTTGCACAACAATTTACCATGGATCACGACGGGAAACAAGCGAACAAATAAAACAAAAAGAGCTTTCATGAAAGCTCTTTGAAAATATTGCATAAATGTTGTCGAAAATAACGAATAGTAAAGGGATTATGATGATCCTCGATACTGGTTTGATTATTTTTTGTCGCTAAATCTTTGACTTACGATTCGCTGTTTTCCAGCTCACTTTTTTGTTTTTTTGTCAGTTTTTGTTTGACTAAATCGTAGGAAACCAAAATCATTTGTTCGATGTTTTCTTCCATCAAGGCATCAGATGCCAACTTGATGGTATTCCAATGGGTCTTATTGGCATAATACCCTGGAATGATGACGTCAGGAAATTGCTCTCGCAGCGTTTCGTTGACCTCGGGCAGATTTTTCAAAGTCAAAAACGCTGTTTCTTCTGCTTGTGGACTCATGATCCCAAACTGCTTTCCTACTAAATCAAAGTAGATTGCATCCCAATCTTCGCGATAATAGACTTTGGCTCCCGGCAAGCCTTCCCCAAATGCTTGAAATCGCTGCATTTTTTGTGCAATTTTTTCTTCAATCGATGTACTCATTGTGTTTCCCCCACTTTCTGCTATCAAATTCGCCATTTTCTGTCTCAATTTTGACAGATTGAATCGCTTGCTGCTCTATTTCCTACTATTATACATGGTTGTCGTGGAAAAAGGGATTTTTTATCAGTGGCATGTCGACTGATAATGATGTTACATGCAGCTGAAAGCAGCGTTACATTCATTCACCTTTCTCAGTAGACACAAAAAAGCCCTCATCAGCGAGTAAGTTGTACTCGCCAATAAGGGCAATTGATTACTAGATGTCACGGACAAGATTCATTTGAGAATCTTAGTACCAACCATTTGCTTCCCAGAATGCTTTGGCAGCAGACCAAGAACCATAACGTGATGCAACATATTCATCGGCAACCTTTTCTTGGTTAGCAGCTGAATAGTCACCATTTAAGTAAGAGTTGGTTAATTGGTAACGGCCATAGTATTGTCCGTTTGTCGCTGTGTAAGAACCACCAGATTCTTTGTTGGCGATCCATTCTTTTGCTGAAGCTTCTGAGCCGCTAGCTGAAGAGCTGTAGCTTGAGCTGCTTTGTGTGCTTGCAGCAGATTGTGTGTTGCTTGATTGTGAAGCTGCTGGTTCACTTGGTTGTTGTACACTTGCTGCAGCAGTCGTGCTTGCAGATTCTGTATAAGTTGCAGTGCCATCTGTAGGGATGATCAATGCTTCCCCAACAAAAATCAAGTTTTTATCAGCAATCTCGTTTGCTTCAACGATCGCATTGATCGTATCATCAGAGCTATAACCATAAAAGTTAGTAGCGATTGTTGATAAAGTATCACCAGATTGAACAGTGTATTGTTCGTCTGCAAAGGCGTCTTTCCCACCTAAGAAAAGGCCGAAACCGGCAAGGACAGCTGTACTAAGTAAAACAGTTTTTAAAGACTTCATATAATTAAATCTCCTTCTTTGAAACTCATTTTGCGTCATTTGAGATGACTCAAGCGCATAAACAAGTCTAACATCGAAGAATATTTCATAGGTAAAGAATTCATTACAGATGATTACGAAAACGACAGTTGCCTTACGTTTCGTAAGAATTTGAGAATCCTATCATATCAAGCTTTACTCTGTTGTAATTTTTAACATTACAGTTATTTTGTTTTCAGGTAAACCAGTTAACCTTAGAAAACCTTTCCTATATTACAAAAAACCCTCTTTTTACACAGGATTGTAACAAAAGAAGGAACAAGACAAGGTCTCGTTCCTCATTTACTTTCTATTTTTTCTGGTTCTACAATATTTAGTGTTGGTGGAAAATCTACGGATTTTCTACTGACACTTTTTTTGTAAAAAAAGATAGAAAAAGAGATAGCCTAACTGGTAGAATTTAGTCGTCTAAAACAAAACCAAACCAAGAAAGGATATCTCCATGGATCATTGTACTAGAAAATTGTTAGGTTTAACAGATGAAAATTTATTCTTCGAAGAAGAATGGTTAGAGACAGTAGAAGAAGAGGGGTTTCGCATCAATCTTATCCATGCCAAACTTAGCTATATACCAAGCCATTGCCGTAAATGTGGCATCAAAAATGAAGGACAAATCATCAAGAATGGCTCACACAAAACAAAAGTTCAACTTTTGCCTTATCGAGACACCAAAACAGAATTACGCTTGGTACGTACGCGCTTTTACTGTAAAGAATGTCAGTCGACATTCAATGCTCAGACAAACTTGGTGGATGAAAACTGCTATCTTTCAAAAGAATTAAAGGTTCAAATCGCCTTGGAGCTGGCCAAGAATACAACAAGAAAAGAAATTGCCGATCGCTATTTTGTCTCTGACGTAACCGTTCTGCGTGTCCTACACACCTGTTTAAAAACGTATCATCCTCGTTTTGATACGTTACCTTCGGTCCTTTGTTTTGATGAGTTCAAATCAATGAAGTCCTGCAGCGGAAAAATGAGTTTTGTCTTTATGAATGGGCAGACCCAACAATTGATCGGCGTATTGGAGAATCGTCGCCTTGCATTCTTAAAACCATATTTCCTTAAATTCACCCGAAAAGCACGAGCGAACGTGAAATACGTCGTGATGGATATGAATGCCCCTTATTTTGAACTTGTAAAGGCGGTCTTCCCAAACGCAAAAATCGTGACCGATCGCTTTCACATTGTCCAACAAATCACTCGTGCGTTAAACCAGTTGCGAATTAAAACAATGAACAGCTTTCAAAAAACGGAACCGACAAAGTATCGACGATTGAAGCGATTCTGGAAATTGCTCCTTAAGCATGCCTATGATCTGGATAGTTCCAATTATCAATATGATCGATCCTTTCGTAGACCAATGACGCAAAAAGCGATCGTCGATGAACTTTTGAGTTATGACGAACAATTAACAAGGGCTTACGAGACTTGTCAGCTCCTCCTCTATCACTTTAAACACAAGGACAGCCAAAGCTTTTTCGATACGATCAACAGCTTAGATCAACGCCTCCCAAAATGGTTTTGTAAGAAGCTGACGTTTTTAAATAAATACAAATTAGGGATTCAATATGCTTTAAAAACCAGGTATAGTAATGGGGCATTAGAAGGAACAAACAACAAGATAAAAGTGATAAAACGAGTAGCCTACGGCTATCGAAATTTCCACAACTTTCGAGCAAGAATTTATCTCATTCAAGGCTTAATCTTCCAAGTAAAACAAAAACCAGTTAAGCAATCTGCCTAACTGGTTATGACTAAATTTTCAGTTGTATCTTTCTCTACCAACACTAAATGTCGAAGAGCCTTTTTTCTTCACTGGGATCAATTTATTCATGATGATCGCCGCAATAGCGCTTAAAGCAATCGGTGAATCTAATAAATATTGTAAGAATTGAGGCGCAGATTCTTTGATTTCTGCTGGCATAAACAACAAGCCGATGGCAATAATCAACGGTACCCCGATAATATACAACTCCCGCTCGGAAAACTCTTCATTCTTAATGACCCGAAAGCCGCTCAACAAAATAATGACGCAGACGACCGCGAACACGCCGCCGATGACAGCAGAAGGTACTGCGTGAATCAAGGCTGAAAGTTTTCCCATAAAGGACAATAGGATAAACCAAATGGATGCCATCACAAAGACTTTTTTACTAGCAACCCCTGTGATCGAAATGATCCCTGCATTGGTAGAATAACCAGTTACAGGTGTCGTTCCAACTAAGGCGGCAACCAAGCAGCCTAATCCTTCGCCGATCACGCCTTTATTGATCTGTTCATCCGTAACAGGTTCTTCTGTCACGGAACTGACCGCATACCAAGTACCTTGTTTCTGCTAGGAGCACCATATAGATCACTAGCATCGTTAAGATCGCTGAAACATCAAAGTGCAGGCCATAGTTTAGAAATACCAGTTTTGGCAGACTAAAGAAAGAAGCATCCGCCACCGACTGAAAATCAACGCCCCCCATAAAGGAAGCAATCACGGTACCGATAACCAAAGCAATAATGACCGAACTGATTCGGAAGTATTTCCCCATTCCTGGAAAATAATCGCCTAACATGGAAAACAAGATCAAAATCGCAGCAGTAATCGCAGCTAACAACATGTTTTGATTGGCACTTAGTGTTTCAGTGGCAGGATAGATATTGCTGGTAAATGCTGTTGGCAGCAGCGTCAAACCAACGATCATGATGATCGTCCCACTGACGATCGTAGGAATAAAATGACGAACGATATACTTATAGATGCCAGTAAAACCTAGTAAAATGACTGCTGCAGCACCAACAATGCTGGCACCTAACACCGTGTCCATACCGTTGGCACCAAAATAAATACCGATGATCGCTCCAACGGGTACAAAGGATGGTCCTTGACATACGGGTAATTTCAAGAAAAAGAGGACTTGGATCAAAGAAGCGATCCCTGCTCCTAAAAAGGTCGATTGGATCAAACCTGATGCATCTGAAGAGGACATCGCCACCGCCGTTGCGATAATAAATGGCGGCACATACACGTCCATTGCCAACACATGTTGCAACCCTAAAAGTACTGCTTGACCAAAGGGAATGTCTTCATTCATTCCGATCGTTAAATGTTTGTTTTTCGTTGATTCCACTGTCTCATTCTCCTCGTTTTTCGTGTACTTTTTTTCCTTGGACCCAGACTTGGCGAATATTTTGCATCGTTGCTAAGTACAGGATTTTTTGTAATCTTGCTTCGGGTGAGGTGAACACACCGAAGTCAGGCAAAGGATTTTCTTTTTGTCGCGTATCGATCACTTGTACATCAAACGCATAGCCTTCTTTGATGACACCTACAGGTAATTTCAGTGCCTCACCGCCGCCTTTTGTCGCTAATGAGAACGCATCGATCACGGATATACGAGAATCTGCTACTCCTCGTGTATTTTGGGGAAGCGTGACATCTACGCCATCTTCTAACATTCTCGAAGACATCACAGCTTGTTTGATGTTGTCATACAAACTCGGTGAAAAACCGCCGGAGATATCTGTTCCTAAACCAATCGTGACTCCTTGTTCTTTCAAGCGCTTGATTGGGATCACGCCATTGGCAAAGTAGGCATTTGAGATGGGACAGTGCGCAACTGCGGCGCCGGTTTCGACAAAACGGGCGCCGTCAGCTGGGCTGATGAAATTGCCATGAGCCATCACTGCTTTGTAACGCAACAAGCCGAAATCTTGCAGCACTTCGGTATCCGTTTTGCCAAATCGTTCTTGAACAAAGTCATGTTCCCATTGCCCTTCACTGCAGTGAGTCTGAACATGGACATCATATTTTTGAGCCAATGCGCCTAAGCCTGCCAAGCCTTCATCGGTACAGCTCGGGACAAATCGCGGAGTGACCACAGGATAAACGCCTTGAGGTGCGGTCTTTGCGATTGCTTGTACTTCTTGAATAAAACGTTCTGTATCCGCTAATGCCTCTTCTGTTGACGCATCCCGATAAAAAACAGGATTGACTTGGGGATCGTCCATAACGACTTTTCCGACTAATCCCCGTTGACCAAGAGCGGCACAAGTCTTCGCCAATTGAAGGCTCGCTTCTAGATGGATCGTTGCAAAATAAAGAACCGTTGTCGTTCCTCTTGCCAATAGCTGTGCCACCAAATCTTGATAGACAGCTTTGGCAAATGCCGGATCGGCATATTTTGCTTCCAGCGGAAACGTGCATTCATCTAACCAAACATTTAACGGTTCATCTAACGCGATTCCTGCTTGCGGCCATTGCGGTGCATGGACATGCAGATCGACAAACCCAGGTAAAAAACACTGGCCTGCAGATAATGCCTGCAGATTCTCTGATGCTTTCGCCAGCTCTGACTCATACCCTTGATCTGTTTTAGCAGTCACTTTTACGATGATCCCTGCGTCATCGACTTGAATCAAAGCTTCTTCTATATATTCTAGTTTTCCATCAGTTGGCGTATGGAAAACATCTCCTTTAAAATAGTGAATGGTTGCCATTTGTTTGATTTCCCCCGTTCTCTAAGATATTGTCAGGAAAAAGCCGTTCATTTAATGTTCCTTTTTCACTAACACGATGTTCTTATTTTAACGCTATTCGAAAATAGTGCAATAAAATTCACTATCATAAAGGAAGATAAAACGCTGAACGTTCGGTTTTTATGCGATTTCAAAAAAAACTGTGACAATTACTCTTTTAAAAATCGGAAGAAATAAATGAGCTGGTTGAAACTTTTTAAATCAATGAATCCTCTCTTTTTAACGCCCAAAAGAAGATAGTTTAGGTGTTTTGTCAAAGACAAAGAATCACTAGACACTCCTTTTACAATCAAATCTTATGAAACAAGCATTAATTCATTGTTATCCTACTATTTAATCGGAATGCCAGACAGTAAAAACTTTGACGAAACACCCTTAATCGACTTATTAACTGCCCTGCTAGCGATTACCGCAAGGCAAATAATTAGGGAGAATATCATTGATATTCTAAACTCAAGAAGTCCGTCAAATGATATCAAGGAAATTGAAGTCTATGTCAAATAAAAGTGAGTGTCCCCACCTTGTATTACCACGTAATCACATGGTATACTTTTACTAAAAGGAGGAATGCTTTATGACTTCTACAAAAACTAGAAAACAAGGGAATTCTCTTGTCATTACGATTCCTGCAAAGCTGGGAATCAAAGAAGGTGAAGAATTTCTAATCATCAAAAAACAAAACGGAACGGTTGCACTGATTCCCAAAGTTGAAGATTTTTTTGATACTGCCCAAGAAGGTGAGTTCTCTCTTCCTGAATTAGCAATCGATTACACGCCGCAGGGAGGCGAACTGAATGAATTATAAACCACGGCAGCGAGATATCGTTATTCTTGATTTCGAACCCTCAAAAGGCTATGAAGTCAGGAAACGACGTCCTGCCTTAGTGTTAAGCAAAGATACGTATAACTCTGCAACGAATCTAATCATTGTTTGTCCAATCACAACAAGTGACAAAGAGCGTCCTTTTCTTGTTCCCATTCAAAGCGATAAACTCAAATCAAACGATTCGAGACCCAGCAAGGTAAACACACTACAAGTATTTTCACTTGATTACACCCAAGCAGCCAACCGTAACGTCAAGTATATCGATACCTTGGACGAGGAAATTTTTTTTGATATTGCTCAAAGATTTCTCAAAAACTTTTCCTTTCCCTTTTAACCATTCTAGTACCTAGAATGGTTATTTTTTTGTCCTTTCAGGAGACAAATTGCTGGCGCAATATTGATCAGGAGAGGATCAAATACCTTGATCCTGATTTTAGCAAACCTTTATTCTCAGGTTTAGATAAAAAAAATACCTGGTCCAGTTGACCAAGTAACGTTTTTTTGATTTATCATCTTATCTATTTCCTATTAGTTAATGCATCTTTTCTCTAATCGTTTTACTGCTTTCTTTTGCCGTTTGCACTCTCTCGTCAAACTTTTTTGGCTGTGACTTTTTTTGTGTATTCTGTAGCATAAGAAATAAACTGATGCAGAGAAAACGCCACATCTGGCATGTGATCATCCCAGTCATCCGCCATATAATATTCGATTAGATTTGCGTCAAATCTAGCGCGTCTGAAATCTATCGGGATAGTCAAGTATTCATTCGTTTCATTGGTTATAGCACCCAAAAATAGATTCGCTGAAATCAATACAGTTCTTTTATTACCATTATCAAACGCTTGAAGCTTAGCTAGACGAGCAAAAAGTTCCCATGCCCCTGCAATATCTTTAGAAGAGACAGCGTTAATCTCTCTTTCAACCATAGCTGCTGTAACTGTTCTAGGAGGAATGTAATCACCAACGTAAACCTGAACATTCTCACGAAGTTTCCCTGGCTCTTCAGGCTGCCCTTCCATTTTAGAATGCATTTGCGCGTTGATTCCTTTGAACACTTCAACGGATAGCTCTGTTTGTTGCTCCGCATAGTGAATTGCTCGCAATAAATCTTCAAAAAGGACTCTATCCTTTTCGTTGCTGAATTCCCATTCATTCTTATCTCTATTTAAGTTTTTTTGCGTCTGTAAAACAGAAGTGTTATACCCATCGTATCGAGCGACACTATAGATAATCTCTGCCATTTTTTTTGTGTTCATAGTTTTGCCTCCTACTTTATCAGAGTATATTAATCACCAGAGCATCAAAATAGATACATTTCCCTCCCTTCAACTTGTAAGTCTGTTGGCTTTTTTCTCTTCTTATCTAATTCAAGTTTTTCTTTTATTCTTTCCTCAGACTCATTCATAATCCTATCCTTTTATTGATAATACCAACAAATTTCATCTTTTTCAGAAACTGCTGGTACATATCTTGACTAAGATCTAGTATATCTAACAAGTACCCATTCTCTTTGCCCCAATGGCTTAATCCTTTGTAATAAAAATTCCTATGAATATCATTAATTACAAAAGGTATGATGTTGTGTTTCAAACACTCTTTAAACATGATCAATCTACCGGTACGCCCATTCCCATCAGCAAAGGGGTGAATTCTTTCATAATTGACATGGAAGTCTGCTACTTCGGACAAAGTGATCATCTTTTTACTTTCGTACCTCTCAATTAATTGTTTCATTTTGATAATTGCTTCTTTTGGATCAGCGGTCGCCACTTCATCATGGGCAAAACCAATCGCATTTTGTACTATTTTATATTCTCCTACTGGTGTAAGTGGATTGAATTCATCTGAAGTTCCCTTCTTCAATATACGATGTAGCTCTTTAATGAAATCATCAGTCAATGGTTCCTCAACCTTATCTAGGATATAATCAAACCCTTTGAAGTGATTTTCAGTTTCTTTTATATCATCAATTTTAGTTGCCTCACCATTTTCAGCTGGAGGAACAATATTATTTTCAAATATCAGTACTGTCTGCTTCTTTGATATCCGAGAGCCTTCGATCCGATTGGAGTTGTACGACATTTCAACTTGCGTCATATGATAGATTCCTCCATGCATATTTGCTTTCTTCTCAAGCTTCAATCTTTCAACTAAATCCAGGTTATCTATATCCATTTGATTCGTCTCCTCTCAATCGATTATATTATAGTGGTAGCTTACTTCATTTGCTTTTCCAGTCCGATGATTGTGATTATAATTCGCAAAAATCAAGAAAAGCTTTTTCCAACTATGACCTTAAAGGAGTCTATCCGTTCTTATTCTCATAAATTTCTACATCGCTTCTCTTTATTTTACTGTCTGTCCTTATGACTATCTCTGTAGTAAATCAAAGGTTGATAGTAGCTAATCGATATCTTGACATTGTTTGCTCCGTTTTGATAAGATTTATTATAGAGAGGATGCACGGGCAGGACAAGCCTTGATTGTCTCATTAGGTTAGGCATCTTCTTTTTTATAAAAAACTATAAGCAAAGCACTAATTTTTAGTGCTTTGTTTTCGTTAAAATAAGAGTATCTGTCCAAATACTCTCCAAACAAAATAGGAAAAAACTAAAAAAGTTATCACATAAAAGTATCGTTTTCCTAAAGGTTGCAGGTCTCATCTATCGTTGGTTTAAATACTATTGCCAAAAAAGACAACTATCTTAAATAGACAATTGTCTGGTTTGTATTACTCATTCAATTTTGCCATAACTAAAGCATACCTAAACTAGACTAACAGTCAGGTTTTTCCGAGGGCGGAAGCAAGTTTGGATAATCTTTCGAAACTTGTATTATCCCCTCTCTCAATACGTGCAATGGTCGACTGAGGAACAGTAGCGAGCGCTGCAAGTTCTCTTTGTGTGAGTCCTGCACTTTCTCGCGCTTTCATCAATGCTACAGCACTAGTAAGTTTCACTTTTTCAGCTTCATATTCAGCTTTGAATTCAGTGTCTTTCATTTTTCTTAAAAAAAATCATTGAATTTAACTGTTGGCATCTTTGATCTCCGCCTCTTTTTTCTAGTTGATACAAAACTATTTACCATTCTCTTTGTCGATTACACCGAATCAACTCCAAATCATTTCTCCATCATTTTTCTTTACGATTCCTAAGAAATACCACCAGTCCACCTACTAGCAAACAGAGTACTCCTGCAATCGAGCCCCATTTTGCTGGCTCTAAAAAGCTTTGGATCCTTGAGGTCTGATTCGTTGCCGTCGTTCCTGATAGCTGAAACAAGAAAGCCAGCGGCTGATGTTCAAAACGAAGAATAACAAATAGGAGTGTCATCAAAAGAAATTGATGTACCAGACTCCCTTTGCTTTGTGTGGCATACTTGGCCAAGCTCTGCTGTTCAATTGCTTCCGGTTTTGCCGCCAAATACTGTTTCGTGAGCCATTGATTCAATCCCGCATTAAAGAAACTAATGACAAATAAACTTATTGGGATCAAAAGATCGCTGCTAAATAGAAGAACACCAACCATCAATCCAAGCAAATACGCCGGTACTAACTGTTTTTCTAGCAAGCGTGCGAGTTTTCCTCCGAGAAACATTGCGCCAAAAAGGCCCAGTGCATAAGGCAAGTAAACGTGAGTACTAAGCGCTTGTGCCCCAAATCGACCGGTAACATAGACCGAGCCGAAAAGAAAAAGAAAGTTACCGATCACTCCCCGAATAAAGGTGAGGATGTTCAAGTGAAGCGGCTGTTTCCACGAGCGGCTGCGTTTCGTTAAAGTGATCAGCAGCAAAGCAAAGAGAAACAAGAAGCCAGTAATCGCCCACTCAAACAGGGCATTCGACTTGATCAGCCTGGCTGCTCGCAAGCCAAACAGTAAGAGAAAGAAAAAGAAATACAACAAAAACTGCTTGTTGAATAACTGGTTGCGCTGCATCAACGGTCTTTTTGGGAGGTTGTTGAAGGTTTGACTACTCTTAGCTGCCAGCACAAAGAGTGCAAAATAACTGCCAAATAGGCCAACGCCTTGAAGGTCATCAGGCAACCGTAAGGCAAACAGTAAAACAAAAAGAAAGAACAGCGCCTCCTTCCAATCATTTTTCAGCGGCTGTTCAGTGAGCTTGGCTTTTTGTCGTACCATCAGATCAGCTGGCGGCAGCCAAGAAGCACTGATCCCCAACAAACCAGCAGTTGGCAAGAGTGCCACGCTCCACCAAGTGCTCAAGATACCTACCAATGCGCCGGCGCCGCCGATCAAGACACTTGCTGCTAACAATGATGGTGCAAAAAGCGCCGTAAGCGTCTGTAAGAAAAAGACCCCTGTCATGCGAAAGGTATAAAAGAGCGCAAAGGCTAATGCTGCACTTAGCGACTGCTCTTTGCTCAAAGATAAGAAATAAAGATACGGGATGATCGTGATCGTATTGCTGATGATCAAAAGTGCGGTATGGGATTTTAAAACTTTCATCGTCCGACTCCTTGCCTTGATTTAAAGTTCCATCTTTCTTCTATCCTACACTTTCAAGCAATCCTGTCAACTTGCGTGCCAAATTTAAGCAAAAAGAAACCAAGTGTATTGTCAAAAGACTGACACTTCGTTTCTTTTTCTTATTGCGATTTTCGGCTAGGAGCCAGTAGACTGAATCGTTTGCTTAATTGCCTGAATTTCTTCATACAACCCTTGAAACTCTTTTGCAAGCTCACTCATGATGTCTGCGCTCATCAAAAGATCTTCCGCATGACTTAATAGTAAGGACATCCAAACTTTGTCCCCTTGAGCTTCTTGTTGAACTAACTTCCGATGTGCCAAATGGGCTTCATGATAGTGTTCTTTTCCTTTTTCGATTGCTTGCAGTGCAGCCAGATTCTGGGCTTCTCTTCCTTTTTGAATACTTTCAAAAAAGCAACTTCTTGCCATACCCGCTTGCGAGATAATCTGAAAACAAATTTGTTCTTTTTCTTCCATTCTACTCTCCTATTAGTTCAAGTGCTTGTTCCAATGCTTTTTTTCCATCCATCATGCCATAGGTGCGCATGTCGATACTGGCTGCTGGACAAGCAACTAAGCCTTGGACTTCATTTAATCGGTAAGAAACTTGCGGTCCTAACAGTACGCAATCAGCATCTTTTGCTGCAGTCGTGACAGATTCAATGGAGAACGCATCGATCGCCACCGCTTCTCCTTTTTCTTGCGCTGCTTTCTTCATATTATTTACTAAGACGCCAGTAGACATGCCGCCAGCGCAAACCAACACTATTTTTTTCATCATTGTTCCTCCATTTTCTCGTTATTTGTTACTCAACGACTGCCGCTTGGGTTTGCAGATTCTTTTCTTCAGCTAGTGCTGCTTTGTCTTGCAGACGCATAAAAGGGATGTAGATGATGACACATAAGACAAATTGAATCAATTGTGCAATGATCCCTTGCCAGCCATTCACTAAGAAGCCACCGAAAATAATCGGAAAGCCAGTCGGGATATTGACTCCATTGTGATAAGGCAAAAAGCCGACAATTGTTAAGAGATATGCTGACAACACGGAAACAGCCGGTGTTAACATCAAGGGAAGCAGCATTCTGATATTCATCACCTGAGGAATCCCAAATTTGATTGGCTCAGAAATACCAAACATGGAAGGGATCAATCCAATTTTACCAACAGCTTTTAGTTGCTCTGATTTGCAGCCAAAAATAGCCAGTAAAGCGACTGCAAATGAACGAGCCCCGCGATTGTTCAAAATAAACCCAATCGTAAACAGATGTGGTAATGCTTGGCCGGCACTGTACGCCGCCAGATTATCAAGCCCTGGTTGGTAAAAGACCAACATCAAGATCGGATAAACAGCCAACACTCCGTGAATGCCAAAGAACCAAAGAAATTCGATAAACGCCACAATGATCATACAAGCAAAAATATTCGCTCCTAATAAGGTCAATGGAGCTTGTACCCAAGTATAGATCATATCTGTCAGTGTGCCGTAAGGAGTTGCCGCCATACCCACGTAAATGATGCCCATAATGGCTGAAACAATAATTGCTGGCACGATCGCTGCAAAGGATTTGTTGACGATCGGCGGTACCGAATCCGGCATTTTGATCATCAAATTCTTCTGTACACATAAAATGTAAATTCTGGCACCCAACAATCCGCCAAACATGGCGACAAACATCCCACCGGAGCCAAGGGTCGACAACTCCATCGTACGGGTTTCTTCTAAAGTCGAAATCGGACTCAAGATCAAAAATGATACCAAACTCATGATACCGGCATTTAGTTGATCCGCATTTAAATGCTCGGCTAATTTATAGCCAACTAGAAAGGCGACATAAACGGAAACGACATCGATCGTCATCGCGTTGACTTGGGTTAATAATGCTTTCACACCAATTTGTTCCATTATCTGTTGCGTTGCCCCAATGTCGATCGCATTGATCAAGGAAGCAATGGAACTGATCATCATGACGGGCATTAAGCCCATCATTGCATTGGCAATGGCTTTCATATAAATATTGTTTTGTACTTGAACGGCTGCAGCTAGTATTTTATCTTTCAGTGTATTCATAAGGTCCTCCTTCACTTAATCCCGCAAGTATTTATCTTTAAGCAGCTGGATTTTCTGCTGTGAAAAACCCAGTTCTTCTTTTACATACGTTTCAATCCCCCCATGAGCCTCAATCAAATCCAAAGCGGTTTGTAAAAAACACCGATCAGCTTCTTTGAAGTATCGCATTGCTGCCACAAAATCGGGGTTGTTCGTTTCTTCTTGTATCTGCTTGAGACTCTTGGTATTTTTCTCCCTTTTGTACTCGTTGGTCAGCAGGTAATCTTCCATGACCTCTTCATAACTGACACCCAACAGTAACTGAATCAGGGCAACCCCATACCCGGTGCGGTCTTTGCCACCACGACAGTGCTGAACCACTGCACCTTCAGCTTCCAAATGAATGGCCAATACTTCTTTAAAAACGGTCTTGCATTGACTGTTTTCAACAAATTCATAATTTTGCCGAATCATCAATTCTTTTGCAACTTCGGCGGTGATTTTTTCTGCAGAAAGCGCCATTGGCTCCCCTTCTTCTGAAGAAGCTAAAGCAGCAATATCAGCAATTGGCGTCAAATAAAGTATCTGAGCATTCCCAATGGGTTTGTCTTCATTGTCTGCTCTTTCTTGGGCATTGCGGTAGTCAATAATTTTCTCAATTCCCAGAGCTGCTAATTTTTTCTGATCAGCTTCTGTCAATTTGCTCAATTCGTCTGAGCGGTATAGTTTTCCAGTCACTACGTATTTGCCCTCTTTGGTCCGATAGCCGCCAAAATCGCGAAAATTATACGCACCTTCTAAGGTTACTTTTTCATTTGTCATACACTACTCCTTTAAATAATTAATGAACGTCATAAAGTCCGTTGTCGCAGCTAGTTTGTTTACTTTATCCAACGAAGAACATTGTTTGATCAAATGATCATTCAGCGGTTTCACTTTTAAGTGATCTTGTTCAGCAATCACTAATAAGAAAACGAGACGAACCGTCTGTTTATACCAGAACACTGGCTTTTTCAAGTTTGCAACGGCAATCACCGTTTCTGCACCAATCAGCGCATTGGGATGAGGGAAAGCGACTGACGGTAAGAAATCGGTTCCAAAAAAGGCTTCTCGTTCAAAAACCAACGTTTCAAAATTCTCAGGCATTGAATACTGTTCTTTGATTTGTTGGCATAAAAAATGCAACACCGCTTCTTTTGTTTCAAATTCTTGTTCACAGATGAATAACGATTCCTTAAAGTAGTTCAAAAGCACTTCTTCTGTGAAGACAGCGGCCAATGCGGCTTCGATCTTTTTGATCATATCCGGTTGCATAAAATAATCAACACTCATAACAGGAATCGTTCCTTCGTAAGGAAGTGGAATCGAAGAAAAGATAAAATCGAACTCCTGCTCTTCGATCATTTGCAAAAATTCATATTGATTGCATACCGTGACTTTCTTGATATAATTGCGAAAATAAAACTCAAATTTCTCTTTAAGGAAGGTATTGGCCGCTCGGCCTAGGTCATTGACCACTAAAATATACTTGCGCTGTGTTTGCGAATTTTTCTTATTTAAAGCCACATCAAAGTGCATCGCCAAATAGCTGAGTTCATGATCACTGATGGTCTTTTCAAATTGCTTTGCAATGACTTGACCGGCAATGATGGCTAAATCATAAGCGACATTACAGTGTACCTTCACCTCATTCAACAAAGGATTTTTCAGCTCGATCCCCAATTCGATCCGATCGATCAGCGGAGCAAAGTGCAACATCAACATCGTTTGCAGATCCAAGTCTTTGCTGAAATCGATTTGGCGGCTTTCCTTGATCGCTTTTAAAATTTTGCTGACCAATTCTGCTGCTTCATCTGAAACAGTCATCTTTTCATTTCTAGGGACTACTCGTTTGCCAACGATTTGCCCTAAAACATAATTTCGCTCGTATTCGGTAAAATGTACAGCACACTCTTTTTCAATTCTGGCGATGATTCGCTCTCCTAGTAATGTCTGCTCATCATTGGTCCTGCCGCTGATCGGTAGGTTTCGATCTAAGTAGCGGCCGCTTTGCATGCGTAAGACAGCGATCGCTAAATGATTCACCAGATTGTTCAAAATAGCCTCCGACATGGGGTAGGCTTTTTGCGAAAACTCCGTCGAAACGATCGCTTTTATCTGCTGGTGAAGAAGCGACGGTGTATCTTCGCTGATTGTGCCCTCTTCTAACTGCTTGATATGGGTTCTTTGCAAATAATTACTAGCCATAAACCGTCTCAAGTCAAATTCGCTACCGCTAAGTTTCATTCCGTAATACGGCTTCGTTTGAATGGAGAGCTGGTAATGGCTTAGTATCCGTCGCAGCTTTTTCAATTCTTGAGATAGCTTACTCTGAGAAATGAATAAGCGTTCGCAAAGCATTTCGGATTTAATATACGTTTCTTCTTGAATAAAGAATTCAATAATTCTAGAAACAAAGTCGTCATTGTGGGACGCTTGTTCTTTCCTTCGCTGAAAAGCTTCTTCGTTCGTTATTTGTAAATACAACCCACTCCCTTTTTTCGCTTGAATCATACAACCGTATCGTTCTTGATGCTGGTTGATTTCTTCTGCATAACGGCGAACGGTTTTTCTGCTAACACCCAACTCGGCAGCAGCCGCTTTACTCGTCATAAAACCGTCATGCTCCGAAAGTGTTCTTAACAACAATAGGCTTAATTTTTCCATCTCTCTCTCCCTCGCTTACTAGTTTAGAGTCAAACCCAAGCAACCTCCATAGGTATATCTTCCCTTTCATTAAGGGAAATTTCTACAAGAAGTTGCTTGCCTTGTGCTTTGCTTCTTATCAAAAAAACGAATGGTCGTGACTTTCACTTTGTTGTTGCCACATATGACCGACCAATTTGTTTGAGTTTTCTTCTCCACAAAAAAAGACATGATCTTCACTCAATGAAGGTCATGTCTTTTTTATTTAGCGAACCTCGCTGATTTTCTCTACCGACTGTCGCACTTTTAATTGATGGGGACTAATTTTTCGATGGCTCGTTTCTGCTTGATTGGTGATGATGTCTGCTAGTAATTCAGCTGCTTCATAACCGATTCGTTCCATATCTTGGGCAACGGTTGTTAATTCAGGCGTTACGTAGCTAGCCAAAATAATATCATCGAACCCGATGACCGAAATATCTTCAGGAACCCGCAAGCCCATGTCTTTGATTCCTCGTATCGCTCCGATTGCCATAATATCACTAGCACAGAACAGTGCAGTGATTTCTTGATTGTTTTCTAACAGATTTTTACAAATCAAATAGGCAATTTCTTCTTCATAGTTGGCGTACTGGATATACGACTCATTCACTAACAAGCCATGCGCTGCCAAAGAAGCGCGGTAGCCTTTTTCTCTAAGTTCACTGACATTGGCATCACGACTCCCGTTGATCATGCCAATTTGTCGATGATTATTGGCAATCAAAAAATCCACAGCTTCTTGCGCCGCTTTTTCATTGTCAATCGAAACCAAGCCGATCTTAGGATTGTCGATTTCCATATCAATCAGAACTGTCGGCAAAGAGGTTTGCTGTACTTCTTGGTAGTATGGATCTGTCGTTTTTAAGCCTTGAATCACTACTCCAGTGATATTGTGCTCATTGCAGAACTGACTAAACGTTTTCTGCTTTTGTTTCTCGGTGCTTGTTCCATAAAAGACAAATTCAAAATCTGATTGATCCGTATAGCGATAGACCCCATTCAACACTTCCAAAGGCATCGTTGATTTTCGATTAAAATTCAACTCATTTAAAATCAAGGCGATCGTTTGCTGTTTCTTCGAAGACAGTGTCCTTGCTGCCATGTTTGGGGAATAGTCTAATTCTTTCGCTATTTTTAAAATTTCTTGCTTGGTTTGCTGGTTGATATCACTATACCCATTAAAAACTTTAGATACAGTCGCTATTGATACGCCGGCTGCCTTTGCCACATCGCGAATCGTTGTTCGCATTTGCTATCTCTCCTTTATCCAGATACCACCATCAGTCTTACTAGCGATCAATCGTGTTTCCTCCGCTAACTGACAGTCAATACATTGATCCTTTAAACTGATTTTAACAGGTTCTCCTTGATAAAAGAGCGTAAATTTTAGTTCTTTTATTTTCTGTGGCAAGTGATTCGCTAATCGCAGCCCTTGATCGTAATACAAACCAGCAAATCCGTAAATCAAGCTCAGCCAGTTTCCGCCCATATTGGCTGCGTGAATGCCATCGACAACATTTTTTTGTAAATCCGTTAAATCCATCAAAGCCGTATCCATGAAATAACGATACGCCTTCTCAGAATCCCCAATTCGACTCGCCATCACGCTGAAAATAGAACGAGATAAGGAAGAATCATGCGTCGTTACTTGCTCGTAATAATCATAATCTTTTTTTAATTGCTCAAGACTGAAATCTCCTGTATAAAGCATTTGTGCCAAAACCGTATCGGCTTGTTTACAGACCTGATGTTTGTAGATCACCATCGGATGATAATGTAACAGGAGAGGATACTTTTCAGCCGGTGTAGTTTCAAACGGCCAGACTGCTTGTTCTAAGAATCCATCATCTTGTTTGGTAATGCCTCGCTGTTCATCGTAGCCAAAATACATTAAATCGGCTGCCTGCTGCCAAGCACTAATTGATTCTTGGTATTTTCCAAATCGCTGTGCTAACTCAATTGCGTAGTAAAGATTGTTTTGAACCATCTTATTCGTATAAAAATTATTGTTAACAAGAGCGCTGTATTCGTCAGGTCCGGTCACTCCATTGATACAAAAAGCAAGCTTGCCGTCTTTTTCTACCAGATCGCCATAACTCAACCAGAATTTTGCCGTTTCAAAAACAACATCACTACCCACGGTTTCAATGAATCTCTCATCACCTGTCACCCGTTCATACAATTGGAATGCATACACGATATCCGCATTGATATGAACTTGAGCGGTTCCCGCTGGATAGTAAGCACTTGTTTCATGTCCGTCGATTGTCCGCCAAGCAAATAATGCTCCCTCTTGCCCTAGCTCCTGCGCCCGTTGTTTGGCTTGTGGTAAGATGTTCCCCCGATAAGAAAGTAATGCTTTGGCAATTTCAGGATTCGTAAAAATAAAAAACGGTAAAAGGTACATTTCCGTATCCCAGAAGTAATGACCTTCATAGCCTTCCCCCGTCAATCCTTTGGCCGCGAAATTTGTTCTACCATCTCTTCCTGCTCCTTGATTCAAATGAAATAAATTGAATCGAATCCCTTTTTGAAGAATTGGGTCTCCTTCGATTTGAATATCACTGGCTGCCCAAAAATGCTGGTAGCTTAGTTGCTGCTCTTGCAAGAGAACTTCAAAATCGGCTAACTCTTGTTTAAAAGGTGTTTCGGGATTTTGATTATCTTCAAGTAATTTCATTTGGAAAACCGTCGTAAGCGTATCTTCTGCTTGTAATTGCTTTTCGCCATTGATCACTCGAATTGCTATGCTTCGTTGACTAGTTTCAGCGGTCCAAATAGCATAATCCTGAAAATCAGTTTTTCGTAAGCGATGCGCTTTACTGGCAACCCGAGGATCATCTGTTTGAACAATTGCTGCTTTTTGTTCTAACGGATGTGTCATGGAAATTGGCTCTGAGAAATTGGTGTTCTTGATTTGATACTGACATACGTAAAGTTCACTTCGTGTCACAGAGGCAAAAGACTGCATCACCAATTCAAAAGTTTTCCCCAGTGGCGTTACTACTTTATAGGATTCATCTAACACGCCTTTTTTTAAATCTAAAGTCATTTGTATAGGCTTTATTTGCCATTCTGAAGCACTAGAGTCCTCGTCACCAATCTGTAAGCGCACGCCTCTTAGATTTGGCAGTTTGATGATCGTCTGATGCTCTTTGGCATAGCCATACGCCCATTCACCGTATTGAATCGGCTCACTATCAAAAAAACCGTTAACAAAGGAGCCCGGATTTCCCACATAGCGCTCATTAACTTTTAAAGGATGCCCTGCCCGCACGCCAATTTGACCATTACCAACTGCAAACAATGTTTCTAGGTACTCAGGTGTTTGATGAGAAAGTTCCTCTGCACTTACTTTAAACGAATCATTTTTCGCCATCCATTCGCACTCCTTGTAAGAAATATTTATTGAACAGCAAATAAATGATCACAATGGGAATGATCGTGATCACACTTGCCGCCATCGTCTGATCCCATCGTACACCACCATTTCGACTTTGGAAAGTCTGCAACCCTAGAGTCAAAGTATATTTACTTGGCGTAGTCAAATAGAGCATTGGTTTCATGAATTCATTCCAAAAGCCCATAAAAATAAAGACAGCTTGTGTCGCGATCGATGGTTTTGCTAATGGCATCACGATACGAAAGAATGTTTGAAACCTTCCCAAACCATCGATCGCAGCAGCTTCTTCCACATCTTTAGGAAACGACAAAAAGAATTGGCGCATCATAAAAATATTCCCGATATTGATGGCAGCCGGTAAAATCAAGGCCGAAAAGCTATCTAACATCCCTAGATTCATCAAGATCAGGTAGTTGGGAATCAACAAGACTTGAGCTGGCACCATCATCAATGCCAAAAAACCATAGTAAATTCGTTCACGTCCTGGAAAATTTAACCTTGCTAACGCATAACCAGCCATCGTATTTAATAAAATATTGATGGTCGTTCCAATAACCGATATGATCACGGAGTTTAAAAACCAGCGCATAAACAAGGAGGAGCGCCCTAAGACATAACGAAAATTGTCTAGAGTAAACTCATTCGGAATCAAGCTCATATCTCCAGAAACAATTTCTCTATAAGGTTTGAAGGATGCAGCGATTGCCCAAATAAAAGGATAAAACGTCAACACTGCATAAAGAATCAAGATTATATAGAGAAGGATTTTCAATAGTTTTGTTTTCTCTTTTCCTTTCATTGACGTTACCCTCTTTCTTTGTTCAATTTTTCTGCTAGAAGTGATGTAGTAAAAATAATGATTGCCAATACAATCGCTAATGCAGCCGCATAGCCCATCGTGTTCATTTGTCCAAAGGCGTATTGGTAAATCATTAGTGACAAGGTCAGAGTCGAATTGTTGGGTCCTCCTGATCCGTTCGAGAAGATATACGCCTGATCAAACATCTGAAAGGTACCAATGATGCCCGTCAGCAATACATAAGTAGTGATTGGTCTTAGATAAGGAATCGTAATATATCGTAATTTATCCACGGTTGTCGCGCCATCGATCTCCGCTGCTTCGTACAACGAATGAGGCAGATCAACTAAGGAAGCCAAATAGATCGTCATATAATAGGGCACGGTCGACCAAATATTCATCACCATAATCACTTTCAACGCATAGGCCGGTTCTTGTAAAAAATTGATTGGTTCTGAGTAAAATCCTAAATTCATAAATAAGTCATTGACTGGACCGTAAATATTAAAAATAAACATAAAGATGATCGTCAACGCTGAACTAGAAGTTAGAGTCGGTAAAAAATAAATCATCCGAAACAATTTTTTCCCTTTGATTCCTCTGCTACTTAAAATATACGCAATGATCAAAGCAAAAATCGTTTGTAATGGAACGACGACCAACGCGAAAGTGGCCGTATTTCTAAGTGCGATTCGTGCTTTTTGATCGGTAAAGATACGTACATAATTCTCTATCCCTTTAAAAGAAAACGTATTGGTAAACAAATTGACATCGTTGAATGATAGATAAAAAGCAAAGAGAACAGCTAAGACGAAAAAGATTCCTACGACAATAATTGCTGGAGCCAGAAAGAGCCACGCCTGTCGGATTTCTTGCCATTGGCTTTTTGTATAGTTGTGTTTTTTTCGTTCCATCGTGTTGTCACCTTTCTCCAAAGAAAAGAGGGAGGGTCTCCCCCCTCTTTATAATGTCTGACTAGTTTGCTGTAATATCCGCATTCGCTTGATCATCGGCAGCTTCCATCGCTTCTTCAAAGGTCATGTTTCCATTCAAAGCATTAGGTAAAAAGTTTTGATACGCTTTGTTGATGGTATCTAGAGTGGTTCCATTTTGCCAAATCGTTGCATAATCCCATGCCTCTAAGTGAACATTCAAGTCACTATTTTCAGTGATTTTCGCTGCATCTGCAACATCTTGGCGACTAGGCAAGGTTCCTGTCCCTTCTACCCAAGCTTGCATACCACTTTGTCCAGTAGCGTGTTGAATCCACTTATCTGCCAAGGCACTTTTTTCAGTCCCAACATATTTTCCCCAACCGACAGAAAACATCATTGACCCTTCCGTTCCTTTATACGTTGGCATTTCTTTTACAACAAAAGGAATATCAGGAAATTCTGTCTTCAGGGTCTCATACACCCAGTTTCCTTCATCCATGATCGCAATTTTTCCAGAACCAAAAGCTTCGCCGTTCCAACCTGTTCCGATGTCTTGCGGGGTAACCGCTGCTTTCGTATCGACCAATTCTTTTAAAATTGAAAGATTATCAACTACTGCTGGGTCAGCCAAATTAGCCGTCCCGTCTTCATTGATTGGTTGAGCATTTTCACGCGTTGCAAGATGGTAGTTACGAGCCATATCTTGGTTATAACTCATGGCAAAAACATTCCCTTCACCATAAGCTTCATTGATTTTTTCTTGAAACGATGGTAGCCATTCGACATACGCTTCAAGAGTGTCTGGTACTTCATCGATCGATACACCAACTTCATCAAAAATCGCTGTATTGAAATAGAGTGCTAAAGTTGACATATCTTTAGGAACAGCCTGCAGTTGTCCATCCGAGGTCGTAAAAGCATCGATCAAGCTATCATAAAACTGTTCACTTTCAAAATCAGCCGGATCCAATTCTGCAAGTGTGCCATTCTCCGAGAACCATGGGAACATATAGGCATCCACATAAAAAACATCAGGTGCAGTTCGACCTGCCATATCAGCTTGAATTTGGGTGTTATAATCGGTATATACTTTCTTTTCAACTGAAGCACCTGTTGCTTCTTCAAAAGATTGGATCATTTCATCCAACGATTTTTCTTCCGCCTCATTTCCACCCCAAACACCGATCGTTAACGAATCCCCCGTGAAATCCGTTTGATCTGTCGAACTACTGGTGTCTTCGTTCCCGCCACAAGCTACCAGCAATGCTGCTACAGACAATAGAAGCCCTGTTCCTACTACTTTTTTCCATCCAGTCATTTTGTTTCCTCCTAAAAATTGATTTTGATTTGTTCTTTAAGCTGATAAACTTTATCAAAAGCGATAAACTCGATCGCTTGCTCCCCATGGTTAGTGACCGTAAAACCTTCCTGTGTGACTTCTATCCGTAATGGCTGTTGGTGCCACATAATACCAAAATCAAGTGCTTCCCAAGCCTTTGGTAAATGTGGTTCAATTCGTAACTGGCCGTCTAAACAACGCACGCCCCCATAACCGAAGACTGTCATTTGCCAAATCCCACCGAGTGATGCTGCATGGATCCCTTCATTGGAAGACAGCATATTCTCCCCCATATCGATGTTGATCGCTTGTTGAAACAGGTCATAAGAAAGTGCTATTTCCCCTAAATCAGCAGCGAGGATGGCATGTGTCGATAATGACAAGGAGGAATCATGGAGCGTTTTTGGCTCATAGTAATCCCAATTCAACCGTTTCTCTTCTTTTGGAAAAAGGTTCTCAAATAAGAACAAGAGCAAGAGGACATCGGCTTGTTTTGATACTTGCATTTCATTGACTTGTTCTAAGTTATACTCGTGGAACAATGTGCCTACTTGCGAATCATTTTTATACTTGGTGAGATCGATTTCTTTTTTCGACAAATAGGTATCGTCTTGTGGAATGATTCCTGCTTCATTCGGCTGTGGTAAATAAATTGCAGCTACTTTCGCTTGCCATTCTTGATACGCCTCATTTAACGGCAGTTTTTCCGACAGTTTCCCAAAAAGTTCCGACTGGTTCTTTTTCAGCTCATCATATAATGAGATTGCCAATTGAATGTTCCAGTGCGCAGTATGATTCGTGAATGCATTATTATCGACATGCTCCTTATATTCATCTGGTCCAACGACGTCTAGAATTTCATAGCGTTTGTTTTCTTCGGACCACTCTAAACGACTCGCCCAAAAAATCGCCGTATCAAAAATCACTTCATAACCTTTTTCCCCCGCGAATTGTTGATCATTCGTTACATCGATAAATTGCTTGATGCCATAAGTAACATCACTGGTAATATGCTGTTCAATAAACCCTGACCAAATTTTTGTTGGTAAGCCTGTGATAATATCCGCAGCGCCCCAAACTGGCGTAGTTTCACCATCTTCAGGCCAAGCAGCTTCCCACGGAAATTGGGCGCCTTGATAGCCGTTTTCAGCAGCTTTTTTGTGGGCACCAGCCAAACCTAAATAGCGGTAAGTCACTAGTTTTTTGGCGATTTCTGGGTGTGTGAAGGTAAAATAAGGCAACATAAAAATCTCAGTATCCCAAAATGTATGTCCTTTGTACCCTTCTCCCGACAGGCCTTTGGCACCTATGTTCATGCGTTCGTCATGGGCTGGTGTCATCACATGCAGGTGGTATTTCGCAAAATGAATCGCTAGTTGATCTAGTGGGTTCTCTGTCTTAATGTTGATTGGAAAAACGGACCAAACTTCTTTGTCCCATGCCGCGGCTGAAGCTTTTGCTAATTCCTGATAGCCGTTTTTACGAATCTCTTTTAGCTCTTCAAGAGCAATCCTCTTCAACTCTTGTGGTGATTTCCCTAAATATTCTTTATCGATACTGGTATAAACAGAAGAAAACTTCTCAATCTTTAACATCTCATTTGCGGCTAACGTTTGCCAATAACGATTGTAGATTTTTCGTCTACCCATCTCGATCCGTTTCTTGGTTTCATCATAGCAATCTACTGTTTTTTCTAAATTATGTGCTGTCGAAAGAACAAAGGCGATGTTAGATTGAGTGGTCTTTGGCATCATTTGTAAAAATCGATTATCGACGAGTGATTTGTCTCCTTCAGTAAAATGCTGCGAACCACTATTTGTCATCTGTCCATCAATACCAGAAATAATTTCCAACTTGACTTCTTTTCCTAAATTCTTGATCATCACTTGTTGCGCAAACACATGCTTTTGTGCAAAGGAAACACATCGCTTAAAGGTCAGTTCGACATTGATCTGACCATGCTTCCATTGAAAGGACCGCGTTAGTTCCCCTGTTTTCAGATTTAAGCAACGTGAATAGTTTGAATAAGTGCCTTTTGATAAATCTAATCGTTTGCCATCAAAAAGGAGTTCCATCCCTATCATATCAGGTACATTGGGCAGCTCAGTCACTTCATTTTCGTCGAATTTATTAAAGGTTCCTGCGACAAAAAGATTACGGGTTTCACCAACATATTTCTCTTCTGTGGCAGAGCGCATCCCCAGATAGCCATTGCCCAAGCACATAATCGCTTCTGCCTTGCCTAACCATTTTGTATCAAAGGCCTTTTCCGTAATTTTCCATGGGTCTTCTTTTAAATACTGCATTGCTGTTTCCATTTTTTCCTCCTAGATCTTAAGAAAACGTTTTAGTTTCTTTCAAAAATTTTTTTATTTATAAAAATAATTATTGGACCGAAATAAAAGCACAATCAAGCCCATTAAATAACTACCAATTACTAGAACAATTGCTGCGTTAAGAAAAACAAATCCTACGATTAAGTGAAGTGGCGCATAATAAGCATAGTCTCTAATTATTTTTGCGGCTTGGTATTCGTTTCGCCACTTCCAAGCAATAAGACTCGCACTAGCCCAGGCAAGAACAACTAACAAAAACAGAGCTTGTGTATTGATTTCTATTAAAGGATTTCCAGCTAACAATTCATCGAAGGAGGTTTCGCTCATAGTGATCATTCTCCTCTTTCTTATTAAATCCCACCGTACTCTGTCCTAATATATCGTGTAAAGTTTTTTTCGTACCCAAATAGACTAAGAAAGAACCAATGAAAAACAACCAACCGATCATTGGCAAAAAGTAGAGCAATTTTGCTACTTCCCTCATCCCCACCGTTAGTAGATCACGCTGATTCGTAAAAACAACAAGTTTCGCAAAATGCTTTCCAATCGTTTTTCCTTCAAAACTACTCAAGCAAACCATGTTGTAGACCACAAAGAGCAATTGAGGCAAAACAATAGTTATTCCAGCAGGCACCATTAGAAGATAGCTAAGCATTGTACTAGGAAGAAAAATAATTATTCCATCAATTAAAAATGCTAGCAATCTTAAAATCAGCATAAGTACCCTCCTTTCGAAAACCTTTTCGTTACATCCACATATTACCAGACAATTTTTCTCTATTCAAGCGTTTTCACAAAAAAATTCTGAGAATATTCCTATTACCAGAGAGAAAAATAGCTATATTGCTAAAACGTTTTAGTTTATCTGTTTTTTTGCAAGCGATTTGATTGGGAACCAGCCGCGGTTATGATACCATGAAGCAAACACGAAAGAAGGCGATTTCTTGGATTTATGGCTTACAAATGTTCAACTTGAGACGAGTTATTTAAAAGAAGGCGACTGGTCTTATGGAACCAAAACAGAAAATACAGCAATCGGGATCAATGATGGAAAAATAGCGGAGATCGTGCCGATGACTGAATGGCAGGCATCAAGCGAAGCGACGATCATTGATGGGGAAAATCAGTTATTGTTGCCAGGATTGATCGAAAAACATTGTCATTTGGACAAAAGTAAATTAGGTACTCCTTGGCGTCCAGTAACGCCAGCAGCTAGCTTGGTGGAACGATTTGAAACTGAGATTCCCCAATTAGATGCCTTACCGTTATCGATCAAAGAACGCGGACAAGCGCTGATTGATTTAGAACTACCTCACGGTGCGGTGATGTTCCGCTCACATATCGATATTGAACCAATGACTCAGCTGCGTTATTTTGATGCGATCACTGAATTCGTTGCCGAACAGCCTTTTGGTTCAGAGCTGGTCTTATTTCCCCAACATGGCTTGCTGCGCTCAGATGCTGCTTCCTTGATTGAAGAAGCCTTAGCAACGGGCAAAGCTTCTTATATTGGCGGTGTTGATCCTTATACACTCGATCAAGATTATAAAACTTCCTTACGGACAACTTTTGAACTTGCTCAAAAAGGGCATGTCGGTATTGACCTCCATCTTCATGATCGGCAAGAAGCTGGCAGAGCGACCGTCAAAGAAATGATTCGTTTGACGAAGGAATTCAATATGCAAGGAAAAGTAGCGATCAGTCACGCCTTTGGTCTAAATGACTTTGAGGGAGAAGAACGCAAAGAAGTCTTTCAAGCCTTAGCAGACTTAGAGATCCATATCATTTCAAGTATTCCCATCAGCCCAGGAACGATCCCGCCACTGAAGGAATTGCAAAGCTATGGCGTGGCTGTTCATATCGGTTGCGACAATGTCTATGATTCTTGGTCTTCTCTTGGCGACGGTTCTTTACAAGAAAAGCTGGCGCGCTATTTAGAGATTTTTGCTGTCAAAAGTCAGGAAGACTTGACGCAAGCCCTAGGTCTGGTTACTGATGGCAAAGTGCCATTAGATAAAAACGGTGCGCAGCAATGGCCTAAGGTTGGTGATTCGGCTGATTTCTTGCTGACACCAGCTGCTTGTACGGCAGAATTTGTCGCCCGCAAAGGCTTCGTCAGCAAAAGTTTTTATCAAGGAACGGTTGTCTTTTCAGCTGAATAAACTATCTGATAACAACGAAAAGAAAAGCCATTGTCTGAACTCAGCAGACAATGGCTTGTTTCTTTCGATCATTAAACGTTTCTCAAAAATTCCATTTTACCCAATCAGCAAATAATTCTGGCCAACGGACAACCGACGCTTCGATCCCATGTTGATCGCTGTTGGCGGTTTCTGGCGTTCCTAAACTTAACCCGTGACCGCCCCGAGGGAAAATGTGTAGCTCATAAGGTATATTAAATTTGCGCAGCTGTTCGGCAAAAAGGAGGCTGTTTTCCGCCAAGACTAATCCATCTTCTAATGTTTGCCAAAGAAACGTTGGTGGTGTCTGTTCATTGACTAAAGTCTCTAAAGACAAGGCGGCTTTTTCTGTTTCGTAACGATCTGCTAATAATGAACGGAAGGAATCTTGGTGCCCAAGTTCTCCACTAGATAATACTGGGTAGCTCAACAGTAACCCGTTAGGCCGCCATTCTTCATTGGCTCCTTGTAAAGCCTCTGCTAGAAAAGGTTGCTGCCAAGACACACCCAAGTTAGCAGCTAAATGGCCACCAGCTGAAAAACCAGCAACGATGATTTTTTCAGGATCGACGTGCCAGGTGTCATGATTGGTGCGGACAAGACGAACGGCAGCAGCCAATTCCTTTAAGGCTAACGGATAGACAGCCGGTTTGATACTATAATGCAACACAAAGGCTTGGAACCCAAAGCTCATCATTTTGATGGCGATAGGTTCCGCTTCACGATCCGACAACATTTCATAGCCGCCGCCAGGACAGATGATGACCGCTGGTCGGACACGATCTGGTTCCATTTCAGGAGAATTTTCGATGACATAGGTAGTTAAACTTGCTTGGCTTTCTGGTAAAAGTGCAGATCTTTTTTCATGTATCACGGGTTGCGCCTCATTTCATTGTAATTTTATAGACAATTGGTTGGTCGGTTTCAATTGGTTCAAAAGTTAGTTGCAAGCCTTCATCGGTCACTTGCCAATCAACAGGCTGTTCTTCGTATCCTAGAATCGTGACGGTTTTGATGATGCCGTGAAATTCTGGCAAATTTTGGTCTTTGGATTGTGCCAGTGCTTGGATCCTTGCGTGTCCATTCTCAGGACTTGCCATGCCAATCGCATACAACGAATCCCCCTGAACCGTAAAGCGGAAATCCTGGCTCGTGTATGTCGTCGCCTGTGCTTCTTGAAATTGGCCCGAAACTACAGTCGTGGGCCCTTCCCCTGCTTTGCGCCATGGTTTCGCTTCATAAATGGCTTCACCATTTACATCCAGCCACGCACCGATTTCTTTTAAGATCGCTTGATCTTTTTCTGGGATCGAACCATCCCCTTTCGGCCCGATATTCAAAAGGAGATTGCCGTTTTTACTGACGACTTCGATCAAATCCTGTAAAATCTCACGTGTTGTTTTATAATCCAATGTCGTGGTATAGCACCATGAATTACGAGCGATTGCTGTGTCTGTTTGCCAGTAAAAAGGTTGTGGTTCGGCAAATTTCCCCCGTTCAATCTCCACGATACCGCTACCAAACATCATGGCATCGTGCTTGTAGCAAATACCAACTTGTTTGCCCCATTCAGCCCCACGATTGTAATAGTAAGCAGCGAAAAGTTGCAAATGCTCCTTGAAGGCTTCATGTTGGATCCACCAATCAAAATACAGCAGCTCTGGTTGATAGTTGTCGACGAGTTCACAGGTTCTAAGCAGCCAATCATCTAAAAATTCTTTTGACGGGTATGGCTCGCTAAAGAGACTTTCATGGTCTGGCTCTGGCATCGCTGGCCAGTAAAAGTCGCCTTTTGCCAACGGCTCCTTGATATCACTGTCAAAATCCTTACCGTGTCCCATAAAAAACCAATGTTCGGCACGATGAGATGAGGTACAAAAATGCAGGCCTTGCTCCTCTGCTGCTTCTTTTAGTTCCCCAAGAATATCTTTTTTCGGCCCCATAACTGACGCATTCCATTCAGACAGTTCGCTTTTATACATCTGAAACCCGTCGTGATGTTCTGCAACGGGAAAAAGATAATTGGCACCGGCTTGTTTGATCAAGCGAATCCATTCATTTGCATCAAATTTATCTGCGGTAAACATCGGAATAAAGTCTTTGTAGCCAAAGTTTTTTTGTGGACCATAGGTTTCAATATGGTGATCGTATTCTGGATGGCCTTTGATGTACATATTTCTTGAATACCATTCATTGTGAAAGGCTGGAACACTGTACAGTCCCCAATGAATGAAGACCCCAAATTTTGCTTTGCGGAACCATTCCGGTAGAACAAAAGCGCCCAATGACTGCCAATTTGGAAAAAAGGGGCCTTGATGTGCGACTTGCTGGATCGTTTCTACTGTGATCATTGTTTTTCCTCCAAAATACCGACTGTTTCCAGCCATGTTTTTGCAATCAACACATGTCCTGCAGTCGAGGGGTGCACGCGATCACTGCTTAAGACATAGGATGATTGATAAAGCAAAAAATCATCAAACTTTTCCTGCGTATCCCCTAAAAGGATACCATACTCTTGCGCTACTTTGGCAAGCACTTGTTGGTAATTGGCAAGCATTTTTCTTAATGGATCTTCTTTGTTGGCTTCAACCATAAACGGGCTCAAAAGAATCATCCCCTTGACATTTGGCAAGGTCTGCTCGATCAAATCACGCAGCTCTGATTCAAATCTCTCGATCCCCACTAGTTCCGTTTGAGCAAAGGTTCCATCAAAATGCCGCCACACATCATTCACACCGATCATGATCGTTACCCAATCTGGTTGAAATGCCAACACATCATCCTTCCAGCGCTTCTTCAAATCGACAACCGTATCCCCACTGACACCCCGGTTGACGATCATTAATTCCATTTGCGGGAGTAATGCTGTGGTATAGGCGTTGATCAGATGAACATAGCCGTCCCCCCATGAAGACCAACCTGCGGGTATCGCTTGATAATTTCGATTGCTATCTGTGATCGAATCCCCCATAAAAAGCAAACGATCTTTTTTATCCACTATCATTGTTTTCCTCCTTAAAGAAAGAAGATTGATCCGCTGGTGCTGGATCAATCTTCTTAAGTGATTGCTTATCCAAAGGCTGTATACTCACTTTTGCCAAGGAACCGTTGGCAAATCACTCGAGCGATTCTTTGTTTGTTTTTGATTAGTCCCCAAATTCTTTCGCTACTTCTATCCGTTTTTCGTTTTGATCTTTTGCATTGTTCATGTCAAATTCCAAAACGGTTTGATAGCCAAGACCATCTGCTGTTTCTTGCATTTCTTTTAGCAATTGATCAAATTCTGCTTCATCTTTGGCAAAAACCATTCGCCAAGAGTACTCGATGATCGTCGCTTTGGCTTGGTTACGCAACGTAGAGATCTCTGAACTATCTTCTGGCGCTACATAGCTGGCACCAGGGGCAACTAACAATTGGTCGTTCTCCTCTAAATAGCCAATGGTGGATTCTGCACCACCCATATTTTTTGACCAATCTTCTTTTACAGGATCGGTTGTTTCATTTTGGTAGCTTTCCCACATCGTATAAGCATAAGGGAAGCCTGTATCAGGATTGATATCGATCGGTAATACCGTATTGACGTTGAGTGCAGATACGCCATCTTTGTAACTTCCGCCACCGTATTCTTCTGGCACATCCCCATCACCATCTAGCAATGCTTGTTTTCCGAACTCAGTTAAGACAGGCTCGCCGTCTTTCATTTCCCAAGTCAACCCTTCTGGACCACTACTGCCGCTTGTTTGAGAAGAATTTGCTAACACACCTTCTGATGAGTAGAGCCAGTCAATGAAGGCTGCGATTCGCTCTGGGTCTTCGGCATTAGAACCGATCCCGATAAATTGTTTGCCACCGTATACTTCCGCACCATAAGAGAAGATTTTTTGATCTTGGATCGGTGCCAACATAAAGCCTTTTCCTTCAGTCAAGTTCGTGGTCGTATTAAATGCCGCTTGACCTAACCAAGGCCACCATGAGAATAGCACTTGTCCTTCTTGGAATTTTGCAAAAAGTGTATCGTAATTTTGCGTCGTTGATTCTGGGTCAACTAAGCCCATTTGATTGGCTTCGAAGTAAAACTTAAGTGCACGAATATATTCAGAGTCACTATCGAGAATGCTTTGATAATCAGATCCATCGGCTTTTGCCAAGACAAATCCTGATTCATCGTACCCATAGTAGGTGACAAGCTGTTTGCCTGCATTCATCATGTTGCCGTCCCAATCGCTGAATAGAGAAAACCCATACACTTTTTTGCCAGAATCTGTTGTTGGATTGTCTTCTTGCATTTTTTGAATCACAGGAAGCAGGTCTTCCAATGTCCCTATTTCTGGGTATCCTTGCTCCCCATAAAGATCCCAACGCACGTAAGCACCAAATGTAGGGTCTAATCCTTCTGAAGGATCGGTGGCTTTTAAGGTAGAAACAGAAGTTGGAAAGCCATACAGCCCATCGGCATCTTTGTTTAGATTTTGAACAGCCGCATCGAAGCGCTGAACGTTTTCCATAGTTTCATAATACTCGCTCGCATCGGTCAACAAACCTGCTTCAACCAATTCGTTGTATTGTTGGCCATTATCAACAATGATCAAATCACCCAAATCGCCTGCTGCCGTTCGCGTTTGATAAAGGGTATCACCGTTTCCAGCAACGTTTGGTGCGATGATGTTCAATTCCATATTGAATTTATCCCGCACGATTTTGGCAAACCAACCTTCTTGCATCCCCATATAGTTGGCTAGCCCATTATAGACATCGATCGTGATCGTTTCATCGTAGCCACTTTCGCTGGAAGCAGCGTCTGTGTCAGATTCAGCCGCTCCTCCACAGCCGGCTAAACTACCTAGCAATGTCATGCCTAACAAACCTGTTGCTACATATTTGGACATTTTTTTCATTTTCTTCCCTCTTTCTTTTTATTAGCCTTTCACCGCACCCAACATAATTCCTTTAACAAAATACTTCTGGAATAGCGGATAAATGAACATGATTGGTAAAACAACAATGACTGAAACGGTCATGCGGATCGACGTCGGCGTCTGCGTTGTTGCTGCTGAAGCGATGCTGGAAAGTGATCCCGAGGTATTTTTGACCATTTGTGCCAACGAATTGGCTTGATTGATATACGTGTAAAGAAGGTATTGCAAGGAGTAGAGACTTTGATCCGTAATGTAAATCAATGTATCCTGGAAGGAATTCCATTGACCCACTGCCGAGAAAATCGCTACTGTTGCTAAAATCGGCGTACAGTTGGGTAAAATTACCCGAAAGAATACTTGAATGATGCCAGCTCCATCCATTTCAGCTGCTTCTTGCAATGATTTGGGGATCGACTCAATATAGGTTTTCACCAAGATGATATTAAAGGGCTGAACGACAGCCGGCAAAATATAGACCCAAAAGTTATTCGTTAAACCTAATGTCTTCATCGTGATGAATAATGGAATCAACCCTGCATTGAAATACATTGTAATCACGACAAAGCGATACCAAAATTTTCGTTTCCACATTTTTTCTTGGGTAAACATGAAGCCTAAGAAGGCTGAAGCTAAGACAGTCGCGGCGGTACCAATCACCGTTCTAGCCACCGAAACCGTTGCGGCTAGAGGCAATCCTTTTAGCTGTAACACTTGACTATAGTTTTCAAAATGGATCTCTTGTGGAAAAAAGCGAATTTGGCCTAACGCACTCAACTCATTATTACTGATTGAATTAATGATCAAGTAATAAAAGGGATACGCGCAAATCAACGTAATCAAAAAGAAAAAGGTATAGTTGAGGATACTAAACGTCAGGTTTTCACGTTTGCGCACTTTTTTCGCCTTTTTCTTTTCACTAATCGATAGTTCCATTGATATCCTCCTCTTCTAAATAATGGATGTCCCCCGAATTTTTTTCGAAGCAATATTGACGATGGCTAACAAGGCAACAGAAATGACACTTTTTAGCATACTGATCGCGGTCGCTAGCGATAGACTATTTCCGCCCATCCCTAAATTGTAGACATACAAATCGAGGACTTGGATCGTATTTCGATTGAATGCATTTTGGAAGACAAAGTACTGATCCATTCCGTTGTTCAGCAAGTTGGCGATAGACAGCATCAGCATCACAAGGAACGTCGGCATCAAGGCAGGTAGTGTGATATGACGCATCAGGTGGAAACGATTCGCCCCATCGATTCGTGCCGATTCATACAGTTCGGGGTCAATTCCTGAAATGCCTGCAAGATACATGATGGCACCCCAGCCCAAGCCTTTCCAAATATTCCAAAGACACATCATCAGCCACGTATGATTGCCGCTATCCAAAAATTTGACTGGATCGGTAACGAAGCCCCATTCTTGCAGCAACGTGTTTACCAGCCCTGTTGAAGAAAA
Organism: Enterococcus casseliflavus; assembly: GCF_029215545.1. Lineage (NCBI taxonomy): Bacteria > Bacillati > Bacillota > Bacilli > Lactobacillales > Enterococcaceae > Enterococcus > Enterococcus casseliflavus. The sequence continues at coordinate 679,349 of NZ_CP119393.1, read as the reverse complement.
CAAGCTAAAGGCAATCGTATACACCAAAACCCAACTGATAAAATTCGGCAGCGTGGTCAGCGTTTGGACCAAATTTTTAAACCATTTGCACTTGATTTCGTTCAGTAAAATGGCGAAGCCTACTGGTAGGATCGAAGTGGCGATCCCTAAAAAACTCATGGCAAAGGTGTTTTTCATTACTTGTACGATCTGATCCACTTGTGTTGGACTAGAGACAAGAAGTCGAAACCATTTGAAGCCTACGAACTCGCTGCGCGCTAAACCTAATGCTGGTTTGTAATCATAAAGTGAATAAATCCATCCGTGCAAAGGAAAATAAGAGAACAAAAACACGAGAATCAGAAAGGGAACGATACATAAAAACAAAATCTTCCCTTCTCGTGTCACCCGCTTATTTTTTCTTGGGACACTGCTTAGTTTACTTTCCATTTTCCTCCCCCTTTTTTTTGTAACCGCTTTTACATTTTTAATACTAGCACCTGAATGCTTATTTGCCACCTGTGAAAAATAGAGGTCAATCCGTACATTTTAGACTTCATTTTTCTTTTATTTATAAAGAACGTTGATCTATCAATGTTTTCGCTAGAAACCGCTCGAATAGTAAGGCTTTCAAAATTTGTTTTTTGCGAGTACTATAGGAATATATCAATTTTGGAGGGATAAAAATGAAGTACAATCCTGATGGTCAACTGTACAAAATAACTACCGTTTTTTCACAATTCACATTGTTAAATTTACTATATATCATTAGCTGTTTGCCAATTATTACAATTGGTGCTGCGACAGCTGCCCTTTATGAAGTGACGATTCGTTATGCGGATGAGGAGCGTGGTGAATTGATTGTAGGCTATGTGCGAGCGCTACGAGCAAACTTTATGAAAGCCACCGGTAGTTTTCTCCTTCTTGGGCTCCCCATGGTAGCACTACTGTATAGTAGCTTGTTTTGGTTTTCCTCAAAAACCATTCTTGCCAGTATTTTTGCTTTCGCTCTAATTGTTACAGCTATTTATCTGTTTATTGTGTTAGTCTATTGCCTTGCGTTAATTGGACGTTATGAAAACAGCTTTAGGCAAACACTAAAAAATGCGTTTCTGTTACCGATCGCGGACCCTATCCGTTCGTTAGCCCTCGCACTTATTCCTATCGCTGCGTTTTGTTTTGTTGTTTTATTTCCGTTGTTTAAATTTCTCTTGTTGATTTTTGGCTTTTCTTTTGTTATTTATTGTAGTTCGTTCCTGTTGCTTTCTATCTTTCGTAATCAACAAGCATGAAAAGAATCAGTCATCTCTCACTTTTTCGTCGTCTGAGTCAGTTTTCCATTCGGCGACAATTGTTCATTCTTTATCTACCTGTTGTTTTTTTATCCACAGTGACTATAGGTCTCTTATTGGTCTACGATTCAACTAAACAGCTGACAGGCAATTACCAACACTTGGCAGAGTTGAATGCTCAGCGTGTCAAATCTGTTCTTTTTGATACAACAAACACGCTGACAAACACGGCGAGTTCCTTATCAAACGATACCCATCTACGTCAACTTTTAACTGCCAATTACCTTGACGACCAAGAAGCGATCGTGGACATCAATAGCTATGATCAGCTAGATGAGATCAGAAATCTTCAAACCTCGATTGCGAAATTAACCATCTATACAACGAATCAAACCATTCCGAACTATAAATATTTTCAACAGGCAGATGACACGATTCAAGCGACCGCCTGGTACCAACGAGCGCTCAAGCAACCCGATGCTTTTTTGATGACGATGCCAGAGGATTACAAAGCAAATCGTTTGAGTCTTTATAAAACGTTGCCTTTGCCTTTATCAAAAGAAACAGCCGTTTTGGAGATCCAAGTCGATTACAATTATCTCAGTAACCGACTTCGTAATTCATCCTATGAATTGGAATTACAGTTAAATGATGATGTCATCTTTTATAGCGACAAAATCAATCAAGTTGGGGAACCGGGACAGCTGACAGCTCTTTCTGAGCCGCAAACGAGTGCTGCCTTTTTAAAAAATGATGGTACCAAGGTGATGCTCACCAAAAGCACCTTACCCATGAGTAACAAAGAAGACATCATCACGATTTATAGTGCGGATACCAATGCCTACAGCAATCTAAGCGCCAATCTGATCCGGTGGAGCACGATCGTTTTGGTGATTTTGATCACTACTTTCATCATCGTCTTTCTCTTTGCTCGATTCTTTACCAAACGAATCTCTCAACTGCAGCAGGCGGTCTACTTTGCCTCGATCGAGGATTATGATTTCTTTCAAAATATCAGCGGTGAAGACGAGATTTCACAGATCTCTCTTGATTTCCACAAGATCATTCAACGAATCAAGAAAAAAGAAGAAGAGATCTACCGTTCACGTTTGGCACAGCAAGAGCTGTTGACTCAGCAGCAGCAAATGGAATTTAATATCTTAGCGGGGCAAATCAACCCCCACTTCTTGTTCAATACATTAGAAACGATTCGTATGATGGCGCTGACTTCTGGCAATTCTGACGTCGTTTATGCCATTAAGTTACTGGCAAAATCGATGCGCTATACGCTAGAAGCCCACGGAACCAAGCGAACGAGATTAGAAGAGTCCTTAGACGCGGTTCACGTGTATGTCAAGATCCAGCGGATGCGCTTTGGCGATCGAGTCAACTTTTCCTATTCAGTCTCCAATGAGATCGACCAAAAAGAAGTCCAAATATTGCCCCTCCTGATTCAACCATTGGTGGAAAACGCCATCTCCCATGGCTTGGAAGGCATCACCTATCCAGGGTTTGTCCGTTTGACGATTACCAAAGACGGCCATGATCTGGTGATCGTGGTACAAGACAACGGCAGCGGGATACCGCCAGAAAAACTTGAACGCTTGCAGCAAAAAATCAAGACGCCCTCCACCCATGCCAAAAAGAACATTGGGCTAGCCAACGTCAATCATCGGGTCAAAATGTTTTATGGACCTGAATACGGCTTGTCGATCGAGAGTGTGCTGGGCAGCGGCACACAAGTCACCTTGCGGATCCACGATCTAAGCCAAGATTCATTTTCTCCACGCTAAAACAGTAAAGCCCCCCTTCAATTCCTGTTTCAGAAATCGAAGGGGGGCTTTTGATTGATTAGAAATCCCGCACACGAAGGGTTTGTTGGGATGAAGAGGCGCTAGCATAGCAGCCTACCATGATCCCAGTAAAGACACCGCCAACTTCAGTAGTCAGATATTTTGTTTCTCCCCTACCTAAAGGTTGTGCTTGTCCTTGCTCATCAACAACAGAAAAACGATAAGTTTCTTTATCTGCGCTCAGCTGCAAGGTGACTGTATCTGCTGCATAAGGCAGTTTCTTTTCCACTTTCCATAGGGAACCGATTTGTCGGCGGAAAACTAGCTGCTGACTGGACGCCGTTTTTTCCAGGTAGCCCTCATAGTGATGGGTGGCATTTAAGAAAACCGTCAATCCCGCTTGTCCATCCGTTAGTTGCCGACAATCAAAGGTTGCTTGAAATTGTTGCTCAAAGGCGGTTTGCCGTTGGAACACAGCCGCGAGTTTGCCTTGATCAGACAGACCCATCTGATTAGGATGCAGCAAGAAGCCATGCGCCTCTTCTTCAATCAACGTCGGGTCCCATTCGAATAAAGTCACGTAATCAGGCTTGCTGCTCTTCTTTTGTGTTTCCTTTGGTGCCGCCGCTGCGTCTACCTGAATGGTTTCTGGTAAATGACCTTCTTCGCCAAACACCGGCCATGGGTTTGACCAGTCTACTGGCAGTAGGCATGTTTCCCGCCCTAACAAATGCCTCAAAGGATAGCTGATGGGGCGTACTGCTAGACAGACTGCCCACCAGTTGCCTTTAGTATCTTGCACGAGATCCGCATGCCCTGCGGCTTGCAGTGGCAGATTCGTACTGCGATTGGTCATCACTGGATTGTTGGGGCATGCTTCATAGGGTCCCGTCAAGGAACGGCTGCGGGCCATGGTCAGCATATGCCCATAGGACGTTCCGCCTTCGGAGATCAACAGGTAGTAATAACCGTCTTTTTTATACAAGTGGGGGCCTTCTGGATCAGCCGCTCCGCTGCCCGTCCAAATATTTTGCCGCGGGCCTAGTTCTCCAGAAGCCAAATCGATTGTCCGCAGATAGATCTCCTTATGGGTGCCTAAGTAATAGGTCTGCCCATCGTCATCTACGAAAATTGTTGGGTCGATCCCAGGGGTGTCCAGCCAAATCGGGTCAGACCATTCACCAGCGATGTCATCCGTCCAAATCAGAAAATTGCCTTCTCCTCCTTCGTTTGCGCCAACGTTAGTACAAACGAGGTAAAAGCGGTCCTTGATGAAACGCAAGGTTGGGGCATACAGACCAAAAGCATTGGGGTTTTTCGTCGGTAGCTGCAACTGCTCAGGTCGCGAAAGTCCATGGCCAATCAGCTGCCAGTCTGCCAAGTTTTTACTGTGATAGATTGGTAATCCAGGAAAATATTCAAAGGTACTCGTCACCAGATAAAAGTCTTCACCGACACGGCAAATACTGGGATCTGGATGAAATCCAGGTAAAATTGGATTCGTGATGGTTCGCATAGGCATCTAGAACTCCTTTATCGTGGTTTGGTCAGCCGTCAGCTCATGGCTCGTTTTTCCAGCAGTCGTGTGTATCTGCAAGGATGCTTGCTGGATGCCAGTCAGCTTGACGATCAGTTCTTGAGCGACTCTTTCGACAGCCACCTCGCCAATCCACTCACCGTGGTGATCATAGATAGCGGCAGCGGTCTTGTCTTGCGGATCAAAAAGATGGATCGTTGGATGTTGGGCATAGTCATAGACTGCTTTGGTTTGTTCATGGCCTTCGATAATGACTTGATTTGGTCGGACTAACAGTGGCAAGTGGAAATAGTCATAGGTTTCTTGGTACCAGCGTCCGCCCTCGTATGCTTTGCCAGATAAATAGTCGATCCAATGCCCCTTCGTTTTCGGTACGTAAAAGGAGACTGTTCCTTGATCATTAAAAATGGGCGCCACTAAAAGGTGTTCCCCCAGCATGTATTGGCGATCCAAATGATGGGTCATCTCGTCTTCAGGAAACTCTAAGACCATTGCCCGCATCATCGGAATCCCCGTTTGAGCGGTTAGCACCGATTGGGCTTGCAAGTAAGGCATCAAGGACAGTTTTAACTTGGTAAAGGCTTTGGCTACCGCCACGGCTTCGTCGTCATAGACCCATGGCACTTTGTATTCCCAGCTGCCATGGTAACGGCTATGGGAAGACAGCAGACCAAATTGTGTCCAGCGCTTGTAGAGGTCTGGAGTTGAGCCAGCTTCAAACCCTGAGATATCGTGGCTCCAATACCCAAAGCCGCCTAATCCAAAGGATAGACCTGCTCGCAGCGACTCTGCCATCGATGGATAATCCGAGGTACTGTCGCCGCCCCAGTGTACAGGCAAACGTTGCGAACCAACCGAAGCTGCCCGCGCAAAAACGATGGCTTCTTCTGCTCCCTTGACTTCTTTCAGCAAGTCAAAGACGACCTTATTGTATAGATAGGCGTAATAATTGTGCATTTTTTCTGGATCAGAGCCATCATAGTACACCGCATCGGTGGGAATCCGTTCACCAAAATCCGTTTTGAAGCAATCCACACCCATGTCTAATAAGGCACGCAGCTTGCTGTTGTACCAAGCGATCGCTTCAGGGTTGGTGAAGTCGACGATCGCCAAACCAGCTTGCCATTTGTCCCATTGCCAGACATCTCCATTGGCGCGTTTCAAAAAGTAGCCATTGGCCATCCCTTCATCAAACAAGGGTGATTTTTGCCCAATGTAAGGATTGATCCAGACACAGATTTTCAATCCTTTGGCTTTCAAGCGCTGCAGCATTTTTTCAGGTTCTGGGAAAGTTCGTTCGTCCCATGTGAAGTTGCACCACTCGTATTCTTTCATCCATAAGCAGTCAAAATGAAAGACCTCAAGAGGGATATCACGTTCTGCCATACCGTCTACAAAAGACGTCACGGTTTGTTCATCATAATCCGTCAAGAACGAGGTACTTAGCCATAACCCAAAGGACCATGCAGGCGGCAGCGACGGTTTTCCCGTCAAATCAGTGTAGCGCTGGATCACTTGTTTCAGCTCATCGCCGGCAATCACAAAGTATTGTAGCGATTGTCCTGGATTGCTGAATTGAACACGCGAAACTTTTTCACTCCCCACTTCGAATTGCACCCGATCTGGTGAATTGACAAAGACGCCATACCCTTTATTACTTACATAAAACGGAATATTTTTATAAGCTTGCTCTGTACCAGTCCCCCCATCGGCATTCCAAATATCAACACTTTGGCCATTCTTCACGAAATTAGTAAAGCGTTCCCCTAAACCATAGATCGTTTCTCCCACATCCAGAGTCAACTGCTCGCTGATATGGGTATTTGCTTGCGGATCGATCACTAAGGCTTTGCTGCGAGGCTTGCTTTGGGTAATCAGCTGTTCTTTGTAATAAAACGAAGCTGTCACATTTTCCTCTTTGGTGATTACGACTTGCAAGTCTCCCGAGCGAAAAACATAGGATTGCTCGTCTTCTGAAATATCAGGAGTGATCGCTTCTGTCATCAATTCAAAATCGGGGGCTTTGGCTTGGACCCCTTTATAGTTATAGAGGGTGATCCCAATGATATTGCTTCTAGGGGTAGTGACTTCCATCGTTAACAATCCGCCATCCAGCGTTGCCCCTTTATGCCCAACATAGCTATAAGGCAGATATAAGACCAATTTGTTTTCTTCTTTACGGGCATCGTAGACATGCACCGCAAATTTCACATCAAATCCTTCACGAAATAACCAACCGCCATCTGAAAATTTCATTTTTTTCCTCCTTGTTGGATCAATGTCAACGCCCCTAACAGACCAGAATCATTATAGTAACGACAAGTCTCGATCGGCACTTGGAAATCTGGCCAATGGGGGTTCTCATTGATTGCTTGTTTGATTATAGCTAATAGATCAGGGTGTTGGCTGATGCCGCCGCCGATCAGTATTTTTTCGGGATTCATCGTGACAGCTAGGTTGTAAATCGCAAGTGCGACATAACGTGCCCACTGTTTCAGGATCTCCTGCGTTTCAGGATCACTCGACCACTGCTGCATGATGGTTTCGCCTAAAATCTCCTCTGATTCAGGAATCGCTTTTGCCCGCCGATAGGCAGCAATCAGTCCTCTCGTTGAAGCTAGATCATGGAGGGTCGCAAAAGAAGATGCTTGAAAATCAGTGATCATCATTCCGAATTCTCCTGCCCGAAACCCATGTCCGTGAATCAACTGCCGCTGATGAACGAGCGCGCCACCAATACCGGTGCCTAATGTGATCATGACAAAATCTTGTACGTCAGCAGCATTGCCGGTAGAAAGTTCTGCTAAAGCAGCACATTTCGCATCATTTTCGATCCAGATCGGATAGGACTTGTTTAAACGCTGCTGCAGCTCTTGTACGACAGCACAGCCGTGTAAAGGAGCCAACGCCCCCGCCATGATCGCTCGGCCATTGACTGAATCAATGAAACCAGGAAAACTCAGCCCGATCCCTTCGATGATATGCACTTGCTCGACTTCTTTTATTTTGGCAGCTAAGGCAGCAAAAAATTCATCCCGCGTATTACTCGGGGTTTTGATTTTGCCTCGGTCCAGCCATTGATTCTTCTCGGTAAAAACCCCAAATTTGATATAGGTCCCCCCTACATCAAAGCACAGGCGTACATCTGTCATTTCTCCTCCTCCGTTCGAAAAGCGCTTACAGTTTCATTTAAATTATATAAAAGAAAAAAAAGAAAGCCTACTTCTTAGAATAGACTTTCTTACTATAAAAATTAGCTTTTTTCTGTCTCCGATAGGCAATAGGATACTTCTTTTTTATTTCAGCATTGCTCCATTTGAAGCAATGACTTCCTTATACCAATCAAAAGAATCTTTCTTGATTCGATCAAACGAACCATTCCCTTCATTGTCACGGTCTACATAGATAAACCCATATCTTTTTCGCATTTCACCTGTGGTAAATGAGATGAGATCAATACAGCCCCATGCTGTATACCCAATCACATCAATGCCGTCTTCCTCGATGGCAAGCATCATTTGTTTGATGTGTTCAGCTAGATAGTCAATCCGTTCGGGATCATGAATGCCGCTTTCTGTCATTTGGTCATTAAAACCAAAGCCATTTTCCACAATAAAAATCGGCAGTTCATAACGGTCCTGCAAGAGATTCAGCATATAGCGCAATCCCATGTGGTCAATCGTCCAGCCCCATTCCGTCATCGTTGCATAAGGATTCGTTGTTAGCACACTGCTGCCCAACAAAGGATCATGTAGATAGTTTGCATCTGAGCGGGTAGATACTGTATTGCTTAAATAATAAGTAATACCGATATAATCAACGGTGCCGTTTGCCAAATCATCAAGATCGGCTTCTGTCACATCGATCGTGTACCCTTTTTTCTGCCATTCATTGAGAATTCTTTTTGGGTAGTGTCCACGGACATGTACATCTGTGAAATAGAGTTGATTATTATCTTCTTGTTGTGCTAACAATTGATCACGAGGATCAGAAGTCAGCGGGTAATTAGGCGTGGCAGCTAAACAGCAGCCAATTTGAAACTCAGGATTGATTTTTTTCGCAGCTGTGACGACACGAGCTGAAGCAACAAACTGATAGTGAGCAGTTTGGTACATGCCTGCTAGTTTCTCCTCATCCTCGTCAAAGATCACACCAGAATTGGTAAAACTGTAAATTGGATTATCGATGATCCGCTGATTGTTGATCTCGTTAAATGTTAGCCAATACCGCACTTTTTCTTTGTAGCGTTCCATTACAGTTTGCGCAAAACGTTCAAAAAATCCGATCATCTTTCTGTTGCGCCAAGCCCCATAGGTTTCAACTAAATGATAGGGCATCTCGAAATGAGACAACGTCACAACAGGTTCTATTCCATATTTTTGCATCTCGTCAAAGACCTGATCGTAAAAATACAGCCCTTCTTCGTTCGGTAGTTGTTCATCTCCTAAAGGAAAAATTCGTGTCCATGCGATACTGATTCGCAAAGCTTTGAAACCCATTTCCGCAAAAAGTTTGATATCTTCCGGGTAACGATGGTAAAAATCAATGCCTTCATGATTCGGGTAATATTCCTCAGGCAAGATTGTGTTGGTAATTTTCCGAGGCCGATCTTTCGTGCCTGCTGTCATCACATCGGCAATACTGATCCCTTTCCCACCTTCTTGCCAAGCACCTTCCACTTGATGAGCGGAGATCGCACCGCCCCATAAAAAATTTTCTTTCATTTCAAACTCCTATCCTTCGTTGTTTACGGTAAACAGAATCCCTTCTGTTTTAATTGTTCCGGCTGTTGTTTCGTACTCGATTACTGTATCTGGTCCACAATTTGTAACGATCACGGGTGTCGATAATTGATAGCCTTTGTCCAGAATCGCCTGCCGGTCAAAGGTCAACAAACGATCTCCTCGGGCAATTGTCGCACCATTTTCGACGTTAACATCAAAAAACTCACCATTTAGATTCACGGTATTCAACCCGACATGGATCAATAATTCAACCCCTTGATCAGATTTGATACCAATCGCATGTTTAGAAGGGAAAACAGCAACAACAGTGCCCGCAAAAGGTGCCCGAATGATTCCTTCATCGGGGATGACTGCAATTCCTTGTCCAGCGATTCCGCTGGCGAACACATCGTCTTCCACTTCTGTTAAAGGCATCACTTGTCCTTTTACCGGTGAGTAAATCGGAGTTGCTGCATTGGTTAAGATACTTTCTACCTCTGATTCAGGCTCTGCTTCAAATTCTGTCAGTTCGCTTTCCTTCACGCCGAAGAAATAAGCCAGTAAAGCACCTGACAACAATGAAACGGTGATTCCGATCAGATAGCCCACCAAAGGACTGTAAACAGGCAAGGAAAAAATATTATGGAAAACATACGCATTCATCGTCACACCAAAAGCGCCTAACACCGCTCCGCCTAAACCACCGGAAATAGCTACGATCGGCAAAAGTCTTTTGTAACGAAGAATAATCCCATAGACGATGGGCTCTGTCACGCCGGCAAAGAAGCCAGTCAATGCAACTGGGCCTGCCAAAGCCCGCATTTTCGAATGTTTTTTCGCTCGTAAGAAGAAGCCAACTGCAATCCCGATTTGAGCAAAAACAGCGGCCAATGCCATTCCTTCAATAGGGTCTCCACCTAATCTTGTCAGATTATCTAACGTTACAGGTGTAAAGCCCCAGTGCAAACCAAACATAACCATGAAGGTCATCCCGCCGCCTAAAACGATGCCTGAAAGGATCCGGCTTTTTTCAAATAACCACATTACACTTCCTGATAAAAGATCCCCGAAAAAGGTGCCGAATGGACCAAAAAGGATAACGGTCAATGGAATCATGATCATCAAACTAAGCATTGGTACGGCAAACAATTGAATGTCTTTATAAATAATCTTTTTCAAAAATTTATCTACAAATTGATAAATAAAAATAGCCGCAAAAATCGGAAATAGGGTTGTGGCATAGTCCACGGCTTGAACTGGTATCCCTAAGAAATTTGTATTTTCCACGCCAATCAACCCAGTAAACTGAGGTTCCAATAATGCTGCACCAATCACACCGCCAACGTACATGTTGGCACCTAATCTTTTCGACAACGTGATCCCTAAGAAAATCGGTAAAAAATAAAATATTGCATTACTCGCGGCACTCAAAATGACATAAGTAGAAGATTCTGCTGATAACCAATTCAATTGGGTCAAAACCGTCAGCAGTGCTTTTAGCATCCCCGAACCTGCTAGAGCAGGAATTAAAGGAGAAAAAGCACCTGAGATAATTTCAAATACGGCGTTCAAATTAAAACCTGTTTTTTTCGAAGAACCTGTTTCTTGATCTGATAACCCAGCCATAGCTGAGATCGTCGCATAATATTCTGATACATTGCTGCCGATTACGACTTGATATTGTCCTCCGCTTTGTACAACAGACATCACATAGGGCAGTTTTTGAAGTTCCCCTTTATTGGCCTTGGTGTCATCCTTTAAGCCAAAACGCAATCTCGTTGCACAATGAACCAAGCTGTCGATATTTTTTTCACCACCGATCAAGCGAATGATCGCGGCACTTTCGTTTTCAAATTTCATAGTTATTCTCCTTTTGCGTATAATAAAAAGCGTGATCTAGAAGACACCTCAAACAAAAGACTCGTTTGAGTGCTCACTCTAGGTCACGCCTGCTTTACCAGTAACGATCCGTTAAGATGCCAATCGATTTAAATGTAAGGTTAAATACAACACTTCATCTTCAGTGATTTCCCATTGATACCTATTTTCCAGAAATTGCTTGATTTTCATAGCACACTCATAATCCAACGGATATTTCAGTTGAATCACATCTAATAAACTAGACGCTGGTTGAGCTGGTAGCTCATTGCTCATCTGTCGTTTAACAAAGTAGCGAATGTGAGTGATGAATCGGGAAAAATAAATAGAGTCTTGTCTGAATTCTTTGCCATAATGATAATTGATGATCGTCAAAATATCTTTCATGACTTTGGAAATCAGCATTGTTTCTTCCATTCCGTTGTTATCGCCTAAAAAATTCACGAAATGCAGCGTAATAAAAGCAGCCTCATCTTGCGGAATATTCAGATGTGTTCGCTTTTGCATCAGCTCAACCGCTTGAAGACCAATTTCATATTCTTTCGGGTACACCTGCTTTAATTCCCATTCTAAGGGTGTTTGAATTTTCATCCCTTCTCTTGCCCTCGTCAGAGCAAAACCGATATGGTCTGCAAGTGCCACTAGCAGTGCAGGATTGCTTTCGCATTGAAACGCTTCCTCAAACAATTTTAAAATATCGCTGGCCAGTTGCAGATCACGATATTCAATCCGTTTAAGCAGCTGTTCCAAATCTGCAATGCTTTTTTGGTCGTTAATGATGAATCGCTTTTCTATTTTCTTTTGATCGACAGTGTCGCCTGGCTTCAAACCAAAGCCGATGCCACTCCCCATCACAACTTCTTCTTGGTGATTGTCGTTCAGGACTAATGAAGCATTATTATTAAATACTTTGACGATTTCCATGGTCAACACCTCCTAAAATAAAACAAAAAAATAACGTCACCAACTAGTTATGATCTTTTTCCAAAACAAACGAATGGAGAAAATCTCATACCTGTGGTCACGCCTGCATTATCAGTAACGATCCGATGCACTTACTATACTTCAAAATGAAAACGACGTCAATAGCTTTTTTAAAGCATTTTCTTGTATGAGCTTCTGACGAGATTATTCAAAAAAATGGCGACAAAAAAAGACGTGTTGTCTCTTGCTGCCGCCATGCGAACCTGTAATGCCGCTTTTTCTTTTCACAAATTTCTCTTTTCATTGCCTATGCGATGGACTGTTTTCCTGAAAAATAGCTGCTCATGTATCAGCGAATTTTCTTATGTTTTCCGAAACTCATTCGGTGAAACCTGATGGTATTGTTTGAACTTTTTGTAGAAATAATCAACATTGCTGTAGCCCACCAATTCAGCAACTTCGTAGACCATTAGATTGGAATGACGCAAGATTTCCACCGCTTTTTCCATTCGAACTTCATCCAAGAACGCCAAATAATTTTTCCCAGTTTCTTTGCGAAACTTCTTGCCTAGATAGGCACTATTGTAATTGAAACGTTCCCCGATTTTTTTCAAGGTCAAATCTTCTTGATAATGCTTTTTCGTGTATTGGATCAATTCTGCAATGATATCGATTTGGTTCAAACTGCTGGCGACTGTTGCTTGCAAGTCTGTTAGTTTTGCGGTGATTACCTCTTGCAGCATTGGAAACGTCTGGGCGAGAAAAATCTGCTGATGCACTTCGTCTGTCGACCATTTGATTACTAAGGCTACTTTTTCACTGATTTGATGCTGCAGCCATTCGATGTCGCCATTGATTTGCCATTTGATCTCTTCTTCCAATGCCAATGAATGATAAAAGGTTTGATAATAGCGGGATAACGGCTGTTCTAACGGATCGTTTGCCAAAATCGCCTTGACTAATTCTTCACGCAAATCACTTCGTTCTTCTGCTTCTTGCGTCGTATCCAAAACATGGTGAGAAATGACTTGATTGGGAAATAAGAAAATCAATTTACTTAATGTCTGGATATCGATCATCAATGGCTTCAAGTTATCTTGCGCCGCAAACCAGCGGGAGATCAAGATTTCTTGGTGAGCCATTTTTTTGCGGCACCACGCATCGATCGCCTCGTCGGGAAAGCGCTCCTCGTTTAACAGAACCAAATACCGATGATGTCGATGGATCAAGGTGACGACTTGCGCCACTTGCTCCTGCAATTTCTCAACCAGCTTTTGGGCATCTGCCTCCTCGGAAAGACGCAATAGCTTGATGGCTTGTGCGTCTTTGATTCCCGTTTGATCCCCGCCAAACAATTTCTCCATCAACTGACTCTTCTGATTTTTCTGCTGATCGGTCTTGGCTTTTTGATCGATTTTCGTCAAAATACCGATCAGCTCTTCTTCGTCAACTGGTTTCAGCAAATAGGTCACAGCGCCCAGTTGCAACGCTTGCTTGGCATAGTCAAAATCTGAGTAGCCGGATAAAATAATGGCAAAAAACAAAAGCCCTTCCTCCGATGCTGCTTGCACCATCTCAAGACCATTTTTTCCCGGCATACGGATATCAGCGATCACAACATCTGGCTTCAATTCGCGGATCATCGCCAAGCCAGCTTCGCCGTTTTCCGCCGACCCGACGATTTGATACCCCAGACGTTCCCAATCGATGATCAGAGGTAGCCCATTTCGGATCGATGCTTCATCGTCAACGATCAACACTTTACGCATTTTCCAACCTCCATTTTCAGCTACTCCTTCGTTACATCATGTTTCACTTGTCAAACTTGCCCCGTTGGTGCGAATCACCTCTTGATACCAATAAAAACTATCTTTCGGGATGCGCGCCAACTGACGTTCGCTTTGATTGTCGCGATCGACATAAACAAACCCATAGCGTTTTTTGTATCCATTCAACCAACTTAGTAGATCTGTAAAGGACCAAGCACAATAGCCGATCAGCTCAACCCCATCCGTAATGGCCTTTTGCAATTCCACCAGATGTTCCTGCAAATAGGTAATGCGGTATGGATCATGGATCTGCTTGTCTTCTGTCAATTGATCGATAGCGCCTAACCCATTTTCAGTAATAAAAATCGGCAAGTCATAATTGGCTTGGATGCGGCGCAAGGCTACACGGAAACCAACGGGATCGATCTCCCAGCCCCAATCTGTTTTTTTCAAGTGAGGATTTTCTGCTGTCGCAAACATGGTTTCTTCGGGTGAGAACTCACCAGCTGCCGCTTGCATCAAATACGGATCGACTTTAGAAAATTCTTTCTTTTCAGCTGACTGCTTTTGCAAATTGTTTTGCTGGGCCGTCCCCCCGTGATAGTAATTGATTCCTAAGAAATCAGGTTTTGCCTGTTTTAATAGTGCTTGATCTTCTGGAGTGACTTCAGGAGCCAAGCCAACTTTGGCTAATTGCTTGTAGACAAATTTCGGGTATTCGCCTTTGCAATAGACATCTAAAAACCATGCGTTGTTGAAGGCTTCGCCATTTTCTGCTGCTAGCACATCTTCTGGGTCACAGCTAAACGGATACATCGGGCCATAGCCAAAACTTGGACCGATCTTGCCCTGAGGAACCAGCTCATGGAACAAATTGATCGCCTTAGCATTGGCAAGGTTGATGATATGATTGGCTGCATACATCCGTTTTAAGTCCTTCAAGCCCGGCGGATGTGCCGCCCAACGGTACCCAAGAGAAGTGAAGACATTTTGTTCATTCATGGTGACCCAATAGGTGACTTTCTTTCCTAGGCGTTCAAAAAGGATTCGGCAATACCGTTCAAATGCTTCTGCTGTTTCTCGGCCTTCCCATCCTTGGTATTTGTCTTGCAAAGCCTGAGGAAGGTCCCAATGATACAGCGTCAAAATCGGCTCTACTCCTTGCCGAAGCAATTCGTCCACCAGCTTTTCGTAAAACGCCACACCCGCTTCATTGACCGCGCCTTCGCCATCAGGCAAGATTCGCGACCACGCCACGCTGAAGCGATAGGCTTTCAAGCCCATTTGCTTCATCAAGGCAACATCTTCTTTGTATCGATGGTAGTGATCGATCGCCACTTTGCCGTTGGTTTCCTCAAAGGTATTGCCGGGAATTTGGGCATAGGTATCCCAAATCGACGGACCTTTGCCGTCTTCTGCCCACGCACCTTCAATTTGATAGGCCGCCGAAGCTGCCCCCCATAAGAAGTTTTCTGGGAAAGGATCTAAGTTTGTGTGAAACATCAAGTTGCCTCCTTCATTTCCTAAACCGAAATAAATCGGTTACATTTTATCGTATCATAATTTGGTTGATTCGTAACAATTGCCAAAAGATATTTTTTAGGTGAAAAAACTGCCGCTCCTCAGAACGACAGTCGTTTCTTATTAAAACAGGTAATCATTCAAACGAGATTTCACATATTCAATGTGGCTGGATTCTAATTCGATTTGATCATGCGCCAATGCGTAATCTGTCAGTGTTTCTAAGCTTTCCTCATCAGCAACGATCTTCGCTCCGATGCCTTCTTGGAAAGAGGCGTACCGTTTTTCCTTCAACTCGTCTAAGAAGCGGTCTTCTTTTAGTTTCGCTGCTGCTTTCAACGCTCGGGCATACGTATCCATACCAGCGATGTGGGCTAACAACAGATCTTCCATTTCAAATGACGAACGACGGACTTTAGAATCGAAATTGATTCCTCCCGGTGCGATGCCGCCGTTTTCTAAGACTTCGTATAAAGCAAGTGTCGAGTCAAAGACGTTGGTTGGGAATTCATCCGTATCCCACCCTAACAGCATATCTCCTTGGTTGGCATCCAGTGAGCCTAATGCGTTATAGCTACGGGCAACGGCGATTTCATGTTCAAAGGTATGGCCAGCTAATGTTGCATGATTGGCTTCTAGGTTTAATTTGAAATCTCCTTCTAAGCCGTAGTGCTGAATGAAGGCCATCGTTGTCGCTGCATCAAAATCATATTGATGTTTTGATGGTTCTTTTGGTTTCGGCTCTAATAAGAACTGAGGTTTATGACCGATTTTTTCGCCATAAGCGATCGCCATTTTGAATAGACGGGCAATGTTGTCTTGTTCAAATTTCATGTCTGTATTCAACAAGGTTTCATAGCCTTCACGGCCACCCCAGAAGACATAGTTTTCGCCGCCTAATTTTTTCGAGATGTCTAAGCCTTTTTTGACTTGGGCTGCCGCATACGCATAAACTTCCGCATTATTGGTGGAAGCAGCGCCGTTATTGAAACGAGGATGTGAGAACATATTTGCTGTATTCCATAATAGTTTGATTCCCGTTTGTTCCATTTTTTCTTTGATCAAATCGGTGATTTCGTCTAAGTTTTGGAAAAATTCTTCTAACGTTTCTCCTGCAGGTGCCACGTCAACATCATGGAAACAGAAGAACTCTGCCCCTAATTTTTCGCAAATCTCAAAGAAAGCTTCTACTCGATTTTTCGCCGTTTCCATTTCGGTGTCACCGATCCACGTCCGTTTGTTGACAGGTGCGCCGAAAGGATCAGAGCCGTCTTGCGTCATCGTATGCCAATAGGCGATTGCAAAACGTAGATGATCTTTCATTTTCTTGCCTAAAACAACTTCTTCGGCATCGTAGTGGCGAAATGCAAACATATTGTCTGTTTTAGGACCTTCGTAGCGGATTTTTTCGATCTCTGGGAAATAAGTCATTGTTGTTGCCTCCATTTTATGTTTTTTAGTGTAATAAACTAACTTACTTGTTTCCAATCATTTAGAACCAAAAACGATTCCTCGCTTTGATCAAGTAGATTGCCTGCTGCCATTACGCTACTCGATTTGCGCCAATGCATGGCAGATAGGGGCGGTTTGTTGGTAGACTGTGCGGTAGATCGCATAAATTTCTTGGTATTTGGCGACATTTTCAGGAATCGGTGCAATGGCCTTGCCGTATTTGACAAAGGCGTTAACACAGGCACCTGCATCTGGATAAATGCCGCTGCCGATTGCTGCCAGCATTGCTGCGCCCATACCTGGACCTTGCTCAGTAGACAAAGTCAGCATTTCTGCATTAAAAATATCGGCTTGCATTTGCAGCCATTCGGCATTTTTCGCACCGCCCCCCACAGAAACGATCTGGGTGAATTTCCGCTGTGCCCGTTCTTCCATGATCATTTGGGAATCTTTCAAAGAGAAGGTGATCCCTTCTAAGACCGCACGACTGAAATGCTTTTCGCGATGCCGTGTGTCGATGCCGATAAAACTACCCCTGATTTGGCTGTCGGTATGCGGTGTGCGTTCGCCCACGATATAAGGCGTAAACAGCAGGCCTTCTGCCCCTGGGTTTACCTCACTGATCGCTGAAAGCAATTCCTGAAACGATTGGTTGGGGGCAAACGTATCACGATACCAGCTTAAGGAATTTCCAGCGGCTAACGTGACCCCCATTGAATACAACTTGTCTTTGATCGCATGACGGAAAAGGTGTAGATCTCCTTGATAATCAACCTCTTGCGCTTCTTCAAAGGATAAGAACACACCGCTCGTGCCAATCGACACCATGCCGACACCTTCGGCGATGATCCCTGAACCTAATGCAGCACAGGCATTGTCTGCGCCACCTGCATAGATCGTCACCTCTTGTTCAAACCCAAAGGCTTCTTGCAGCTCTTTTCGCATTTGCCCTACAGGCGCTGCTGATTCAAAAAGCGGCGGCAGTAAATCCGATGCGATGGCGAATTTTTTTAGAATGGCTTCAGACCAGCACTTCTTTTCGATATCCAGCAGTAACGTACCCGCTGCATCGGAATAATCCATCGAATAGTTCCCAGTCAGCCAAAAAGCCAAGTAATCTTTTGGCAGCATCATGTGACGAACTTGTTGCCAATGTTCAGGCTCGTGTTCTTGGACCCATAAAATTTTTGGTAAGGTGAACCCTTCCAAAGCAATATTCTTGGTGATTGCTTTTATTTTCTTTCCGAAGGATGCCATGATCGCTTGGCATTGTTTGGTGGTTCGAACGTCATTCCATAATATTGCCGGACGAATGACTCGGTTTTCTTCATCCAATAAAACTAGACTATGCATTTGTCCAGAAAAGCTGATGCCGATCAATTCCTTCTGCAGCGTTGGAAGCTGCTGGATCAAGGTTTTGATTACCTTATCTGCCGCCTCTTGCCAATGCACCGGCTCTTGCTCACTGAACCCCGGTCTAGGGGATGACAATGGATAGTCAGCACTTGCTGTTCCTTGGAGTTCCCCGGTTTGATCAAAAACTAAGCCTTTTAACGCACTTGTTCCTAGATCCAACCCTAAAAAATAAGCCATCTCTTCTCTCCTTCCTCTGTTTGAAACAGTTAACCATTGACTCTCAAATGGTTAATTAGCATTCAAAACTAACTAATTGGATAGTAAACGATTCTCGCATTCCTGTCAAGCGCTTCCAACGAATCTTTCATAGTTTTTCCTTCTCAAACTACTGCTCCTACATTCTGCGTCTTTTCTTTATTCTTCAGCTTGCACATTATTAATTTGCACGGTAAACTAACACTAATCACATTTACGAAGAGGAGTACACATGATTATCAATAAAATGGGCATACGCGAACAAAATGAAGCGGCTGTATTGAAGACGATCATTGACAATGAAAATGTGTCACGAGCGGAAGTGTCAAATTTGACCCATCTCAATAAAGCGTCTGTTTCTCAAATAACCAAAAAACTGATCGACACGGACTTCGTACGCGAAGTCGGCATTGGTGATTCCACTTCGATCGGTGGTCGCAAACCGATTCAATTGCAATTCAATCACCGTAGCAGCTTAGCTGTTACCTTTGACATCGGGTATAACTATGTTCGAGGGATGCTCTCTTATATCAATGGCGAGATGATCGCCTCTGCCGACCATTCCCATGAATTGATCACCAAAGAAAATGTACTGGCGACGATCGATTCCATGATGAAAGAGTTTTGGCCGCAAATGCCGCAAACCACTCATGGATTAGTAGGAATCTGTTTGGCGATCCACGGCATCGTTCATAATCAGACGGTCACCTTTGCCCCCTACTACAACTTGGAACACTTTGATTTGATCGCCCCTTTGAGCCAAAAATACAATACGGCGGTCTATATAGAAAACGAAGCCAATCTGACGGCTTTAGGCGAGTACTGTTTTTCTTCTGATTCCACGAATTTACTGAGCGTCAGCGTCCATAGCGGGATCGGTGTCGGAATCATCGTTGATGGGCAGCTACAAACCGGTACTCACGGCATGGCGGGGGAAGTTGGCCATTCTACGCTCTTTCCTCACGGCAACTTGTGTCCTTGCGGCAATCGAGGCTGCTTAGAGCAATATGCCTCGAACAAAGTCTTGTTTGACACCTACAGTCACTATACAAAAACAGCGTTCGTTAATTCGGATACCTTTGCACAAGCCTATCATGCCGGAGAAAAATCAGCAGTCGAATTGGCGCAACAAAATGTTGAGTTTCTTAGTATTGGGCTAAACAATGTCATCACTTTTTCTGATCCCGAAGAAGTCTATATCAACAGCTCGGTCTATCGCAAAATTCCTGATTTATTACTGGCGCTGCAGCAAAAATTGACCAGCCAGTTCACCAAAAACACGAAGATCAAAAACAGCCGATTAGGCGATCAAGCCCCGCTGTTTGGCGGTAACGTTTTAGTCGCGAAACATTTCTTGAATATCAACGATTTGCGCTTTGCGGCACTTGATCTCTCCCGTGCGATCCGTTAAATGAACGCTGGACTGAAAACTCAGTCCAGCGTTTTCTTTTGGTAAAAGGGTATCGCTATCCTTTGATTCCGCCAGCCGTCACACCGCCCACGATGTATTTCGATAGAAACAGGTAAATCAGTAGCAAAGGAATAATACTTAATGAAATCCCTAGATACATACTGCCAAATTCAGTACGGTAAACATCAGTTTTCAGCAATTGGACCAGCATCGGCAACGTATACTTTTCCGTATCGTTGATCAAGATCAAGGGCATCAAGAAATTATTCCACGAGGTCACGAACGAGAAAATCGCCATGGTGGCTAAGCCCGGTTTCATCAAGGGCAACATGATGCGATGGAAAATTTTGATTTCGCCGGCTCCGTCCAAACGAGCAGAATCTGCCAAATCAGGATGATAGATCGTTTCTAAGTATTGCTTTAAGAAAAAAACGGTAGCAGGTGATGCGATCGCTGGTAAAATCAATGGCAGAAAATTATTTAAGAGCCCTAAGCGATTCATAAATTGATAAAAACCGATCATGCTAATTTGCTGAGGAATCATGATCAGCCCAAGAATGACAGCAAACAGGACTTTCTTGCCACGAAACTCATAGGCGATCACGCCATAAGCTGTCAATGCCGAAAAATATACATTGAGAACGGTAGCGCCAGCCGCAATCAAGAAACTATTTTTAAATCCATTGAAAACATTGAAGCCTCTGCCCATTAAGACGGACCAGTTGTATTGGAGATTACCGCCAGGCCACAAGGACAGCCCTTGCTGGATCTGTTCTGCTGAACGGGTCGCATTGACTAAGACGACCCAAAACGGCAGAATACTTAAGATGGTCAGCAACACCAAAAAGACATAGATCAACAATCGTTTTGCTCGATAGCTATTTTCCATTTATTTTCGCCCCACTTTGCTGTTTTCTTTGAAAAATTGAAACAATAACGTGCTTAATACGATCGAAAGTACCAATAATAGCACCGACGCGGTTGCGGCAACGTTGAAATTCCGACTCCCGGTAAAGGCTTGGTTGTAGATAAACATCGTGATCGTTAAGACACTATTGTTGGGATTGCCGTTTGTCAGCAAAAAAGGAATGTCGAACATTTGCAAGCCGCCAATCAAAGACGTCACCAATGTATAAAGCAAGATTGGTTTTAACAAAGGCAGCGTGATCTTGCGGAAAATTTGACCATCATTGGCTCCATCGACCATTGCTGATTCAAAAAGAGCATCATCAATGCTCAAAATGCCCGAAACCAAAACGATCGTTGTCTGACCATACCACATCCAAAATTGGATAAAGGAAACGATCAGCCGAGTGCCCGTTTCACTACGGAAAAAGTCATAGGGCTGGTCCAAAACACCGAAATGCTGCAAGACTAGGTTGATCGGACCTAACGGAAAACTGAACAAAACGAAAAATAAGATTGCTACTGAAGCGGCAGTAATGATGTTGGGTAAGTAAAAAACGACTTTGAAGAAGCCTTTCCCCCGCAAGCGCAACTTGATATTGGTAAACCATGCCGCCAGCAACAGAGCCAAGCCAATTTGAGGGACAAAGTTTACGCCCCACAAAATAAATGTATTGCTGATCGATTTTAAAAATAACGGGTTGCGAAAAATCGCAAAATAGTTATCCAGTCCGACAAGATTGGCAGCTGGATTCCACCCTTTTAGATCCGTAAAGCTTAGGTAAATCGTATAGAGAATTGGATAAAGCTGAAAAACCAAGAATGCTAGAAAAAATGGTGCGATAAATAATAGCCCATAGCGATGATACTGTTCAAATCTTCTCTTATTCTGCATCGTAATCCCCCTGATATTTATTTCTTCTACTGCCAACTTCTGCCTGTAAAGACAAGCCATTTGAGCAGCGCATAGTACCTAGAAAAGGTTGAAACCGACCCCGTCTTCGGTGTCGGTTTCAACAACACCTAATCTACTTGAACATCTGGATAAGCATTGACGACCGCATCTTTAAAGTTTTGGATCGCCGTTTCCTGATCCACTTCACCTTTTGAATATGGTGTCAAACAACTATCCGTAAAGAGGGTTTCAATCGTCTGGTCATACTCGGTCAGAATTTTCGCGTTGATGTCTTGAACCATATCGGCAAATTCTGCATAGTGGTTTTGACCGCCTAAAAATTCCTCTTCATATTCGCCTTTAATTTCTTCAACGACTCGCTCATTTGATACAAAATCACCGGTATCTTCGGCCCATTGTTTTAAAAATGCTTGATCTGTGGTCAAGTAAGCCACCAATTGCGCAGCTTCTTCTTGCATCTCAGAATTTGCCGTAGCACCGATCCATGTGCCGCCCCAGAACCACGACGAAGGTCCTTGGATCATGCGCCAGTCGCCTTCTGTTGAGCTGGAGTTATCGGCAGCTGTCGCATTTGGTTTTAACCAATAGTGCAGTCCCCATGTCGGCAAACTATAACCGAATACATTGTCGCCATTCATTCCAGCAAACCAAGCTTCTGATTGTCCTTCTGTATCTTGTGTCAGGCCTTCTTCTACAAATTTTCGTGATACATCCAACAAGTCATACAAACTGTCGTCGATCACTAATTTGCCGTCTTCAACCCAGCCATGTTCGCGTTGTCCATAAAAAGGCTTTGCCAAATCTTGGACACTAGAGATCATATAGGTGGTTCCACCACTTTTTTCTTTGACTGCTTTGGCTTGCTCATAGAACTTGTCATAGTCTGACAATGCCGCTTGCGCAGCCGCTGGATCATCGATTCCTAGCAGCTCTTCTGCCATCGATGCCCGGTAATAAAACCCGCCAGGAGCAGCTTGCCAAGCCAAGGCATGAAGAACCCCGTCTTTTGAAGTCCCTACGTCTTTGACATATTGATACGTATCTGCCGCGGCTTCATCAAGCCCCAGTGAACCAAGGTCTGCCATCATGCCTGATTCCACATATTTTTTGACAAAGGCAGATTCTAAAGCAATCACATCTGGTGCATCTTTGGAACCGAGAATCGGATCGAGCTTGGTCTCGAATTGGTCAGAAGGAATCTCCACGATCCGAATGTCATAGGCCAAGTCGTCATGCGCCGGCAAATAGTAATCATTGATCATCGTTGATAATTCTGAAGTAAAGGTCCAAACCACGAGTTCATCCTTGCCACTACTTCCCGTTGCGCTATTATCTGAGCTGCTGTTTCCAGAACCATTCCCGCAGCCACTAAGCATAAAAGCTGCTAAGCCCGCCAATGACGCTGTTTGTAAGACCCGTTTCCAATTTTTCATCTTTCTTCCTCCTCGATTTTTTGATAGTCAAATGAATCAAAATCAGCCGCCAAACGATTGCCGGTCGTATCGATCGCAAACATCCCTACAAAAGCCCCTGTAAAGAACCCACCGTAATGTTCTGCTACATAGTCGTCAGACAATTGCAAGCTGTCAAATAGCTGATCGATGACCTGCCACTCTTTTTGATCAAATGAGTACGCGTATTGATAGTGGGCATAATGAACGATCGTTTTGAAGTAGACTGTTTGTACATCGGCTGGTATCACAACTTCTGGTGCTTTTTGACTCTTCAGTTGGCCCTTTTCGCTTGTCAATACAGTGATGATTCTGCCTTTCGTCTCATCATGAGTGATGTAGATCGCCGACCAGTTTTGTGTATTGTAGTAATTCGTCATGCCTGCTAACTGTAGAAACGAGGTCGGTGAAAATTCGACGGCAGTCGTTGCTTCGAAACGAAAATCGCTCCATCTTCTTGCCACCAGTGCTTGATGGAACAAGGAATTGAACGACTCTCGCCCATACAAGCGCAAGTATCCTGGTCGTGCGGTCAAACTACCGATTTCCTCAGAAAAAGGAATCCGCAAGGTTTGAAACACTGGTGCCAACGACGCCTCTTCAAAATCATCAAAGCCTGATTCTGTTTCCCACGGATGTTCGGGCAGCTGTGGCTGTGGGACTTCCTCTTTTGGAAAGTTTCCGCCTGTGATATACGGCCAATCATTTTCCCAATAAACAGACTGGATCGCTGTTTCTCGTCCGAGCGGGCAATAGCCGCGATTTTCTAAGAGGGGCGTTTCTGGATACTTCAGCGCTCGCCCTGTTAAGTGAACAAAATACCATTCATCGGTCTGCGTTTTCACAAATGAACCATGGCCAGCTTTTTGTAGCAGGATCTCTGGCTGTCCCCAGGAACTGATCAGAGGGTTTTGAGGATGAACTTCATAAGGCCCTTCGATGTGTGTCCCACGAGCGATGGTACTTGCATGTTCAAACTTGGTGCCGCCTTCTGCCGTCAATAAATAATAATAGCCGTTCACTTTATACATAACCGGTGCTTCCGTCAATTTGCGCTCTGTTCCTTTGAAGATGATTTTGGGCTGCCCCACCAATTTCTTGGCTTGCCAATCAAACTCTTGGAGAGCGATCCCGTAAAAGGAATGGTTTGTCGGGCGATAATCCCAAACCATGTTCAGAAAATATTTTTTGCCGTCGTCGTCATGAAATAACGAGGGATCGAAACCAGAAGAATTCATATAGATTGGTTCTGACCAATCCCCATCAATGGTTTCACAGGTGATCAAATAATTGTTCACATCTTTCCAACTATTAGATTGTGTTTTGACATCTGAATAAATCAACCAAAAACGACCATCACTGTAACTTAAGTTTGGCGCCCAAACACCCCCAGAATCTGGGTTTCCCAGCATATTCAACTGACTGACACGATTGACTGGTGTACTGATCAAGCGCCAGTTCTTCAAATCCTTCGAATGGAAGATGCGCACACCTGGAAACCATTCAAAGGTCGACGTAGCAATGTAATAATCTTCTCCTGCACGACAAATACTCGGGTCTGGATGAAAGCCTGTTAGTATTGGATTGGTAATCAAAAAAATTTCCTCCTCTTTCCCTTTTTGGCATTTTGTGGTTCAACTGAGTGTCAGTATGAATGAGCTTCATTCAGTTAGTAAGTTTTCTTTACTAATATACCTAACAAAAAAAAGAAACTTGCTGCTACAGCTCATTTTAAAAATATTCACTAATCATTGTTCTATTTACTTTCTTCAGCTGAACTGTCATAATTATAGAATGAAATCGCTATCATTCACAGGACGATTTCCACACATCGATAGACAAAAAATGGAGGATAGATCGCGTGACCATTTTAGAAGAATACCATTTCGGCGAATACCTAGGCGTTTCCAGTTACCATCCTTACTCGCTTAATTACATGGAACATTTTCATCGCTCCTTTGAATTGCTTTTTTGTAGTGATGGCGAAGCGGTTGTCAAAATCGAAGAAAGTCCCTATGTCCTTACGACAGGCCAAGTGTTATTAGTCATGCCTTATCAGACTCATGCCATTGAAACCCCTAAGGAATCACAATTGCATATTCTTGTGTTTTCACCTGAGTATATTCCAGATTTTTACGCCAAAACGAAAGATTTCGCTTTGTCAGATCCGGTGATCACCATTGATTCATCTGTTGCCAAGCAGCTCTACTATCCTTTATTTGAAACGGATTCCCTCTATTTACGAAAATCGGCACTGTATCAAGTCCTTTACCTTTTTGAATACCAAACGACTTTATTACCAGCCAAAAATCAAGAGGATATCCTGATCCAGCTACTTGTTTACATCGAATCCCACTTCAAAGAAGAACTGACGCTCGAAAAACTAAGCAGCAGTATCGGTTATAGCAGCGTCTACGTTTCCAGAATGATCACCGATAAATTGAAAAGCACCTTTCCTCGGCTTTTGAATCAAGCAAGAATACGCCATGCCTCTTTTTTGCTGACCCATAGTCTCTTGCCGATTACGGAAGTAGCAGAACAAGCAGGCTTTCAAAATGTGCGAACCTTCAATCGAAATTTCAAAGCATTGACCTCACTGACGCCAAAAGAATACCGTTTAAAACACAATGCTCATTTTTCGTTGCTGAAGGAATAGCGTAAAAAAAGCAGCTTCACTTAGCTGTAAAGTGAGCTGCTACAATCTTACTCGTTTTTCTAGCCAGCCTTTTGCCTCATTCCTAGAAACTAGTGAAAAACGCTCTAACTCCCCCTTCTTCATAGAGAAATGAGCAGGAAAAAACCAATTGCCAAAATGAACCTTTGTTGTTTTACTGATTCCACAAAACTATGCCTGTTTTAAAACACCGTACTTTCTTGCTTCATACCCTTTTGCTTTGTTGATACTTCTTGGAATATCGATCAATCCCAAGAAAAATGATTCACGACGAGCCAGTCTTTGACTTTCGTCAGATCAGAAAAAGTTTTCACCTGTGCAGCTACTTCTTGCTCAAGTTTTGGCTGTTTAAGCAAAGGATACTTCCCATTTTTCTTGACTGGCAAAGCACTCAAATCATCCGCAATCAGAAAAGCTGGGATCTCGGCTTGTTTTGCGGCTTTTATGCCAGCTAGAGAATCTTCTAATACCAAGGCTTCTTCAGGCTTTACGCCTAATTGTTGGCAAGCTGTTAGAAAGATTTCTGGATCAGGTTTGCCCTTTCGCACTTGATCCCCAGAAACCACCGTATCAAACCAATCTGGCATCTGTTCCATTTCAAAGTACGCCTTGATTTTTTCTTTTGATGAAGAGGATGCCACGGCTATCAAGCAATCTTGTTTTTTTAATGCTTCCAACAGTTCAAGAAGGCCGAGCTTTTTGAATACCCGTTTTTCTTCAGCTAAAATCACTTCTTTCTGACGATTCATCGCTTCTCGCCACCGATCCGTTGGTACTTGATTGCCATAAAGATCCTGCATCCCTTTACGAATATCTGCTTCCGTTCTGCCAGTCAGGTAATAATAAACTTCTTGGCAAACTTCAAAATCATATTCCTCCGCGGCTCTTAAATAAGCGCGGTAAGCTAGACGACCTGTTTCAAACATCAAACCGTCCATATCAAAAATCACCAGTTTTATCTTTTTCATCCTATAGCCTCCTTTACTTTTCTGCGAATAAAAAAGCAATGGTACCAAAATCTTTTGGCACCCATTGCTTCACCTTGTTTATTTACAGCTGACTGCTCAACTTAGCAATGATTTTACATGCGCCAAATGGCTGTCAGCCTTTTCCCGACCTTCTTTTACTAGTGATTCTGAAAGAATGAAGGAACCGCCAACTGCTAGCACTTGCGGATCAGATAAATAGTCTTGCATATTTTCGAGGTTAATTCCGCCAGTTGGGACAAATCGAATATCATAAAACGGACCGCTGAGGGCTTTGATCGCCGGCAAGCCCCCGTAGATATCCGCGGGGAAAAATTTCACAACTGATAAGCCATAAGCCGCTGCTCGTTGAATGTCATTTGGGGTAGCTGTTCCTGGAAACACTGGAATGTTTTCGGCAAGACAAAATTCCACCACATCAGGTACAAGAGCAGGGGAAACAATAAAGCGAGCCCCTTTCTCAACTGCTGCTTTCGCTTGTTCTAAGGTGCGCACCGTGCCTGCGCCTACGATCAATTTACCTGATTGAGAGAGTTTTTCAATCGCTGCTAAAGTAAGGTCACTGCGGAAGGTCACTTCAATAAAGGGTAGTTCATGTTCGATCAACAGTGATTCTACTACTGGCAAATAGGTAAGATTTTTTGCAGTGTAAAGAGGCAATACTCTTGTTTTTGCCAATTGTTCATCGAGTGTCATACACTCTTTCCTCCCTTCGTTTCCTTCGATTGCATTTGCTCTTTCAAGACGGCTTCATGCAGCCCTTGAAGATAACTGATCCCAATCGCGCGATCATACAGACCATAGCCTGGCATCGCCACTTCCCCCCAGATCGTCCGCCCGTGATCTGGACGGATGACGCCATCAAAACCGACCTCAACCAAGGCTTTCATGATGGCATACATATCTAATGATCCTTCGGTGGACAGATGGGCGGACTCTTTAAATTTACGTTCTCCCATAAACAACACATTGCGGAAATGAACAAAGTTGATGCGTCCTTTTAAAGCATGAACGATCTCCACCATGTCGTTTTCTGGATCGGCACCTAACGAACCGGTGCACAACGTTACCCCATTATAAGGCGAATCCACGATGTCCATGATTTTTTTCAAGTCCTCTAAATTTTTGGTGATTCGTGGCAAGGCAAAAATTTCCCAAGGTGGATCGTCGGGATGGATCGCCATTTTCACATCTACTTCTTCACACACAGGAATGATCCGCTTTAAGAAATAGCTTAAGTTATCAAAGAGGATTTCTTGAGTGACCCCTTCATAAGTTGCCATCAAACGCTGGAACTTTTTCAGTCGTTCTTCTTCCCAACCTGGCAATTGAAAGCCTTTTGATTGGCTATGGATCAGCGTATACATCTCACTAGGTTCCATATCATCCACAACGGCTTGATCATAGAGCAAGGAGAAGCTGCCATCCTCGTTTTGATAAAATAGATTTGTTTTGGCCCAGCCGAAGATTGGTTTGAAGCTATAGCAGATCATATGTACATCACAAGCTGCTAAATTCCGAATCGTTTGAATATATTGATCGATGTAGTGATCCCGTTCCTCTGTTCCAGCTTTGATCGCATCGTGGATCGCGACACTCTCAATCCCTAATAGCGAAAGATGCTCTTTTTCAATTGATGCTTTTAGTGCGTTGATTTCGGAAATCTCCCAGACATCTCCGGGCATTTTATTCAGAAGTGTTCCTACAATGCCGTGCATTCCTGGAATTTGTCGAATATTCGTTAACGGGATCGTATCCCCTTCCCCGTACCATCGAAACCCCCATTGCATTTGCTGTCATCCTTTCGTTTTTAAAAATCATCGTCCTCATCAGTTTCTTCGCTACTATCACCTGCTGAAGAATTGTGCCAAAGCGCTACACTATTTTCTCCTTGCTCAATCACTGCTGCCACCGCCTGTTCAATCGGTGTTGCCAAAAATTGGTGATTGATCGCTTCTAATACCATAGGCAGATTCACTCCGCCGATCACATACGTCTTTTCCTGAAGAGGTTCTTCTAATTGATTGATCGTTACAACCGACTGATTGTAGGGACTCGCACTCAATAGATCAGCAAACACCACTACACCGTCCCCTTGATCTGTTTCGTGGATTGCTTCACGGATTTTGTTTCCCAGAAGTTGAATATCCTCTCCGTGGTTCAAATTAACGACCGCAATATTTTCGACACTGCCCATGATCACCTCTGCAGCATCTTTAAAACCAGTACTCAGCTGTCCGTGAGTTGCCAATACGATTCCTAACAAATGTTGTTCCTCCTTTTTTCGCTTCCTAACCAAATAACGCAAGGACTTTTTGCATATTCCTACTATTCAGCTCTTTTTGCTTTAATTGTTTTCTAGGCAACACATACGTCTGATCCTGCTGCTTTTCTGCACAAAACAGATAGTTGATGCTGCCCATCGCTTCACTACTGTGTTCGATCGCCAACTGCTGCAGTTGCCCTTCATTGAATTGCTTGCCGATAGCTCGAATTGGAGCATCGGCGCCGATAGAATCTAAATAATAAATCTTCGCATTCGGCCCTACTGAATCACGTAACACTTCCAACCCGCGTTCTCCAAAACTTCCTTCATCAAGAAACGCAAAAGCAGTCGCTGTTTGACTGTTTTGACTGATCAGTGACAGCAGCGCTAAGATAGAGGAGGTATTGCGGGTCAGATTTTGCTCAAATCCTGCCCCGCGGCTTACGTGATTTAATAGCAGAAAATAAATACCGACTCCTAAAGCAAAAAGCGCTGTTTGCCATGACAACAAGGGAAATCTCCCTGATGCAAAGTGGATATAAAGCCAGGTACCCAACAACCCAAAAAGAATCATCACTGCTGAAGCAGTCAGAATAAATTGATTTGTTTTACGCCCTTGCTCCTGCCGATCAAAAAAATGGTAATCGCCAAAATGCTGTGGCGGTGTATCATAATATGTGCAGATGATCCGTTTTGCTTTGGTCAGATCGCCAACATACAAATTGCGTGAGGCGTTTTTTTTCGTGTGATCATACTCAATCACCTGAAGATCTTTGCGAAACGGAATGATATCTGCGATGAGTGCCTTCAAAAATCTTTGTTTGCTTTTATCCGTGGAACGCGATCGGTAGACATACCGATAACGAAAAAGCCAATCACGAAATGCTTCTGTTTGATTCATGGCGGACTCTCCTATTCACAAATTACTGACAAGGAAGGAGGAACTCTATTTTTTATAAGATCCTCCGCCTTCCTCTTCAACAGATGACGAACGCGCTCATTGATTACAAATTGAACTGCTTCAACACATCTTTAAGGGTTGATTTCGGTGCAGAAGGTGTTGCTTGAAAATAGATTGATTCCACACCGTACGCTTCGTTCATTTCTTTGAGTTTTTGCGCATCAGCTTGATTTAAATAAACAGATTTCGTTACCAAGAGATCTTTCTCGGGATCTTTTTGGGCGATACCGCCTATGTTCAATTCTTTCATTGGCACGCCGTGTTTTACTAAGTCGTACATCACACTGACGGTTTTAGCGATCAAAATACAGTTGTAATCTTTGAAGTTGTATTCATCCCAGTAAAATTTGGCTTTTTCTGGTGTAACGACGATCGTTTTTTGCCCTGTGCGGCTACCGGCATTTTTGTATAATTCCCGCATGAACTTATCCTTAGCTACTACCTCATCCACTACAAAAATCGAGTTAACTCCGCTTTTTTGTGACAAGGTCATCATGACCTGCCCATGGATCAATCGTTCATCTACTCGTGCTAAATTTACTACACCCATTTTTTCCACTTCCTTTTCTTATAAAATACCGACACCGGCTAAAATAATCAGAATCAAGGTCAGCCATAGTAATGCTTGCGTGACTTTTAATCCTTTCTTTGTATAGAACCAGTAGACGCCCATTACAACTGCTAACGGCAAGATCCCTGGTACAATCTGATCAAGGATATCTTGGATAATAAATTCTCGTCCAGAAATATCAAACTGCAGCGAAGAACTGACTTTGACATAGTTTCCAGCCAGAACCCCCATCATAAACAAACCGAGAACCGACAGTGTTTCAATTGCGGTTTGGACGCCTGTACTCTGCATCAAACCAGTTGCATTGCGTCCCATTGAGAACGCTTGGCGGGCAAAAAACATTTCTAGAGAAACTTGATACAGTGCAAAGCAAATGAACGGAAACAACGCACCTAGCGGACTTCCTTGCTGTGCCCAAGGGACGGCAATCGCAATAAAGATATATTGAACGGTTCCTGAGTCGATGGCATCCCCGATTCCTGCTAAAGCACCCATCAAACCAGCTTTCGTGTTGTACATTAGATCATCCTGCATCAAAATCTCTTTTTTCTCATGCTCTTCCTCGGCCCGCTGTTGTTCCATTGATGACATCAGCCCAGTGATGACTCCGCCCCCCCAACTCAGCTGGGTATTGAAAAACAGCAGTTGGCGTTTGTAGGCAGCTTTCAGTGCCTCATCGTCTTTGTAAAGTTTGCGCAAAATCGGCATCATGGCGTATAAAAGCGAGGGTGATAAATACCGTTCAAATGAATGCGGGATCTCATTGGCGAAATGCCATCTTAGGTATGCTTTTGTGACATCTTTCTTCGTGATTTCTTCTGGTGCGCCTTGCGCTTTTTGAATTGTTTCGGTCATTACTGCTCCTCCTTATCGATTAGAACCCGTCATCATAGTCATCGTCATCATCAAAGGATGGTGATGCTGTATTCGTTTCTGGGGCTGGGACCAATTTTCCTTTTTGTGACTGAACAAAAATCAACGCGATCAAAATGCCAAAAATCGCATAGGTGACCATGGTAATTTCCAGCGAACTGAAAACTACACTCATGAAATAGGCCAAGAAGAAAAAGACCATATAATCTTTTCGACCGATCACATAGACGGTAGTTGCAATCCCGATCGCTGCCAATCCTCCGCCGACTACTTCTAAAATATGAATAACGACTGTCCCCTCAAGAGCATTGATGACATCAGCAATCAGCGGAGCGCCTAAATAAAGTGCAATAAATACCAGCGGAACAAATAAAATAAATGAAGCCAGCGTTGGGTATAAAATAATTGAACGCGTCATTGCCTTGGCATTAAGATCTTCTACTGCTTTATCCGTATACTTTCCTAAGAAGGTATTGATAAAGAAACGGAACTGATACAAATAACTCCCTAGCAACCCAACAGGAACGGCAACAGCAATCGCTGCTTCTGGTTGCAGATTTCCTAGCAAAGCTACCGGTACGGCAATCGCCGCAGCAATCGAAGGTTCCGCCGGCATGGATCCGCCAGGAGAAAATACCCCCATGTAAATCATTTGTAAAGCGGCAGTGACGATCATGGCTTGAGCCACATTTCCCATCACCAGTCCGACAACTAATCCCGTCATCAATGGTGAAAAACGTAAAGTCAGTGTGGCGCCTCCGCCGAGCCAACGAGACATGACTGCTGCAACCCATAGCGCAATCAGTAAACTTTGTGTAACACTTAATGTATCCATTTTTCCTCCTCCTAAACTTCTTTCAAATAGTTTTCTAAATCAAGAACAGCTTCTTTCAAGCGTTCTTTGGTGATTAAGACTGGAATCAAGTGCACTTTTTCTTTCGAATCTATGAACTGCACCAACTGATCGATGACTTGTGCATCTTCAGGAAAAATACCCATTTGATGTAAACTCATTGGTAAGTGCAATTCTTGATAAAAGGGGATCAACTGATCGATGACCGTCCATTTTTCTTCAAGGGCTAATTGATAAAACATCCCATAGGCAACCTTTTCCCCGTGAAGAAAACGATGACTCTCAGGCAGATATTTACTGATGGCATCATGCATCGCATGCGCCGCTGCATTGCGGGCATATTTATCGCCTAGCCCGCCTACCATTCCAGCAACTGCAATAACGATCTCCGACAAGTGACAAAAGGCGTCTGTCACTTCCTGCCGCTTCATATCTTCAATCGCTTGTTTCGATTGTGTCAAAATAGCTGTTTCGCATAATTTTGCTGTATAGCCTGCCATTTGCAAGAAGGGCTCATTTTTCAAATGTGGTTGGGCTAAGATTGCTTCCGATTCAATCCACTTTGCCAACGTATCTGCTAAACCGGCGATGAAGTAGGAGACTGGTGCATCGATCACTAACGTCGGATCGGTAATCAAAAAAGCAGCCTGTCTTAAATAGTGTTCCGACTTTCCTTCAGATTCTCCCGACTCTTTATACATGACAGACAAGGGTGTCCATGGTGCACAATTACTGGCCAATGTTGGGATCAGTCCAAAGGGTCGATTGACTACATGTGCTGCATATCCCACTAAGTCGGCTAACTTCCCGCCGCCAACCCCCAGAATAAAATCGATCGCCAGTTCTTCAACAAGATCAGCAATCAGCCCAGCGCCATAATAGCTGCATTCTCCCGTGTAGCGATGATAAAAAATTTCCAAATGCGCATCTTCTAAAAAGAGTAATTTTGGTTTTGCTTTTTCCCATGAAACCGTTCCATGTACGAGCAGCAGTCGTTTTACTTTGTACTCTTTTAATACTTCCGGCACATAGTCGATCGCGCCTTCATGGTAACGATAAACTTGCGGTCCAACCTTTACTTTTAAATCCGTTAGCACGAGTTTCACTCTCCTTTATACAGCCAAAAACCGACTTTCCGCTTGAACAGCACGGTCTGGCAGCAGCCCCTTAACGATTCGTTCAATATCCGTTACACATTTGTTTCCCATCTCTTCTAAGCATTCCATAGTATAAGCCGATGTATGCGGTGTCATAACTACATTTTCAAAAGCTAAATACGGATGATCTTTATGACCAGGCTCTTCCTCTAAGACATCGGTGGCAAGACCAGCGATTTTCCCACTTTTTAATCCGCTTACAATTGCCTCTTCATTCAAAAGCGCGCCACGGGCACTATTGGAGAGATATACTTGATCTTTCATTTTTGAAATTTCTTCAAAGGAAATCATATGATAATTTTCCTCCGTCAAGTTAGCACATAGACAAATAATATCTGATTTTGCTAGCAGCTCGTCTAGCTCGACTTTTTTTCCGCCATAGCTTTGAATATGCAAAGCGGACTTATATGGATCGTATGCCAAAACCTCGCAGCGGAAACCATTTCTCAATATTTCTACTACACAACTTCCAGTATTGCCGACACCGATCACCCCTACCGTCTTGTTAAATAATGCGCGTCCGACAAAGTTCGCTCGTTTTTCCCATTGATCTTCGCGGACCTTTGTATTCGATTCAACTGTACAGCGCAGAAGCGCCAATAGATTGGTCACATTATTTTCTGCTACTGCATCTCGCTCGACCAAAGCTGGAATGATCGAAACAATCGTTTGGTGGTCCTTCGCTGCTTCTAAATCAATATTGTTATAGCCGATCCCATGGCGTGTGATCAGTAGCAATTCATCTTTGTACTCAAAAAACTCTTTGGTAAAAAATGGGGTAACACTTGCTATAATGATGTTGTATCCCCTAAGCTTTTCTGCCAATTCTTTCCCATTGATTTCGCTATCGAACGTGAAATGATTGACAGTTCCGATTGCTTTCAACCGCTCGATATGTTGCGGAAAGATTTTTCCAAAGCTGCTGGAATTCACTATAGCGATCTTAAACTGTTCCATGTTCTTCCTCCTTACTCTTTTGCAACAATCTCGTGACCACCAAAACCATTCCTTAGCGCAGAGACGACTTTTGCTGAGAAACTGTCTTCTTCTTGGGACAAATTTCTCATAAACAAACTCATAGCGATCGTCGGTACAGCAACATTCATCTCCAAAGCCGTTTCCACTGTCCACCTAGCTTCACCAGAAGCTGCAACAACCCCGCGATATTCCTCCAACTTAGGGCTCTCATTAAATTGGGCCGCTGCGATTTCCATCAGCCAGCTGCGAATAACCGATCCATGATTCCATACCTCTGCGACGGAAGCCAAATCAAAGTCATAGGCACTTTGTTCAATCAATTGAAAGCCTTCACCGATGGCTTGCATCATTCCGTATTCGATACCGTTATGGACCATCTTTAGAAAATGACCGCTTCCTGATTCCCCTGCATAAAGGTAGCCTCCTAAAACAGCCACATCTGCAAACAAAGATTCCACCTCTGAAAAAGCGATTTCATTCCCGCCAATCATCAAACATGCATCTTTTCTAGCTCCGGAAACCCCACCAGAAGTCCCACAATCAAAGTAATGCACCTCTTTTTCTTTAAACCAGGCTGCTCGGCGAATCGAATCTTTGTAATTAGAATTTCCGCCTTCAATCACGATGTCTTTCGCTGATACAAGGGGCCATAGTTCTTCAAGAATCCCCTCAGTCACAGTTCCCGCAGGAAGCATCAACCATAAAACCCGTCGGCCGCTAAAAGAATTCGTCAAATCAGCTAAAGTTTGATAGAGTGTAATTCCAGCTTCTTGCGCTGTTTTCTGCGCATGTATCGAAAGATCCAGCCCTTTTACTTGATAACCTTGATCTTTTAAATTGAGGGCCAAGTTCAATCCCATTTTTCCAAGTCCGATAATTCCTATCTCCATGACAGCGCCTCCATTTCATACTTTCATTATACAAAAAAATATTTTTTTGTAAACATAAAAAATAAAAATAATTTTTATTTGCTTTTTTTCTTTAAAAGAGGTAACGTAACAATACAAAGATAATAATGTTCATATAAAGGAGGTAACCGTCTTTGACTGTTTCGATTCGCCTGCAAATAAAAACGCTTTATAAAGACTTAAGTCTCAAAGAACAAGCGATTGCCGACTACATTTTGGAAAATCCTAGTAAAGTCAGCCACAGTTCAATCAGTGATTTATCCAATGAATTAGGCATCGCTGATTCGACCTTTTTTCAATTCACAAAAAAACTCGGTTACAACGGATTTAAAGACTTCAAAATGGCAATGCTGATGCAGGAAAATGATTTTTCTGCCATTTCGATCCATGAAAATATCCAGAAGTCTGATAATGAATTGACTATGGCTCAAAAAGTATTTGATTCCAATATGACCACATTGACTGATACCAAAAATCTTTTGAAAGAAGAAGATTTAAAGCTTGCTGCTGCAATGATCAATCAATCTAAACGACTTTTTTTCTTCGGCGTTGGTGGTTCAGAGATCGTGGCAACCGATGCCTATCACAAATTTTTGCGCTCGCCGATCACTGTTTTTCACAGCAGTGATTATCACATCCAACTGATGGAGGCTTCATTGTTGACGCCAGATGATTGCGGCATTTTTATCTCTCATACTGGAAAATCAAGAGAAACCATTGAACTAGCTCAAGTTGCCAAAAACAATGGGGCCAAAATTATCGTCATTACTAGCCATGCTGCTTCCCCTTTAGCCAAACTCGGCGACGTGGTTTTCATCTCTATTTCCGAAGAAACTGAGTTTCGCTCAGAGGCATTGGCATCCAGAATCGCACAACTGAGCATCATGGATTCCCTCTATGTCATCTTAATGTTTATTAATCGAGACAAAGCACAACAATCGATTGCCAAAATTCGGCGCTCCATTTCAAAAATCAAAGAACCCTGAGAAGGGAAGAAAAAACTTAGATTTTTCTGCGTTTCGCTAATTCTTTTGTGAATCACAGTTGATATGCAAAAAAACTTGTGCTTTTTTCTGTACTCTTCTTTGGTTTCTTATCAACTTTTTCAGTTCTGAATCTCAAATGCGCTGAGCCTGCCAAAAATCTTGTCCCTTACTCTCGCAAAAAAACCACATCACAAAGCTATCCGCTCTGTAATGTGGTTTTTTAAGACTATCTTTTTTTAGGTAAATCAATAACGACTAGACACAATCTCTGCTCCAAAGGGCATCAACGCTAAGCGCGCCATTTTCAATGATTGCGCCGCAAATGGAATGCCGATGATTGTGATGGCTAGAATGACTGCGCTAGCTAAATGGCCTAAAGCCAGTGGTATACCAGAAAAAATCAACCATAAAATATTTAGAATCACGGACACGCCACCGCCACGGTAAACGATGTCTTTCCCAAATGGTGCGAGTGACAATGTCGCAAACTTAAAACATTGCAGACCAATGGGAATGCCGATGATGGTGATACACCATAAACACCCAGCCAAAAACCATGAGATCGCACCGATCAAGCCGCCAAAGACAAACCAAATCACGTTGCCTAAAAAATTCATCTGATTGCCCTCCTTCTTTTTTTAATAAAGACTGCTCCTGTTTTAGCAAAGAAAGCAGAGGACATCGTTAGCACTCAGACGTGCGCTATCGTCTGGTGCTCCTTCCCCTGCGCGCTTCTCTTTTTTCTTAATACAAGCAAAATGTGTTATTTTGTAAAATGCTTATTGCCCAGAATCAACCGTTGATTCGCTGCTATTGTTGGACTCACTTGAGTCATTACCGAAGACACCGGTGATCGAAGACCAGATGCCGCTAAAGAAGCTCTTGATATTTTCCCAAAGGCCCTTAGAGGTTTCTTCGATTTGCTTGCGGGCTTCTGACAGATCCAATTCTTTGATGAAGTCATCGAAGATATTGTTGTCTCGCATGTCGCTCATCAAAGAGGTCAATTCAGAAATTTGATTTTCCGTAACGATTCCTTCAAGGCCGTTGTCTTTCAAGGCTTTTTCTACTGTCTCTTGAATATCGGCTTGGGTTAATTCCGTACCATCTGCGGTTTGAGCAGCCAAATCGGTTTTCGCTTGTTCTTGCGCTGCATTCAAAGCTTCATCGGAATAGCCTTCTTTGTCTTTATTCTCTTCGGTGATCGTAGACAGCACATCCATTTCATCTTGGGCTACAGCTACTCGATTCTGATTGATGACACCGCCTGATTCTTCAACGATTTTGTATACCCCAGCTAAAGCTCCGGAACCGTCGATCGGTACGGCAGAAGCGACAGTTAGCTTCGCATCAGTGATCCCTGCCGTCAGCGCTGCATTTTGGTACTGGGCTGCAGTGATGCGGGTAATGTTATCTGGTGTCGCGATATCGACAGTGATTCCTGCCCCGCTTTCTAGCGTCTGCATTCTGACCGAGCTATAGACCGCCCAATCTGCAGTAAAGCCGCCATCGGGAATGTATTTCATCAAGTCATTACCGTTTGTCGTATAAATCGGTGTTTCGCCTTGAATGCCTAAGCGTTCCAGTGTGTAGTCTTCTTGTGCTTTCGTCAAGGCATTTCCGATCGCCACGGCATTGACTTGCAAACGATCTGAACTGCTGTCAGAAGTACTTGTTTGACTATCGGTAGTGGCTGTCGTTGCGGTAGAATTGCTCATTGCAGTGGAACTGCTGGTCGTTGAATTGGTTTCGTCAGCAAAAACTTGTGGTGCTGCTAATAAAACTTGGCTAGATACCAAGAGAGTCGCTAAAATCATCGCTGGTTTTCGAGTCTGTTTTTTCATCACTATATCCTCCAAGTGTTGATCTCTTTTTCAGGGATTTTTTCCCTCTTACTGCTGTTATTGTACTATAGGTTTTCTTGCAAAGCCTACGTCTAGGGTCTGAAATGAAGAAAAACTTAGAACTCTACTGCTATTTAAAAAAGGCGCAATTTGGTATTATCCTTGGTACAGCAATACTTTAGACGCTTTTCTTTTCATCAACTGTTTTTTTAGCAAAACCAACAGTATAGGATTTCAAACGGCTGCCCACTTTCCTCAAACCAAGAAAGGCTCCCGTTAAAGCTATCGTATAAAAGAACAACGGAAACCCTGCGAGTGAAAAAAAGACCTTCCCGGTTTCTAGAAACAGCGGGTGACTCAGAAAGATCAATCGACTAGCCTCAGCTGCTTGTTTTGCTTGCCAAGTCCGCTTTGGGGGTTGCTGCTTGATCAGCCAAGCAAGGAAAAAAAGAGTCGTCGGCACAAAAAACAGCATGAAATTCTTATCGTCCCCCTGATTGAGATACACCAGTCGACCTTCAATGCCTAATAAGCAGAGAGAGACCGCGAGTTTTCTACCAAGATGCTTCGTAAAAAAAGGGTGTTTTTGGTGTTCTCTTAAACAAACCCCACACAGTAAAAATAAAAACCCATAAAAGAGTCCGTTTCTCGTTGTAAAAAATAGTGTCCGATAGGTTTGATAGCATACCAATAAAGGTCCCCTTAAATAACTGCTGTACGTTTCAAGACAGCCAATCACATACAAACTGATCGCCAGTAAAAACTGCCGCCGATAGCCAAGAAAGCGAGTTTTTCGTACTAACCACATGCCAAAGAGCAACGCTGGAAAATACCAAAGATGGTACCAGACCCCTACTGTAAAAAAGCCAGTAGCCAAACCGATGACCCGTAATGAATCAGCAAGATTTTGCTGCCCTAAGTAAAACCAGCCTAAGGGAAGATACACGATCGACCAACGCAAATAAAGCTTGAGTTGTCGTTTGCACCATTGCTGCCATGAACAGGTACTCTTTTGAAAAAAATAGCCATTCAGCAGGAGAAAAAAAGGAACCGCCAAACGACATAAGAGACTCTTTAACAAAAAATGAAGCCCGTTGTTTTCTGCCAGTCGACCACAGTGAACGAGAATCACCAGTAAGGAAGCGATGAATTGGATGTAGCCAATTGGAACCATAGGTTGTTTTGTCTTCATTCGATTGTTTCTCCTTTCTCCGTCAAATTTGATCAACCATCCTTCACTTTACTGGCCCTTTCTTTTTATGACCAGCACGGAAAGCTTCCAGGATAGAAAGACAGTGCAACAAGTAGAAACATTGATAAATAAAGGATGTTACCCTTTGTTGCATCGCTAATTTCAAAGATCCTCGTTCGCATAGAAAAGAGTTTGCTATAATATAAGAAGAATGATGGAGGCAAAACAGACACATGGATATTGGGAAAATTATTAAAGAAGAACGCACCAAACGAAATCTCACACAAGAACAATTGGCGCAGGAATTTTTTGTCACTCGGCAACTGATTTCAAAATGGGAAAACGGCAAGAGCTATCCTGATCTAGACCAAGTAGTCAAGTTGAGCAACTATTTTGAATTGACCTTGGACTATTTATTAAAAGAAGACCAGCAGATGGTCCAAGAACTCAATCTGACCACCCACCGCAAACGAATTGGCCTCGTATTGATCGCCCTTTTGACTGTTCTCAGTATTAGCTTAAGTACGATTTTGCTGGCAGGATTTTGGATCGATCCAGTCTTTTTCACAAAAGAAGACCTAACGATCACTTCTATTAAAAAGTACCACTTGCCTGCCACTGAGATAACGAATCAGGAAACCGGACAAGTGATTCAGCTGCCTGAAGATACGGAATACTTGATCACTTATACGATCGATCGGCCACTGGTAAAAACGGGCCGTCTGTCGGGCTATAAAGAATACAGCAGCGAAAATGCCAGCCAATTAATGGTTTCGGGTTATCGCGGTTTTCATTTTGGCGCGCAAACAAGCAAAATCGTCATTCGCAGCAATCGCGAAGACAATTTAGCTGCACCAGAATTAAATGCAGGCAAGGATCTTTATCTTCGTAATATGAATAAAGCGCGCGTCTATCAAAAATCAGCAGCTGGTGTCGCATTTTCTATCGAAGATGAAGGCGACCTCCTCTTTACTGCAGAAGAACTGGCGCAATTGCCCTTTGAACAAGGACAGCTGCCAGAGTAAACAAAAACCACCAAATCGTTTTGATTTGGTGGTTTTTGCTGACTTTCTTATCCTAGCAAGATCATTGCGATCGCCGCCAAGGCGTTGTTAAGAAAATGCATGGCGATGGCTGTTTCTAGACGCTTAGTTTTTACATAAATCAACGCCATGATCAGTCCCATAGCACCATAAATCAAAAACTCGACCAGATTGGTGACGGAATGGATGATACTAAAAACCGCTACACTTGAAATGATCCCGACTATTGGGTATTTCTCGAATAAAAGGCCAATAAACCCACCACGAAAAACGATCTCTTCCATAATTGGCGCAGCAACAGCGATCAATAAAAAGATCAAAAGCGGATTTTCGCCTGTAAACAGTTCCCCTAACAATGCATCATTGGCGGTCGCCTCTTGATCGGATATATGCTGCAGATAGAGCGTTCCGCCAACTGCAACGACTCGACCTAAAACAAACCCTCCGACGATCCATAGCCAATTTTTCTTCGTTGACCAGCCAAAGTCAAAGGTGGCAAGTCCTAACTTTTTAGCCAAAAACATCAGTAGACCAATGTTTGCCAAAAGCAAGGCAATCAACCCATAGCTGATCATCGCAGGAATCGTCGGTTCTCCTGCTTCCAAATAATAGATTTTTACCACGCTAAATGCGGTCATCCCTACTTGACTAAGTAAGAATAAGCCAATCAAAATAAAGACATTCTTTACTGCTTTCATGCTCTCCTCCATTGTTTGCTCATTGCATTTTTCAGGATTGGGTTACGACAAATCATGACACAGCCCATCATTTGGTTCCCCATGTTTCCAGAAAATGCTTAGCCACTATCGGCTGCTTATAATGATACTTAGTTTCCTCATTATTTACAACTAATAAAAAATAAAAATAGTTATTTTGCTCATTTTATCGAATAAACCACGCTTTTTCATTCCCATTCTTTTCAAAAAAAATATAAGTAATGTTTGAAAAAAGCGCTCTCTTATGCTACACTGTTCCTACTTTTGTTTGGCTGACGAACCGCTGCCCCAACCATGTTCGTTTGGACCAACTCGTTGCGAGTATTCGATTTCGAATGCTCTTTTTGTCGCGTTTGTCAAAAGAAAGTGAGTGAATCCAAATGATCCAAGTAGAACACCTCAGCAAGACCTTCCAAGTATCCAAGCGAAAAAGCGGCTTTCGCCAAGCAGCCAAAGCCTTTCTTTCTCGTGAAACCACCACCGTCCATGCGTTGCAAGACATCAGCTTTACCATCAATGAAGGCGAAATGGTTGGCTACATCGGCCCTAATGGTGCTGGAAAAAGTACCACCATAAAAATCATGTGCGGGATTTTGACCCCTGATCAAGGCATTTGTCACATCAATGGTCGTACGCCTTGGCAAGAACGTATTCAACATGTCAAAGACATCGGCGTCGTCTTCGGGCAGCGCAGTCAACTC
This sequence comes from Enterococcus casseliflavus, assembly GCF_029215545.1. Taxonomy (NCBI): domain Bacteria; kingdom Bacillati; phylum Bacillota; class Bacilli; order Lactobacillales; family Enterococcaceae; genus Enterococcus; species Enterococcus casseliflavus. The sequence goes on along the minus strand of NZ_CP119393.1, from coordinate 637,476 downwards.
TGGTGGGATGTCCCCGTCAATGACAGCTTTGATTTGATCCGTGATATCTACAAAGTCGACGCTGCTAGTTATCAGCGCAACCTAGAAGAATTAGTCACCTTACTCGATTTAGGTGAGATCTTAAAAACCCCTGCTCGGTCCTTGAGTCTCGGTCAGCGTATGCGCTGTGAGATCGCCGCCTCCTTACTCCATGACCCCAAAATCTTATTTCTTGATGAACCCACCATCGGTTTAGATGCTGTATCAAAGATTGCCGTGCGTCAGTTTATTAAAAAAAGAAACCAAGAAAAAGGCACCACAGTCATCCTGACGACCCACGATATGCAAGATATCGAGGCGCTGACACAGCGAATTCTGTTAATCGGCAAAGGGCAAATTTTGCTGGATGGTCGCCTCGATGAACTAAAGCATCGTTTTTCTGATGTCAAAACGCTGGAGATCGACTATCAAGGGAATGAACCTCATCTGCCAGAAAACGTCCAGCTGCTTCAAAAAGACGTTGGTCGCCTTGTTCTGAAACTTGATCCCAAAGAAGTGTCAGTCGCTCAGCTGCTCAGTCTGCTCAGCAATCAAGTCGAGATCACCGATTTGGCCGTTGCCAGTATCACCGCCGAAGAAATGGTCGCCAAGCTGTATCAGGAGTATCAGATATGAGGAAGTATCAGGCATTTTTCCGCATCCGCTTTATCAACACCTTGCAATACCGCTCGGCGGCGATTGCCGGGATGGCTACGCAACTAGCTTGGGGCTTGATGGAAATTCTGGCATTCCACGCCTTTTACCAAGCAGATCCTAGTGCCTTTCCCATGACCTTTCAACAAACCGTCTCCTATGTTTGGCTCCAGCAAGCCTTCTTGTCTTTATTTATGTTGTGGTTCTTTGAGGCAGAAATTTTCAACACCATCACCACAGGGTCGATTGCCTATGAACTTGTGCGGCCGATGGATCTATACAATCGCTGGTTTTGCCAATCGGCTGCCAATCGCTTAGCAAAAGCCGTCTTGCGTTGCGGACCGATTTTTGTCATTGCCTTTTTACTGCCAGCACCTTATCGTTTAATTCTGCCAGCAAACATCGTTGCCTTGTTCTTGTTTCTTTTGTCCATGGCGCTGAGTTTAGGTGTAGTGATCGCTATGTCGCAGCTGGTCTACATCTCGACTTTTTATACATTATCCTCCATCGGGGTGCGGGTCGTCATCAGCTCCATCGGTGAATTTTTAGCTGGTGGGGTCATTCCTCTGCCTTTCTTTCCGCAGCCTTTTCGCCAATTCGTGGAACTACTGCCTTTTGCTTCCATGCAAAACGTCCCGCTGCGAATTTACAACGGGGATCTGACTGGCTTTGCGCTTGTTTCAGCATTGCTCTTACAAGCGTTTTGGCTCGTACTTTTGATCGCGATCGGAAAAATTTGGCTGCAGCAGGCACTCAAACGTGTCGTTGTGCAAGGAGGTTAAGGAATATGGTTTATTGGCATTATTTTTGTATTCATCTCAAAAGTCAGATGCAGTATAAGGTTTCCTTTGTGTTAACTGCTTTGGGACAATTTCTAGGTTCCTTTACCGCTTTTTTAGGCATTTGGTTTATGTTTGCCCGGTTTCATCAAGTGGATGGCTTTACCTTTGAGGAAGTCCTGCTTTCCTTTGCGACGGTTTTGTTTGCCTTTTCGATTGCGGAATGCTTCTTTCGCGGGTTCGATCTTTTTCCACAAATGATCAGTAATGGCGAGTTCGATCGGGCACTCGTGCGTCCTCGATCCTTGATCTTTCAAGTCTTAGCTTCCAAAATGGAGTTCTCTCGTCTCGGTCGTTTTATTCAAGCCTTGCTGTTGTTTGCGTATGCGATTCCCAATAGTGGAATTGCTTGGCATTTTGGAAATGTCCTGACTCTTTTTCTAATGATCGTCTGCGGCGCCCTCTTTTTCGCCCTATTGTTCTTAGTGTATGCCGCCATTTCCTTCTTTACGATCCAAGGACTTGAATTTATGAATATTTTTACCGATGGTGCCCGAGAATTTGGTCGCTACCCATTTAGTATCTACGGAAAACACGTCTTGCGTTTGTTGACCTACGTCGTGCCGATGGCTTGGTTTCAGTATTATCCATTCTTGTATGTCATTGGTCGCATAACTAATCCTTGGTGGATCTTATCGCCGTTGGTTTGTCTGCTCTTTGCCTTTCCCGCCTTCTTCTTTTGGCGAGTAGGTTTGAAGAACTATATTTCTACGGGTTCGTAAATAAAAAGGAGCGCCTCTCTTTGAAACTAAGAGAATGCGCTCCTTTTTTATTCGGTTATTTCAAGTGAAAAACAGCTTCTCCTTGCTGAATATCGCCGTCAGTTCGCAGGCACTTCCCGCCTTGTTCCTCCATGAAGACAACGATCACCATGGTCTCTTTGCCCATTTCCTCAACTGCTGCTACATCCATTTCTGCCAGCAGCTCACCTGTCGTGACTGACTGGTTTTCTTGGACCGCGATCGTGAAGGGCTCCCCTGCTAACGCCACTGTTTCAATTCCCATGTGGATCAAAAGGGAACGGCCATCCACCAACTCAACGGTTAAGGCATGCTGTGTTGGAAAAATCGTTCGAACCGTCCCGGCTGCTGGTGCATAGATTTTTCCGTGATGATGAGAAACGGCAAATCCATTTCCCATCATTTTAGACGAAAATACCTCATCTGGTACTTCTTCGATCGGTAGCAGTCGGCCTGTTGCCGGTGCACAAATTTCTATTTTTCTTTTAAAAAGCATCCGTAATTCCTCCTTAGATTGCCGACAGTGTTCTCTGACAGCTAGAATAGATAAGAAAAGCTACGAAGGGCAATAAACCAAAGATAAAGATGGCAGTATCGAGGGACAGCACCTGCGAAAGAAAGCCGCCAGCTAATGGCGAAAGAAACGATGCCGCACCAATGTACACACTGATCGATATCAGTTGTCCAGAAGAAAAAACAGCTGGCGGTGTAATAGCACTGATAATCATTCGACTGCCGATGGTAAATGCCGGTACAGTGAAAAACTGCAGAAAACTGGCTGCCAAAAGTAAGAATGGGCTACTAGCAAGCCAATAGACAAAAAATTGTAAGGTTAAAAATATGCCTGCAATCAAAATCAAGCGCTCATTTTTCCATTTAGCAATCATGCGATTCAGCAAAAGGTACGCTGGAATTTCACAAAAGGATTGGATCGACCATTTCAGACCAACAAATTCACTGCCTCTTTCCATTGTAATCAGCTTGTCGATAACGACCGTATTGTTCGCAACGATTGTCAAGTACAAGAGAAAGAACAGTCCCGTATAAACCAAAAAGCGTCGGTCTTTGCATAACAGAAGAATGTCTGCCAGCGAGACACCGCTGTTTGTTGCTGTTCCTTGCTTTTGCGGTAAGGCGTTTTTCTCTGGGATCGTTCGTGAAAATGTATAATTGATAAGCAAAAAGAGGAGCAGCGGCAAACTAAACCAGCGATAATTATTGGAAAATAAAAAGAATGGCACGCAGACACTCATCATACTCCACCCTAAAGAGCCGTTTGCTTTGATTGAAGCAATTCTTTTTGAAGTACTGGACTCCGATAATACCCAGTTATCGAGCACCGTTGCTGTTGTATTGGCTAATCCACCCGCAATAGCCAATACCAGAAAATGGATCAGCCAGTGGTCTTTTCCTAACCAATAAAAACTAATGGAGAAGAAAACCAGAAAGATCATCAGAAGCAGCGAAATACGTTTTAATCGTTTGCTCTTGTCCGAATAATAGCCGATCACTAACTGAAAAAGAATTGTCGTGATGCTGTAGGAGGCTAAAAACCAGCCTCTTTCAAGCGCATCATAGCCTTGCTCAGTTAAAAAAGGAACGATTTGTGTCATCAAAATCGCCATCGTTGCATATTGAACAAAATAGATTACTTGAAATTTGTGTTTGATTTCCATTCTTTGTTTATGATCGGCTGAAGGAAATTCCTTCAGCCGATCCCTTTCCTTTTTACCTGCTGGACCTATTTAAGTTCTGGCCAATATGGTTCGTTCGCCACAATCATTTCATCTAATATTTCTTTGGCGACTTTCGCACTTGGTACAGTTTTGTTCATAGTAAAGGACTGCCACAATTTTTGGTAAGACTCTTGTTCCCAAGCATCAACTGCCAATTTTTCAGATGCGATCTGCTGCTCCATCAATCCCTTTTGGAATGTTGGAATATCACCGATCGACAAGACTTCGTAGCCATCTTTTCCAACTAGACAAGGCAGTTCCACCATTGCATCATGGGCAAAGTTGGCAATTGCGCCGTTGTTTTCAACAATAAGAATCATGCGTTCTTTCGTATTAAAGGTTAGTGCGCAAGCAAGGTCTGTAATAAAGGAAGCATGTTCGTTTGAGGCAAATGTTGTATCAACTGCTGTGTTGTTTGCAACGATTCGTCGGCATTCATCAAACACATACTTCTCTCGTCCGTCAATGATCTCATTGGCACGGGTATACTCTTTGTCCGCATGAGCCACCGTTTCATCAGCCATCAAATAATATTTCAGATAGGTATTCGATAAAAATTCTGGTTCAATTTCGTGCAGATCTTTAGCCGCCCACATCGTTTCCAGCCAACTGCTTTCTTTATGCTGGCCTTTTTGTGTTTGTTCGGTGTAGCCGTACTTTTGAACATGCGCACTGATTTGTGGCATCAAGTCATTGCCGTCATGGTCTTTGATGCTGGTCCACCAGCCAAAATGATTCAAGCCGAAATAGCTCGTCTCAAATTCTTTCCGATCCTTCAACCCAATCACTCGCGCCATGATATCTTCCAAACAAACTGGCATATCACAAATATTGATGATTCTTGAATTTGGTCGGAATCTTCTGGTCGCTTCGGCAACGACTGCTGCTGGGTTGGAATAGTTCAAAAGCCAGGCATCTGGCGAGTATTTTTCCATGTAGTCGACTAGTTCTAAGATCGGTCCAATCGAGCGCAGGCCATAAGCTAAACCACCAGGTCCGCAGGTCTCTTGTCCGACAACATTATGCCTGAAAGGAATTTTCTCATCTTGTTCCCGCATAGCATATTTGCCGACACGAAGCTGTGCCATTACGATATCGACATCCGTAAAAGCTTCCTTTGGATCGGTTGAATATTCGAACTGTACTTCTGGCGCTCGCTCGGCAATAATGATCGCACAAGCTTTTGCTACGGTTTCTTGTCGCTTTTCATCGTTGTCATAAAATTTGATTTTTCTAACTGGAAAGCGCTCTTGACTTTCTAATAACATCATAACTAGCGATGGTGTATAGGTACTTCCGCCACCTGCAATTAAAATTGAACTTTTTTTCTTACTCATGGTACTTGTTCCTCCTTGTGATTCTGTTTTATTCGGCCATTAGTTCTTCGAATGATTCTCTAACCGTTGGTACCGTTAATCCTACAATGATTTGAATGCCGCCATTTCCAGGGTTGACCAATCCTGAGGCACCTGCTTCTTGAAACTGCGTACTATCTGCAACTTTGTCGGCATCCTTAACAGTCAAACGCAGCCGTGTCGCACAATTCGTTACATCAATGACATTGTCTTTCCCACCTACCAAGTGCATATAGGCCTGTGCTTGCCGCACATGTTTTGGTAATTTTTCATCTTGCTTTTTGTTGTCATAATCTGCTTTTGTATACAACTGCATTGCTGCAGTATCATCCTCACGTCCAGGCGTTTTTAAGTTGAACTTCTTGATCATAAAGGAGAACACAAAATACCAGATAGCGGTAAAAATCAGCCCGATAATGATTTGGGTAATATAAGTTGAACTGTGAAATTTCCACAAGGGCAGCCAATTTAGACCTAACCAGTTGATCAATCCGCCGCCAAAGTCCCCGACAACCCCGAAAGCATAGGAGATTGTGGCGATCGAAGCATCCAGTAAAGCATGAACAAACCATAATGCTGGTGCAACAAACAAGAAAGTAAACTCGATTGGTTCAGTGATTCCGGTCAAAATAGCCGTCAATGCTGCCGGTGCAATCAATGCGATCACTTTTTTCTTTTTATCAGGCCGAGCCGCTTGGATCATCGCTAAACTCAGACCTGCCGTTCCAAAGACTTTCGACATTCCTGATAGTGAGAAACCGCCAAACGGATAGAGCTCTTTCAGCGAAAACGCAGTAGTTTGGAACTCGCCAATGTGGGAGGCCCAATAAACGGCCATTCCCCCTTCGACAACCGCACTGTCATAGGCAAACGGTGCATAAACAAAGTGATGCAAGCCTGTTGGAATCAGTATTTTTTGCAAGAACTGATAAATAAAGACACCGAAGTTTCCTGATTCAATGAAAAAGCCTTGCATGCTTCTCATTCCCTCTTGGATAACTGGCCAGACAAAACACATGAGTACTGCCAAAGGAACCATGGCAAAAAAGGAAATCATGGTTACAAAGACTGATCCGCTGAAATTCGACAGCATTTCTGGCAATTCTTTTTCATAGAAGCGATTGTGGAGATAGACAACGATTCCCGAAATCAGCAAGCCGCCCATCATGCCGGTATCTAAGGTGATGATTCCTGCAATCGAGGTCAACCCAGAACCAGCAGTTGCCCCTTGAGCTAAATCTACCGCAAATGATTCTGGCCACAAAGTTAAAATTGCATTTATAAAATAATTAAAAGCGATATAAGTAACGAGTGCCTCCATCGTAGCGCGAGCGGCGTATTTTTTAGCTAGACTGATCGGCAGCCCTACTACAAATAAAAGCGGTAATTGGAAGAAGGGCGTCCAGCCTCCTGCTGCGATCACATTCCAAAATTTGAACCAGAGGGTATCTGGTGCTGCGATATCCCCCATAATCGTCTGATTCGAAAATAGCAGAGAAAAGCCGATAACGATCCCGAAAAAGGAAAACAGCATGACCGGTGCCAGCATCGCTCCGCCGAACCTTTGAATTTTTTTCATAATAGTTTTTCGTCCTTCACGTTTTTTAGTTAAGCGCTTTACTGATTCTCATTTTACTATTAAAATGATGCTATGAAACCCTTTTCCGTTGTTTAAAAGTTTCTCACATTTGAAAGGTTTTTTTCACATAAAATGTGAATTGTCACACAGAATCAATGGAGAGATAAAATGAGGAGATAGCCTATGCTGCAAGACCGTATCACTACCTACCAGTCAAGATTAACCGAGAATGACTTTTTGATCTGGTCCTACATCACCACTCACAAAAAGCACTGCTTGGCAATGTCCATCAATGATTTAGCCAAGGAGTGCATCGTTTCTAGGACGACGATTATGCGCTTTTGTCAAAAAATCGGCTTTGATGGCTTTTCAGAATTCAAATACCATTTAAAGAACGAGGTACAACAAGAAAATGCCCTACTCTCTGAGATTGAAGGCGAAATTCTAGACAATCATATTCAAACGATTGAAAATTTAAAAAAGAAAGATTTTACAGCATTGTGCAAGATGATGGCTCATGCCAAACGAATCTTTGTCTATGGTTCAGGGGACATTCAAAACCTTGTTTCCAATTATATGAAACTCTTATTTTTGCCTAATGGACTACTTGTCTACGATTTTGGTGCGATCTCAGTCAATGAACAATTTTATCGCATCATAGAGCCAGATGATTTAGTGATTTTGATTACTTTAAACGGTGAGTCACCCACCGTTGTCAAACTAGCAAAGCAACTGAAACAGCGCAATATCAACACGATCGGGATCACGAAGCTGAGAAACTCAACGGTTTCTAAACTCTGTTCTGAAACGATTTTCTTTTTAAATCCAGAGATCCAGTCAACCGAAAATGCGATCGCTCCCTTTGAAACGACCGCCACACTTTTCTTTGTGATCGAGTACTTATTGTTAAAATATGATGCTTGGCAAAAACAAGCCGCAAGCGTCTCAGAGCCATAAAAGTTCTCTTGGTTTTCCTTAATTCATTTAACTTACAGTATTTTGAAAGACGCTTGAATAAGCCATTTTCAGCCAATTTCTGCTAGGAAAAGCAGCCAATCTCTGGTAAGATAAATAAAAACGTAAAAGAGGACCAGTTATGGAATATTTAGCGATTTTACTTGTTTTCTTTCTATTGAATGTAGTGATACTTGTACTTGGATTGAAGAAGAAGCGAATCATGCTGCTTTTTCTGTCACTCTCTGGTTTATTGTTGGTTTGCTTGATTGCCATTTCTTACGTTTTCTTCTATTCAAATACACTTTAAGTCGTCAAAAACACGGGAAGCTGGCTACGAACCTACCGAAACAAACGAGGCTGTTTTAGTCATTACACCCGACGTATAGGACACATTTGTTAAAATTAATTTGAGAAAAAAAATGACTGTGACATAAGTCGCGAAAAAAGCGTAATGAATAACGGATATCCGTTCATTCATTACGCTTTTCTCTTGTTTTTTTTCATGATGAATAATTAAACGAGCTATACTCACCGCACGTTTCACAGATATAGTAATAGTTGCGTTTCTTCTTATTGTAAAGTTTCAACTTCTTCCCATTTTTACAACTCTTGCATTCTTCTAATTCAGTCAAGGTTTTATAATAAAATAACTCACTGATCATTTCTGGATAAAAATGCGCAAGCAGCTCAATCAGTTTTTTTCTGTCAATTAACAGTAGATTCTCACCGGCTATTTCTAAAGCTTGATCTGTAAAAAAATGTGTAGTGATGAAAAGCCCATTGGGAAACCCTTTGTCTGGAAAAATCCCTTTAAATGCGGCAACGAGTGGCTTACTGATCCGCTCCGTTGTTTTTTGCGGATTCCAGGCTTTACATTGGACCGCTATTGCCTTTTTATTATTAGAAAAAGCATACACATCAATACCACCATCTTTGTAACCATCGATGTTTTGGACGGTATATCCCATCTTTTGTAAAATACATTCATCAATATAATTCAAATCCTCCGATTTACAGGTTTCTAATTGAGCCACAATCTTTTTCAATTTTTTCGGGTATGTACGTTCATTAAAGTTGCTTAGTTCTGGTAAATTAATAACTTCTTTCTTTTTCTTAAATGAAAACATGTCTCTTCCTTTCTTGATTGTTTTGGATGTGATTAGTTAAAGCTTAGCTAGTAAGTGGTCTTTAATTATGTAGAGTAAAACTGGTTTTTAAAGAGAGGAAATAACTACTTTTCTCAAAAAAACGTTTGAATTCGGTAAAATAAGTCAAAATAAGAAACTTATAAAGGGATATTATTAATTTAATGATAATTTTATTTAAGTTAAAAGTCAATTGAAGCTTGAATATTCAATAACAATCGAAGGTTAAATCAAATCACTCTTGATCACTGCTTCATTTTAAAAAATTTCTAGATAGGATTCGTTATAGTGCTAATTTCCACATTCTTGTCTTACTGATCTATTGAGTCCTCTTACTTTACTTGTAACAGATTCTGAATGGTTTCTTTCGCTTTAGCAGTTGCGTGTCTATTACCTATAAAAACAAAAAAGGTTTCCCTCGTAAAAGGGAAACCTCAGAAATGTTGTCGAAACAACATTTGCAGTTATTTGTCTTATTCTGCAGCGTTGTTGTCTTTGAGACCGTATTTTTTGTTGAAACGGTCCACACGTCCGTCTGCTTGTGTGAATTTTTGACGTCCAGTGTAGAATGGATGTGAATCAGAAGTTACTTCGACACGGATCAATGGATACGTGTTGCCGTCTTCCCACTCAACAGTTTCTTGAGAATTCTTTGTAGAACCTGATAAGAATTTGAAACCAGTAGTTGAGTCCATGAATACAACTGGATGATAATCTGGATGGATATCTTGTTTCATTTCTTCTTCTCTCCTTTGCCCTGGCTCATTTGCTTCACCAGAGTTGATTTGTCGATTTTACAACATGACTATCTTACCATGTTTGGTTTTTAGATGCAATTATCTTTTTATATTTCTTTTTTGCCGTTTGTCTCCGAAATGGACATCATGAAAAGCCGCTAAAAACTCTTCATTGTTCTTCGTTTTACGCAAGAATTGAATGAATTGTTCTGTGAACTCCAAGGAATCCCCCAACATGTTGTTGCGTAAGCGCCAGGTTTCTTCCAATTGCTCGCTGCTCATCAGCAATTCCTCTTTACGGGTACCAGATTTCTTGATGTCGATCGCAGGGAAAATCCGACGTTCTGCTAAGCTGCGAGAAAGCTGCAGCTCCATATTGCCGGTTCCTTTAAACTCTTCATAGATGACATCATCCATGCGGCTGCCGGTATCCACCAGTGCTGTGGCAAGAATCGTCAAACTGCCGCCTTCTTCAATATTGCGGGCAGCACCAAAGAATTTCTTTGGTTTGTACAAAGCAGCTGGATCGATCCCGCCGCTTAGTGTACGTCCACTTGGCGGTACCACTAAGTTGTAGGCTCTTGCCAAACGAGTGATACTATCCATCAAAATCACGACATCACGCTTATCTTCTACCAAACGCATCGCCCGTTCTAGTACCAATTCAGAAACACGGGTATGATTGCTAGGCTGCAGATCAAAGGTTGAAGAAACAACATCGCCTTTGACACTGCGTTCCAAATCAGTCACTTCTTCTGGGCGCTCATCGATCAAAAGAACGATCAATTCCACCTCAGGATAATTGTCAGTGATCCCATTGGCAATTTCTTTCAAGATACTGGTTTTCCCAGCTTTAGGCGGAGCAACGATCAGTCCCCGTTGTCCAAAACCCACTGGCGACAGCATGTCGATCATCCGCGTAGAAAGGCGTCCTGACGTTGTTTCCAATTTTAAATGACGATTCGGATAAAGCGGCGTCAGCGCTGGAAAATGCGGACGCTCTTTGGCATCTTCTGGATCTTTGCCATTAACAGACTCAACGTGCATCAATCCATAATAGCGCTCAGATTCCTTGGGCGGGCGCGCCTTACCGGCGACTTTATCACCATTACGCAAACTAAACCGACGAATCTGTGACGAAGAAATATAGATATCTTCTGCACTCGGTCCGTAGTTGATTGGGCGTAAAAAACCGTAGCCTTCTTGGCCTACGATATCCAAGATTCCTTCCATATAAAAGAAGCCTTGTTTTTCCGCCTGCGCCCGTATCACAGCCAATGACAATTCTTTTTTATTCATCTGGCTGTAATAAGGAATTCGAAACTCTTTGGCAAAGGTGTAGATCTCTTTTAAGGTTTTGTTTTCCAACTCTGCCATCGTAAGATAATCGCTCATAATTACTCCTCTATCATTTGAATATCAGCTCCAAGAGCCGTTAGTTTTTCGATGATATGATCATAGCCGCGCAAAATATACTCGACATTAAAGACGCTGGTCGTGCCAGTCGCCATCAATCCGGCAATGACAAGACAAGCTCCTGCTCGCAAATCAGAAGCGACAACTTCTGCTCCGTGCAATTGGCTCGGTCCGCTAACAAAAATCATGTTGCCTTCTGTCGTTGCTTGTGCGCCCATCCGTGCTAATTCAGGAATATGGTTGACCCGTTTGGCGTAAATCGTGTCCATGATCTCCGACGTTCCTTTTGCTTTTAGCAATAATGGTGTGATCGGCTGTTGCAGGTCTGTGGCAAATCCTGGATAAGGATAAGTTTTCACAGTCGCTGGTTTCAAGTCTTTTGAGGGATGCACATAGATTTCATCTTCGCTGATATCCATTCGCACGCCGATTTCTTCCAATTTCGCAATGTAACTTTCTAGATGCTCATAAATCACATTTTTGACAGTAATGCCTTCCCCCGCTGCTGCGGCTAAAGAAAGGTAGGTTCCTGCTTCGATCCGGTCTGGAATGATGGAATGACGACAACCGTGCAATTCTTCCACGCCTTCGATACGAATTTCATTGGTACCTGCACCTCTGATTTTCGCTCCCATATTATTTAAAAGGGTCGCAACATCAATGATCTCAGGTTCTCGTGCGGCATTTTCAATGATCGTTTTGCCTTTGGCTTTTACTGCTGCCAGCATCACATTGATGGTTGCTCCGATGGAGACCATATCTAGGAAGATACGTTCGCCAGTCAAGCCTTCTTCTTCGGTACGCAAATACATGGCACCATGTTCGTTGGTGACTTTTGCGCCAAGTGCTTCGAAGCCTTTAATATGCAAATCGATTGGTCGCGGACCTAAGAAGCAGCCGCCAGGCAACCCAACGACGCCTTCACCAAACTTCGCCAACAATGCCCCCATGAAATAGTAAGAAGCTCGTAGACTATTGATTTTTCCGTTAGGCATCGGGATCGAAACGATGTTTGTCGGATCGATTTCTAGCGTATTGTTTTCAAAATGGGTCTTTACACCCATGATTTCGATAATCTCAATTAATGAGTGCACATCTTGGATGTCAGGCACTCCTTCTAAAATGACCGGTGAATCAGCTAAGATCGCTGCCGGGATCAATGCGACAGCACTGTTTTTTGCGCCGCTAATGGTGACTTCACCTTTTAAGGGACGATTGCCGTTGATGACAATTTTTTTCATGGAATTCCACCTATACTCTTTTTTAATTTATGTGTATCATTCCAATTTTAGCACAGATCACTCAAAGAAAAAAGATGCAGGATATTTTTGATCCCCGCATCAAGAATATTTTCTTGGAAAACAAAAAAACTCTTAGAATCAGTGATTCTAAGAGTTTTGATCTTTGATTAAGATTAAGCTTTACCAGCTGAACCGAACCAGTCGATGTGTTCTTCTGCATCTTTAACGATTGCAGCAACACCTGGTGCTAATAATTTACGAGGGTCGAATCCTTTACCTTCTTTATCTTTGCCAGCTTCGATGTATTCACGAGTTGCTTTAGCAAATGATAATTGGAATTCAGTATTTACGTTTACTTTAGAAACACCCATTGAGATTGCTTTTTCGATTTGGTCTTGAGGAATACCAGAACCACCGTGTAATACTAATGGTACATCAGAACCTACTGCATCAGCGATTGCTTGTAAGTGGTCAAAAGCAAGGCCTTTCCAGTTTTCAGGGTATTGACCGTGAATGTTACCAATTCCGCAAGCTAGGTAATCAATACCAGTTGCAACCATTTGTTTACATTCTTCGATGTCAGCTAATTCGCCAGAACCGATGATTCCATCTTCTTCTCCGCCGATTGAACCAACTTCACACTCAACAGAAACGCCTTTTGCGTGTGCTTTTTCGACAACTTCTTTAGCCAATTTCAAGTTTTCTTCAAATGGTAAGTGAGAGCCATCAAACATAACAGAAGTGTAACCAACTTCGATACATTCCATTGCTGCATCGTAATCACCATGGTCTAAGTGGATTGCAACTGGAACAGTGATGTTCATTGAATCAACCAAGTTTGTAACGATGTCTTTAGCAACTTTGTATCCGCCCATATATTTGGCAGCACCCATTGAAGTTTGGATTAGAACTGGCGCTTTTTTCGCTTCAGCAGCTTTTAAAATCGCTTGTGTCCATTCTAAGTTGTTTGTGTTGAATCCGCCGACTGCATATCCGCCTTGACGAGCAGCTTTTAAGAATTCAGCTCCTGATACTACTGGCATAAAAAATTCCTCCTAAGTTTTGAAAAACTTTATTTGTTAAGCAATGCTTAACCGACAATGCTATTTTAGCAAAGATTTGCGGTATTTGCTACTAAAAAGAGGAATTTCTCTTTTCAAAAAAAGATTGCACAAATATAAAAATCCAGCATTTTCATCATCTTTTCTGAAAGTCTACGATTCTGTAAGGTTTTGCTCTCCTATATGCGGTCGTTAGATAACAAATCAGCGTGTGAAAATTCGAGAAAAATTTCACATATTTTTTCGTCATTTTATCATAATTTTCCAGCAAATCCTTTCTTCTTCTCTTTTGAGCATAAGAATAGCCTTGTGAAAGCGGCTATATTATTATGTAAAAAAGGAGGGATAAAATGAAAAAAGCGCTTATTGGATTTTTGGCAGTCATCGGAGTTCTTTTCTTGGCAAGCTGTAGCTCGGGGGCCAAGGAAGAAACCAAAACATTCACAATGGATCAAAATGGGGTTTCGATGGAACTGGTCTTCACTTATGAAGGCGATAAAGTAAAAACTCAGACTGCGAACAATGTCATGCCTTATTCAGCGATCGGGGTAACGACTAAAGAAGAAGCACAAACCGTGCTTGATCCGATTGCAGAACAGTATCAGCAAGTCAAAGGGTTGGACTATTCCCTCGACTATACAGATAGTGAGGCGACTGAATCCTTGACCATCAATTATGATGAGTTGGATTATGATTCAGCGAAACAATTGCCTGGGGTTAGTTTCGAAGGAAACACCGAAAATGGGATCAGCATGGAACGTACAGAGGAAATGCTCTTAGACCAAGGGTATAAGCTAAAAGAATAATCCTCTCTAGACACTAGCAAATCAACATGGGTTTCCCGCTGGCGGATTTCATTCGAACTGTTAGCGAAAAAAATAATGCATCAGCCAGAAACTTCCGGTCGTTTTGACGGAAGTTTTTTGTGTGCAGAAACAGATACCTTCTACCAACGCTCTCGCAAGTTTCAACCTTTTACGGATTATTGGGATGGCGCAACTCAAAAAAACTCCCCATCTTGAGATGAGGAGTTTCGCACATTCATTCCTTGTTTTGCCGCTAGCGATTATTATGCTTGGCGGTTGTCTAATGAAGCTCCAACAAATGCTTTGATCAAGCGTTGTGGGCGAGTTGGACGAGAAATCAATTCTGGGTGGAATTGGCAACCCACGAAGAATTTGTTTTCTGGGATCTCAACGATTTCAACCAAACGATTGTCTGGTGACACACCTGAGAAAACCATCCCGTTTGCTTCAAAGATTTCACGGTATTTGTTGTTGAATTCATAACGATGACGGTGACGTTCTTGAACAACTTCTTCTCCGTCATAAGCTGCAGCTGTTTTGGTGCCTTTCTTCACTTTACATGGGTATAAGCCTAAGCGCAATGTTCCACCTAAGTTTTCGATGTTTTCTTGGTCAGCCATCAAATCAATGATGTTGTTGGCTGTTTCAGGATCTGTTTCTGCGGAATTGGCATTTTCCAAGCCAACGACATTGCGGGCATATTCCACACAAGCCATTTGCATTCCTAGACAAATCCCTAAGAATGGCACATCGTTTTCCCGAGCATATCGGATCGCTTCGATTTTTCCTTCAATCCCGCGATCACCGAATCCACCAGGAACAAGAATACCGTCTACTTCACCTAAGTAAGAATCCACGTTTTCTCGTGTGATTTCTTGGGCTTTGATCCAATCGATCTCGATGTCTGCATCAAAGGCAAAGCCAGAATGTTTCAAGGCTTCGACAACTGATAGATAAGCATCTGGCAATTCCACGTATTTTCCAACTAATGCGATGCGTACTTTTTTCTTCAAATTCAGTACCTTTTCTTCCAATGCTTGCCATTCAGTCATGTCAGCAGCTGGTGCAGTCAGTTTCAAATGATCACACACGATTTGATCCATGCCTTGCGCTTGCAGTGCCAATGGAATCGAATAAAGGGTCTCAACGTCACGAGATTCGATCACGGCTTCTGGTGCCACGTCACAGAATTGTGCCAATTTGTTTTTCGTTGATTGTCCTACGGGTTGTTCTGTCCGAACGACCAAGATATTTGGTTGAATCCCTAAGCCGCGCAGTTCCTTCACACTGTGTTGGGTCGGTTTGGTTTTCATTTCGCCTGCTGCTTTCAAATAAGGAATCAGCGTCGTATGGATGTACATCACATTGTCTGAACCTACGTCCGCTTTCATTTGACGCAAAGCTTCTAGAAATGGCAATGATTCAATATCCCCTACTGTACCGCCGACTTCTGTAATGATCACATCTGAATCAGTCATTTTGGCTGCCCGCATGATTTTTTCTTTGATCTCGTTGGTGATATGCGGGATCACTTGAACAGTCGCGCCTAAGTATTCTCCTTTACGCTCTTTCCGCAAAACTTCTGAATAGATTTTTCCAGTTGTTACATTTGAGTATTTGTTCAAATTGATATCGATAAAGCGTTCATAGTGACCTAAGTCTAAGTCGGTCTCTGCTCCATCATCGGTTACGAATACTTCACCATGTTGGTATGGGCTCATCGTTCCTGGATCGACGTTGATGTACGGATCGAATTTTTGAATCGTTACTTTCAAGCCGCGATTTTTCAACAGACGTCCTAATGATGCTGCTACGATCCCTTTACCAATAGAAGAAACCACACCGCCGGTTACAAAAATATATTTTGTCATAAACTGAAAAACTCCTTTAATCTATTTTACAGGAAAAGCATTTAGAAAATAATAAAAGCTCCCTATCCATAAATGAATAGGGAGCGAAAATTCTAAATCACTTTCTGACTCTTGTAAAGAGTGCCCAAACAGAATGATACATTCTCACCTAGAAAATGTCAAGAAAACTTTATCTGATTTTTTCAGAAAAAACGGAGGTTTCCAAACGAAGCGCTTTACGCTTCGTTGCAGCTGGTTTCTTCTTTTTCACGACTAAGTTCTATGGTTATTCTTTCTTAAACAACCTTCATGTTTTCTGCACAACTTTTTGCAATTTTTTCATTGCTTCTTACGAAATCGTTGAACTCTCTTTGGCATAATACAAAGTGTAGATGAAGTCTGGCGCTTTACTCGTTTTGGTAAAAATGATCGGAACGTATTTCTGGTTATTTTTGGCAAAGACGAGGTGCAGGTTCGATTCCTGCCTTCTACGCTAGTATAATTTTTCTTTTGCAGGATAGAGGCAGCTATCCTGCTATTTTTTTGTTATAAATCGTCACTGTCTTCTGAAAAGCATGTAATTCCCTTCAAAAGCTGATTGTTTTTTTCCGATTCCTTTGAGAAAATAAGCACAACTCAATCGATTAATTTAACATTTTCTCGATTTTTTCCGATTTTTTTAGTTGAAAGATGTTCACTTTTTTTACTTTCAGTTGTTGTATTGTTAAGGAGGGGGAAAAATGCGTTTGGATGCTTACGAACATTATTTACTGCAGTTAACGAATGACTTGGTTCATTACCTGCAGTCCCTCGGCGCTTCACAACAGGATGCCGAAGATATTGCTCAAGAAGCAGTTGTTAAAATCCTTGAAATCGATTCGGTCTTATCCGCAGAAGCGATTCGTCCGTGGCTGTTTCGTGTGGGTATCAATGGTTACTTTACGTTGTATAAACAAACAAAGCGACGGCGAGAAATCGTCAGGCAGTATTTGCCAGTGACTGCTTCTAGTATCAACTGGCAAGAAACTGATGATGATCTTTATGAGGCACTTCAAGAATTACCCGTTTCTACCTCCACCCTTTTGATCATGAAGTACGCAGAAAATTTGAGCTTAAAAGAAATAAGCTTCTTACTAAATCGCTCGGAAGATAGTATCAAAACAGCATTATATCGAGGAAGAAAACAACTGAAAAAACGAATGGAGGAAAAGAATCATGGCTATTAAAGAGCAAGATTTTAAAAAAATCGTGAAAAAAGCTCGGCTAAAAAACACACGTAGGACAATTGTTATTGCTGTACTGTCTTTGTTCGTATTGATTGGTCTACCAGGGGGGCTTTATTTAAACTATTACAATTACGGTCCTTTTCGAGGAGAAAAAATAGCGGGTGTTCCAGATAATCATCTAGTTCAAGTCGAAAATCAAATGGATCTTTCCAGACTGTTATTTGATTTTGGCTCGCAGCTAAAATTTAATACCCAAGCTCAAGCGATGACGGTTTACTTTGATCACTATCACAAAGGTGAGAAAACAACCCACAAGTTGATTGCTTCCTTAATGACAGATACCAAAAGCAATTATAACGGTTATTTAACGATCGGCATTTCTAAAGGGGAAAAAAAGCTGCTCGTAAACTTATCTTCCAATGGCGGAGCATCAGAAACAACGACAGATCTTACGGCATTTCAGTATATTTCTCTTGGAGAAGACAAAGATCTTCCCGGGGGAGCAATCTACCACATTGAAGAAGATCCCCTAGAAATCAAAAAAAATGTTGAGATTCCTTTGATGTACATTGCACAAGGTGGCGACCTAAAATTATATGATGTGATGGAAAATAACTTGTCCGAAGAAAATTTAAAAAGCATTGAAAACGTCTATTACATTTACTTAATAGTAGAATAACGAAAAAAGACCAGTTCAGGATGCCTGAGCTGGTCTTTTTTCTGTCATACTGTCGATTAATTCCGACGGTTGTTATTACCGAATAAAATAATCAAACGTAAGAGCTGCAATAAGGTTGCTACGGCAGCTGCGACATACGTCAACGCTGCGGCAAAGAGCACTCTTCTTGCTTGTGGTACTTCATCTTCTGTTAACAAGCCACCATCTGCCAAAATACGGATCGCCCGTTTTGAGGCATCGAACTCGACTGGCAAGGTCACTAATTGGAAAATAAACGCCAATGAGAAAGCCAACAAGCCTAAGTTGATCAGAAACGATCCTCGTAATAGGACCCCAATCAAAATCAATGGGATCGAGATGCTGGTTCCGATATTAGCGATCGGTACGATCGCATGACGCAAACGCAAAGGAAAGTAACCTTTGGCATCTTGGACTGCGTGTCCACACTCATGAGCCGCAACACCGATTGCTGCTACCGAAGTTGATTGTGCAGTGGATTGCGATAAACTCAGCATTTTGTTGCCAGAATTGTAATTATCCGTCAAATCACCAGCGATCGCTTGCACACCCACATTATTGATTCCTTGGCTTTGCAAGATGTACTGCGCCGCTTTTGTGCCGGTAATATTATTTTTACTTCTGACTTTGTCATATTTGTTAAAGGTACTTTTGACGTACGCTGACGCTGCTAGCGAAATCACCATACCGATAATTACAAGAATGAAAGTCGGGTCATAAAAAAAGCCGAACCCGTATCCGCCCATACCATACACGATAAAATTCCCCCTTTTAATCTTTGACCTTATTTTACCATTAAAGTGGTGAAAAAATTATGAAGATGACTGGAAGATTTTGTTTTTAACCTTTTTTTACAAATTCTGATTTTAGTTTCATTGCGCCGAAGCCATCGATCTTGCAATCAATGTTGTGGTCGCCTTCGACTAATTTGATGTTTTTCACTTTCGTTCCTTGTTTGATGGCGCCAGATGCGCCTTTGACTTTCAAGTCTTTGATGACCGTTACTGTATCGCCATCGACTAAAATATTGCCGTTGGCATCTTTATATACGGGTGCTTCTTCCGCCGCTTGTTGCTCTTGCCATTCGTTTCCGCATTCAGGACAAACAAACAGCCCGCGGTCTTCATAAGCGTATTCAGATTGGCAATTTGGACAGTTAGGAATTTGAGTCATAGTGTTGCTCCTTTAAAATATAATTTTCGCTGTAAAAAAACAACTCACCATCAGCATACCGAAAAACCATTAGAGGTGCAACCAAAAATCAGTGACCTGTAAGTAAAAAAAATCGCTTCTGTAGAGTAATAACAGAAGCGATAACTCAAGTGTATTCGAAAAGGAACTACAAAGCGTTGGGTATTATTTTGAGAAATGATTCGCACAAGCATCGCCGACCCACTGGATGATTTGTACCAGAAGAATCAGCAGGAGAATCACCACAATCAAAATCGCCGTTTCATAGCGATAATAACCATACTGAATTGCTAAATCGCCAATGCCGCCTGCGCCAATTGTTCCCACCATCGCTGAGTAGCCTAAAAGACTGATCAAAGTTAGCACAAATCCGCGAATCAAAGCTGGCAGACTTTCTGGTAAAATCACTTCGCGAACGATCTGTCTCGTCGATGCTCCAGAAGCGACGCTGGCTTCAAGGACGCCATAGTCGATTTCGGCAAATGCGGATTCAGCGATTCGGGCGTAAAAAGGAATCGCGGCAATCGATAAAGCAATCGCACCACCCGCTGGGGTATAAGGATCACCGATCAGCATCGCTGATAACGGAATCAGCGTAATCAATAAGATCAAAAATGGCAGCGAACGGATTGCATTGACGACAAAATCGGCCAGATGATGCAAGAAAATATTTTTATGAAAAAGGTTACTGCCGACTAAAAACAGGACTAATCCAATCAATAAGCCGAAAACTACTCCTATAATTGCTGAGGTCCCCACCATAAAGAATGTTTCCCATAGTGCTTGAGGTAGGTTTGTTTTTAAAATCTCAATCGTTTCAGCCATTTTCTTCACCTATCTTTCTTAGAGAAAAGACGTTCGCAGCTAAGTGTTCTCGGGCTTTTGCTGCTTCTTCGGCGGGTCCCGTCAAATAGATATACAAAATACCGATCACATCTTTTTTGATATACTCAATTTTCCCATGGATGATATTGATCGACACATCGTAGGCTTTGGCTACAGTCGAAATCAGCGGTTCTAACGTATACTCCCCTTGGTAGCGCAATTCCAGCAAGTCGCCTTGCGTGAAAGATGCTAGAATCTCTTCAGGAAGCGTCAGATCCAAGTAGCGGCCTACCAGTTTTTTCGTAATAGGCTGTTTAGGCTGACTGAACAAGCCATAGGTCGTTTGTTCTTCAACGATGTGCCCCTTTTCCATCACTGCCACCCGATCAAAAAACTTACGGGCAACATCCAATTCATGAGTGATAAAGACGATGGTGATGCCTGTCTGTTCCTTGATTCGGATCAACAATTTCAAAATTTCTTCGGTCGTTTCAACATCTAACGCACTGGTAGCTTCGTCACACAACAAAATCTCAGGTTCGTTGGCAATCGCTCGTGCAATGCCGATCCGTTGCTTTTCTCCCCCAGACAAATTATTCGGATACTCGTGAATTTTGTGAGGCAGATCCACCATTTCCAACAGTTCCTTGATCCTCGCTTCTTGCTGATCTTTCGGATAATCACCAGCGCGCAAAGCAAAGGCTAAATTTTCCTTGATGGTTCGATTATGGATCAGATTGAAATGCTGAAAGATCATCCCGATTTTTTGTCGTACTTCACGCAAGTGTTTGCCTTTGGCTTGCGTGATGTCTTGACCATCAATCAGAATTTGACCGCTAGAGGGCACCTGCAGTAGATTCAACGTACGAACCAAGGTACTTTTCCCAGCCCCGCTCAATCCGACGATCCCGTATACTTCTCCAGCTTTAACGGAAAAATCAACGGAATCCACTGCTTTTTTGATTTGTTTTTTATGAGTGAATGCCACTGATACTTGTTTTACTTCTATTTTTGCCATAAGATATGCCCTTCTTACTCAGCCCAAAATTTCGGTTGATCAAAGTTGCTGAACGGTGATTCGGCAATCGCTTCTTTAAATGCATCACTTTCTAATACTTCCGTAACTGCCTTAGCAAAATCACTGTCTTCTTCTTCGGTGGACACCACAAAGACATTTTTATATTCTTCTTTCAACGACTCCAACGCCAAAGCATCTGCAGGATCAAGAGAAGCCGCCCAAGCGAAGTTTCCTGGTACTAAAGCTAAATCGACTGTATCTAACGAACGAGCCAATTGGGCTGCGTCTAATTCTTTAAATGTCAGATTCTTCGGATTTTCTTCGATATCATTCACCGTTGCCTTCGTTTCGTCGATATTGTCTGCGATGGTGATCAACTCATTGGCAGCTAACAGTTGCAAGGTCCGAGCTAAATTTGAGGCATCATTGGCAATCGAAACAGTCGCCCCGTCTGCTAACTCATCCAAGCTGGACAGTTGCTTCGAATAGATGCCCATTCCCAATGTTGGCACTTTTTGTAATGCCGTAAGAGATAACTGGTTATCTGCCGAAAATTTTTCTAGATAGGCCGTATGCTGAAACAAATTGGCATCGATTTGGCCATTCGCCAAGGCATTGTTCGGCTGAATATAATCATTAAACACTTTGGTCGTTAGTTGATACCCTTTTTCTTCCAGTAATGGAGAGATCACCTCTGTCACCATATCCCCATATGGTCCAGGTGCCACTCCAACGACTTTTTCTTCCACTGCATCTACACTGTTTTCACCAGACTGTGTATCCTCCGTGCTGCTAGTATTGCCACAAGCTGCCAATGTAATTAAGACAGCAGCAGCAACTAACCCAACGATTCCCTTTTTCAACTGTTTCATTTTTTAGTTCCCCCTTTTTATAATAAAAAAACGTCCTTTCTCCATCATAGAGAAAGGACGAAACAACCATGTTCGTGGTACCACCTTTAATTCATTGGCACAAGCTGCCAACCTTATCAGTTTATCAACTGCTTTGCTGTAACGGGCAATCCCGCTGCACGCTTGCTTTTGCTCACGTCCAAACGCTCCAAGGCCATCTTCAGTCAAACGGCTGTGCTCTTTCTCACCAATCCGAGCTCTCTGATCCAATCGAAACTGACTTACTCTTCTTATCATCGCGTGTTTTTTAATTTGTGTTTAACTATACGATAGCCTCAAATGAATGTCAATTCTTTTTTTCACGAAAATATCATCTTTTTGCAATAACTTTCACAGTGTTTACAGAGTCAAATTCTCATCTAGAATCAAGCCTTCAGAGACCATAACCGCATCACCGATCAATTCTAATGCGCCCTGATCAACATCAACTTCTACCGTTAACTCGCCACCTAACACGTGCAGCAAGACATTCGCTGCCGCTTGCTGATGACGTTTGGTCACGACATACGCAGTGGCACCAGAACCTGTGCCGCACGCATAGGTAAAACCTTCCACCCCTCGTTCATACGTGCGAACGATCAGATCACCCTTGTCATCTTCTTCATAGAAATTGACATTCGCCCCTTTGGGGAAAACCTCCCAATAGCGTATCTCTTTGGCAAGTTCAGCCAGCTGTTCCAACTCAGTTTCTGCCAGGCCAGGATAGTGAATCACCGCATGAGGGATTCCTGGATCACCCAATTCCACATAGTCCACGAAAGAAACCATTGGATTCGGGTACGCTTGATCAAATGTAGTCACGGTGGGTGGATTCAAGGTTACTTTGTAGTGTTTTGCCGACAAGCGCCATGCGGGGACATCGCCAGCAACTGTTTCGATGGTCATCTGCTCGCCAGCAATTCCCTTCTCAAAGGCATAACGGGCAATACAGCGAACGCCGTTGCCGCACATTTCTGCTTCGGTCCCATCAGCATTGTAAAACCGCATCCGAAAATCAGCGGTTCCTGTGGGAAAATCCACTGCCATGACTGCATCCGCGCCAACAGAAAATTTCCGATGGCAAACCTGAGCAGCAAATTGCGACAGTTGTTCATGGGAGAATTTCAATGTGCGGTTATCGATTACGATAAAATCATTTCCTGCACCTTGCATTTTTGTATAAGGAATCGTCATGTTGTCACCTGCTTTTCAAATTTTACTTGCTGGAAGCTCCCTCTTTTAGAAACGAAGGAACCACTTCATTTTGCAGCATTTGCTCGTAGGACTGGCGTTTAACGGCTAATTCCGCTTGGCCGTTTTCCACAAAGACGACTGCGGGAATCTGTAAATTATTGTAGCTGCTGGCCATCGAATAGCCATAAGCTCCTGTTGCGAACGTAGCAAACAGATCCCCAGTTTCAACGGGCGGTAATGCAAGATCTTTTACTAAGATGTCCGTGCTCTCACAAGCTTTGCCAGAAATGGTGACCTTTTGTGTCGCAGCTTCGGAAGCGCGGTTGGCTAAGATCCCAGTGTAAGTTGCCTGATAAAGACCAGGACGAATATTGTCTGTCATGCCACCGTCAATGCTGGCGTATGTTCTGATTCCCGGCAATGTCTTGATACTGCCGATGGTGTGCAAACTGATACCTGCTTCTGCGACGATACTGCGCCCAGGTTCAATAACGATGGTCGGACGTTCGCTCTGGTGCTGCGCATAAAAGGCATCTATTTTTTCCATCACAGGATCTAAAAAGTAGCTGTAGGGTTGGCGAATATCTGCGTCTGTGTATCGAACGCCAAAGCCGCCGCCAACATTTAGTTCTTTGATCCAATAATCAAAGCGTTCATGAATGGTTTGGACAAGGGCCAAAGCCGCATCAACTGCCGCTAGATGTGAGCGATTGTCCGACAATTGACTGCCGACATGAAAATGCAGGCCATAGAAATCCAATTCAGGTGCTTGAATCACTTCTTCCACTAACGGAAATAAGATTTCTTCATCTAAAGGAATCCCGAATTTCGAATCTTTTTGTCCGGTCGAGATAAATTGATGGGTGCTGACCGAAACCTCGGGTGTGATGCGCAACAAAATTTTAGCAACGACTTGCTTTTCTTGACATAACGCGCGGATCAAGCCGACTTCTTGAATGCCATCAACGATGATCCGTCCTACGCCATAATCAAGGGCAGCTGCTAATTCTTCAATCGATTTATTATTGCCGTTAAACTCGATGTGTTCTGCTGGAAAATCAGCTTGGATCGCTGTATACAGCTCTCCACCGCTAACCACGTCTAATGAGAGTCCTTCTGACTTGATCACTTGCAGCATCGCTGTGGTACAGAAAGCTTTAGCGGCATAGGCTGCTCGTGTCTTGCTGTAGCGCGTCAAAAACTGCGCCTGAATCTTTTGGCATTCTTCGCGAATCTCCGAAACGGAATACACGTAAAGGGGGGTTCCGAAGGTTTTTGCCAGCTCAACGGTATCACAACCGTCAATGTATAAGTGATTGTTCTTGATTTCTTTTGCCATCGCTTTACTCCTTGTCTGTTGGCTCGTTCAACGCCTCGATCAAACGAACGTAGCATTCGATGCCTTGCAATAGATTTTTTTCGTCAAAATTCATTTTGCTGCTGTGTAAAGGGTGGACATAGCCTTTTTCTTCATTTCGGGTACCCACAAAGAAAAAGACGCCTGGGATCTCCTTTTGGTACATCGAAAAATCCTCTGCCAACATATATGGCGGTGTTTCTCGGTAGCTCTCCCCGACCACTTTTTCCAACACTTCCACCATCTCAGGATCATTGTCCACGACACGATAAAGGTGCTCGAATTCGACATCCGCCGTGCAATCATATCCTTTGGCGATTTCTTGTGCGACGGTGGTGATTCTGCGCGTCATCGTTTCATAGACTTCATCTTCAAACGCCCGCATCGTTCCTTTTAAAACGACCTTGCCGGGAATGATATTTTCCGCATCTCCCCCATGGATCTTCCCAAAAGTGATGACCCCAGCAGAAAGCGGGCTGATATTGCGTGAAATGATCGAATGCAATCCTTGAATAATCGCAGCCGCGGCTAAAATGGCATCATGTCCTTGATGAGGCTGGGCACCATGGGCACTCGTGCCGTTGATCGTTAGATTGATCTCGCCGTTACGGGCCATCATCGGACCTTTCCGGCTCGCAATGACTCCTTCGGGAAAGTCTGGGAAGACATGCAGCCCCACGATTTTTTCCACGCCAAAATCTCGTAAGATGCCTTCATCGATCATCAATTGAGCGCCACCGGGGCTTTCCTCGGCTGGTTGGAAAATCAAAACGATCGTTCCACGAATCACTTCAGGATGTGTTGCTAAATATTTAGCAAACCCTAGCATCGTTGCCATATGGCCGTCATGACCGCAGGCATGCATTTTCCCTTCATGTTTGGAAACAAAGGAAACACCTGTCTCTTCTTTGATCGGCAGTGCATCGATATCCGTTCGAAAGGCCAGCGTCTTTCCTGGACGATCGCTGCGAAAGACAGCAATCAAGCCGGTTTCAATCACTGGATAGATTTCTTTGATTCCAAAGGATTGCAACTGACGCAGCAAGTATTCCTTTGTTTTGAACTCAGTTAACCCTAATTCAGGGATTGTATGTAATTCACGACGAAAACGAACCACGTCTTCGGTTAATTCTTTGACTGCTTGCGATACTTGCATGTTAAAACACCTTTCTATTCATTCCTTTTAAAAATATCCATAAAAACCAACGAATATTCAGTTTTTCATTGATATTGTTTAATATTATAGTATATAATTCGAATAATCTATAGTATAAATTGTCGAAATGTTTCGATTTTTATTGAAAAATTTACCCCTCGTTTTGGTACACTTATACGTAGAGTTACGAAAAATAAATTGGTTGAAAGGATGTGTCGTAGTTTGACAATATTCAAAGGTTCTGGCGTTGCGTTGATCACCCCTATGCTTCAAGATGGTTCGGTGGATTTCGATAAGCTGAAGGAGTTAGCGGAGTGGCATGTGCAGCAAGGAACGAATGCAATCATTGCATGCGGTACGACCGGTGAAGCATCCACGTTAGACGATGAAGAACATATCGCGGTGATCGAAGCGGTGGTAAAACAAGTTGCTGGTCGAATCCCCGTCATCGGCGGAACAGGCTCCAACAACACCCAACATGGGATCCATCTTTCAAAAGAAGCACAGCGCGTTGGTGCTGACGCATTATTGGTTGTAACACCCTACTACAACAAAGCGACCAAGAAAAGTTTAGTCGCTCACTATGAAGCAATCTGTCAAAGCGTTGAACTGCCAGTGATCTTATACTCCGTCAGCTCAAGAACCGGCTTAAATTTAACACCTGAAGCTGTGGCAGAACTGAAAAAAATCCCTAATATCAAAGGCATCAAAGAAGCCAGCGGCGACATTTCGCAAATCGCAGAAATCGCTCGTCTTGCGGATGATGACTTTGCTATCTACTCAGGAAATGACGATCAAGTAACCCCAATTCTAGCTTTAGGTGGCTCTGGCGTGATTTCAACGATCGGCAATATCGCTCCGAAACAAACGGCACAACTCGTTGCTGATTTCTTAAATGGTGATGTAAAAGCCGCCATCAAAGAGCAATTGCGACAAAAACCGTTGATCGATGCGATTTTCAGTGAAGTAAATCCTGTGCCGATCAAAGCAGCGGTCTCCTTGCTAGGCAAATGCGAATTGCATTATCGTTTGCCTTTGGGTGTCCCAGAAGATGCGACCCTCGTTCATTTAGAAGAAGAAATGACCAATTACGGATTGCTGTAAGGAGGAGTTTTTGGTGAAACAGATTTTATTAAGCGGTGCAAACGGTCGTATGGGCAAAGTGTTGCAAAGCCTGATCGCAAAGCACCCTCAGTTAGAAGTGGCCGCCGGATTGGATCGTACCGAGCAATTAGATGGTCCCTTTCCAATCTATGATCGTCCAGAAAAAATCACGCAGCCGATCGATTTGGTGATTGATTTTTCTCATTATAGCAATGTCCCTGCCTTATTGAACTATTGTGTCGAACAGCAGCTGCCTATCGTGGTTGCTACAACTGGTTTGACGGAAGACACGCAGATGATGCTGCCGTTGGCTGCTAAAGTGATCCCAGTTTTCTATTCTGCCAATATGTCGTTGGGGATCAATGTACTGATCAAAGCACTACAAAGTATCACCCCCGCATTAGAAGCTGACTTTGACATTGAGATCATCGAAAAGCATCATAATCAAAAACTCGATGCACCAAGTGGTACAGCTTTGCTGTTGGCAGATAGTATCAATGACAGCTGCGAAACGAAAAAAGAGTATCTCTACGGGCGTGAAGGCAGTGATCTAGTAAATGACCGCAAGCAGATGGGCATCCATGCCGTTCGCGGCGGAACGATTCCTGGAGAACACATTGTCATCTACGCTGGGCAGGATGAAATCATTGAATTAAAACACACAGCGCTCTCCCGCGAAATCTTCGCCAATGGTGCGCTAAAAGCAGCGGAATTTTTAGCCAACCAACCAGCTGGTTTTTATTCCATGAAAAATCTAATCGACAAGTAAAGGTGGTCTCTCATGACAGAATTACAATTTTCCGATCCTTATCAATTAGCAAAATACATCAAAGAAGCAAATAAACAAACACCTGTAAAAGTCTATATCAATGGAGATCTTAGTAACGTCCAAGCAGATGGTATCCAATTGTTTGGTAACGGCACCTTCTATTTCGTGGTTGGTGACAGTCAAAAAGTGGCTGAGTTTTTAACCGCGCACCAAGACAAAATCACCGATCACTATCTGGAAAATGATCGCCGCAACTCAGCGATCCCTTTATTGGACTTGACGAAAGTCGATGCCCGTATCGAACCAGGTGCCTTTATCCGTGACCAAGCCATCATTGAAAAAAATGCCGTTATCATGATGGGGGCCGTGATCAACATTGGTGCCGTCGTTGGTGAAGAAACCATGATCGACATGGGTGCGATTTTAGGCGCCCGAGCAACCGTTGGGAAAAAAGCCCATATTGGCGCTGGTGCTGTCTTGGCTGGCGTTCTTGAGCCACCTTCAGCAAGCCCAGTCATCATTGAAGACAATGTTTTGATCGGTGCAAATGCCGTCGTCCTTGAAGGCGTCCGTGTCGGCGAAGGTGCAGTCGTCGCTGCCGGTTCTGTGGTAACGGAAGATGTCCCTGCTGGCGCAGTCGTTGCTGGCTCACCAGCCAAAGTCATCAAAATGAAAGACGAGAAAACGAAAAGCAAAACCGAATTTTTAGACGATCTACGGGGCTAAACCGCGCTTTTCTCAAAAATAAACAAAAAAACGCAGTGCGGGTTCAGTGATGAGCCTGCGCTGCGTTTTGTCTAAAAAAGGGCGTGCCGAAAGCTTTTGGCACGCCCTTTTTCTATTGGTAAATGTTCTTGTAAGTGTTTATTCTGCTTGAAATTCTTTGATCGCTGCTTGGATCTCTTGATAGATCACGGCAACTTCTTCAAGGTCTTTTGCGTTTGCTCCACTGGCAAGGGGATGTCCGCCGCCATGATGGCGTTTGGCGATCTCATTGATCACTGGACCTTTCGAACGCATCCGCACCCGATAATAGCCTTCTGGTTGTTCGACAAAGATCGCCCAAGCCATCACTTCGTCGATTTTCCCTGGTAAGGAAACGACTGCTGAGGTTTCCGAATCCACTACGCCAAAACGCTGCTGCAATTCTTGTGATAGGATCACTTTGCCAGCACCAATCTCATCGATCTCGATGTTTTCGTAGACATACCCTGAAAGGCGAGCAACACTGCGAGAGACTTGATCCAATTGCCGATTGATCTTCGGTGCATCAAAACCGTAATCCAATAGTTCAGCCGCTAAGCGCAGCGTTGTCGCTGTCGTTGCCGGATATAAAAACCGTCCAGTATCACCAACGATGCCCGCATACAGCAGACGAGCCGCTTCTTGCGTCATCGTCAGCTCGTTTTGAAACATTTGCCAAAATGAAACGATCATCTCACTACAGCTGCTGGCTTTCGTATTGACCCAGACCAGCTCTCCGTAAGGCTCATCATTAGGGTGATGATCGATTTTGATCAATTTCGCCCCTTGATCATAGCGTTGGTCACTGACCCGTGGTGCATTGGCCGTATCTGTAACGATCACCAACGCTCCTTTATACAAATCATCAGGGATCGTCTGCATCAGCGCCAAGTAATCCAATCCTTCAACAGGTCCGCCGACTTGATAGATTTCTTTTTTGGGAAAACTAGCTCGTAAAATTTCTGCCAAGCCCACTTGTGATCCTAATGCATCTGGATCAGGGCGTTGGTGCCGATGGATAATGATTCGGTCGAATGCTTTGATTGTTGCAAGTATTTCTTCTTGTACCTTCATGAATGGTCTCAACTTTCTCTCTAAAATTTTTCCATAAGTGCCGTTTTCGATGATTTATGGGCGTTCCATTACTTGGCATACCACGATCGCTTTTGCCACTAAGGAATTTTCGATCGATACTTCGATATCGATTTTCGCCGAACGTCGCCCCAGTTCTAGAATCTTCGGTTGAATGATGATCTCGCTTTCTAATTGGATCAAACGGAAGTAATGCAGATTGACTTGCTCGATCCAACTATTGCGCCGTTGATTCAACTGCATGGTACGTTTTGCCGTATTCGCGATCACTTCACTCAAGACACCAAAAGAGATCGTTCCGACTTCATTGACCATTTGAGGCGTCACCGCAAAGCTGAAATGTGGCTGCGGCAATTTGTTCCCTTCAAAATCTTGTTCGATGACTTGCATCTGTCCCGAGATTTGGTCTGAAATCGTATCTGAAATTTGTGTTTGTCGTTGGACCATCTGCATCGCTTTCATGATGTCTTGGCGTGTAACGATCCCAATCAAAGAAAGGTCATCTGCTACGACGGGCATCACTTCTAAGCCATCCCAAATCATCTGATGGCTGGCAGAGGCCACACTCATCTCTTTTTTTACGACCCGTGGTTCCCGGGTCATGATTCGTTCGATGATCTGCGTGTCAGGCTTTTCTAGGACATCTTTGGCTGTGATGATCCCAACGACCCGCATATTCTTGTTGACGACTGGATAGCGGGAGTGGTTGGTAGACTCCGAAAGCAGTTTGTAATCCTTGACCGTATCAAAGGTGTGTAGATACTTGGTTTTTTCCAATGGCATATAAATGTCACTCACCAGCATGATGTCCTTTTTGATCAGCTGGTCGCTCAAGGCACGGTTGATCATCGTTGCCACGGTAAAGGTGTCATAGGTCGTTTGTAAAATCGGCAGCTCCAATTCGTCTGCTAAGCGACAGATTTCCTCTGAGGTTTCAAAGCCCCCCGTGATCAAGACGGCTGCGCCATCTTCCAGTGCCAACTTGTGGACTTCGTTACGGTTTCCGACGATCACTAAGGAACCAGGCGTGATGTAGCGTTCCATTGCCGATTCCTTCATGGCGCCGATAACAAATTTGTTCAAGTCTTTGTCTAAACCGGCTGCGCCGCCCAAAACATCGCCTTCAATGATTTGGACGACTTCGCCGAAAGTTAGTTTTTCAATGTGTTTCTTTAGTTTCCGTTCAATCCGAATAGTTCCCACACGTTGGATCGTTGAAACCAAGCCGATATTTTCCGCATCTTTGATCGCCCGATAGGCTGTTCCTTCACTGACATTCAAGTCTTTTGCGATTCCCCGCACCGAGATGCGATCGCCTACAGGCAGATTCTCGATATGCGCTAAAATCAAGTCGTGTTTTGTCGCCATAATTATCCCCTATTCCTACTACGAATCTTCCTGTTGCTTAAACTTCTAATGTCTCACCGACTGCAAGGATCTGGCCCACACCTGCCGGCAATAAATTCACGAAGGTTTGCGGATCTTGCTTGATCATTGGAAACGTATTGTAATGGATCGGTACTACTTTGCTCGCGTTTAAAAGCGCCGCTGCTGTTGCAGCATCTTGAACGCCCATCGTAAAATTATCCCCGATCGGTAAAAACGCCACATCGATGTCGAAACGTTCACCGATCATCGCCATATCGCTAAAGAGGGCAGTATCGCCAGCGTGGTAGATGGTTTTGCCTTCTGCTTCTAAAATGATCCCCACTGGGTTGCCCATATAGATCATCGTTCCGTCTTCTTCAAGACCAGAGCTGTGTTTCGCTTCCACCATTGAGATTTTGCCAAACGGGAACTCAAAAGAGCCTCCCATATTCATGCCATGCGTCTCAGCAACGCCTTTGCGGGCTGCATAGCGGCAAATTTCAACGACACTGATCACTGGTGCTTCATTTCTTTTGGCGATCGGCACCATGTCCCCAATATGATCGCTATGACCATGCGTGATCAAAAGCCAATCGGTTTCCACTGTGTCTGCATCCAAATCAGTCAGAGCATTTCCAGTAATAAAAGGGTCAAACAACAATTTTTGGCCATCCGCTAATTGGATAGCAAGCACCGAGTGTCCGTGATACGTAAGTTTCATACAACATTCCCCTTTCCATCTAAGTAATACAGTCTAATATTTTTCATTATAACAGATAACGCAAGAAATCCAAAAGCACAAATTCTGGCAGCTTTATTACATCCGTCCTTTTTCTGGTTCTTGTCAAGAAAAATAAAAAAACTGTTCTACCCTTTCTGAATAAGGAATAGAACAGTTCGACCTGATGACTTCAAGCGATCATAGCGTTTTCTTACGTCCGCCTTGTTTATAGATGCGCCAGACTGTTAAGAATAACGCTGTGATACAAAGAAGGAACGCCCCAAAGAAGGTGATTTTCATGCCATAGGCAAAAATATCTGCCCGACCTGCGATATAGGTCGTCACATGCTTCCCATAGGCTTGACTCATTGCGGCATAAAGAATCGTCGTTGCTAAGGATATCCCTAAGACCATGCCCAAGTTACGGGCAAAGGAATTTAGACTACCTGCCACCCCAAGATTTTCTTTGGTGACGCTGCTCATCACCATCGTATTGTTGGGGGATTGGAACAACGAATTGCCTAACCCCATGATAGCAGTAGCGACGACATAGTACCAAATCGGCGTATGCTGATTCATAAACATATACATCAGCTGAGTGATGGACAGCAACGCTAAGCCAGCTAAGACCAAGATCTCCGGTCCTACACGGTCCGTCAAATAGCCGCTAAGTGGTGAACCAATGACCATCATTAAGGGAAAGACCATCATCAGCATTCCTGCCACGCTCGGCGTTAAGCCTCGGGCACTTTGCAAGTAAAAGGGAATCACAACATTGACAAAAAAGTTTGCAGAAAAGATCAGCAGCGCCGTGATCAGGCTCATGGTGAAAATTTTATTACGAAAGATCCCAAAGGTAATCAGCGGTTTGCTCACACGCGCTTCTACTCGCAAAAAGACGATGAATGCCACTAAGGCGATCCCCACCAGTAGCAGTGGTAGCCACGTTAAAAAGCCACGCTCTTGTCCAAGAAAAATGCCGCCGAAGAAGCTGATAATTGCAATTGAAAACAGCACAAACCCGGTTTTATCGATGGAATCATGACTCATGGTGATATCTTTTGGCAACACCTTTTCTCCAGCAATCATTGTCAGAATACCGACTGGAACATTGATCCAAAAAATAAACGGCCAAGAAAAATGCGCCAAAATCACTCCGCCTAATCCAGGACCGGCGATGGAGCCTAACGAAACAAAGGCACCAATCATCCCTAAGGCGCGTCCTCGTTCACTCATAGGAAAAACTTCAGTAATGATACCGGTATTTGTCGCCATCGTCATGCTGGCTCCGATCGCTTGCACGACTCGAGCAAATAGCAGAAATGCTAAGGAATGATTAAACCCGCATAACAGCGAACCGATAATAAAGATCAGCATCCCCAAGCGGAATACTTTGATTTTGCCCCAACTATCGCCTACCTTACCGAATAACAAAAGGCAGGCACAAACGATCATCAAGTAGACGGATACGACCCACTCCGCTTGATTCATAGGGACACCCATATCTGCCGAGATCGTCGGCAAAGCGATATTTACGATACTCCCATCCAGTGTTGACATAAAGGTAAACATCGAAACAGCAATGAGAATCCACCACTTTCTCTGTTGTACTACGGGATTTTCTTGATAACTATTCACAAATCGACCATCCTCTCTTTGCTTGTTTTGTTCCTCTAGTCTTAGGGGGACAACTTTGTATTATTGATCGAAATCCATTCGCCGTCAATCCTTATCTGCTCATCACGACCAAAATAAGGGTCATTTTGTAAAAAAACCGCCACCTGTTTTCTTACATAAAAAAAGACAAAAGCTTCGGTGAAAAGAAATCGGCCGTCAAACGGCTATTCTTTCACCTGCTTTTGTCAGTAGGTCAAAACGAATTATTTACGGTTGCGATTTCTTTGGCTTGATTCCATGATGACCGGCAAGATGACTGGACGGCGTTTGGTTTGTTCAAACAAGAAACGACTCAAACGATCACGGATATCTTGTTTCAATTTGCTCCATTCAAACTCTTCATCATGAAGGTGTTTTTCTACGATTTCTTCCACGATCTCGCCACTTTCACGAATCAGATCGCG
This sequence comes from Enterococcus casseliflavus, assembly GCF_029215545.1. Classification (NCBI taxonomy): domain Bacteria; kingdom Bacillati; phylum Bacillota; class Bacilli; order Lactobacillales; family Enterococcaceae; genus Enterococcus; species Enterococcus casseliflavus. The sequence goes on along the minus strand of NZ_CP119393.1, from coordinate 603,909 downwards.
GCTGGCTTTCACATAGACGAATCCGCGAGAAGTGATTTGTGGTGCAGAAATAATTTTCTTTTCGCGACGATTGATCGTCACTACCGCAACGAAGATTCCGTCTTCAGATAAGACTTTGCGGTCTCGCAGGACGATATTCCCAATGTCACCGACACCGATCCCATCGATCATGACGTTTTCAGCTGGGACCGCACCTGCGGCGATCATTTCGCCTTTTTTGTACTCTAACACATCTCCACGTGCAGTAATGAAGATATTTTTCATCGGAATCCCGACTTCTTGCGCCAAGTCCACATGGGCGGCTAATTGGCGGTACTCGCCTTGAATAGGGATAAAATACTTCGGTTTCATCATATTCAACATCAGCTGCAGATCATTCGGGTTGGCATGACCAGAAACACGGAAATTATCCGAGATCTGTTTTACGGTACCGCCAGCGCGATAGATGATATCTTCCGTTTTCGCAACCACAGTTTCCATTGCCGTTGTCGGCGTTGTTGTGATGTAAACAAGATCTCCTTCTTTGATACGCAGCGTCCGGTGAGAGCCGTTGGCCATTTTTTGCAACGCTTTGATTGGTTCACCCATACGACCTGTTTCTAAAATCAGCAACTGTTCGTCTGAGTATTTTTTCATTTCTTTTTGGGTGATCAGCAAGTCTTCGGCAGGTAATTTTAATTTCCCTAACTTCATGGCCGTTTTGATGATCCGACCAAAATCTTGCCCGGTCAAAACGACTTTGCGATCAGAACGAAACGCCGCATCTAATACTTGTTGCACCCGTTGCAAATTGCTGGCAACACTAGCGACGATGATTCGACCTTCCCAATAACGGATATTGTCGTAAACTTCATCTTGGATCGTCAATTCAGAAGCGATCGGCGTTGGATTTTCGGCATTTGAAGACGTGCTTAGTAAGGCTAAGACTCCTTCTTTTCCAATTTCCGCTAAGCGGCCAAAATCGGTTTGATACATAGGGATCGCTGTTTGGTCAAACTTGAAATCTCCTGTATAAACGATATTGCCAGCTTCTGTTTTGACGCTGATCCCAACAGAATCAGGGATAGAATGGGTCGTACGGAAAAAGCTGATGGTCGCATGACCAAAGTCGATCTCCGAATGTTCATCGATCACATGAAAATCTTTGAAGCGCTTGGTAGCTTCATTTTTATTCACGGTCAATTTTGCTAGTTCGATCGTTAACTCGGTCCCAAAGACCGGTACTTGGATATTCTCCAAGAAATAAGGCAATGCACCAATCGCATCTGCATGCCCATGGGTCAAGAAGACACCCGCCACACGGTCGGCATTTTCTTCTAAATATGTGAAGTCTGGAATCACTGTATCGATCCCTAATAATTCATTTTCTGGATAACGGACACCGCAATCCAGCACAAATATATCCTCGCCAACTTCAGCAATGTACATGTTCTTTCCGTTTTCGCGTACACCGCCAAGAGGAATGATTTTTATCGTTTCCACTTTTATTCACCTCTTAATTTTTTTCTACTGTATTATTTCCCAAGCATAAGCCGTCCCTATTATTATACAACAAAAAAAAGAAAAGCGTGGCATTCACCACACTTTTCTGAAAAACTTATGGTTTACACATGAACGAATCCTTGCTGATGCAGGCTTTCGGCGATTTGAACGGAGTTCCATGCCGCACCTTTCAGCAAATTATCAGAAACGACCCATAAATGCAAGCCGTTTTCGACATCCAAATCTTTGCGAATCCGACCAACAAAGGTTTCTGTTTTGTCCACACTGGTCAAAGCTTGCGGGTACACTTGTTGACTCGGATCATCTTGCAAGACAGCTCCTGGCGCTTCGCTGATCCACTGTCTGACTTCCTCAACACTAGCATGGTCTTTGGTCTCGATATAAATCGACTCTGAATGACCGCTAAACACAGGGATCCGCACACATGTAGCTGCTACTTTGATCTGCGTATCTTCCATGATCTTCTTCGTTTCATTGATCATTTTCCACTCTTCGTAAGTATAATCCTCTTCGGCGAAAACATCGATTTGCGGCAAGGCGTTAAACGCGATCGGGTAGTGCTTTTTGTCGCTGCCTGCTGGTAAAATCTCAGGGATTAGTTCATCAGCGGCTTTGCCAGCTAATAATTCTTGAGATTCACGAGTCAATTCAGCCAAGGCTTGTGCGCCAGCACCTGAAACTGCTTGATACGTCGAAACCAAGATCCTCGATAAACCGACTTTTTGACGAATCGGTTCTAATGCCACCATCATTTGAATCGTTGAACAATTCGGATTGGCAATGATTCCTTTATGTTGCGCTAATGCATGAGGATTCACCTCAGGAACGACTAGAGGAACATTCGGGTCCATCCGAAAATGACTGGTATTGTCGATCACGACTGCACCGTGTTTGACTGCTTCTGGAGCAAATTGTTTTGAAATGCCGCCACCGGCACTGAACAATGCAATATCGACGCCTGCAAAGGAATCTGTGGTCAGCTCTTGAATAACGAGCGGTTCATTTTTGAACACAAGGGTCTTCCCAGCAGAACGTTTGGATGCCAACAACGTTATTTTTTTGATCGGCAACGTGGTCTTCTCCAACATCTCAATCATTTTTGTTCCTACTGCGCCGGTAGCCCCGACAACTGCTACGTGATACCCTGTACTCATCAAATCACTCCTCGAATAAAAATACATTTTTACTAGTTTATCATATCTTGTAAAAAAGAAAAGACCTTTCGTGGAAAGAAGCGCAAAAAGAAGGCAATACTGTCTAAATTTTCAATCTTTTCCCCCTTTACAGAAAAAATCTACCTATATTTAAGGGTTATCATTTGTCACATTCAGGTGTTATAGGATATAATACCGACAGAAGGAATTTTGGGGAAGATTCTTTCCAACGTGCATGGGGAAATTAAAAATACCCAAAACATTGAATGAGGCAAGAATTGCATATGCAATTCTTGCCTCATTTTTATGCTTCATTCGATTCTTCGTTGTTTACTTTCACGATAGCAAAGCCTTTGTTATCAATAATCATCGTTTCATCTTCCAGTTGGACAAACTGTTCCATCAGGATCGAATCAGGACGAGAAAGAGTGATTTGGTCATCGCCCGTATTGAAAATACCGATGATCCGCTGTGCCCCTAACTCTCGTTCGAAAATGATCAGTCCATCCTCTTCCGAAACCCAGTTCCAACTCAAGGAACCTTCTGATAAGACTTTCTGATTGTCTTTGCGAATGCTGATCAATGAGCGAGTGAAATGCAGGAGATCACGATCTTGCTTTTCTTCTTCCCAAATCATACATTTACGGCAATCCGGGTCCATATCGCCGGTCAAACCGATCTCATCACCGTAATACAGGCAAGGAACACCTTGTTGCAGATACGTAAAGGCCATCACTTGGCGCATCAAGTCTTTGTCTCCTCGAGCCAAAGTTAACAAGCGCGGGGTATCATGGGAATCCAAGATATTGAACTGTACTTGATTGGTTTGCTCCCGATACAACATCAGCTGGTTATTTAATTCCGAGACCATTTTCGTCATAGAGATCTCGTCTTTGACAAAATATTCAATGATTGCATCCGTAAAGGCGTAATTCATTACTGCATGAAACTCGTCGCCTTGTAACCACCGTTGAGAAGAGTGCCAAATTTCCCCAAGGATATAAAAATCATCTTTGGCATCATCACACACTTGGCGGAATTTTTTCCAGAAGTGGTGACTGACTTCATTGGCAACGTCCAAGCGCCAAGCATCGATATCAAACTCTTCGATCCAATAACGAGCGATCTTCAACAAATAATCTTGCACGTCGGGATTTTCTGTATTGAGTTTTGGCATATGCGGCGTAAAGGCAAAAACATCATAGGTGATGTCATAAGCATCTTCAAAGTTTTCCCCTTCTTTGTAGTTGACAGGAAACTCATTGATGTGGAACCAATCAGCAAAGGGCGAATCTTTGCCGTTTTTGATGACATCTAGCCATTGATGCGAAGTATCCCCCATATGATTGAACACAGCATCTAGCATGACTTTGATGCCGCGTTTGTGGCATTCCTCCACTAAGCGTTTAAAGGTGTCGTTATCCCCAAACGCTGGATCGATGGCTAAATAATCGATGGTATCATACTTGTGATTCGAATAGGCCTCAAAAATCGGACAGAAGTAGATTCCATTGATTCCTAGATCGACGAGGTAATCCAAATGATCGATGACCCCTTGCAGATCCCCGCCGAAAAAGTCTTGGCGATCGGGATTTTTTGAACCCCATGGCAATACACCTTCTGGATCATTTGATGGGTCCCCATTTGCAAAGCGTTCAGGGAAGATTTGATACCAAACGGTTTCTTTTGCCCACTCGGGAATTTTGAAACGATCGGCTTCTTGGAAGTAAGGCATCCGAAAATAATTGTTGTTCATTTCTAAATATTGCTGCTCAAAAGGATAGACCCCGTGGTCTCCATAAAAGACATGCAACCCATCGTAACTTTCGATGGAAAAGCCGTAAGACAAACGGCGGAATTCTGCTCCGACCGATACTTGCCAATAATCATGCAAGTCCGTGGAAAGAATTTTTTTCATTTCAATTCTTTGCTGGTACCAAGCTTCTTTATATAGTGTGTAAGGATCACCGCAAAGCAACTGGACATGGCGGACGTCTTGACGGGCGGTACGCAAACGGATATGCATTTTATCCTTCTCGTACAAATACGCAAATTCACTTTCGGGACGATGATAAATGGCAGTAGTATTCATAGCAGACTCCTTTGACTTGTTTGATATACTCATTGTCGCACAAATCAGAAGTCAAAACAAGAGAAAAACGCAATCGGTTGCTTTATCTAAAAAATCGATAATATAAGTTAATATGAAATTAATTCAGTAATTAAAAAGCAAACGATTGCTTCGCCCTTTTTTAATCAAACGGCGTATTTTTCTCACATTGATTGCCAGTCCGTAAAATGTCATATTTCCGCAAGATCCCCACTGCCTCCGTCAACGACTGACTCAACTGCTGGATATCTTCTGCAGCCATTTGAGCGGTTTTGGCATTCAAGCGGTCTTCCACTTGTTTTTTCTTTTGGACAAACAACTGCTTCCCAGCTTCTTCCAAATAAACATTGACGTTGCGGCGATTGACGCCGTTGGTTTTGCGGACCACAAAGCCAGCCTTTTCTAACCCCGAGATCGAACGACTGATTTGGACTTTTGACGTACCGATTTGCTGGGCCAACTCGGACATCGTGATTCCTTCATTACTAGAGATCACCACGAGTTCCAAGATTTCCATTTTGGTCAATTTTAAATCTTCCAGACCGATTTCTTCAAACAATATGTTTCCCATCAGCGAAAAGATTTCCGCAAATACCGCCATATTGAATGTTCCTAACGCTTTTTCCATACTCTCCCTCTTTTCTGTCTTTAGTTTAGTATAAATTATTTGTTTAAACAATGATAATCGTTGATTTTTGTTAACCATTATGATAGCGTGGTTACATAATGAAAATAATCGTGAAAACGGCAAGAAAAGAGTGACAGCATGTTAGAATTAAAAGATATCAAGAAGTATTATACGGTTGGCGCCAGTACTACAAAAGCCCTCGATGGTGTCTCCGTCGCCTTTCGTAAACAAGAGTTTGTTGCCATTTTAGGGCCAAGCGGCTCTGGGAAAACAACCATGTTGAACGTGATCGGCGGCTTAGATAATTACGATTCTGGTGATATGATCATCAACGGCAAATCAACGAAATCCTTTAAAGATCGTGACTGGGATGCGTATCGGAACAATTCGATCGGCTTTGTCTTCCAAAGCTACAATTTGATCAGTCATTTAGGCATCATCGACAACGTCGAGCTTGGGATGACCTTGAGCGGTGTGTCAAAAGAAGAAAAACGCGCAAAAGCAACCGATGCTTTGACGCGTGTGGGCTTAGCTGAGCATATGCACAAAAAACCAAATCAGCTTTCTGGTGGTCAAATGCAGCGGGTAGCGATCGCTCGTGCCTTAGCAAATGATCCTGATATCCTTCTTTGTGATGAACCAACAGGTGCCTTGGATTCAGAGACCAGTGTCCAAATCATGGAACTGATCCAAGAACTATCAAAAGAAAAATTGGTCATCATGGTTACTCATAATCCTGAATTGGCGCACAAATACGCTGGACGGATCATTGAGTTCAAAGACGGACGAATCATTAAAGATTCGAACCCTCATGTCGAAGGACAAAAGAAAGACCAATTCGAATTAAAGCACACAAAAATGAGTTTCATGACTGCCTTACGTTTGTCGTTTAACAATATCCGCACCAAAAAAGGGCGCACCTTCTTGACAGCCTTTGCTTCTAGTATCGGGATCATCGGAATCGCCATTGTTTTGTCACTGTCAACGGGATTCCAAAAACAAATCGACAATACCCAGTCAGAAACATTAGCTCGTTTTCCGATCACGATCTCGCAAGTAGCAACTGAACAAGATCCATCAGCCATGGGGACACGGGAGAAATCGGAAGATTTCCCTTCAGATAAAGAGGTCACTGCCAAATTAAGTGATGCGGATCGTGCAACCCATATCAACAAAATCGATCAAGAGTTTCTCGATTACATCAACGACATTGATCCTGAATTAAGCAACAATATCGGCTACACTCGTTCCACTTCCTTGAACCTTTTCCGTAAGATCGATGATACTGTGGAACAAGTCAGCTTCTCCAATGCATCACCTGACAATGAACAGACCAATGCCATGATGTCTGCCATGAGTGCCTCCACCGGGATTGGGGTTTCGACTTTCCCCGAGCAGTTATCAGAGGATAACGGCAATTTCTTAAAAGACAACTACGACCTTTTAGAAGGCAGCTACCCAAGTGCTAGCACAGATGTCGTTTTGATCGTCGATGAAAACAACGTAACGAATGTCAATGCATTGATCAATCTCGGTTTTGACATTGAAGATGGCGACAAGGTGTCCTTCGACGATATCGTGGGAACAAAAATCACATTGGCGTCTAATGATGCCTTTTACACCGAATTACCAACTGGAAACTTCATTCCAAATCAAGATTTAAATGAAGTTTTCGATAACAGCAGCAACAAAGAATTAACGATCAGCGGAATCTTACGTATCAAGCAAAACTCTACGATGAACTTGCTGTCAACTGGCATTGCCTACAGTGATGCCCTCGCGCAAGAAGTCATCAAAGAAAACCAAGACTCAGCGATCGTCCAAGCCCAAATAGACAGCGACACCAACGTGATGACGAATGAACCCGTTGACGAAAGTGCTAAAGATTCATTGATCGCTTATCTTGGCGGCAGTGATTTACCAAACAGCATTATGATCTATCCGAATGATTTCAGTGCCAAAGAAAAAATCCTTGATTACTTGGATGACTTCAACAAAGGCAAAGACAAAGAAGACCAAATCGTTTATTCCGATTTAGCGGGTACGATGACTCAATTGACTGGTGGCTTGATGGATGCCATCACCTACGTCTTGATCGCTTTTGCAGGGATCTCCTTGGTAACTAGCATGATCATGATCGGTATCATCACTTATACCTCTGTACTAGAACGCACGAAAGAAATTGGGGTCTTAAAAGCATTAGGTGCTCGTAAAAAAGACATCACCCGCGTCTTTGATGCCGAAACCTGTATTTTAGGGATCGCTTCAGGAGCTTTAGGTGTCCTGATTGCTTGGTTAGCCACATTCCCGATCAACGCGATCTTATATAGTATGACTGATCTCGAAAATGTTGCTCAATTAAATCCGGTCCACGGCCTGATCTTGATTGCTGTCAGCACCGTCCTAACGATGATCGGCGGCCACATACCAGCTCGAATGGCAGCGAAAAAAGATGCAGCGATCGCTTTACGCGCCGACTAATTTTATAAGAAAACCCAGCAGACAGCAGCCATTCCTTTGGCTGCTGTTTTTTTGTCCTTCCTTCTGACTTCCAAAAGGTTTCTCTTGAAAAATTCATAAATGAGGAATACAATAGATTTGTTTTTAGGTATACCTAAAAAGATAGGACGTGAAACGATGAATGATGAAAAAAAATTGATCCAAGCGGCCAACGGTCCTAGCTTGGAAGAAATAAATAATACAGTTGCCATTCCAAAAAACGGCAGCTTTTGGCGCAATCTCTTAGCGTTTTCTGGTCCTGGGGCATTGGTAGCCGTGGGCTATATGGACCCAGGAAACTGGATCACCTCGATCGGAGGCGGTGCTGAATATGGCTATCTCTTACTTTCTGTGATCTTGATTTCCAGTTTGATCGCTATGCTGCTGCAATACATGGCAGCCAAGCTAGGGATCGTGACCCAGATGGACCTTGCGCAAGCAACTCGTAAACACACCAGCAAAGGCTTAGGCTTTGTCTTGTGGATCGTCACCGAATTGGCTATCATGGCAACGGATATCGCGGAAGTGATCGGAGGAGCGATCGCTCTCAATCTACTATTCGGCTTACCTTTATTAGTTGGGGTCATCTTAACGATTTTCGATGTACTGCTTCTGCTCTTTTTAATGAAATTGGGTTTCCGAAAAATCGAAGCGATCGTCATGACACTGATTTTGGTCATTATGCTGGTCTTTTGTTACGAAGTCATTATTGCTCAACCAAATTTGCCTGCTGTCTTGCAAGGCTTTATTCCCCAAAAGCAAGTCTTGAACCATGGGCAGCTGACAATGGCGTTGGGGATCGTTGGTGCGACTGTGATGCCGCATAATCTCTATCTGCATTCTTCGATCTCCCAGTCACGAAAAATCGATCGTAGCGATACCCAAGAAGTGGCAACGGCCGTGCGGTTCGCTACTTGGGATTCCAACATTCAATTATCCGCTGCGTTTTTGGTCAATTGCCTGCTTTTGATCTTAGGAAGCGCCTTGTTCTTTGGTCATAGTGAAGAAGTCGGCACCTTCTCCGCGCTGTTTGATGCTTTGCAAGATTCCTCCATTGCTGGTGCTGTCGCCAGTCCAGTCTTGAGCGTTCTGTTTGCCGTGGCGCTCTTGGCATCTGGTCAAAATTCAACGATCACTGGGACACTGACGGGGCAAGTCGTGATGGAAGGATTTATCCATATGAAGATCCCTACTTGGGCGCGACGTCTGATCACCCGTGGCTTATCGGTGATCCCCGTCTTGCTTTGTACGATTTACTTTGGCGGCAACGAACAAGCCTTGGACGATCTGCTGATTTATTCGCAAGTCTTTTTAAGCATCGCCTTACCCGTTTCGATGATTCCGTTGGTTCTTTTTACCAGCTCAAAAAAAATCATGGGGGAACGCTTCAAGAATCCGCTATGGGTCTCTACCTTAGGCTGGATCTGTGCCATTGCACTGACGGTCTTGAATGTCCGCTTGATCATCGAAACACTCGGCAACTTCTAATAGAAAAAAAGCTTACGAGCTAGCCTCGTAAGCTTTTTTTGGTTAATTCGTTTCTAAATCATGTAAAAACAGACCGCTCAACAGTTTTGGTTCAAACCAAGTTGATTTTGGCGGCATAATTTCTCCCGCATCGGCTACTGCCAAAAGATCGGCCATTTGCGTTGGATACATGGAAAAGGCCAATGTCCATTCTCCGCTATCTACCAAACGTTCCAATTCTTCTGGACCACGAATTCCGCCGACAAAATCAATGCGTTTGTCTGTCCGCACATCTTGGATCGCGAAAATATCAGCCAGCACGTATTGTTGTAAAAGCGACACATCCAGCTGTCCTACCGCATCTTGCGGCACAGCTTCCGGTTTGATGGTCAACTCCCACCACGCATGGCTTAGGTACAGATGAATCGAACCACGTTGCGCTGGTTTCTTCCTTGTAGTTTCTCGAATCGTAAAATGTTGGGCTGCCTGCTCAAAAAAGGTTTCTGGCACTGGTACCCGCAAAACCCGATTGTATTCCCAAATCGCCAATTCATTTTCTGGGAATAAAATCGCTAAAAAGCGGTCGCTTTCTTGACTGCTTTGGCCATCGGCTCGCTTTTGCAAGCCGACTTTGACTGCTGACTCTGTGCGGTGATGCCCATCCGCAATATAAAGGGCATCTACAGCTTGAAACTGCTGGGCAAAAGAGGCGACTAGCGCTGGATCATCGATCAGCCAAACACGATGTTGCACCTCATGATAGCTGACAAAATCATAGATTGGCGCATGCTCTGCTTGCCACGCATCGATCGCTTCTTTGACTGCTGCTGGTTGGCGATAGCTCAAGAAAATCGGACTTGTATTGGCATCACATGCCAGAATATGATTGATCCGATCGATTTCTTTTTCTGGACGGGTAAACTCGTGTTTCTTGATTTTCCCAGCGACGTAATCATCGATCGAGGTACAGGCGACAAGCCCCGTTTGGCTTCTACCAGCCATCGTCAATTCATACAAATAATATGCGGGCGCCGTTTCTTGAATCAACCAGCCTTCTTCTTGAAAAGATGCAAGATTTTCCGCCGCTTTTTGATACACCTTTGGATCATAAGGATCGATTCCTGGCAAGTCGATCTCCGAACGGTCGATGTGGAAATAGCTGTAAGGATTGCCTTGTGCAAACGCTGCGGCTTCTTGTGAATTGACCACGTCATACGGTAGCTCGGCCACTTTTTCTGCCAATGAGGCTTCTGGACGAATGGCTTTAAACGGAAATACTTGAACCATTAATACCCAACCTCCTGATTCTTGATGACCCGTACACGAACGATATTTTCGTTCTCCCGCAGTTTATCGGCTAATTGATTCAATATGGCTTCATCTTCAGAAGCGACATCGGCTAGGGTGTAAGCAAAGTCTTCCCGTCCACGATTCAGCATATTGTCGATATTGATTCCAGATTCCGCAATGATCGATGAAATCTGACCTAACATATTCGGTACATTGCGATTGATGATCGTCAGACGATAAGGCGAATGAAAAGCCATCTCAACAGTTGGAAAATTCACTGAGCGCTTGATGGTTCCAAATTCCAAGAATTTTTTCAATGTTCGGGCTGCCATTTTGGCACAGTTGACTTCGGCTTCTTCTGTTGATGCACCTAAATGCGGCAAGACGAGGACTTTTTCATTGTGCAGCAATTGTTCATCCGCAAAATCAGTCGTATAGCCCGCTAGACGGTCAGCTTTTAACGCACGTAAAACGGCATCTGTATCGACGATTTCTTTACGAGAAAAGTTGAATAGCTTCGTTGTTGGTTTCATTTTCGCAAGTTCGGCTTCCCCGACGAGATGATGCGTGTTTTCCATTAGCGGCACATGAACCGTAATAAAATCACAGGTTGAAAAGACTTCCGCAATATCATTGGCACGCTTGACCCGACGAGAGATCGTCCAAGCAGTATCCACTGACACGTAAGGATCATAACCGACTACTTCCATCCCTAGACGATAAGCATCGTTGGCGACCATCGCTCCAATAGAACCAAGGCCGATGATTCCTAACTTTTTGCCTTCTAACTCTGTTCCAGCAAATTGACTTTTTTGCGCTTCTGCTTGTTCTTCCACATTATCACCGCTCAAGGTTTGGACCCATTGGGCACCTCGTAAAATCGGACGGACACTTAAGAGCAGACTAGCGATCACTAATTCTTTGACCGCATTGGCATTGGCGCCTGGCGTATTAAAGACGACGATCCCTTTTTCAGTACATGCTTTGACGGGAATGTTGTTGGTCCCAGCCCCTGCACGGGCAATACCTAAGACACTTTCAGGAAAAGCGTAATCGTGCAATTTCTGGCTGCGCAGCAAAATCCCTTGCGGTTGGTCGCTTTCGTTGATGGCATACTTTTCTTTTTCTAAACGCTGTAATCCTTCTGGTGCGATCGCATTGAATGTTTTGATTTGGAACATTTATTTGACCTCCGCTTCAAATGATTTCATAAAGTCGACTAACGCTTGAACGCCAGCTAATGGAAAGGCATTGTACAAGCTTGCTCGCATTCCTCCAACGGAACGATGCCCTTTCAAGTTCTCAAAGCCAGCTTTGACAGCTTCTTCATTGAAGCGCTGATCTAATGCTTTATCCCCTGTCACAAAAGGAATATTCGTTAGTGAACGGCTATCAACAGCCACAGGACTACTGTAAAGAGCAGAGGCTTCGATCGTTTCGTATAAAAGCGCCGCTTTTTGGCGGTCTTGTTCTAAAATGGCAGGAATGCCGCCTAATTCTTCCAACCATTCAAACACCAATTTAGCAATATAGATAGCATACGTTGGTGGTGTATTGTACAATGAGTCATTTTTAGCCTGTAGACGATAATCCAGCATTGGAGCGAAGACAGCATCATCATTGAGTAAATCTTCTCGGATAATCACTACCGTCAACCCTGCAGGACCAATATTCTTTTGGGCCCCAGCATAAATCACACCGAAGTCTTCTACGCGATAGTCATTGGCTAAAATATTTGAGGACATATCCGCTACGATCGGCAAGTTGCCAGCCTGCGGAATCGTTTGAAAGGCCGTCCCTTCAATGGTGTTGTTCGTGGTGATATGCAAATAAGCCGCTTCTTGATCGATCACATCTTCTGAAATTTCTGGAATATAGGTAAAGTTTTGATCCTCACTAGAGGCAACGACTTCCACCGTCACGTTTCCAAGCGCTTTTGCTGCTTCAATAGCTTTCTTCGACCAAGAACCGGTATTTACGTATAAGGCTTTTTTGTTTTGTGCAAGATTTAAAGGGATCATACTGAATTGGAGACTCGCGCCGCCTTGTAAAAACAGTACCTGATAGTTTTCAGGAATTCCCATCAATTTTCGTAAAAGTGCTTCTGCATCTTTAATGATCGCTTCAAACAAGGAGGACCGATGACTCAGCTCCATAACGGACATCCCACTTCCGCGGTAATTCAAAAGTTCGGATTGTGCTTTCTCCAATACGGGACGGGGCAATACGGCAGGACCAGCTGAAAAGTTATAAACTGTCATACAAAAAATCTCTCCTTTATGTTAGATGTGAAAATCATTATAACAGATAGCCGAAAATGAAAAAAGCCTTAAAAGAGAAAATAATTTTGAATTTTCAGAAAAGACTACCAATTTCTTAACGTTCGTCATTTCGGCATTTTTTCAAACAGCCAGCGAGAAATTTCATTGTAAACGATCTCGCGGTTGCGCTCATTCAAAATCTCATGACGGCCCTGCTCAAGCAAATACATCGTCACGTCAGCATTTTGCTTCAGCTGCTGAGCCAATTGGCGGACGCTTTTGCCATAGTGCCCCACAGGATCATCTGCACCTGAAATCAAGAGCAGCGGCAATTCTGGATCAATCCTGCGAAGTTGATCCGGATCACTGGCAGCTTGCGTCAATGTAAAGAGATCCTTGTAAGCCGCTAAGGAAAAATGAAATTGCGTGTAAGGGTCCTTCAAGTAGCGATCCACTTGTTGCGGATCACTGGTCAACCAATCCTTGGCGGTCCGATTGGGACGAAAACGCCGGTTGTGCTGGCCAAAAACCAGCTGTTCCATTACGTGATAAGGCCATTGCTGAGCGGCAAACGGGCGCAACAAGTTCGTGACAAGTTTGCCTCCTTGCATCAGCACGGCTTTTTCCATCGTGGTGCCCATGATGATCGCTCCTGACAATGGATGTGGCTGACTAAACAAATAATTCCGCAACACCAGCGACCCCATACTGTGCCCTAAGATAAAGCATGGTCGGTCTGGGTAGCAAGCAGCTGCGTACTGATGGACCACTCCCACATCTGCCACTAAATAGTTGGCGCCCTCTTTTTCACCAAAATGCCCATAGGCCTGTGTTTCCTTCACGGATTGCCCATGCCCTAAGTGATCATGACCGACCACCGTATAGCCTTGCGTAGTCAAACATTCCGCAAACTCGTGGTAACGTTCAATGTGTTCGATCATTCCGTGAACGATTTGCACGACTGCTGTCGGCTGTTCTTCTGGCAGCCACGTTTTGACAAAAAGCTGATCCTTCCCATTTGATGAAGTCAGCTTTTCTTGATTCATCCTCATAGTTCGCACCTCTTTTGCTTTTTCTTTTCCCATCGCCAAATAAAACGGTCGTTTTCTTTATTATACATGGAATTTTAGGCTATGGCGGTAGGAGTTGGGAATTTTCAAGGACAAAAAAATCCTGCCACATTGTCTAAAGACAAAGTAGCAGGAGTCAAACGATCATCACCCATGGCTTGGATTTAAAAAACTTCCTCATTATTCTTTATTGGAATTTGACGATTTCTAAACGATCAATACTTAGCGTATCAACCCCAATCTCAGACGAAAGGGTGATTTCCTGCGATCCTTTCGGTAACTTCATGCGGACTTGTAGCGGTTGATAATATTCGGAAGGATAGACATCCACCACGTGACTTGCTTGTTTCGTTTCAATCTTGACCTGAATTGGGTCATTTAAGGAGAGATAATCAGTGGTTTTGACATAGGCAATCACCAGAAATTCATCTGATTCTTCAATCTGCGGGGTAAAGATAATTTTGTCAGTCGTTGATTCAAAGCCTTGGACGACTTTCTTAGAGAGTGCTGCCTCATCTTCGACAAGCGCTAAATCGCCTTCCAGCAAAGCACGGCTAGCAGTTAATCGCAGTCGATTCGGCTCAGCTTTTGGCAACGCTTGAACATGCCACTCATCCAAAGGAGCTTCCAGTAGGACTTTATCCTCTTGATCCCAACCAATCTTTTGCAAGCGGATCGAACGGTCCCAGCCCGAATGATCCCACCGAGCAGCGTGATAAATCAACCAGTCTTCAGAACCATCTTTTGATTTGGCAAATCCATTATGACCAGGTCCATAGACAGTGTTTGTCTGTTGGAAAATCGGCTCTGGTTCCTTTTGCCAATTCGCTCTTTCTAGCGGATCATCAGCTACATCTAGGGTCATAAGACCAAGAGCGTAATCATTGTCCCAGCTTCCACTGGCGGAGTATACCAAATTGACTGTTTCGTCTTTGATAATCACTTGAGGGGCTTCATTGATCAATGGTGTTTGCCGCATTTCCCATTCATATTCTGGTTCTGAGATAAGCCGTTTCTCCCCAATCACTTCCGTAGGGGAGGCCATTTCCGCTAAATAAAGATTTTGCGCAACATTTTCATACCCTTCCCAGCCCGACCAAAGGAAATAGCGTTTGTCATTGATCTCTAAGACTGTTCCATCAATCGCAAATTTATCATCCATCCCTTTGATCTCTTCCAATTGCCACTCACCCATGTAAGGATCTTTTTGATGATTGACTAATGCGTACATACGATGCGTTTCTGAAGGACGATTAGCCGCGAAATACATCACCCAGCGATCATCTAAGTAATGAAGCTCGGGTGCCCAGATACTTTCAAATTCTGCTGGCATTTCCCAGATGACCTTTTTTTCACCAGCAGCAACGTGAGAGAGGTTTTCAGCACGCCAAAGCGTTAAATTATTCCCAGTCGTTTTGGTATAATAAAAGAACGCTTCCGTTTGCAAGATCCAAGGATCTGCCCCATCATTATCGATAATTGAAGTAAAATCGGACACTTCTTCCCCTGGATCAGTTCCAGTGCTACAACCGGTTATCATAAGCGCAGCAATCAAGATACTTACTCCACTGAGCCAAGCTGCTGATTTCCCCATCGGACATCGCCCCTTTCCTTACCAATCATTTTATTCTATCTGTGGTGGATGAAACTGCTCATTGATCTCTTTAATCGCTGCCAAATCAACTTTTGGTTGGCGGTCATAGGTCAGCAATCCATTGATTTCTTGTTCAACATCTGTCAACTGAGTGTAGCAATAGCCCCAGAGTCCGACAGAATCATAAACAGCTGTCATGATTCGCTGATAATCCTTCAAGAAATCTTGTTGATTTTCCACTGAGGTATAGCCCCAACCGGGTTGCCCCGAAACATCGAAGCCAATACCGCCAAACTCGGTCAATAAAATAGGCTGATCCTGATAAGAAAATCCTCCAGCGAAAATCGGCCATGGGGTCGATACTCGATTCACCAATTTTTCTCTCGTGCTGAGACTGTCTTTGAAGTATAGATATTTTTGCCGTTCAGATTCTTGCCCATGCGCATAATTATGAATCGCACAAATATCTGTCTCCGTCATCGCCCAACCATCATTTGAAATAACCAACCGTTGCTGGTCTAGCGAATGGATAAAGTGATACATTGCTTGAGAAAAAATGCTGTTGCTGACGATCAAATGATATTTTTGGCACACCCCAGCTCTCATTGATTGGTACCCAAGTAACGATCGAAGGGTGACTATAGTCCCGAGTGATGATCTCTGCCCACTCTTGCATCAAACGCATCACAGAACGATCGGTATAGATTGCCGGCGCCGCACACTCTCCCCAAACAAGAAATCCTAATTTATCTGCCCAGTATAAAAAGCGTGGGTCTTCTGTTTTTTGGTGTTTTCGGCAACCATTAAATCCCATTTCTTTGGCCAATAAGATGTCTTGTTTAAAGTCCTCATCTGTTGGTGCAGTTAACAAGCCGCTCGGCCAATAGCCTTGATCGAGAACCAACTTCTGGTAGTAAGGCTTGTTATTTAAGTAAATCATACCGTTTTCTGTATGTATTTTACGCATACCAAAATAACTTTTTAGCTGATCGATGGCATTCCCTGCTTCTCTAAGCGTCAATTCAACATCAAATAATTGCGGCTTTTCAGGTGTCCAAGACCAGCCTTCGTGGTGAAAATTCGTCCGAAAAATTTCTTGCTGGAAAATATCAACTGCAAAACTCAACTTAGAAGTGATAAAGTCTGCCTTTCCGCTGGTAACTAAAGCATCTTTAAAATAGATTTGATATTCTAAGACTACTTGCGGCTGTAACTGGTTCAGTTCTACATCGATCTTCACGGCACCAGCATCAAAATCACTCGTAAATTTCACCTGTTGCAGATGGGTTTCAGCAACTACTTCAAGCCAGACTGGCTGCCAGATCCCTGTTGAGTTTGTGTACCAGATTCCTGCTGATTCTTCTTCCCAAAATTGTTTCCCCCGTGGAATGCTTTCATCAAAATGCGGGTCAAATGCTCGCACACTTAGTATTTGCTCTTGTCCAGATACTAGAGCATCCGTGATGTCTATAGCAAACGAGGTATGCCCTCCGCAATGATTTTTCACATGATTTCCATTGACAAACACATCTGCTTCATAGTCCACCGCCCCAAAATGCAAAAGCACACGACTTTTTTCAGGGACTTGCACATCGAAGGTCCGATAATACCATACAACATCGTGCACTTCTCGATGATCAATGCCGCTCAATGCACTTTGATAGACAAAGGGAACATTGATCTTGTACGGATAGTTTGCTTCGTTTGTGTACCACTTTTCTTTTAAACCAAGATTTTGGTCATCAAAGGCAAATTGCCATTCACCATTTAAGCTTAACCAATTCTCTCTCTCAAATTGCGGTCTCGGGTATTCTTCTCTACTCATATTTCCTCCAAAAACAAATTATTTTATGCCACTTTGCAACGACATTGACGCCATAAAGCTTTTTTGCGCCACCAAATACAATAAAAAGGTAGGGATCAAGGCTAAGATTGCTCCAGCAGTTCCAATTCCCGGATAGGTCATGTATTGCCCTTGTAGCAATTGCAGCCCCGGTGTAATTGGCAATTTATCAATATCGTTTATCACGATCGATGGCCACAAGAAGTCATTCCATGAGCCAGTAAAACTAAATAACGCAACCACCGTCAATACAGGTTTGATCAACGGTAAAATGATATGATAAAAGATTTGAAACTCGTTGGCCCCATCGATCACAGCCGATTCATCCAATTCTTTAGGAATCCCTAAAATGAACTGCCGAACGAGAAAAATGTTATAAACACCTGCTGCTCCAGGAACGATGACTGCCAGAAATGTATTGGTCCAACCTAACGTATCAACGATTTTAAAATTCGGGATCAAATTGACCACCCCGGGAAACATCATCGTTCCTAACAATAAGGCAAAAATCAAATCTCTCCCCTTAAAGGTGAGTCGTGTATAGCCATAAGCCGCAAACGAGACGATCACCATAACTAACAGCGTATGTGAAGTTGAAATAATCATTGAATTCACAAACCAGCGGAACACAGGAGAAGAATCATTGCCTTGTAACAAGCCCAAAAAGTTAGCCAGCGTCCAATCTTGCGGAATCAAACTGAACCCAACCTTTTGAATCTCTGCCTCCGATTTAAACGAGGTAAAAATTGCCCATATCAAAGGAAAGATCCAAATCACACAGACGATCGCTAGCAAAATAAAGGCAATTCTTTTCCCTAGTTTGTTTTCTCGCATCTTCATCCCTCCTATCTTTCCATTTTTTTGATGACCATAAATTGCACAATCGAAACTGCCATGATTACAAAACCTAGTAGAATGGCCATCGCTGAAGAAATTCCTGCAACCGAGGTACTACTACCAAAGGCATTTTCTTGGATGTACATCATCAACACGCGAGTAGAATTGTTGGGTCCGCCTCCCGTCAGCATTAGTGGCTGACCATAAATATTAAACTGAGCGATGGTCGTCATGACCGTGGTAAAAACAAGCTGGTTGCGAATACTCGGCAAAGAAATACGAAAAAATTTCGTGATACTATTCGCACCATCTAATTCTGCTGCTTCTAACTGCTCTTTGGAGACGCCATTTAATGCAGCAACATAAATAATTAGATTCCCACCTAATGTCCACCAAATCGTCACGATCAAAATAGCGATCCATGCCCATGGTTGCGTGCCTACAAAATTGATGTCGATACCGAATACTTCTTTGATCGGTCCAAAAGATTTGCTCAAAAGGAACCCCCAAATAATCATGACGGCAGAGATTGCAAATAATGTTGGCAGGTAGAGAATCGATTGAAAAAAACGCATCATTTTTGGTTTAGCAGATAATGCAACCGCTAGCAACAAGGGAATTACAATACATAACGGAACGGAGATTGCCGCAAAAAACAGCGTATTTTTCATTCCATTAAAAAATTGCGTATGATACAACGAGTCTTGATCAAACAAAATCGTTTTAAAATTATCAAACCCGACAAAAATCGGTGTACTGAACAGATCCCATTCAGTAAAAGAAACATAGATCCCAATCACTGCAGGAACTAAAAAGAATAAAAGAAAAAGGAGCATATGCGGACCAATAAAAACGATTGGCCAGCCATTTAACCTTTTTTTCATCAATACCCATCCTTCCTTGTATTTCTAGTGCAGCTCTCAACAAGAAACGACTGTGACAGCCCTTTAAGCCTCCCTATCAGAATTCCTACCCTATCAAAAAATGGACTGAATTCTTTTTATGGTCGCTCTTCCTTCTGCCACAGCCTCCACATGAGAAGATTATTTCATCTTTTCTTCTACAACTTTTTGGATCTCACCAAAAGTCGTTTGAATATCTGCTTTTCCTGTGATCATGTCCCATGAACGATTATCATATTCACCAAAGATATACGATAAGCCATCAACTGCGTTAACAGAAATTGCCGCTTGTCCTTTTTCTGTCTTCAATAAGAAGGATTGTGGCATCTCAACATATTCTTCATTGTCTAGCATTGCTAAGGAAGTAGGATTTGCACCTGATTTGACCCACTCTAATTGGTTTGCTTGTAACCAAGTCAGAAAGTCGACCATGCCACTTTTCTTTTCATCGGAACGTTCCTCGTTCGTTTTGAACATCGCAAACTGATCGACGCCTGAACCCTGAATGATATGTTCCGCATTCCATTGAGGAGTAAATGTTTGACCCCAAGTGAAGTCACTGATTTCTTCCATATTACTTAGCATCCATGTTCCTTCTGGAAGAAAAATCAGCTGCTGGTTTGCAAAAAGTTTATTTGCATCTTCACCATCTGGGACCATGTAGCCGGCATCGTATAGATCCTTAAACTCTTGAACGGCATTGTAAGAAAACTCATTATCGATATTGATGTTTCCTTGTGCATCTTGCCATTCCCCACCCATTTGTTGGTAGAGATTCGAATAATTCTGCATGCCCCATGTATAGCCAAAACTATAGATACCATCTGCTTTTGCTTTTTCCCCAGCTTGTCTGATTTCTTCATACGTCACTACGCCATCATCCAACGCTCCTGGAACATATTTATCCACCAAATCTTGGTTGTAATACATCACCCACGAACCCATGGTTGCCGGAATCCCATATTGACTATCATCCACTACACCAGTGTCCCAAGCAGCTTCTACGTAGTTTTCCCGTGCCAATTCTGTCCCATCGATCATGTCATCCCAAGTTTCAAGCATGTCTTGGTGTTTATACGTAGGCAAAGCTTCTGAGGCGATCAAAGCCAAATCAGGGACACCTTTCCCCGATTTCCCCGCAGTCGTCAACTTTGAAGTAAAGGTGTCACCTTGCATGCTTACTAACTTCACTTTAAAGTCTGGGTCTGTTTCATTGTATTGATCAATCGTTTTTTTGATTTTTTCACCGTCCGGTCCTGTTGTCGAAGACCAAAGCAAAATTTCTGAATTATTACTTGAGCTACCACTTCCGCCACAAGCAGCTAACAACACTGTACATAATAAGCTTGTCCCTACTAAAACAATTGATTTACTTACTTTCATTTTTTACACTCCTTTTAATTTAACTAAAAAGTAAAATGATATCCAGTTATCAATAAACATAATCGTTAGACTATCGTCGAATAATGTTTACACCGTAAAGTTACTATAAATATAAAGCGCTGTCAACATTATTTTAACAAGGGGTAGCTAAAAAAAATATCATTTTACTATTTGGTAAATTCACAAGGTTATGTTATAATAAAACCATCTTTTCATTAAACATTTTAGTATAACGAGGTGATCGCTATGGAATTGGATCTAACAAACGCATCTTTACCGATCTACGAAGCACTGGCAAATGAAACTCGCTTAGCGATTTTAAGAGAATTAGGCGATAAGAAGAAAAGCATCAGTGAAATTGGACAAAAATTAGCAATCAGCAATGCTTTGATGACCAAACATATCCGTAAACTCGAAGAAGCTCAGTTGATCAAAACAGAAAAAGGATCGGGGCAAGACTGGAAGAAAAAATATTTATCTCTAAAAACTGATTTCATCAATATCAATTTCCCAGCAAAAGTGTTTCCAGAAATGAATCTAACCTCCCAATCCGTGAAAATTGGCCACTTCACCGATTTTAAAGCTGAGCCTTCTTGTGGAATGGCGACCAAAGACCGCTTGATTGGCGCCTTAGATGATCCAAAATCTTTTCTGGATCAAGAACGTGTTGATGCAAGTATCATCTGGCTAAATAACGGTTTTTTAGAATACAAAATCCCAAATCCTTTGAAAAATGGTGAAAAAATCGAATTACTAGAAATTAGTATGAAGATCGCTTCAGAGTTCCCAATTTCGAATAACTATTGGCCCAGTGATCTTTCCTTTTACTTAAACAATCACTGCATCGGTAGCTACACCGTACCAGGAAACTTTTCGGATGTCAGAGGTTCTCTGACTCCGCAATGGTGGATCGATGAGTTCAGTCAATATGGATTACTTAAGCATTTACGCATCAATCGCTATGATACTTCCCTCGATGGAGAAAAATTAACAGATCACAACCTGAATGAAATCGACTTAGACCACAGTGATTTTTTCACCTTTAAAATTGCTGCACCTGCAACTGCCGAAAATGCTGGTGGTTTGACCATCTTCGGCGATCGATGGGGAAATTATCCTCAAGATTTATTGTTCAATTTTTACGTATCGGAATAACTGTTATCGTTTCATTACACAAAAAAAGCACGTAGCGAAAAGAGATCTGAAGCGACCCCCAAAAGTTAGACCAAAAAATCTAACTTTTGGGGGTCGTTATTTGTATGGCAAAATATGCTTTTGAATTAAAACTAAAAATCGTTAAAGAATATCTTAGTGGCGTGGGTGGATATCGGCACCTTGCCAACAAATACGGTATTTCAAGCAAGTCTCAAGTAAGTGATTGGGTGAATGCCTATCGTGAATACGGAGAGGAAGGTCTATTGAGAAAGCATCAAAATCAGAAATATTCTGTTCAATTTAAGTTAAATGCGATAGAGTTATATCAAACAAGTGAGATGTCCTATCGAGAAGTTGCCAGCACTTTAGAAATGAACAACCCTGCGCTTATTGCCAATTGGATGCGTAATTTCAGAGAAGCAGGTATTGAGGGGCTCTCAAAAGAGAAAGGGCGACCACTTACTTTGGCTAGAAAAAAAGAAAACAAAAAAGAAAATACAACAACTGAAGAACGCGATCGTATCAAGGCATTAGAAAAGCAAGTCCGATCCCTTCAAATTGAGAATGCCTTTTTAAAAGAGTTGAGGAAGCTGCGAAAACAGGAAGCCCAGCAAAGACGCAAGAATCAATCGCACGAATCATCGCCAGCCTCCGAGGATCATTCAAACTAGTTGAGCTTCTTGAAACATTGAAATTTCCTAAAGCAACCTATATGTATTGGCAGAAACGGTTTGACAGACCAAACCCAGACCAAAAAATTGAAGAAAAAATCCTTGAAATTCGCAAGGAGCATAAAGACTATGGCTGTCTGCGACTAAAAAAAGAATTAGAGAATCAAGGGGTTCATGTCAATAAAAAGAAGATTCAACGTCTGATAAAAAAACTAGGTATCGAAGTAAAGTCTTACACTCGAAAATCTCGACGGTACAATTCTTATCGTGGGAAGGTTGGCACTGTCACCAAAAAATTACAACTGACACCACAGAGTTTAAGTATTATGAAGTAGACACCACAGGTGTCGTTCGTCAGAAAAAGCTGTATTTAGATCCTTTCATGGATTTCTACAATAGTGAAATTCTATCTTATCGGATTTCTGAAAAACCAAACGCACTAGCCATAATGGAAGGATTAGAAGAAGCAATCCAGATGACAAATGATTGCCCATTTCGTAGAACCTTCCATTCAGATCAAGGATGGGCCTATCAAATGAATGCTTATAAGAATAAATTGAAGCAGCATAAAATCTTCCAGAGTATGTCTCGTAAAGGGAATTGTTTAGATAACTCACCTATGGAAAACTTCTTTGGTTTATTAAAGCAAGAGATTTTTCATGGAGAAGTCTATCGGAGTTTAGATGAATTGAAAACAAAAATTGACCAATATATCTATTATTACAACCATAAACGCATCAAAAAGAAATTAAATTGGCGAAGTCCGGTTCAGTTTCGAGAAGCTGTAAAAACAGCTGTCTAACAGTTAATTTTATCGTACAAAAAAGGAGTGGATTTCTCCACTCCATAAAAGTCTAACTTTTTGGGGTCACTACAATCACTCCCTCAGCTAGTGCTTTTTTCTATTCTCTTACGCTGTGGCAAAAATGCGTTCGATCAACTGCATCACTGCTCGGACTTCTTCGTTTTTAACGATAGGTTCGGCACCGTTGCGTACAACGTTGTAAAAATTCTTGTAGAAAGGTTCAAAATCCGCTTCGGCTTTCGGGAAAGGAATTTCTTTGGCTGCCAATTCCGATGGGGGTGCCATCGTTTTCGTCAAGCCGACGCCTGCTTGGACTGGTTTTGGTGCTGCCACATCTTCGCGACCTGTTGCTTGCACCATTTCCCCATTTAAATCCCAATCGGTGATGGTGGCTGTTCCTTCTGTTCCTTTGATGTACCAGCGAGGCAATTGCGTGTAATTGGAGGTTCCAACTTCCACGATTGCTTTGACCCCATTTTCAAAGGTAATCAAAGCGAAGAACCCATCATCGACTTCTTCCCCCAACACAAAGCTAAGATCCGCTTTAACATCTTTCACTGGACTGTCGATCAGCCATAGCATTTGATCCAGCAAGTGAACGCCCCAGTCTAAAAGCATTCCCCCACCTTGTTTTTTCACATGGCGCCAGTCTCCTGGGATGCCGTTTGCCCCTTGGACCCGTGACTCTAATTGGAACAAATCACCGATCTGTCCATTACGGTACAGTTCGCGTACAAGTAGAAAATCAGGATCCCAACGGCGGTTTTGGTGAACCATAAAGGTATTGCCAGTTTCTTGGGCAACCGCCACGATCTCATCTAGTTCCGCAGTATTCAGCGCAACAGGCTTCTCGCAAACAACATGTTTGCCTGCTTTCAACGCAGCGATCGATAACTCTTTGTGCAAGTCATTAGGTGTGGCGATCAATACTGCTTCGATCGTCTCATCGGCTAAGACTTCATTATAGCTTTTAAAGATCTTATGGCCTTTTTCTTGGGAGATCGCTTGACGTTCTTCATTGATATCGTAAGTTCCTACGATGTGGATTCGTTCATTTTCATTTGGTAAGATATTGTGGACATGGTACGCACCCATGCCGCCATATCCGATTACTGCAAAATTGATTGCACTCATGTCTGACACTCCTCGGTTTTCTTCTTATGCCCACCACATGGATGAAGCTTCTTCACGGATCATAATCGTCTTCAAGTTACTGATGGCACGAGTCAGTCCTTCATCAATGGACATGATTGGATCTTCATGTTCAATACTCAAGACATAATCATACCCATAAATTCTAAGCGCAGAAATAATATCTGACCAGACTTGTAAGCTGTGGCCGCAACCGACTGAACGGAAGGTCCAAGCTCGGGTTTTGACATTGCTATATGGTTGCATGTCCGTCAAGCCATGCATGTTGATATTGTCTTGGTCCAAATACGTATCTTTGGCATGGAAGTGATGGATCGCATCAGCTTCCCCTAAGATTTTGACCGCTGCCACTGGGTCGATCCCTTGCCACCATAAATGACTTGGATCCAAGTTACAGCCGATGGCTTTACCCGCAGCATCCCGCAGTTTCAACATCGTATAAGGGGTATGTGCCAAAAAGCCGCCATGAAGTTCGATCCCAATTTTAACACCAGCCGCTTCCGCTTCCGTGTTGATGCCTTTCCAATAAGGAATCAGTTTTTGTTCCCATTGATAATTATAATTGTCATCGTATTCCGTTGGCCATGGCAATACTGGCCAGTTGACTTGCGTATCTGTTGCATTTCCGCCTGAAACGCCTGAAAATCCATTCACAACAGGTACATTCATTAAGCTGGCTAATTTGATGGTTTTGCGCAAAAGTTCATCGGCTTCTTGCGCTTCTGCTTTTAGTGGAGAGATTGGGTTGTTGTGGCAGCTCAAAGCTGAGATTTCCAATCCTTTATCAGCTAATTTCGCTAAGTATTCTTTTCGCTCTGCTTCACTTGCTAGTAAACGGTCAATGTCTAAGTGGGCATTACCTGGAGAACCACCGGTACCGATCTCGACGGTTTGCAGCCCTTTTTTCGCTACTTCATCGATCATTTCTTCAAAGCTAAGTTGATTGAATAACGGGGTAAAAACACCTAATTTCATTTTCTTTCCTCCTCAATTGCTTGAAAATGCCCATATGTTGGGTAACGATTTTCTGTTGGTGCACACCAGCGAGCCGCATTTTGGATCACTTTTTGCACTTTGGGATTGTAATAGCTTGGGAATGTCTCATGACCAGGCTGGAAATAGAAGATCTTGCCATTCCCACGGCGGAATGTACAGCCGCTGCGGAAAACTTCACCACCAGGGAACCAGCTGACAAAGATCAATTCATCCGGCGCTGGAATATCAAAGTGCTCGCCATACATTTCCTCTTGCTCTAGTTCGATCCATTCGCCGACTCCTTCAACGATTGGGTGGCTTGGATTGACATTCCAGATCCGCGCATGCTGATCGTCTACTCGCCATTTTAAATCGCACGACGTTCCCATCAAGGTTTTAAAGATTTTCGAAAAATGACCAGAATGCAAGACGATCAGTCCCATTCCTTCCCATACACGCTGCTGCACACGAGCAACGATAGCATCATCGACTTCTTCATGCGCCATATGGCCCCACCAAACCAACACATCCGTGTCAGCCAATACTTGCTCCGTCAACCCGTGTTCTGGTTCATCAAGGGTCGCCGTTCGCACTTGGAAATCATCCTCTTCTAAGAACTTGGCAATTTGACCATGGATTCCTTCTGGATACATTTTTTGGACGGTCTCATTCGTTTTTTCATGACGAAACTCGTTCCATACCGTAACATGGATCATTGGTAGACCTCCTCTACGATGTCTTTTAATTGCAGATAATCAATCCCGCTGGCTTCTAAAGGAGCGAATTTTTGAAACGCTTCCTGCTCGACGATCAGCCATGGTAGTTCTATTGCTTTAGCTGCTTCTACATACGACTTGATTGGTAAAATCCCATTGCCGATCTCGGTGCTTTCCTGCGGCTGCTCTTGCATATCTTTGATATGAACCAAGCCGACCTTCGTTTCGCGTTCCTTTAGCCAAGGTAAAACAGCCACGTTTGCAAAAGCTAACCAGTAAAGGTCGGCTTCCAAACGCAGTTGCGGATTGTCTTTGATCAGTTCATCGATCATAGATTCTCCAGCAACTTCAGTAAATTCATGGGCATGGTTGTGGTAGTAGCAAGTCAGCTCTTCTGCTTGCAACTTTTGGGTGATCTGGGTCAGCTCCGCAGCAAAGGCTTGCCATTTTTCCAAAGAATCAAAACTGGCATACGGAATGACGATCCGTTGATTGCCAATCGTTTTTTCAAAAGCGACGGTTTCTTCAAAATGATCTTGCAATGCTTCAAACGGGATATGGGAAGCCGCGACCGCCAAATCCAACTGCTCCAGCATTTCTTTGATCTGAGCAGCACTGTGTCCATGATAACCGGCAAATTCAACACCGTCATAGCCGTTTTGTTTAACTGTTTTCAACGCTTCAAAAAGATCTGTCTTGCAGTCCTCTTGAATACTCCAAAGCTGTAAAGCGATTTTCGGTTTTGTCATTTATGCTCGCTCCTTTTCTTCCAGCAGTTCTTATAGGTAGACTGGCTCACCGGTTTGCGATGATTTGTAGATCGCTTCTAAAATCTCCGTCACGACCATTGCTTCTTCAGGTTTGACCACTGGTTCGGTATCGTTGATGATCGCATGGATCCACGATTGTGCTTCTAAAATTTCTGGCGTCTCGCCGTTTCCTTCATAAAAATCAACGCCGCCTGTTTCAAGTTCGATATTTTTTTCATACAGCAAACTGTGGTCTTCTCCGTTGATGGTCAAACCGTTGTTCATATCCGCACCCGCTTTGCTACCCATCAGTGTCGTTTTGGCTTCTTTCACATCCAAGCTGTTGAGCGCCCAGCTGGCTTCTAAGAAAATCGTTGCGCCATCTTCCATGACCACAAAACCAAAGGCCGAATCTTCTACTGAGAATTTCTCTGGATCCCAAGGGCCCCAAGCATTTGCGGCATTTTTGGTTTGTGACAACTCATGATACGCTTTTCCGACAACAAATTTTGGTTTGTAATTGTTCATCATCCATAAGGTCAGATCCAATGCGTGGGTACCGATATCGATCAACGGACCGCCGCCTTGCGCTTCTTCATCAAGGAAAACACCCCAAGTTGGCACAGCCCGACGACGGATCGCATGAGCTTTCCCAAAATAAATGTTTCCTAATTGTCCTTCGGCGCACACTTCATGAAGATAACGAGAATCTTTTCTAAAACGGTTTTGGTAGCCGATCGTGAGTTTTTTCCCTGTTCGGTTAGCTGCTTCGATCATTGCTTTGGCTTCTGCCGCTGTTTTTGCCATTGGTTTTTCACACATGACATGACAATCCGCTTCTAGTGCGGCAATCGTCAACTCAGCATGTGAGGCGTTTGGTGTACACACATGGATCACATCTAGATCAGCTTGTGCCAACATTTCTTGATAATCGCTGAATACTTGGGCATCTTCGGTCCCAAATGCTGATTTCGCTTCGACTGCACGTTCAACCAGCAGATCACAAAAGGCAACCATTTCTACTTCTTCTACTTGAGACAAGGCAGGCATGTGCTTGCCGTTTGCGATCCCACCGCACCCAATGATTCCAACTTTAACTGTCATATCTTTCCTCCTGAAAACGCTTATTATTTTCTACCTCCTCATTATAGCGAAACATCGAAAGCAGTTCTTCCCAGTTTCCATTGAAAAAATTCCCGAAAATTATCTTATGAAACTTTAACAAAAAGAACCACTCCACAATTTATGCAAAGCGCTTAAAAAAACACTATCGAGAAAAAAATAGTGCCAAATTGACAAAAAAACAGTCGACAAGTAAAGGCTCATCGGCTGTTTCTATCAATTTTGATTCAGTTGTTTCTGGTACTGCAACGGTGATTGACCAACGGCTTCCTTAAAGACATGGTGAAATGTTTTGACACTGGCAAAACCTGCTTTTTCAGCGACTTCTGCCATGGGGATCTTTTCATTGGCCAAGATAAATTTGGCTTGATTGATGCGATATTCCGTCAAAAACTGCATGAAGGTCTTGCCAGTATTGGTTTTAAAGAAACGCGTGAAATAATGGGGACTAAACCCTACATGTCTTGCGGTGTCCTCCATCGTCAAGACTTCTTGGTAATGAGATTCGATGTACTCAAAGACATCATTCAGACGCTGCAAGGTTTCTTTGTATTGTGCGGCCGTTCGTTTTAGCGGATTGACGGCTTGTTTGCGCTTAGGCAAACTTTGATAGCACTCCCCAATCAACTGGTAAAGCAGCCCGAGAGTCAAATAACGCTTCCCAACAACATTTTCCTCTTCCAACTGATACAACTCGATCAAGAGACCTGTTATTTTTTCCGTAAAACTCGTTGGCCAATTTTTGCTGTGGGGCTCCCCTTCTTCAAAGAGTGTCATCAAGGATACTTCATTTTCTCGCAGCAACGGCTCTTCAAAAAGCTTCATATCAAATTGATAGACATAGCGTTCACTCTCAGGCGATGCTAGAAAATAGTGGGGTTGCCCGCTGGAAAAAAGATACAGATCCCCTTCCTCCAACTCAATGATCGTATCGTCAACACCAATATTGACCGTGCCGCGCTTAGCGTAAATGATCTCGATTTCTTTATGGACATGGGGGTAAACGATGGTCAAACCATCATTTAGAAACGTTCGAAAACGAAATTCACTTTCAAATTCAGGAATTTCAAGGTACATACTCATGGCTGACCGACTCCTTCGCTCTATTCTTATTTATTATAAGCGAAAAATTGTCCAAGAGAAAACCTTTTCTCAGCCAATCATAGTTTCTTCTGCTTTTTTGTGGTATCGTATTCAAGAAAAGGAGTCTTGTTTATGAATTATTATGATCAACATCTGCATACATTTTTGTCTTTTGATTCAGATGAACAGTTTGAGAATTATCTTGCTTACCAGCCTGCCTACTTCGTTGCGACAGATCATTTCGATTTGAAGAACCCCTATTCGGGATTCCGTGATGATATTCCTGACTATGAATTACTAGTAAATACCCACCAGAAGCTGCAAGAGACCACAGCGACGAAACTCTTAAAAGGCATCGAGATTGGTGTCGTGCCTGGTCAAGAACAAGAAATCTTGCGCTATCTTGAAAGCCATCCTTATGACTTGAAATTGATCAGTATCCATCAAAACGGTACCTTTGATTATATGGACGATGCCGTGTTGAACAAGGACAAATTTGCAGTCGCCAAACAATACTTTGATCAAATGGCCCACGTGTTGGACTCGTTTTCTGACGGGCACATCGTGACCCACTTTGATTATGGCTTGCGTCGTTTCCAATTTACAGCTGAGGAATTGGCCGCCCATTTTGAAACAGAGTTAACGACGATCTTCAAAAAAATCGTTGCCCGCGACTTAGCTATGGAAATCAACGCGAAGAGTTTTGGCCCCTATCAAAATGCCCACCTTTATCAATATGCTATCCCGCTGTATCAAAGTGTCGGCGGTAAATTGTTCACCCTCGGCTCTGATGCCCATAAAGCCAGTGACTATCGGTTAGATTTTGCAGCGATGAGCGATCTATTGCGTTCCTTTGGTGTCAATCAATTAGCAGTCTTTCAAGGTAGCGAACGGTTTATGGCGGATCTGCCGACAGAATAAGCTTATTCTTTGACTATCATGCAAAAAAATTAAAAATGACCAGCCTATAAAGGAGGATTCCAGCATCATTAGCAATCATCCTTTCCTAGGCTGGTCATTTTAGTCGTGAAGTATTATTTAATGGTTTTCAATTCTTGCACATTCAGGTCACGAAAATCAATGATCGTTTGATCCGCTGGCAGACCTTGCGCAGGAAATGCTGGATTCGCAAAGCCAATACAGTACATGCCCGCAGCTTTGGCAGCTTTACAGCCATTGATCGTATCTTCAATGACGATACATTGCTGAGGGTTCGTGCCCAACAAAGACGCTGCTTTCAAGAATACGTCGGGAAAGGGTTTCGAGCGTGCTACTTCTTCACTACTGACGATCTCAGTAAAATAGTTTCGCAACTGCAATTGATCCAGGTTCTCCTCAATCTCTTTTTTGGGAGAAGAGGAAGCAACACCAAGCTGAAAGTTCGCTTCTGCTAACTGCCGAATCAATGTTTGCACATGAGGAATCGGTTTGACGCCATCACGTGTGATCAACGCTTTTCTTCTGCGATTCATTTCTTCAATGTACGCTGAAACAGATTTTTGTAACTGTAATTCTTCCTTCATTTTTTCCCACATAAATTCTGCAGTGGTCCCCATGAACTGATAGTGATACGACTCATCTACAAGGTGCCCTTCACTATGAAGCATCGCTGTTTTTGATTCTAAAAACGTATACTCAGAATCTACGATAACCCCATCCATATCAAAAATTACCGTTGTCGTCATTGGCATAACCCCTGAATCGATGGCGACTTAAACGTCTCGACCCAGTCATTGTGAAAGTCCGTTACTGCTTTTTGAATGGAAGGCATGGCTAATCCTTGTCGATAGATGTCTGGATCAGCAGTGAGCGCATGTGCCCCTGCACGAATCGCGCGATTCATTTGCGCAGTGTTCTTAAAGCTTGCGGCAAGGATCTTACTTTGTGCTTGAGTGGTACGAATCGCTTGTGCCAATGATTCAATGACTGTTGGTGCATCAACATTAATATTTTCCATACGGTTATAGTATGGCGCCAAATAATCGACTCCAGCACCAATCGCTAAGAACCCCTGCAATTCGGTATAAATGGCTGTAGCTGTTAAGTTGAATTCACGCTCTTTTAAGCGTTTGATGGCTTCTAACCCATTTTCATTGACAGGGATTTTGATATAGACTTCTTTTCCCAGCTTATTGATAATCGTTTCTGCATCTAGGATCATCTCATCGACGGTTTCCCCAACCACTTGAACATGTAAGGATGCTTCTCCGATTCGTTCTTTCACTGCTTGCAAATGAGTAAAAAAGTCGATGTTCCCCGCAGCTTTCAAAATCGTGGGGTTCGAGGTTACTCCTGCCAGCGGGAGTACCTTTTGATAGTGGGTGATTTCCTCAAGATTTACTGTATCCAAAAAGAATTCCATTGCTTACACTCCTTCAATCTTACGTTTTACTAGACAGTTTCCTTACTTAATGCTGATTTTCGTTCCTTTTTCAATCACAGGGATCGTTTTTGCTTCTACATAAAGTGTGCCTGGTAATTCAGAGGTCGAACTGCCGTCAAATTTAATCGTGATGTGTCCTAATTCTTGTAAATTTCTTGATACCACATCGCCTACCGAGGTAATTTGATAGCTTTGATCATCGATCCATAATTTTTGTTCAGATGTAATCGTGCCATTCATTGGCTGTACTTCAATATTGTAACAATAGTCAGCTAACGCTGCCGGTGCATCTTTGCCAAAAAGAATGATCATATTTTCTTCGCGAAATAATTCCGCCTCCACACCGATTGAAAGAACTGTCGTAGTAAAAACTGCCATTTCTGCTTCCTCCTATACTGATTTAACTATAAAGTCCAAAACTTGCAAGCCATGCTACGAAGACTCGTGGTACACCATTTAAGAAACGAGAATAAAGAACAGAAGGTACCCCAACCTCAACCGTTTCCGCTTCTGCCTCTTCTAATCCTAACCCAACTGGAATAAAATCACAGGCATTTTGAGTATTGATCGCAAATAATGCAGGTAGAGCAAGTTGAGGTGGAATCGTTCCTTTGCCGATCTCGACCCCAATCAGTGTCCCGATCACTTGACTGATCACTGCCCCTGGTCCAAGTAACGGGGAGAGAAATGGCAAGGAACAAATAAAGCCGATGATCATCAATCCCCAAATATTGCCAGCTAATGGCGCCATCACATTCGCAAAGAAATTTCCAACGCCTGACCCTTGAATGATTCCAATCAACAGGGAAACAAATGCCATGAAGGGAATGACGGTATTGATCATCGTCTGAACCCCGTCTCGTGCAGATTGGTTAAAGGTCGCAACGACTTTCCCGGCGCCCATCCCGATCTTGGCAATAAAATTTTGCTGCTCGGCTTTTTGCTCTGTGATTTTTTTCGAAGTATCGTAGGTGAATTCCCGCTTAGGAGCTGTTGCTTCATTGGCGACGGTGGTTGCTTCTTGCTCTTCACTTAATGAAATTTGGTCGACCCCAACCGCCGAAACATAGATCTGTTCATTGATATATTGTGCTAATGGCCCACTTTTCCCCGTTGCGACGACATTGATCGTCGGAATCCCTTTTTTGGGATAAATACCGCAACGTAGCGTGCCACCACAGTCAATGATCGCCAATGCAATTTCATCATCGGGAATCGATGTTTTAAAGCCATTGACTGCTTCCATTCCCGTTAATTCAACAATTTTATCAACGATTGCTGGTCGCTCACCACCACCAGTAATGTAAATAAATTTATGTCTTTCTTCTGTCGGCGTGATCACTAAGGGACCGCCATAACCGCCGCTGCCTTTGACTACTCGTATACTTTTGTACGTCATCTTGATTCCTCCTTATTCTGCCGCTAGTTTGACTGTTTTACTCAAAGTGATGCCTTGCTGCTTACACACGTAAGCAGTCGTAAAGTCGGTGACCCAACCGCCAATAAAGTTCATGATCATACCGACCAATAGGTAACGAATCGCCAGCTCCATCGAGTTTAAGCCTAATGTTGTGATTCCTTGGGCAATACCTAACCATACAAAGAGTTCTCCAGGATTGATATGAGGAAATACCCCATTACTGGTGTGACAAAATTGCGCTTGTGAGGCATAATAGCTAGGCTTATAGTATTCAGGTAAAAAGCGAGCCATAGTAAACGACATTGGGTTTCCTAACATAAAGGCAGATAGGAAAGGTAAAAGCAAATAGCGAGTGAAAGGATTTTTTGAAGATAAACGTGCCACTTTGGTCACGCGTTCTTCTCCTAAGAAAGCAATCAACGTATTCATGGCGACCATCAGCATTAGCACCACTGGAACGATACCTGTCATCCATGAGATAAATGTCTCTGCTCCGGTTTGAAAAAGGCTCATAAAACCTTCAGCAAATTTTGTAATATACTCCATTATTTTGCACTCCTTTTTTCTTTCATATATATTTTTTCTTTCCATGTTTGTATTTGTATTTTCAACAGTGTTACAGACGACACTCCCTGACTTTCGGTATAGTTCCCGGCTTCTGTGCGCAAATAAATTTCTCTGGCATTTTCCATCGCTTGAATCGTCAACTTGTTTTCTTTTTGCACTTTGGGATGGTACTTATCGATATAATGAATATCTTCTCCTAGATAGACCGGCAGCTCTTTAAACTTCGCCAACACGGTTACCCCTTGCATCTTTCTGGCATCAAGAATGATTCCTGCTGGATCGACCGCAAGTAAAACGATCGTTCCTGCTTTTATTTTCCCAGCTCTGCGTCCAATCGCTACCTTGCCTTTTTTGCGCAGTTGCTGATAGTTTTGATTAAAGTGTTTGATCTGTTTCAACCCAAAAAGAATTTGTAACAAATAGGCGCCTAAGGCAAAAATACCAAATAGATAAACAAAACTCATATAATCAACTCCTTCTGATAAAGCCATTCTTTCAATGCCAATAGATTTTCTTGGGCACTGATTTCTTCTCTGAAATCCGCATTGCCAGCAATCGCAAATAATTCATCATAAATACGCAACAAGTCTTGTTCGTTTTTCCCTGTCAATTCACTTGGAATACCTAACAAAAAAATCAGTTTGATATTACCCTCAGGAGTAACCAATTTCCTTTTGAACACACCTATCGACAGAACGATTTTATCTGTTTGATCATTGATCGCATGGGGAAAGCCAATCTCAGAATCAAAAATCGTGGCATGTTTTTCCTCTCTTTGTCTGATTCGTTCCAAAAAGCACTCATCTACTATATGCTCCTTTGTTAATTCGGCGATCATTGACTCGACATTCTTTTGATAGGTCAAGTCAGGATCTAAGTGGTTAAAGTGTAAGAGGATCGACTGCTTCCCTACTGACTGCAAGCGTTCGGCTTTTTCCCACTCATTGCGCAACCAATGATCGTCAAATAAGTTGGTCAATTTAATGATTGGACTTTTCACTTGCTCTAAATGTTTTAATGGAATCGTCGTAAAAATGGCGAAGTAATCGGTCAGATTTTCCTGATGATAGGCTTCCTCTGATAAATGGGTGATGCGAATATCATTGCCTAAGACTCGTTCCAATTGACGACGTATGATCATCGCCGTACCTCTGCCACTGTGACAAACTACAGCAATTTGCTTTTTGGCTGGTTCGTTTTGTTGGCTTTTCAAAGCAAGTTCAAAATAAAGTGCTAGATAACTGATTTCGACTGTGGGTATGGTTCGACCAACCACTTCTTCAATCTCTTGTAGACCGACTTTGGCTAATTCATAGGCAAAGGGATATTGTCGCTCGATTTCGCCGTAAAACAAATCGCTTAATTTTGCTTGGACCACGATTCGGTTGATCATATACTTTAAGTGTTCTTTCATTTCTAAAAACAAAACTTTCTCATTGATATCCAAAACGAGCGTGCGATGGATTCGCTTTAGCATCGCTTTAAAGTACTGTTCGACTGCTGTCGGGACAACCGTACGCTCAATTAAGGAATTTGCAGATAAATTTAACGGGAACCAGAGAAAGTCCTGTTCTGTTTGACTTAAAGTCACTCGGTATTTGGTCTCTAGATGATAGATCAACTGCTCGATTTGTTCTTCTTCTTTGATGAAATTTGTATAACAATTCGGTATCGTCTCTAAATAATTCCCTTCAATGATCCTTTTCATGGAAATAGAAATCACTTTATACAGTAAACGACCATAATACTGCGGAATCCCTGAGAGAGAAATGATTTTTTGGATCATTGCTCGTGTATCGTTTTCTAAATAATTTTCATAAAAATAATCTTGTACATAATAGATGTAAAGCAAACGCAGATTAAATTCACTTCCTTTAATCTGAATCCCTCTATTTGGCGTTCCAACTACTTCTGTATCAAAAGGCTTGAGTAGCTTTTTTAGCATCCGAAAATCATTATAGACAGTACTCCTACTGATCCCTAGCGCTTCAGACAGATCGTCAATTAAAATAAATGACTTTTCCTCGATCAATTGTTTTAGGATAAATGCTACCCGCTTACTTGCTGAGTTAAAATCGGTTTCTTTTTTTAACTTTCCAGCCAAAATGAGTTCAAATTCTTCAGCATCTTCTACCTCAATCGAATAGCTCTTTTTCCTTTGCACGATTTTCGCAATACCAATTAGTTCTTCATTAAGCAGATCAATACTACTCTTTACTGTTTTTGAACTACTGCTCAACTTTTTCTGTAAATCAATGATTGAAATATCCTTATGGGTTATTAACAAGTCTAAGATTTGATACCATCGATTTACGAATGCCATTTTATCCCCCTATTTCTATCCCCTAGTTTTTCCTCCCGCTACATTTGTTGTCACTCCTGTAATATAACTGGATCGGTCAGACAGGTAATAGCAGACCAAGTCAGCTACTTCTGTCAATTTGCCACTCCGACCTAGAGGAATTGTACTCGTTTTTGTGTATCCTTCTCGCAGTTTTTCAACTGTCGTCCCTCTTGTGTAAGCCAGTGCCTCCTCATAGGCAGACGTTCTCAAGCCCGTTTCTTCCATGATGCCCGGTGCAATACCCACCACTCGAACATTTGATTTTCCTAATTCTTTTGCCCAGGATCTTGTATAGCTATTGAGTGCCGCTTTGGTAGCAGCATATGCACTTTGCCCTTCAGATCCTTCAAGCCCTGATTCTGATGACATATTGATGATGACTCCAGATTTTTTATTGACCAATTCTCGGGCTACTGTTTGCGTCATTAGGAAAACGCCCTTTTGATTGATTGCACTCATCTTGTCAAAAATAGGATCTGATAATTCATATTTCCCATGAGGGTCTTTCTTATCTACTAAAAGACGTGGAATATTGATCCCTGCATTGTTCACTAAACCATCGACAGTTCCAAACCGCTCAATGACTTTTTCTACACCTGACTCCACCTCTTCCCTTACTGAAATATCCGTTTCAACAAACAACAAATTGTCATGTTGTTGCGTAGCTTCTGTAAGGTCAAAATTTGCCACATTCACCCCTTGCTCTAATAAACTTTCAACGATCCTCTTTCCGATTCCTGAAGAACCCCCTGTTACGATCACGGTTTTTCCAGCTATATTTAACCAGTCTTTCATACGTTCCCTCCTACAATTTGATTACGCTTTCAGTATAAGCGTTGACCAATAATAATTAAGACAGGATTTTTTCAAAGATCTGGAAAAAAAGTGTACGAATTTCACTGAATAATCTTCAGACCGTTTGCCTTAAAAAACAATGCAATTTTATTTTGCAACCGAAAGAATCATGTTGAAGCGACTTCTATTCTATCCTATCTTCTCCTTAGATGGAGTCATCCGCTCTTTTTTTAAAGGACGGTTTGTGAATGCGACTTAATTAATTGCTCTCGATTTTTCCACAACAAAGCCACTTCTAATAACATGCAGTAAAAGAAAGAAAAACTCCCACCTTTTCTTCCACAAAAAAAGCTTAGGAAAGATTCCCTAAGCTTTTTGAAACGATTAAATTAGAGTGTATTAAAAAGGCAGAGATTGGTTGGTACGCTCCTTAAGAATGACCCAACTCGTTGACTTTTCCAAATAAAGACTTCGGCGAAAGTCAATCTCAGATATCCGTTTAACCGTCTGGAAGCCAGCACATGTTGACACCTTATTTCCCTAAGTTCAGATATTCCCATTGAAAGAAATCATTCAGTTGTTGCCTGACAAGAAGAAGCTGTTTCCATTAGCACCTCATTCAATGTTTCGATGTTTTTTCTACCGTCTGTTTGCATCCATTGTCTTGCAGCAGCTTCTCCTTTAGTGGCAAATACCTTAACACCATCTGCCCAAGTTGCTCGCCCGCATAATACACCATTGAAGGTTGAACCAGCTGCTTTGGCAAAGCGGAGGGTTTCTTGAAAAAGCTCTGCACTGACGCCTCCGCTAAGAAAAATAAATGGACAAGTAGCCATCTGGCTTTGTTCTTTAAAGAATGTTGCAGCCTCTTTTTGTGTATAGACAACCTCATTCCCTAACCCTTCAACAAACTTCATATTGACAGGAACTTCTACTTTCAAAACAGCTACGTTATAGCGCGACTCTGCAAAAACCTTCATCATTTGATTGACTTTATGTGGTTTGACCGTTGCGTATTCTTTCGATGTGTTATCCGAAATGGTCGCATCATAGGAGACTAGCTCTAAGAAAAAGGGCAGCCCTTCCGCCAGACATTCAGAACCGATTCGTTCTATATAAGCTTTCTTTTGATCGTTGATCGCATCGCTTTCGTCTACATCATAGTAGAGTAAAAACTTACAGGCATCTGCTCCTTCCTCTTTGAGCTTTTTGACTGACCAATAATTTAACGAGTCTGGGAGTCTCCCTGGCGTCGTTGCGTCATACCCCGTTTTTTCATAAGCCATCAATAGACCAGTATGCTGAGCACGTTGTTTTGCTGCCGGAAGTCCGTATTCTGGATCCAATAAAATAGCCGATGCATAGGGTGTTAGTTCTTCAGAGACGATGGTTTTAAATTGCTCGATCGCTGCATCCGACACATCTTTTTTATATTGACTTAGCATCCGCTTTAATGCGCCTCTTTGATCGATCGCCAATGCACTGATGATTCCTTTTGAATTACAAAGTTTTGTTACTGATATCGTTTGCTTCATTGTCGTAGTCATTTTTTCAATTCCCTTCTAGATACTGATTCATTACTTGTAGTAAAGCTGTTTTAGAAGTAGCTGCTTGGATCGCTTTTTTAAACTCTTCTTTCATCAGCATCCTTGCCACTTGAGACAAAATCGTAAGGTGGGTGGTCCCAGCTTCATTCTCTGGTATAAACATAGCGATGATCGTATGGATTTTTTGTCCGTCTAAACTGTCCCAATCGATTGCTTCTCTAAGTTTGATTACACTAATAAATGGTCGTCTAATAACACTGCTCTTCGCATGAGGAATGGCAAAGCCATCCATCATGCCTGTAGAGCCTTGTTCTTCTCGAAGGATAAATGCTGCTTCCACTTCTGAAACATTCGTAGCATCGCCTTGCCTCTTACTTTCTTTTGCTAGAAAAGATAGAGCTTCTGCTTTATTCTTTAGGAGGGAATCGACAAAAATATATTCTTCCGTAATCATGCTTTCACGTCCATTCTCTGTTTGGCAACTTTTCTTTTTTGAACCAATCCTAGCAACAACCCACCTGCGATCGATCCTGCCAAAATCGCACTTACCCATAAAAGACCATGAGTAACAACGGGTAATACTAGAAAGCCACCATGGGGTGCAGGAACTTGCACTTTGAAGAGATAGGTCAGTACAGCAGCAATCGAAGAACCTAACATCATGATCGGTAACACCCTCAGCGGGTCTTTCGCCGCAAAAGGAATCGCTCCTTCTGTAATATGTGTTGAGCCTAAGATAAAATTGACTAATCCAGCATTTTTTTCATTTGCATCAAAATACTTCCCAAAGAATAAAACGGCAAAACCTGTGATCAACGGTGGGGCAATGCACGCTGCGGATACTCCTGCCATGAAACTAGTATTTCCTTGTGCCAATAAAGCAGTACCTGTTACATAAGCTGCTTTATTGATTGGTCCTCCCATATCGAATGCGCACATACAGCCAACAATAATGCCTAATACAAAGGGACTAGAATTTTCGAAACCAGCTAAGAAGGACATCATTGCTTCGTTGATCGTTGCCATCGGTCCTGACACAAAGTCCATAATCAGTCCTGTAATCAAGACTCCTAAAACAGGATAAAGAAAAATTGCTTTCAAACCATCTAATGATTTAGGTAAAAGAACCAATGCCTTCATCAGCCCTAGCACGACATAACCGGCTAAGAAACCTGAAACGATCCCACCTAAGAAGCCAGTTCCGCCATCTGCCGCGATCAAGCCCCCAACAAACCCAACCACTAGTCCTGGTCGTTTCGCGATACTCTCCGCAATAAATGCTGATAGGATCGGGACCATCATACTCATAGCAAAACCACCGATTCCATTGAGTCGTGCAGCAAATTCGTTGTACTGAGCGTTAGTTGGATCCGCCGAATAAATCCCCCAAAGAAATGAAATAGCAATCAAGACTCCCCCACTGACCACAAACGGTAACATATGAGAGACACCATTCATTAAGTTTTTGTAGATCGTATGTCCAATCCCACTGACGGCTACTTCTTCTTTATCAGTCGGAACAGATTGCTTCGACTGTTTGATTCTCCCTGCACCATCTAAGGCATCAGCGATCAATTGATCCGCATTTCGAATTCCTGAGGCTACTGGGACATCAATGATTTTTTTGCCTGCAAAACGTTCGGCTTGAACATCTTTATCAGCCGCGATAATGACTGCGTCGGCAGCTTCGATCTCTTTAGCAGTCAATGCATTTTCGATCCCAATCTGTCCATGAGTCTCTACTTTGATCGAAATGCCTCGCTTCTTAGCGGCTTGCTCTAATGCTTCTTGTGCCATATACGTATGCGCGATCCCCGTCGGACATCCCGTCGCAGCTACTATCTGAAATTTTGTCATTTATGGACTTCCTTTCTATGAACATGTATTTGCGCTTCCAATTCAGGGATATCTAAAAAGTCAGTCAATCCCTTTTTAAAAGCAGTTGAACTTCCCGCTGCAATACTTCTTTTCAATGTATGAGAAACCTTCTCCTTGCGAACCATCCCAGCAATAAAGGTCCCTAATAAGCTGTCTCCCGCACAGGCTGTATTTACCACTTTGCCTTTTGGAGCATTAGCGATCAGACAAGTTGCTTCATTTAAAAAAATCCCCCCCTCACTTCCTAAAGACAGCAACACATTTTGCGCTCCTTCTGCAATTAACATTTGACCGTATTTCTGATAATCTTCGGGCGCGATCGTGGCGACATCAAATAGTGTCGCTAACTCTTCTTCATTTGGTTTGATTAAGTAAGGACGATACTGCAAACATTCCCGAACTTCCTTATAACTACTATCAATAATCAGCTTGACTTCTCGTTCCTGACAGATTTTACTGATCTCAATCAAAACCGTCGGCTGAACACCTTTTGGCAAACTCCCAGAAACACAGAGAAAATCACCTGCAACAAGAGTCTTGATTTTTGCTAACAATCGTTCCACATTTTCTGGACTGATCGCTGGTCCTTGATTGACCAATTTATATTCTTTGTTTTCTTCGTTGACTTGTGTAAAGACATTGATCCTTGTCATTCCATTAACCGCTACAAAATCGTTCTTGATGTGCTTTTCGCTTAAAAAATCTTCAATATATTTTCCTGTAAAGCCACCACTAAATCCTAAAGCAGTGCTGGGAATACCTAGCATTTTCAAAATAAGAGAAACGTTCACCCCTTTGCCATTGGCTTGGATCTCATCATCTAGTGTACGATTGACAACTTGAGGCAAAAGCTGTTCTGTTTCAATAAATAAGTCAATCGCTAAATTCATCGTGCATGTGTAAATCGTTCCCATAATTGTTCCTCCTTGCTGTACCTTAAGTATGCACTGTTTCTGAATGTACATGTTTTCTAAAACGATCCATTCTGTTGAAAACATTTTCAATCTTGTTTGATTCCATTTGATTTTCAGATACAATCACACTAAAATAGCGATAAGAGGTGGCAAGATGGACAACAAATTAAGTGAAGCAGAACTATTTTTATGGAATTACATTACGCAAAACCTTTCAGAAATTCCGAGCCTTTCGATTATCAAACTAAGTGAACTGGCAAATGTTTCAACGACAACGATCGTCCGAACCATGAAGAAAAAGGGCTATGAGGGCTACACCTCTTTTAAACATCATTTAAAAGAGCAATCGAATATGACCTTGAATTTTTCAAACGTGGAGATGGTGGATGAAGAGATCCGTCGCTCCATTATTAAAAATGAACAAGAAGTCATTCGTACCTTAAATATGCTGGATACGGGCACTATTGAAGATGCGATCCAAAAAATATACAACGCGAAACGAATCGTTATTTTTGCACGGGGCTTTTCAGAATTGATTGGGGAAGAAATGAAGACAAAATTTCAACTGGTGGATAAATATTGTGAGTTGTACACTGATCCCAATATTATCACTACGATCAGTAAGCGTTTACGCAAAGAAGATACCGTGATTTTTGTTTCATTAAATGGGGAAACCGAAGAATTAGTCATCGCGGCTCAAAATTGTTACGACAAAGAAATCGGATCGCTTTTGATCACCGCCTCAAAAGAAAGCCGCTTGCTGGAATTAGTCGAGCTTTCTTTGATTGGCTTCAAATCAGAAATTTCCTTTTTCCCTGATTATGAAGTCCGCTCACGACTGCCCTTATCGGTCATTGCTCGAATATTGTTGGATTCTTATGCGATTCGCATCAAGAAAAAATAAGCAGACTCACTCGAAATCAATAAAAAAAGTCTTTTCGCCCTCATAGTGTTTCTGCTATGAGCGAGCGAAAAGACTTTTTGCTGAATTATTTGGATGCAGTCTCTTAAAATCGCTACTGACTGCTAGCGATTTTAAGAGTTATTACCTTCGCAGAAGTGTTTACTCTGCTGCTAAAATATCTTCCTTGGCATGGATCATTTGAGTCAAAAAGTCACAATAAGGCGTTGGCACTTGGTACTTGCGGCCTTTTCGTGAGATTGCGCCATTGATATAATCGATCTCGGTTTTGCGATGATTATTGATCAAATCTTGATACATGGATGGATAGTGCATTCCGATGCCTTCTGGATCATAGGTTTCCTCAATATGGTGGACTACTTCGGATACATCCAGTTCAACAGATTCATGGGTAGCAACTGCCGCAA
Organism: Enterococcus casseliflavus; assembly: GCF_029215545.1. Classification (NCBI taxonomy): domain Bacteria; kingdom Bacillati; phylum Bacillota; class Bacilli; order Lactobacillales; family Enterococcaceae; genus Enterococcus; species Enterococcus casseliflavus. The sequence goes on along the minus strand of NZ_CP119393.1, from coordinate 561,763 downwards.
ATTCTTCCACGATCGTTTGGACCATCGCACGCGCTGTTGAGGTTTGTCCGAATTGGGCAATATTCACATTTAAAATCGAACACAAACCATTTAGTGTGCCGTTGACACAGGCTTTGCGATAGATGGAGTAGCGAATGTTCTCAGAATAAGACGCATTTAACCCAGCATCAGCCAAGACTGCCGCTAATTGACGGGCATCTTCTTCTTTGCCCGGTTCGATATTTTGCAGTTCTACAGAACCATCCCCAAACAAGCGAACATTACCAGGACCAATCAAATCCGCCGTCCAAATGGTATTTCCTAAAAAGATTTTATCCGTGCTGACATATTTTTCAATCGTGTCCTCATGACCGATCCCGTTTAATAAGCATAAGACTTTCGTTTGCTCTCCGATCATCGGTTTGATCGTTTGCATCATTTGATCCAGTTGCATCGCTTTAGTAAAGACCAGGATCAAGTCTGCTTGTACAGTCGTTGGGATCTCATTTTGCGAATAGATCGAAAAAGGGACTGCGATCTCTTCACCGTTTAAGTTCGCTCGTAATCCGTGTTCACGGATCGCTTCGATATGCGCCGGCCAGCCGTCGATCAACGTGACGTCATTTCCGCCTCTTTTTAGCATAATAGCAAAACGGCTGCCCATAGCACCTGCACCAGCAATAACAATTTTCATCTGAATTCCTCTTTCCTCTTCCACAATTAGGTATAGTTTACTCTAAAATCGTGAAATATGCGAGAGCCTTGCGTTTTTTCTCGATAGGAAAGAAAAAAGAACAATTGGAATAGTTAGATTTTTCAGATAATTAAAAAACAATCGTTTCCAATTCTGTCCATTCAAAAAAGCCGCACGGAAGGTGGGAAAACTGCCTGAGCTAAGCCAGTTTTCGGACTCACGTGCGACTCTTTTAATCCTTCATTTCCTGTGAAACAGTTGTCGGTCTAGGCAGTGACTGTTTCATTTTTTGTTGCAAAGTTTTTTAACCGTTCAGCTTTTTCTGTTTCTGTGATCCCATGTTGCTCCACGTAACGGTTGTGTTCGTGGATGGCACAATCATAGCTGCAGGCACCTAAATGGGCAGCCTGATTTTCCTCAGAAGTTAAGAATTGGCGATTGCATTCTGGGTTGGCACAGTTTACATAGCGCTCGCAAGGTGTCCCATCAAACCAGTCGCGACCGATAACTTTTTTATCCACATGATTGATTTCCACACTGATGCGTTCATCAAAGACGTACATTTTCCCATCCCAAAGCTCGCCTTGAACTTCTGGGTCATTCCCATAAGCAAAGATACCGCCATGGAGTTGGGCCACATCTTCAAAGCCTTCTCGCAGCAGCCAGCCTGAGAATTTTTCACAACGGATACCACCAGTACAATAAGTAACGACTTTTTTATCCATGAATTTTTCTTTATTATCGATGATCCATTGCGGCAACTCACGGAAGCTGCGGATATCGGGACGAACGGCTCCTCGGAAATGGCCTAAATCATATTCATAATCGTTACGGGCATCGATCACCACGGTATCTTCATCTAACAACGCTTCTTTGAACGCTTTAGGATCTAAATATTTTCCAGTCATTTCTAATGGATCGATGTCGTCTTCAAGGTTCAATGAAACCAATTCTTTGCGCGGACGAACGAATAGCTTTTTAAACGCATGTTCTTCTACTTCGTCAATCTTATAAAAAATCCCTTTAAAACGGGGATCAGCTTCCATTTTTTCCATATAGCGATCCGTTGCTTCAACCGTTCCAGAAAGTGTGCCATTGATCCCTTCATTGGCTACTAAAATACGGCCCTTGATGCCAATTTCTTTTCCAAATGCTAAATGCTCCTTGGCGAAGCTTTCCGGATCTTCAATTGTTGTGTATTTATAAAATAATAAAACGCGGTATGTCAAACCAATTCCTCCTTTTTTTGCACCCTACAGTATAGGTTATCACGTGACAAAAAACGAGTTTTATGCTTGTACCTTTTCACACAATCTTTTTCCTTGCGCAAACAGTGTCATGGATTGGTTTGATTGAGCTCTGCCACGAAAAAAGCTGTGACTTGATCCATCGTTTCTCCACGAACCAGATGGCGTTCTTCTCGCGAGATAAACTGCAAATTTGCTTCTGGATTTTCTGCCACAAAGGCTTCCACATCACCATAGGGAATTTTCTCGTCTTGGGTACCATGCCAAAACAAAAGAGGACGCTGCCCTAATTTCTCTGGTTGAGAAGACAGATCGTAAGCATCCATCCAGCTTAAAAGCTGACCATAATCCTCGGGTACAAAGAACCCAGCAGCGCCAGCGTGCATTTGGATGCGGTCACGGTATTTCAACATGGAAGGAGAACCCATGATACAAGCTGCCGCTGTAATTTCTGGATGCTGGCACAATAAACCGCACGTGGTCATCCCTCCCATGGAGACTCCGCCAACTGCGATCTGACCGTTGACCAAACCAAGGTTTTCAAAAAAATCGACTAAGTAAGAAAACTCAAATAGATTGGTTTGGATACTTTGCCAAAAAGTTAAAGAAGGAATCTCCGATAGCTGGGTCTTGCGCTCCCCATGATTGGCTGCATCTGGCAAGACCACCCGAAAACCTTCTCTAGCCAACTTTCTGCCTTGTGTCAACACTAATTCTTTACTCGTCTGCCAGCCATGATAGTAAATAATCAATGGCAGCGGCTCATAAATCATTTCTTCAGGTACGACTTCTAAGACCGGAATATTCCCGATTTTTCTTTTTCGAACAGCTAATTTCATTCTTTTCCACCTCAGCTTAAGTATACAAAAAGTCGCCAAAAGCGCCACTGATACGCTGTAAAAAAGATCATACCCGAAGAGTATGATCCGTTTTTTCGTTTATGAATGTAAGACTGCTTCTCGAGCCAATGCCAAACAACCGAGGGTTCCAGCGTTGTCTTCTAATGCTGGGGTCACGATATATTTGCTTAACTCAGGTGTTTCAACATACCCATTGACCAATTTTGCAAATGCGTCGTGGACGTTTTGCAGCATATGGCGTTGTTTCATCACACCACCGCCAAAAATGATCACATCTGGAGAAAACATCAAGGTTGTATTGTAGGCGCATTGAGCAATATAGGAGGCTTCGATTTCCCAATAAGGATCATCTTCTGCAACCTCTTGCCCTTTTTTCCCTAAGCGTTTTTCGATGGCGGGTCCAGCAGCCATCCCTTCTAAACAGTTGCCATGAAATGGACAGCTGCCAGCAAAGTCATCTTTTGGATGAGGGACGACCAGCATATGCCCCATTTCTGGATGACTAAAGCCTTCGATAAAGCGCCCTTCTTGTAAGGCACCGCCGCCAACACCTGTACCGATCGTGTAATAAACGACACTACTCAATCCTTTGCCACTGCCGAAGACATACTCACCATAGGCAGCCGCATTGACATCTGTTGTCCAAGAAATCGGGATCGGAAATTCTTTTTTCATGGTACCGATGAAATCAAAATTTTGCCATGCCAATTTCGGGGTCGAGGTAATGTACCCATAAGTGGCAGAATCGCGATGGATATCGATAGGCCCAAATGAGCCAATCCCAATCCCTGCTAAATCTGCTTGGTATTGTTTGAAGAAACCAATGACTAAAGGCATTGTTTCCTCAGGTGTCGTTGTCGGAAAGCTCACTCTTTCCTTGATTGTCATTTCTTCATCGCCAATGGCGCACACAAATTTTGTGCCGCCTGCTTCAATCGAACCGTATAACATGCACATCGCTCCTTTTTTTCTAACTACTTGCTGAACTTGACGCTGCGGCATCATCTGCTTTGACGCGATCGATGGCTACCACTAATGCAATGATCAGGTCATCTAGATCTTCTTCATAGATCACAACTTCATAGGTATCGCCCCAAGAGATCCATTTTTTGTGGATCTCTGCGATCCGTTTGCCGTTGCGGTTGACCACAAAATCCATATCCCACCAATTGCCGTCCACATCGATGCCTTCTGCACTGATGGAATAGCGGGCTTTAAAAAATGTGAAATGTTTTTCTAAAACGATCGCTTCTTGGCCGTGGACTTCCACAAAAAATTTCGGTAATAAACTGAACACTTTTTTGGTGATCTCCGCGATCGGTCGCTGCTGCTCATTGAAGATCGTAAAACTTTTCGGGATCTTAAAAAAACTGCCTTCGACATAATAGCGAGGGTTTTGTAAATCATCGGTGACGGTAAATTTTTCGCCAATGCTGAAAACCTTCTGTTTGATGTAAAGTTTCTTCAAATGCTACACTCCTTTTTCTTTGACATCGCCCGTATTGATCACCGGCTGCGTGCCTTTATCGGTAATGATCGACACCAATAAATTATTGATCAGTTGGACTTTGCGGTCATCTGTGAAATTGATGTCCTGTCCGTCTTCGATTTGTTCTAACGCCATTTGTGTCATGGAGACGGCCCCTTCAACAATGATTTGCCGTGCTGATAAAATTGCTTTAGCTTGTTGGCGCTGCAACATCGCACTAGCGATCTCAGTCGCATACGCGAGGTGATTTAAGCGGGTCTCTATGACTTCGACCCCAGCAACAGCCAATCGTTCTTGCAATTCTTTTGCCAGTTCTTCAGAAACTTCATTGGTATTGCCTCGCAACGTCAGATCATCGTCATTGAACGTGTCATAAGGGTATTGCGTCGCAATATGACGAATCGCTGTTTCACTTTGGATCTCAATGAAGTCTTGGTAATAATCGACATCAAACAATGCTTTCGCCGTATCTACAACTTTAAATACCACCACTGCCGAGATCTCGATCGGGTTTCCGTCTGAATCATTGACCTTCAACAGCGAACTGTTAAAGTTGCGGACTTTCAATGAAACATTGATTTTTTGGGTTAATGGGGTTGTCACAAACAAGCCGTTGTCTTTAATGGTTCCTAGATATTGCCCAAAAAAGAGGATCGCTTTGGCTTGGTTGGGTTGTACGATCGTTAACGAACTAAGGAAAAGAAACGAAACGATCCATAAAAGAATACTGAGAACGATTTCGAGAACGCTCTCATTTACGAACCCATGATAAAACAAATAACCGCCGCCAACTAATAACCCGATTAGCACAACCAGTGCTAAATACCCATTCACATGAAATGTCTGTTTTTCTGTCATTTTTATTCCTTCCCTTCTTGCTCTTATCTTACCTTGGTTAAAGCCGCGGTGCAAATGTTCTTGCGCATATCAGCGACGATTCCCAATCAAGCTATTTTGTTTTCTGCAACTTTCCCGTTACAATTAAGGTAGGACAAAATTTTTCACAAAAAGGAGTAATTCTTATGGCACAAAAAATTGACTTAGAAACGAGTAAATGGTCGTTGGAATCGATCATTAAAACGGTCGGCACCGATCTTTCCTCTGTTGTGGAGGTACAAAACAAAGACGGCATTGACGTTGTAGTGATCTCGAAAGACGAGTGGCAACATCTTTTGGAATTACTCGATGCGCGTCATGCAGAAGGCTATCGGTTAGAACAAGAGCTTCCTGAAGAAATTTTAATTGACGTTGCCGATACCGACAATCAGTATACAGAAGACGGCGAGTTAGAAATGGAACTGCCTGAGCGTGTGCATCCAGCACCTGATTTTGAACTGGATTCAGAAGAAATCGTTGAAAGTGATGACGTACTAGATTAAATAAAAAAGCAAAACGGCCCCGGGCTCGTTTTGCTTTTTTTATAGCTCTTTTTCTTGCCTTTTGGTAATGACTGCTTGCAATCGTTCGATGGCAGGCTGCAATTCTTGTAGCGCCTCTTCTTCGGGTTCTAACTCTGCACACCGTTGCAGTCGCTCTAACCACATTTCTGGTTCTTTGACGCCCAACTGGCCAATGGCCCAATAAGCCGTTCCTCGAATCACTGGGCGCACGTCTTCTGTCGCACAGCGCCAAATCGCTGGCAAGGCACTGCGATCCCCTACATTGGCTAAGGCGATGATGGCATTACGCTGCAACGGTTTTTTCCCCCGCCAAGAGCCAGATAGATGGCCAAATTGTGCCTTGAAGGCTTTGTTTGATAAAGACAGCATCGGTTGCAGTTTTGGATAAACGGTATCGACTTCAGGCTCCATCTCTTGATGAAAATGGAAGTCTTTCCCCCGATTATAAGGGCAGACCAGCTGACAAATATCGCAGCCGTAAATCACGTTATGCATCTTTTTGCGGTACTCTTCTGGCATCATGCCCTTCGTCTGGGTTTGATAGGACAAACAGCGCTGGGCATTCATTCGACCATCGCCCAATAACGCTTTGGTGGGGCAAGCCGTCACACAACGCATGCAATCCCCACAACCAAACGGGACTTCTTCATCTGGTTCAAGAGAGATATTAGTGACGATCTCCCCTAGATAAACAAACGAACCAAATTCTTCCGTAATCAGCAAGCCATTACGACCGATAAAGCCAAGACCCGCCCGCTGCGCTGCCGCCACATCCACCAATTCCCCTGTATCGACTTGCGGTGCGAAACGCCATTCGACTTGTTCTTCCATCGTTTGCGCTTGTTCTTTGATAAAGGCGATCAAGCGATCCAATCGTTCTCGCAAAATATCATGGTAATCGATGCCCCACGAGGCACGGGCAAACATGCCGCGTTTTTCATCCCGCGGGACTTTCTCTTTGATTTTTGTCGGATAAGCTAAAGCGATCGCAATGATCGTTTGCGGATTTTCAAATGTCCGTTCAGGATAGATACGCTCTTCGATCACGGGATGCTCAAAACCAGAGGTATGGCCTTTGGCTTTTTGTTCCCGCAAGGAAGGCTCCAATGCCAAAAACGGCTCCGCTGAAGCAAACCCGATCTTGTCAATGCCAAGCCGCTTGCTTTCTGCAATAATTTTTTCTTTTAAAGACATGCTCGCTACCCTCTTTTGTCCGCTAAGCATCTGCTTCTCGGCTTTTTCTCTTCCCCTATTATACGTAAGCACCTGAAAAAAGTCGATGGTGCGGTTTGTTCCCCCAGTTTTTTTCTTTCTTTAAAAGAACACGTGTTGATTGTTTAAGATTTTAATTAATTTTATCGTTATTTTCCTCGCAACGATTGCATTGCCTTTTTCGAATGCTAGACTAGATAAAGGAATTAGAAAGAAATGAACAAATGAAATGGAGATGCTTATGACTCAATTACCCACCGGCTTGACTGCAGCAGAAGTCGCCAAGAAAACCCAAGAGGGGTTGCACAATGATTATGAAACAAAAACCAGTAAATCAACTGCTGCGATCATCAAAGACAATTTACTGACATTATTCAATTTTCTCAATCTATTGATTGGCGTTTTTTTATTTGCCGTAGGCGCCTATTCCAACATGTTCTACTTAGCGATTATTTTTGTGAATATCACCATTGGGATCAGCCAAGAATTGCACGCGCGTAATTTAGTAAAAAAACTCTCACTTGTTTCACCGCAAACGGTACGAGTGATTCGAGATGCCCAAATCCATGAGATTTCAGCCAAAGAATTGGTCTTAGAGGACGTAGTTATTCTTGGTGCTGGGGACCAAATCCCCGCTGATATGACGGTGCTTTCTGGACTAGTCGAAGTCAATGAAGCGATGCTGACTGGTGAAGCCGATCTGGTTGTCAAAGAAGCAGGTGCTTCCTTACTCTCAGGGAGTTTCATCGTCAGCGGTGAAATGACAGGAACAGTCCTTCATGTCGGTGCAGAAAACTACGCAGCGAAACTAAGCAATGAGGCAAAGGTCCACAAACCGATCCGCTCTGAGCTGCTTGCTTCGATCCGTAGTGTATCCAAATTCACCAGCTATGTAATCGTTCCTTTAGGGGTGATTTTGTTCTTCCAAGCCTTTATGATGCGAGATGCTGGGATCAAGGAATCCGTCGTCGTTTCTGCCGCTGCCTTATTAGGAATGTTACCAAAAGGACTTGTCCTGCTGATCAGTATCGCCTTGACGACAGGTGTCATTAAATTGGCAAAAAAACGGATTTTGGTCCAAGACATGTATGCCGTTGAAACCTTAGCGCATGTCGATACCCTTTGTCTGGATAAGACGGGGACGTTGACGGAAGGCCATATGGTTCTCGAATCGATCGTTCCTCTCCAAGCCGACAGCGACCCTAACATGCTCTTAGGGAATTATTTGGCAGCCAGTACGGATAACAATTTGACGATGCAAGCATTGCGTCAAGGCTGTCCTGAGCTAACGGATCATCAGCCGATCGACGTCGCTGCCTTTTCTTCACAGCGCAAATGGGGTGCTGTGGCTTTTGAACATCTAGGAAATGTCTATCTTGGTGCACCTGAAAAAGTCGCCGGCTCTGCTGCCTTGCCGCAAGTCATAGAAGCGCAAGAAGCTGGTCTACGGGTGTTGATTTTAGCCGTAGAAACTGATCCAAAAACGCCGACATCCTTTGACCCAACCAACGCACAAGCGGTGGCTGTCTTGATTTTATCCGATATCATCCGCCAAAACGCAGAAGAAACCTTGGCTTACTTAGCGGATCAAGGCATCGATCTAAAAGTGATCTCTGGCGATAATCCAATAGCTGTCGCAGCGATCGCCCATCGTGCAGGCCTAGCGAATGCCGATCAAGCCATCGATCTTTCTACCTTAACGACCGAAGCAGAAGTCCGAGAAGCTGCGACACGCTATACGGTCTTTGGTCGTGTGACTCCTGAACAAAAGAAACTACTCGTTCAAGAATTAAAAGCCAATCAACGGACCGTTGCCATGACGGGTGATGGCGTCAACGATGTGTTGGCACTACGGGAAGCCGACGTCAGCATTGCAATGGCTGCTGGCGACAGTGCGGCTCGTCAAATCGCTAACTTTGTCTTATTGGATTCTGACTTTACTACGTTGCCAGATGTTTTATTTGAAGGACGCCGCGTCGTCAATAACGTGACCAAAGCGTCGGGAATATTCTTTATCAAGACGATTTACAGCTTCTTGCTCTCTTTGGTTTGTATCCTGACATCCAGCGCCTTTCCGTTCTTGCCGATCCAAATCACATTGATCGACTTAGCAATTGAAGGCTATCCTTCTTTCTTCCTTTCCTTTGAAGAAAACAAAGCACCGATCAAGGGGCGCTACTTGCCGACGGTCTTGCTCAATGCGTTGCCAAACGCCCTGTTGGTGTTAGTCAATTACTTTGCGATCCGCTTTTTACAAACCGACTACGGTTGGTCGCAATTTGATACGACGACCTTGTTGTACTATTTGTTGATCGGGATCAGCTGTATCGCTGTGATTCGCGCTTGCTTGCCATTAAATCCATTGCGATTGTTCTTAGCGATTACCACTACCGTGGGGATCTATGTTGCAGCAATGCTCTTCCACGGGTTGCTGGAAGTCGGTTTCTTGACCGCCGTAACATTGCCTTACTTCCTTGGCATGATGGCATTGAACATCTGCCTGTACGTGGGGCTTTCTTTCCTAACGAAGCGCTTTTCAGCCAAAGTGCTTGTTAAACAGTCTTAAATGATTTTGCAGCATCGCTCTTTCTTGCTTTGTCCAGAAAGACGATGCTGTTTTTTTGTCCTCTCCATAGGTGCAACCATACAAGAAGAAAGAAATTTGGTATACTGAACCTGTAGGCGGTTTCAACAAGGACGGTGTTTCTTTGGAAAAGGCAATCCCCTTGTCAAACAGCCAAATTTAATCAGAAAGTGTTGGTGAAATTGGATGAAAAAAAGTATTTTACTCGTTTCTCACAGTCAGCAACTCACCGAAGGATTAAAACAGATGATCGAAGAAATGGCTGATGGCGAGTCAGTCACGATCTATTCTTTAGGCGGGACAGCAGAAGGAGAGCTGGGTTCTGACGCCACGAAAATCGTGGATGCCGTCAACGAATCCGAAGATGCTGAACTGGTCTTAGTCTTTGCCGATCTAGGCAGTGCCGTTTTGAATGCCGAACTTGCATACGACATGCTGGAACCTCAGCAACAAGAACGCTATCACCTGATCGACGCGCCGCTGGTGGAAGGTGCCTTTGCTGCAGCGATCACCGCTGGTTTCAGTGATGATTTGGCGCAAATCGTTGCAGAAGCAAAAAAAGCAGCCGAGAAAGGATGGCATGAAGCATGAAAAAAATCATTAATGATCCCTCAATGATCGTAGAAGAAATGTTGGCCGGTATCGTAGGCAGTTATCCTGAACTGGTCCATCAAGTCGCCGACTCACGGGTGATCGCTAAGAATAATCAAAAAGAACAAGTCGGTCTTGTTTCTGGCGGTGGGAGCGGACATGAGCCGGCCCATGCTGGCTTTGTCGGTGATGGGATGCTTAGCGCCGCCGTTTTAGGCGATGTCTTCACCTCCCCGACCCCCGACCAGATTTTGACGGCTATCCAAGATTCTGATCAAGGACAAGGCGTCTTGCTGATCGTCAAAAACTATACTGGCGATATCTTGAACTTTGAGATGGCCAAAGATATGGCAGAAATGGAAGAGATCACGACGGAGATCGTGGTCGTGGATGATGATATCGCTGTTGAAAATAGCACCTATACTGCTGGCAAACGAGGAGTTGCCGGTACGGTCTTAGTCCACAAGATTTTAGGCGCAGCTGCTCGTAATGGTGCCAGCTTAAGCGAATTAAAAACATTGGGCGATGCCTTGGTTGCATCAATCAAAACCATTGGGGTCGCATTAAAAGCGGCAACAGTTCCTGAAGTTGGGAAACCAGGTTTTGACTTAGCCGATGATGAGATCGAGTATGGCGTGGGTATCCACGGCGAACCTGGTTACCGTCGAGAAAAACTGAAACCCTCACGTGAACTAGCACAAGAGTTGGTGGAAAAAATCTTGGCGGATTATGAAAAGACCCCAGAAAAAGTCGGTGTCTTGATCAACGGTATGGGTGGTACGCCGCAAATGGAGTTATTCGTTTTTGCCAATGATGTCGCGAAATTACTCGCAGAAAAAGACATCCCTGTCTCCTTCCATAAAGTCGGCAATTTCATGACTTCCATTGATATGCAGGGACTTTCACTGACCTTGATCGACTTCAGCGAAACGGATCACACCGATGCGTTAAATGAAGCCGTCACAACAATAGCCTGGTAAAGGAGCGAATAGAGATGCAATTGACAACAGAAACGGTGCAAGCATGGTTAGATACCTTCACGAAAGAAATCGAAGCAAACAAGGCCTATTTAAGCGATTTAGATACACCGATCGGCGACGGTGACCATGGCAACAATATGGCACGCGGCGTAGCCGCTTATCAAGAAGCTTATGCCAAACAACAGCCAACGACGATCAGTGATACCTTTAAAGTCTTCTCGATGGCAATGATCTCAAAAGTCGGCGGAGCTTCGGGTCCCCTTTCTGGTTCGGCGTTTATGAATATGACCAAAGCAACGAAGGAACTAGAAACAATCGACTCCTTTGAACAATTAGGTACGATCGTTGAAGAAGGCTTGACCGGCATCAAAATGCGGGGAAAAGCTGAGTTTGAAGACAAAACGATGGTCGATGTGTGGCAACCTGTCGCAGAAGCCTTGAAAAAAGGTGAATTGACCAAAGACACGATCGAAGCAGCGAAAGAGCATACCAAAGAACTAGTGGCTAAAAAAGGCCGTGCCTCTTATGTTGGTGAACGTGCCATCGGTCATATCGATCCCGGATCGGCTTCTAGTGCGATTTTATTTGAGTCTTTGTTAACGGTGATAGAAAAGGATTAAAAAAACGATGCTCTTACAAAATACCGTTTAAGACAAAAGACAAACCTTATGATTGCATAAGGTTTGTCTTTTTCTTGTTTATTCCTCTTGTAAAATCGTTTGGGCAACTAGCTTCACGTATTGATCCATGCCATCTGGATTTGGATGGACCCGATCTTCATAGAACCAGGACTCTTGGTCATTACTCAAATCATACCAATCGATCAAGGTCATATTGTCGTATTTTTCCGCCATGCGCTCCAACATCCGATTGACTTCATTTTGCCAACGCTGTGTCGGTACCCGTACATTGATCCAGTAGACTTTACGATCACCGATCTCGTTCATAAAGCTGTCAAATTGGGCTTCTGTAAAGGAACCATTCGTCCCTAGCCCCACAAGGACGGTATCCCGCAAAAGATTTTTTTCTTTCAAGTCTTTGATCAATTCAGGGCTCGCATACAGCTGGCGCCCAACATCCCCATCAACTACCGCTTGGGTAAAGACTTCTTTCAAGTCAGCCGTTGCATCCAGCATCACAGAATCACCAAAAGCCGTGATTTCAAGAGATTCCGCTTTTTTCACTTGGGCTGCTGTTAAATCATACTTTTCCATGATATTTTTTTCATCTTCACTCGTGTTCGCCTCATCATCCGCTTCATTTCCTTCAGCATTCGCATTCTTTTGCGATTGCTCTGCCGCTTTTTTATTGGCCGCAATGTTGTCTTTCAACTGCTGCTGCTGGGCATCGACATAATTCGTCGGTGCAGTCACGACGCCAAACAAAGCAACGAGGGTAATGAGTAAGCTGGGCACTAACCACGGTTTTTTCCAACTAAAAATTGGTTTACTGAACCAGCCGCGGACCGTTCTGAATGTATCTTTGTACTGGAATTTACGCATTGGGTTTTCGATAAACCGATAGGACAATTCACTGATAAACAAGATCAAGAATAGTTCCACTAACGTGTGCATCAGCACGTTCTCACCGATATTTCCCACTTTTGCTTCGTAAAAAATCATCACTGGAAATTGATACAAATAGATCCCATAACTGCGCTTGCCGATATAACTGAAAATCGGATTACTCAATACACGATTCAAACTGGCTCCGGGATGAGCGGTGACTGCCACAAGAATCGTACATAGGATACTGATCAAGAACATGCCGCCATAATAGACAAAGGTCAAATGATCATCTAAGAAAAAGAACGCTGCGATCAGACCAGCCAAGGAAGCAAAACCAGAGATATTCAAGACCCGTTTGGCTTTTTGCGGTATCTCTTTCTTCAAATGGGTACTTGGCCAAATGAATGCTAAGGCACTCCCCATCCAGATCGAAAAGAGCCGCGTATCCGTTCCATAATAGACCCGTGTCGGATCAGCGCCTGGTGTGTAAAGGACTGCTAACAGAATTGCCGACAAAATCGTGACTGCGGCAGTAAATTTAAAGGCGCGATGCCTCTGCTTGCCGATTTTCATCAACAAAATAAACACTAAAGGCCAAATCAGATAGTTCTGTCCCTCTACAGCCAGCGACCACAGATGGGTAAAGGGGGATTCATTACCGAACCGATCAAAATAGGATAACCCATGATTGATCTGCCACCAGTTGTTGTAATACAGCAACGAGCTAACAAAAACCCCGCGCAAATTATTCAACAGGTTTCGCTGGAACAACGTGATATATGCTGCTGAGATAAGCAGCATCACCACCATTCCTGGATAGAGCCGTTTCATCCGCCGAACATAAAAATCTTTGACTTTGATTTTGCCGTTTTGATCCCACTCTTGCCTCAGCAAGTCAGTGATTAAATAACCTGATACGACAAAGAATACTGGAACTCCTAAATACCCGCCTCGCATATGAGTAGGTAGTAAATGATATAAAATAACGCCGATGACTGCCAAGGTTCGAATGCCGTCAAACCCGGTAATATAGCGGCTTGTGCTTAAACGTTTATTCATTTTTCAACCACTTTTCTCTAATTGATCCAATTGTTTCATAAAAAAACAATTTCAGCATGAACGCTATTGATTCCATACTCTCATAATTTACCAGAAATCCCCCATATAAAGCTAGCAACATCTGCTATATTTCAAAAAAATTAATTTTTGGCGAAAAAAAAGTACTTCTATAAAGAAATACTTTTTTCAACTCCTTTTTCACAGTTCTTCTTCATAAAAGCGACCCAAAATCTGGACATTTTCTGCAATACTGACAAAGGCTTTTGGATCGGCTTCTTTCATGGCACTGCGCAGCATCGGCAGTTCAAAGCGTGTCACTACCGTCAGCAAAACCGTTTGTTTGTCATGCTTGTACGCCCCTTCGGCTTCATTGATGATGGTAATCCCTCGCCGCATATGTTTTTGGATCGTCTGAATGACTTCTTCTGGGTTGCGAGTGATGATCGTCACCTGCATTTTCTTTTGTTTCGTAAAGACCGCATCCGTCACTTTTCCACTGACAAAAATCGCGATCGCACTATACAACGCATATTGCCAGCCAAACAAGATCCCAGCGGCGAACAAAATAACAATGTTAAAGAAAATCGATATCGAGCCGATCGTCTTCCCTGTCCGTTTGCGGATGGCAATGCTGACAAAATCCAGCCCTCCAGAAGAAAGACCATTCTTCAAGGCATAGCCGATCCCCACTCCATTGATGGCACCACCGAAAATCGCACAGATCATCGGGTCCGTCGTAACGGTTTCTTCGGGCAAAATTTGCACGAATAAGGAGGTGAGTAAAACAGTGATTCCAGTAAAAATCGTAAACTTGTGGCCGATCTTAAACCAACCTAGAAAAAATAATGGCACATTCAACAATAATAGCGCAAGGGATAAGGGGATATAAAATCCGAGCCCTTCTCTTGAGATTGTGGTGATGATCTGAGCGACACCCGTAATGCCGCTGGAATAAATATTACCTGGTTGATAGAAGAAATTGACCGCAATCGATGCCAGCAGCGCATAGACGAGCGAAAACGAAAGTTTGTTGGCATATTCCGGGTGAGGGAGCCATTTAAACAGAGGAGTCATTGCATTTCATAGCCTCACTTTTTTGATTTGCCTTTATTATACTTCAGCTCATAAAAAAAGAAACGAGCAATGAAAGAAATGGGTGAATTCTCATTAACTTTTTTCATTCATTCACCAATTTCTATTTCATCACTCATTTCATCATGGGTTTAACGCTTATTCGTTTTCTTCAACCGTTGTTACATCAATGCTCAAGTCAAACAGTTGCATTGGTGAAACGGTACTTGGTGCTTGTGACATTGGATCAGCCGCTTTCCCATTTTTAGGGAAGGCAATGACTTCGCGAATGTTTTCTTCACCAGCCAAGAGCATTACTAACCGGTCTAACCCAAGGGCGATGCCGCCATGTGGTGGGAAACCATAATCCAAAGCATCCAATAAGAAGCCAAATTGATTTTGCATCTCGCGACGTGAGAAGCCTAGCGCTTCAAACATTTGCTCTTGCACTTCCCGTGTATGGATACGCAATGATCCGCCACCTAGCTCGTAACCGTTTAGCACGATATCGTAGGCTTGCGCATAGACTTTTGAAGGGTCTGTCGTTAACAACGGCAGATCGCTTTCTTTTGGCAATGTGAACGGATGGTGAGCAGAAACATAGCGACCTGCTTCTTCATCGTATTCAAATTGCGGCCAGTCAGTAACCCATAGGAAGTTGAATTTGCTCTCGTCGATCAAGCCTAATTCTTTTCCTAATTTATTACGGATCGCACCTAACGTTGCTGAAACGATCTCAAAGGAATCGGCACCAAACATCAGAATATCGCCAACTTCCGCATTGGCTGCTGCAATAATCGCGTCGGTTGCTTCCGTCAAGAATTTAGCGATCGGTCCTTTCAATCCATCTTCTTCAACTTTGACCCATGCCAATCCTTTGGCACCAAATTGGCCAGCGTAATGACCTAGATTGTCCATGTCTTTTCTGGAGTATTTGTCTGCAGCCCCTTTGGCGTTTAAGACTTTCACAACGCCGCCTTTTTCAAGAGCCATTTGGAAGACTTTAAAATCAACGTCTTTCACAACTTCTGATAAGTCGATAAGCTCCATGTCAAACCGTGTATCTGGTTTGTCACTGCCGTAGCGTCCCATTGCCTCATCATAGGTCATCCGTGGGAATGGCAAGGTAACTTCGATGCCTTTGACTTCTCGCATCACTTTTGCCAATAGCTCTTCCGTATAGGTTTGAATTTCTTCTGCCGTCAAGAAAGAGGTTTCGATATCGACTTGGGTAAATTCAGGTTGACGGTCGCCCCGCAAATCTTCGTCACGGAAGCAACGTACGATTTGATAGTAGCGATCGAAGCCAGCACCCATCAATAACTGTTTAAAAATTTGTGGTGATTGTGGCAACGCATAGAAATGACCTGGATAGATCCGTGAAGGAACCAAATAATCCCGCGCGCCCTCTGGTGTTGATTTTCCTAGATAAGGTGTTTCGATATCTAAGAAGTCGTTCGTGTCTAAGAAATTGCGGATCGCTTGCGTCGTTTTCGCCCGCATCACGATGTTGTTCGTCATTTTTGGACGACGCAAGTCTAAATAACGGTATTTCATGCGAATCTCGTCGCCAACGGTTTGATCATCTTCAATCAAAAAGGCTGGTGTTTTTGCAGTGTTTAAAATCGTGATTTCGCTGATCATCACTTCATAGGCACCTGTCACCATTTTCGGATTGATGGCTTCTGGTGCACGATTGATGACTTGACCCGTTACTTCTAATACATATTCGCTGCGGCATTTGTCCGCGATTTCCCAGGCTTCTTTCGAAACCTCAGGATTGAAGACGATTTGCACGATCCCTTCCCGGTCGCGTAAGTCAATAAAAATCACGCCACCTAAGTCACGGCGCTTTTGCACCCAGCCTTTTAGTGTCACTGTCTGGTTTAAATGGGTCTCATTTACTAACCCGCAATATACTGTACGTTTTGTCATTCTTTTTCTCCTCACTCAAACATTTTGGTTGTCATTTCATCGTAGATCTCATCGAAGCGGGCATAAAGATCCGCTAACGGAAATTGTTTTTCTTCACGGCTTGCCATGGATTTGATATTGATCACTTGTTCTGCTAATTCTGTTTCGCCTAGAGTCAGAACCAACCGTGCTCCTTGTTTATCAGCAGATTTAAACTGGGCTTTGGCTTTACGATCCATGAAATCACGATCGGCAGAAAAACCGAAATTACGAATCGCTTGCACGACTTTCAACGCTTCTAAATTGGTTTCTTGTCCCAAACCAACCACATACGCATCTAACTCATTCAAAGCAGGAATCACAACTTCTTCGGCTTCCATAGTGATCAATAAACGTTCGATCCCTAAAGCAAAACCAAAACCAGGTGTTTCTGGTCCGCCTAGCTCTTCCACTAAATGATTGTAACGACCGCCGGCACAGATGGTGGCTTGCGCCCCCATTTTTGGTGCCTCACTCATGATCTCAAAAATCGTGTGGGTATAATAATCCAAACCGCGCACCATATTTGAATCGATCTCATAAGGGATCTCCAACGCATCCAGCATACTCGTTACGGTTTCAAAATGTGCCTTGGCATCTGGTGTTAAGTAGTCTAGGATCGATGGCGCATCCGCCACGAATTTTTGGTCACGCTTGTCTTTGCTGTCAAGGACCCGCAAAGGATTTTCATGCAAGCGGCGTTTTGAATCCTCACTAAGCTCCGCTTCATGGGGCGCTAGATAATCGATCAACGCTTGGCGATAGTTTTGGCGTGTTTCTTTGTCGCCTAATGAATTGATGACCAAGCGCAATTGACTCAGTCCTAATTGACGATAAAAATCCATTGCCATCGCCATTGTCTCAACATCGGTCGCTGGATTTGCTGAACCGAAAACTTCGACACCGATTTGGTGGAATTGACGCAAACGGCCTTTTTGCGGACGTTCATAACGGAACATTGGTCCCATGTAAAACACTTTATAAGGCTTCGTATGTTCTGGTCCGAATAGTTTGTTTTCGACATAAGAACGAGCGATCGGTGCGGTGCCTTCTGGACGCAACGTCACATGACGCTCTCCTTTATCGTAGAAATCATACATTTCTTTTGAAACGATATCCGTTGTGTCCCCGACACTGCGGGCGATCACTTCAAAGTGCTCAAAAATCGGTGTCCGAATTTCGTTGAATTGGTAATCGCGAAACACTAAGCGTGCTGTTTCTTCCACAAATTGCCATTTTTCGGATTCTCCTGGCAAAATATCGTTGGTTCCTTTTGGACGTTGGTAACTCATCGTATGCATCCTCCTATTTGTTTCATGGTTGCCCATGTTCTTTGCTTTCATTGCTTGTTTGCTTATTCACCTATTGCTTGTTGCTCATTGATGTGGGTGGGTTGTTCTCGTGTTTGACTTTTGGGTTATTGCGCTCTTTGCCGTTGGTTGCTGGTCATCATTTCGTTGGCTTCGACTGCAATTGAACGAAGCAAAAAAATGCCAAGTACAGCTTTCATGTCTCACTTCTTACGCCAGTCATAGTGATTCCTAGTTCGGTTACTACGCTCCCTGCACTCGCCTAGTACTGTTCATCATCTGCTCTGTTCCGCTTTGCGGACCAGTCATTGTGATTCCTAGTACGGTTACTACGCTCCCTACGGTCGCCTAGTACTGTTCATCATCTATTCTGTCTTGCTCCGCAAGCCAATCATTGTGATTCCTAGTTCGGTTACTACGCTCCCTGCACTCGCCTAGTACTGTTCATCATCTATTCTGTCTTGCTCCGCAAGCCAATCATTGTGATTCCTAGTTCGGTTACTACGCTCCCTGCACTCGCCTAGTACTGTTCATCATCTATTCTGTCTTGCTCCGCAAGCCAATCATAGTGATTCACAGCAAAAAACTCGCCCTTGTTTTTTATACAAGGGCGAGTTTTGATTACACGCGGTACCACCTAAATTCGAGAAATGTTCTTCTCCTTCGCTCGATTAACGCTCGGTCACGGAACAGCTTTTCTTCTGTTCATCTCCAGATTGTCTTTCCTTTACACGTCCTAAACTGCTTTCAGCCGGGGCAGTTTTCTCTTTTAAGGAGTAGAATAAAGTACTCGATCCTTCACTGATTTTTGATATTATCTATAAACTACAAGAAAGCTATGAAAAAGTCAAGGTGTTTCACTGTCTTTTTCATTCCGCTGCTCTCTAGTAGCATTTTCTCTAGTGGTCAACACAAAGAAGCTCTCCTTCTGTTTGCTTTTCTTCCTTTTTGCGTTATGCTGAATAACGAAGGTTTTGTTTCTATGAAAGGAGCTGTTTTTATGTCTTTATATTCAGGCTATATCCGTCAACCACACTACTATGAGACCGATCAAATGGCGATCATCCATCATGCCAATTATATCCGCTGGTTTGAAGAGGCCCGCGTGGAGTTACTCGCGTTCTTGGATTTACCGTATCATACCATCGAAGAAGCGGGCTTGATCGTTCCCGTGCTGGAAGTCAGTGCGCAATACAAAACGATGATTCGTTACGAAGATGAGGTGCGAATCGATGTTTTGGTCGACAAATATACTGGCACGCGTTTGGATTTTCGCTATGAGATTTACAAAACTAGTGATGGTCAGTTGGCAACGACGGGGACTTCAAAGCATTGTTTTTTAGCAAAAGAGACCAATCGCATCGTGCAGCTGAAGCGTAGTTTTCCTGAAATCCATCAACGATTTGCTGATTATGCTGCCCTGTCAGGGGAATAATCAATTCTGATCACTCATTTAAGTCAAAATCCTTGCTTTTTGAAACGGCTTTCGTATAATCAATAGTAATTTCAGGGAAGGATGATGGCGATGTACGTGATTAAAGTTTTGCATGGTTACATTGGCAAAGATGGTCGTCGCACTCGTGAAAAAATTCCAGACAAGTTATGGGTCTTTGAAGATCGGAAGCAGTCCGAAGCATTTGCAGATAAAATTGGTGGTCGCGTCAAACCGTTAACTGAAGTCAAACAGCATGCGTAAAAAAATAAGCCGTTATTGTCTTTTGCGCATAGACGATAGCGGCTTATTTTTTTTACTGCGAAACAGGATTAGTCATCCAATTCGGTTTCTAGTACTTCACCTGTTTGGGCATTGATTTTCACATCTGTTTGTTTGTTGCCATCTTCTACTTTGACTTCCCAATAGGTTACATTCATTTCTTTGTCTAATGACCAATCTGTTGCTTGACCACCGCCAGCTTCTTTCACGGAGATATCAGAAATTTCTTCCAATGAAAGCAAGTTGGTTAGGTCCAATTGATCGGCATCTTTTTTGACACCGTTTTGTTCATCGGCATCCAATTTTTCCGTTCTTTCTTCAGAAGTTTCTTTGGTTTCTGCATCGATCTTTAATTCAAACTCATTCGTGTCATCCACGCCTTCTACTTGGTAGAAGTAATTGCCAAAAGAAGTATCCAAATCAATCGAAGTGATCGCTGCATCTGGGTATTTGTCTTGGAATATTTGGATCGCTTCTTCTACGGTCACTGTAGGTAAGCCGCCGTTGGCGATCGCTGCACTGCTTGAAGAGCTGTCTGTTGCTTGTGACGACGTTGTTTCACTTGATGAGGCAACTGCTGTGCTTGAGCTGCTGTTTTGCGCAGGTTCTGAATTTCCAGTGTTGTTCTGTGTACATCCTGCCAATAATCCTAATGCGGCAATTCCGAATAAAATAGTTGTTTTTTTCATGTTTCATTCCTCCAATTGTTTGTGTATTCCTTTTTTCTATATATTTAGAATAACAAGTTCCTCATGAAAAAGAATCAAAAATGCTTGAAGAAAATCTAAAAAAATCTTCATCTTTCTCTTTCCTTTGGAAAGGCAAGTTTAAAGATACTGCCTTGCGGTTGATTGTCTGTCACGGTAATTTTGGCATGATACTTGTCTGCCAGCTGTTTTACCAGTGAAAGCCCGATGCCTGAACCAGCAATCTGGCTGGAACGAGAATCTTCTACTCGATAGAACCGTTCGAAAATCAAGGCTTTCTTATCATCGGGAATCCCAATGCCAAAATCGGCGACGGTCAAAGACATCTGTCTCTGCTCTTGCGTCAAGGTCACATGAATCGGCTGATCGGCAGGTGAATACTTCGCGGCATTTTCTAACAGGTTTTGGATGATTTGCTGGAAGTCACGTTTATGCCCATGTTTCATACATTGGTTCTCCACAAAATATTCAATCGATTGCGGAACGATCGTCGCTTGTTTTTCACACTCTTCTCGGACGATCTGGGAAACATCAACAAGGGTCATTTCATCTTGGGATTGATTTTTTTCTAGGTCCAGCAATTGATTGCTCAATGTTTCCAAACGCTTCGACTCTTTGTCGATAAACGCCATTGAGGAAGGAATGACTTCGGGATGTTTGGTTCCACGCCGCTGGATCAATTGGACATGTCCGCGAATCGCAGCTAAAGGTGTTCGCAGCTCATGGGAAGCATCGGCAACGAACCGTTTTTCCCGCTCGATCGTCTCTCGCTGTTCTTTCAATAATTTATTAAAGGCCAATGCCACCGAACGAATCTCGATGGGCTCTTCAGAAACCGTCAGTTCTCCTGTTCGACTTTGTTCAATGGCAGCAATTTCTTGCGCCATACCAGTAAGCTTCTGACTCCATTTCCCGACACTCCAATAAATCAGCAGACTGCCCACGACAACAGCGATCAGATTCAAGAAACTGCTGATCATAAAGAGGCCATAGGCTAATTCCACACTATCCTCCCCATTGATAGCGATCGTCACCTGATCCCCATCGACTTCTTGGGTTTTCGTGTAATAGATGCCCTCCTCTGTAAAAACGATGTCTTCGAGAAAAGGAATCACTCGCCCTTGATTGATATCGGCAAAAATCTCTTCCGCATCTTCTGATGAAACGACACTGCCATCGGCTAAGATCACTTGCAGGGCGTCTTCTTCATCTGCCGAGACATAGGCATTGACGAGAAAGTCCCAGGCATCCCCTGATGCCTCACCTTTTTCGATGGCTTCAAGGATGTTGCTGGCACGATTTTCGATATGTTCGAACAAATAACCTACGGATAATAAAATAAACAGCAGATTGAAGAGAATCAGCAGACCAAAGAGAATCAAGGAAAAGCGGCTCGTCAATTGAAATTGGGCTGTTTTTCTACGTTGGTTGACTGACTTATTCTTCATGATCGGTCCTCAAGACATAGCCTAATCCGCGAACGGTTGCGATCATTTTGCCTTTGCCGCAAACATCCAGCTTGTTCCGCAGTGTGCGGATATAGACATCTACAACATTCGTTTGGCCGTCGTATTCATAGCCCCAAATCTCATTCAATAGGTCATCTCTTGTTTTGACGACCTCGGGTTCTTTCATCAATTCATATAAAATCCCAAACTCTTTGGGCGTCAACTCAATGGTTTCACCGGCAACCTGAACCAAGTGCTTGGCGATGTCCATCATCAGCTCCCCCGCCACTAATTGGTTTTGCTGGTTCTTTTGTTGTTTGGCTTCTCGTTGCAACCGTCGCTCGATCACCCGAATTCTGGCAAACAGTTCTTCGATTTCAAAAGGTTTCGTTAAATAATCATCTAATCCGACATCAAGCCCCGTCACCACATCGGCGGTTTGATTTCTGGCGGTCATCATCAAAATCGGGATGTCGCTTTCTTTACGTATCCGCCGCGCCACTGTGATGCCGTCATAGATTGGCAGCATCCAATCCAATAAAATCAGATCAAAGGCATTTGCTTGCTGATTGAACAAGGTCAATGCCTCTTGCCCATCTTTGGCCCAGACCGTGTCATATCCCTCAAAAGTCAATTCGGTCTGAATAAAACTGGCTAAACTTTCTTCGTCTTCTACTAGCAAGATCTTCAAGGCCATATGCGCTCCTCCTCCTGTTTTGCTTCTATCATAACGGATTTTTTCGAAACTTCCTAACTGATTGAAAGAAAAAAATCATGAAGATTTTTTCATGTTCAACAAAAAAAGACGGCATGAACCAAGGTCCACTCCGTCTTTCATTTATTCCATATTTTTTGCTAGCTGATACGTGCCAACGAGTTCCCCTTGTTGGAGTTGAAGCACGTAAGGACATGTTTCAGCTAAAAACTCACGATCATGACTGATCACCGCTAACAGATCAACTTCCTTAGCGACTGTTCGCAACAGTTTTGCGACTTCTTCCATTTGCTGCAAATCTAACCCACTCGTTGGTTCATCGAAAAACAACAAGCGTTTACCAGAAAGCAGGGCACTGCCGATGGCAACTCGTTGTTTTTCCCCACCCGACAAGCTTTGCGGATGTCGGGCAAGGAGTGGTGTTAAGTGCAACAATGAGACAATTTCTTCAAAACGAGCTGGGTTTTGGGCTTTGATCAGCAGCTCTTTTTCCACCGTTTCAAAAAACAGCTGCAAGTTGACATCCTGCATCACAAGAAAGCTTTCCTGCAGCAGCTGCTTTTGGGTCCGCTTTTGTCCATTGATGGCAAATACTGCTTCTGGGCATTTTTTCAATCCTGACAGGACTTGCACCAACGTACTTTTGCCAGCACCATTTGGTCCAACGATCCCCACAGCTTGCTTCGTCGGCAATTGTAGTTCAGGCAAGTTGAGTGCCCAATTTCTGCTGTTTGCTGAGCGTTTCGATTGCTTGATCTGCAGATGCGTTGCCCTTAATCCAGACTTTTCTGGCAAAGATTCTCGGCAGTGCTGAGTTTCCAATGCCGCCTCGCCTACTTTTCGCAATCCCAACTCGTGAATTGCCTCCTCGGGCAGTGACAAAAGCTGAGCTGCTGGATAAGACGCCCGCAATCGTCCTGCTTCTAATAGACAGAAGCGATCTGCCAGTGGCGCCAAATACGCCAAGCGGTGTTCGGCGATCACAATGGTTTTCCCTTGTTGTTTTAAAGAAGCCAATCCTTGAGTCAACTTTTGGATCGCTTCTTGATCCAAATTGCTGGAAGGTTCATCCAATAAGAACACATCATGGGGCAACATCGTGGCTGCAGCGAGAGCAATCAGCTGCTTCTCCCCACCAGATAGGTCAAAGACACTAGCATCAAGCAATGGGGTCAGGGAAAACTGCTGGGCTACTTCGGTGATTCGCTGCCGAATGTTTTCTGGTGCGACGCCCGCATTTTCCATCGAAAAAGCCAACTCCGAATAGACATCCGTGGTGAAAAATTGAGTCTTGGGGTTTTGAAAGACGACGCCAATCGTCTGGGCATAATGGGAGAAATCGGCAACTGGCAAATCTGTTTCTCCGACACGGATCTTTCCTTGCACTTCGGCGGGATACAGCTCAGGGATCAAGCCATTCAAAACATTGAGCAGGGTCGATTTGCCGCTGCCGCTAGCGCCGCACAAAACGATGACTTCCCCAGCTGCGACTGTCAAAGAAAGCTCAGATAATACGGTTCGATTTTCTCGTTTCACTGACACTTGTTCTAATGTGATCATCCAAGCCACATCCTTTTCACGATAAAGCCGCCTAATGCTAAAAAGACCAAGCCATCCCACCAGCGCAGCTTCAGTTCGTGGACGGTGGTATGGGGAGTTTCTGATGCTAACCCGCGAACCAGCGCCGTAGCCGACAGTTCGGTTGCGGTCTTTTCAGCCGACATCAGTAATGGGATCAAAAAATACTCCGCACTTTGCAGCGGATGAAGCAAGATCGATCCTGCCGACAGCGAGATGCCGCGAAAGCGCATCGCTTGGCGAATACTTTTGAAATCTTGTACCAGTGTGGGGAAAAAACGAAATAAGACTGCCAAAGGAACTAACAATACGTTGGGCACGTGCATTTTTTGCAGCGCAGCCATCCACTCACTGTTCTTCGTCCCGCTAATGGCAAAAGCCGCCGCCATGATCGTTGGCAATAAGCGGCGATAACCGACAGAAAAGAAATCCAGCAACACGATTAGTACGTGGTTGCCTTGGCGAAACAAAAAACTATCTGCCAGTGTCAGCAAGACAAACACGCCATAGAGCAGCAAGCCTTTTTTCCAAAAGCCGCTGACTATAAATAGCAGCAGTAAGAAAGTGACAAAGGCAAACTCATCGATCCAGCTGATGGTCACCATCATAGTAAAACTAGCAAAGAGAATCACCGCTAATTTGCTGCGGGGATCAAACCTTGTTTTCGACACATTCCTCACCCTTTATGCGATTGGATCGTTGGTTGAAAATGTTTTTCCATCAAGCGACTGCCGATACCTAAACCAGCCACCGCACCAATCAAAACCGCCAGTGCACAAAGCCCTAACATCAAATTGGAGGTATGAGCAAACACGCCGGCAATGTAGGTTTCATCTTTTCCGCGAGCCACTAATGAATCGATGTAGGCATTTTTCATAAACCATAGGGGTAAGATCGGACCCATCAAGCCAAAACTAAAGACGATATAACTCGCCAGTACGCGAACGTTCTCTTTGAGCTTTGTTTTGTATTGGATCAAATCAGCTGCTAAGGCACAAATCATATTGGGCAAAAAGGCCAATGGAAAATGTCCTGAAATCAAAAAAAAGAGCCCTACCACGGTACCCATAATGGTGATTGCGCCAAATTTCGGTACTTTATTCAATAAAATCAGATAGATAATGCCAGAAAACAAAGCGGTGACTGCTGGAATAAATAAATTATGAAAACCTGGGATCACAAAACGCAAAATCAATAGACAGACGCTCATTAAAAGAAAATAGATCGCTGTATAGATCCCCACTGCAATTAAATCTTGAACCTTTAGTTTTTTCACTGCGTATACGCTCCTTCTTGCAAGCAATCAATGAAAAAACCGTTGCTGCTTGCTTGTACAAACTTATTTTTACAAAGCCTCAGTATAGCACAAAGCAGACGTTTTTATGGGGTGATATGCTTATCAACAGTCGATTTTCTTCTAGAACAGAACCAACAAACAGACGTCACTTCTGAATGGCTCCATTTCAACACACAGGGACCTTTAAAAATCCACTAATGGAAAAATGATGCTTTCACACGCTTAGTTGTTTTCTCCTCTTCCCATCTTTGCGAAATTAATGAATAATAGATAAAGACAAACATTAAAAATCAGCACAGACTCTTCATCATTTTCTTTATTAAGAAACCAGCAGGTGCTTCTATAAAAAAACAATAAGAAAGCTGACTGTCGCTTAATCGTTGAAGAAAATCAACGCTGTACTGCTGTGTAAACAGCATAAACCCAACTGTAAAAACATTTTGACACTTGATTTCAAGGCATTGTCAAAGACATTTGATCGTTAGAATGCAGACATTGGCCTAAACTAATGGTAGAAGGAGCGGATAAAATGAACTTAAGCAAACAAATAAAAAAACATCGGGAACGATTAAGTCTCTCTCAGGAAGGGCTGGCAGAAAAACTCTATGTCTCCCGACAAACGATCTCCAATTGGGAGAATGAAAAAAGCTATCCTGATGTTCACAATTTATTATTGCTCAGTGTTCTATTTGATGTTTCTTTAGATGAATTAGTCAAAGGGGATGTTGAACAAATGAAAGAAACGATTGAGAAAACAGAAATGGATCGTTACACAAAAATGATGCTGCTTTTTATACTATTGACCGCACTCTCTGTTGGGCCTGCTCTTTATTTACCCGGATACTGGTGGATTGTCCCGCCTCTATGTTTTTGGCTCGTCTCCATGTATGCCGCATTAAAGATCGAAAAAATCAAGAAAACCCAAAATATCAAAACGTATAAAGAGATCGTTGCCTTCATGGAAAATCAAGACCTCGATGCCATTAGAAAAAAGCGCGACGTCAAAAAAGATTTCCTTTCAACAGCAGTCATCGTCGTGGTCTTTATCTTGATCGTCGGCATCATCGCATGGCTTAGTACACTGCCGCATTTACTGATGCGCTGACAAAAAATACAGGGTGCAGCTGTTTTTATGATGAAGCCGCTACAACCTGTGTTTTTTTCAATTCAATGATCTCATCCGCATAAATCAAATTTTTCGGGCGATGGGTGATCATAATGACTAGTTTATTTTTCAATTGGTCTTTGATCGCTGCAAAAAGCTTTTCTTCTGTTGTTTCGTCTAAAGCAGATGTGGCTTCATCAAGGACAATGACTTCTGCGTTTGTGAAAAACAATCGGGCAAAAGCGATCCGCTGTTTTTCCCCACCAGAAAGGTTGGCTCCTTTTTCTCCAATTTCAGCAGACAGTCCTCCCTTGAGTGCCTGATAGAATGCGCCTAATTGACATTTTTCTAATACCGCTATGATTTCCTCGTCTGCGATTTCCTTATCAAAAATGATATTTTCTTTCAGCGTTCCTTGGAATATTGGCGCATCTTGCGATAGATAAAAGACATGCTGATAGTAATCATTTAAGTTGTAAGCAGCCAAATTTTTGTGATTGATCAGAACTACACCGGTCGTCGGCTGATACAAGCCTAAAATCGTTTTGATCAGCGTTGATTTTCCTGCGCCGCTTTCTCCTACTAACCCATAAATTGCTCCCCGCTTCAGCTCCAGTGTGCTATCGGTTAAGATTTTCTTTTCTTGAAGTATGACGGATAGATCCTTAACTGTGATATAGTTGATGGTCTCAGACAATGCATCTCCTTGTGTTAATGCTTTGTCCTCTGGCAGATAGAAAAATTCATTTAACCGTGCAAAGGCAACTTTATCTAAGTTGTATTGAACAAAAATCACGTTAAATATTGCAACAGGCGTGTAGATTCGATCCACATAAATAATCAATGCTGCTAAACCGCCCAGGCTGACCGTAATCTGATTTGTAAATGCCAATACCACAATTGCGACTTTGATCAATGCGACTAAGACTGCAAAAAAACCAAAGAAAAACTCATGGAGCATCGTCATTTTCGTCAAACGTTCTGTTGTGTCAGCAGACATATTTTTATATTGTGCGATCTCTCTTTCAAACCGTTTATTTATACGAAACGTGACCATTTCCGTTAATCCGCGAATAAAGGTGCTGTTCATGGCTTCTTCTGAAACTAGCGCACGTTCTTTGAGAGAGCGTAAAACTTTCAAAAGCAGATTGGTCACAATAAACACCACTAGATAGCCCACAAGGATCGCTGGAATCAATCTTTTATCGATCATAGCAATAAAAGCTAAGTTAAACAGTGTTTCGGGAAGCAATTCTTTAAATAAGCGTCCATAAAAATTCAAATGGATATTTCTGCCAGCCGCTGCTCCCGCTTCAGTTTTCTGTAAGAGTGCTCCAGAGCCGATCTGCAAGTACTCGGAATAGGCAATCTTGCTGATTTTTACTAAAGCTTGTTCTTTGAGATAGAAATACATGCTGTTGTGCAATGTTGTTTTTGGTTTCTGCTCAAGATAGGACAAAATCGGTACCAGTACTAGCGTTAACCCATAGATAAAAACGACTGGCCAATCAAGTGTCTTGCCAAATGAATCGAGTAGTTTTTGAAAATAAAAGACATTCGCGGCACTCAAAAATGAGACTGCAATTCCAATCCCAATATATACCATCAATCCTTTTTTAAAATGCCGCCATAAATCAATTGCCATCGTACGCTCCTTTTGCTGCAGTGTTCGTGAAAAAATCGTAAGACAAATAAAATAAACGCTTTCAAAAGTATAATCTATTTTTCGCTTAATGGAAAGAAACATATGAAAGATAGTGAGAAACCATTCTTCGGTCATCGAGAAAAAACAAAAAACCCCGCTCAAAGAGCGGGGCTAACGTTGTTGCCAACGATTGATTATTTGTTTAAAGCGTCTTTTGCTTGGTCAGCTAATGCAGTAAATGCTGCTGCATCGTTTACAGCCAAGTCAGCTAACATTTTGCGGTTGATGTCGATTTCAGCTAATTTCAAGCCGTGCATCAATTTTGAGTAGCTTAAGCCATTCATACGAGCCGCTGCGTTGATACGAGCGATCCACAATTTGCGGAAGTCGCGTTTCTTTTGACGACGATCGCGGTATGCGTAGTTGTATGAATTCATTACTTGTTCTTTTGCTGTTTTAAATAGAGTGTGTTTAGAACCGTAGTAACCTTTTGCTAATTTAAGCACTTTTTTACGACGTTTACGAGTTACTGTTCCACCTTTAACACGTGCCATGTATAATTCCTCCTAATATGAAAATCGATAATTGTTTGTATACGTGAAGCTTGGGTTACGCACTTATTTCATGCGTGCTAGTTGTTGACGGATACGTTTGTAATCGCCAGCTGAAACCATTGAAGCTTTACGCAATTGACGACGTTGTTTTTTTGTTTTGCCGTGGAAACGGTGACTGGTAAAGGCACGGAAGCGTTTCAATCCGCCGCCGCCAGTGCGTTTTACGCGTTTTGCTAATCCGCGGTGTGTTTTTTGTTTTGGCATAACTAATTTCCTCCTCAAAATCTTTCGTTATCTGACTTTAAACTGAAACTCAGTGAGTCATTATTTATCGTTTTTTGGTGCTAATACTAAGAACATACTGCGGCCATCCATTTTTGGCTTTTGCTCAACAGTTGCCAAATCAGCAGTTTCTTCCGCCAAACGATCTAACACTTTCTGACCAATTTCTTTATGGGTAATGGCACGGCCTTTGAAACGGATCGAAGCTTTCACTTTGTCCCCTTTTTCAAGGAATTTACGTGCATTACGCAATTTTGTGTTGAAATCATTGACGTCGATCGTTGGACTTAAACGAACCTCTTTAATGTTGATTACTTTTTGTTTCTTACGAGCTTCACGGTCTTTTTTCTGTTGCTCAAAGCGGAATTTCCCGTAATCCATAATTCTTGCTACTGGCGGCTTAGCATTTGGTGCCACCAATACCACATCAAGGTTTGCTCGTTCTGCAATTTGCAATGCTTCAGCTTTACTCTTTACACCAAGTTGTTCGCCGTTTTGATCAATCAAACGCAATTCACGTGCACGAATGCCGTCGTTTACCATCATATCCTTTGCTATGGTCATTCACCTCCGAGTTTTTTGAGAGAAAGAAAAGCTTGTCGATTCGAAATCAGACAATAAAAAAACGAGTTCTTCACGAACCCGCACGTACTCCACACAAATAAATGGTAGGAATCCTATTCTGCCCAGCGATATCTTCACTCAGGCGAGAAGCGGGTGCTTCTGCTTTTATTTCTCAACTTTTATAGTATACTGCTTTTTTCTCTTATTGTCAACAGTTTTCATGATTGTTTCAAAAAAAAGCCGGAGCATACGCTCCGACTTTCGTGTTTCTTATTCTGCTTTCAATGCAGCCATCGTGATGTAGTTGTATGGTTGGTTGAAGTGAGGCAAGAAGAAAATATCTAATAGCTTCATCTTGTCGATCGTTACGCCTTCTTCGATCGCTAGTGAGAACATGTGGATGCCCATTGCGATTTCAGATGTACGTGACGCCATTTGTGCACCAACGATGCGGCGTGTTTCTTCTTCATAGACGATGCGGATCTTAACTGTCGCATTTTCTTTCATGAAGCCTGGTTTTTGGGTATCTTCGTAATCAGAGTATTTCACTTTCATGCCATTACGTTCGGCAGCTTCGACTGACAAGCCAGTTGAAACCATGTTGTAGCCGAAGATCGAAATCCCGTTTGATCCTTGAACACCCGTTGATTCTAGAGACGTTCCGCCGATATTATGGGCAGCGACGATCCCTGAACGTACGGCATTCGTTGCTAATGCGATATACGTTGTTTGTTGCAAAGCATTTGAGTACACCGTTGCACAGTCACCGACTGCGTAAACATCTGCATCGCTTGTCCGTTGATGGCGGTCCACTAAGTACGCGCCGTTAGCAAACAATTCCAAATGATCTTTGCCTAGCTCGTTGTTTGGTAAGAAACCGATCGCGTTGATCACTAGATCAACTGGGTATTCGCCGTTGTCTGTTACAACTGCTTCTACTTTCTCTGTTCCTTTGTATTCACGTGCTAATTCACCGAAATGCAATTCAATGCCATTGTCAGCTAAGTTTTTGTCCATATCTTCTGTAAACCATTTGTCATAGTAGTTTGGCAATGCCCGTGTCGCTGCATCAAAAAGCAACACATTTTTGCCACGGCGTTTTGCTGCTTCAGCAATTTCAACACCGATGTAACCAGCACCGATAACGGCAACGTTTTTCACGTCTTCTGATGCTAACTCTTTATCAACCGTTTGTCCGTCTTGGAATTTTTTCAAGAAATGGATGTTTTTCAAGTCACGTCCAGGTACTTTTGGTGAAATCGGTACCGAACCAGTTGCGATGACAACTTTATCATAAGATTCAACGATCGTTTCACCGTCATTGGTTACAGCGTGCACTTCTTTTTTCTCAAAATCGATATGGTCAACCACTGTTTCCATATGGATTTTTGCACCTTTTGCTTCAAAATCTTCACGTTTTGTATAGAACAAGCCTTCGTATGAATCGATTTGACGTCCAACCCATAAAGCAGTCCCACAACCTAGGTAGCTTAAGTTTGTATTACGGTCGATCATTACGACCTCTTGGTCTTTGTAGTTATCTAATAGTGTATTGGCAGCAGCAATCCCCGCGTGGTTTGCACCGATAATAACTGTTTTTGTCATGGAAAATTTCCTCCTTTTGTTTACATTGTCATTATAGCTTGCTTGTGAATTTGAAAACTATCAACTTTTTCGCGATTTTAAAAATTTATGACAGTTTTTCGTTGATATACGTCACTTTCAGCGGGTTAAGTTTCTATATCAAAATTATTTTCGTCTTGCAAGCAAAAAGATTGTGAAAAATTATGTATTTAAACCTAAGGATTTTCCTTGTTATAAAAGCATTCTGCAAACCGATTGAATAAATTTCACAATATTCTACTGCTTTTTCGTACCTATTGCGGCAGCGATGCGCCGTGTTATACTGAAGAGAAAAACAGATAGGATGGGATCTTGATGAAGAAAAAAATCGTATTGCCACTACTGCCCTTATTGTCGGCATTAGAGCCACAGGATTTTTATTTAGAAGAAGAACTACTTTTCGAAGGTGCTTTCTTCGAAGGCGGTGACTATAGCTATGATGCTTGTAAAAATCTCATCTTGAAGCAATGTCATTTCAAGAAAGTGACGATGCAAAAAACACGCTTGAGTCAATGGGAATGCCAAAACGTTCTTTTTGAGAATTGCGATTTTTCTAATCTGGAATGTTTTGGCGCCAGCTTTCATCGGGTTCACTTTAAACAATGCAAATTGACTGGCACCAATTTTGCGGAAAGCTATTTCCGTGACTGCACCTTTGAAGATTGCGTGGCGAACTTTGCTTCTTTTAGCAACACCAATTTACGGACGATGCTGTTTCGTCAGTGCCAACTAAACGACAGTGAGTTTTATGAAATGGATTGGAAACACTTGACGCTACAAGAAAACCAGTTGAACAATAGCAACTGGTTTCACACAAAATTAGCAACTTTAGATTTTCGGACCAATCAATTTCAAAAGATCGCGTTGTCCTTTGAACAATTGCGGGGGCTAACGGTCGATCAAGAACAGGCCTTGGTCATCGCCGCCGGTCTAGGTTTGGTGATCGATTAACGAATTCTGCGCCATAAAGCAATCAACATCCAGATGGATAACACTAAACTGATCAATAAGGCAATCCCCCAACCGAAAATACTATTGGTAAAAGGCAGTGGAACATTCATGCCAAAGAAACTGGTGACGATGGAAGGCACAGTCAATAAAAGAGACCAAACGGTCAAAAACTTCATGGTATCATTCAAGTTATTGTTTAACAGATTATTGTAGGTTCCAGAAAGTTGCTCTAAAATTTGAAAAGCCAGCAACGTCATTTCCACTGCCTGTTTGGCTTCGATCAGGGCATCATCCAGCTGTTCCCGCTCGTCATCATCCATCAAACGATAAATGGATAACGCTTTGATCTGCTCCAAGAGGACCGCATTTTGTTTCGTGGCAGACACTAAAAAGACTAAACCGACTTCCAAATCGGACATTTGCAGCAGGTTTTTATTGGTGGTTTTTTCCCGTAGTCGCTGATTCAAGCGAATCCGTTCACTATTGACTTCTTCGACTAGCGGAAAAAACGTGCCTGAAATCAAGAATAAGCTTTGAAACAAAAAGTGCAGCGGTGTTTGCTGCGGCTTTTGCAGGATCAAACGCTCCATCATCGGAATCACATAACGGGTATCATGGGAGGCAAAAGTAAAGATTTGCTTCTTTTTTAAAATAAACGTCATTGGGCTGGTCTCAAAATGATTGTCTCGCTTTTCTTGCTGAGGTACGTTGAAAACCAGCAGCAATGCTTCTTCTTCGGCATCGTATTCGACTCGTGCTCGTTCGTTTTTATCTAAAGAATACGTAAGCATCTCATCGGACAGATGATATTGTTTTTGTAGTGCCATCACGCTTTTTGCGTCTTGCTGGTCGACTTGAATCCATTCATAGTTTCCATCATAAAAGACATGTTTGTTTTCCACAGTCCATCCTCCACTCTTGCTTTCTTCTATTATAAAAGAAAACAGCCAGAAGCCCAATCAAAGGACTTTTCTGGCTGTATCGGCTATTGCTATTTACGGGCGTCTTTCAAAGCTTCTTCCACCATCGTTAAAACGGCCTGTGCCGCTTGCGGGTCTTCGACAAAATTGAATTGATCGCCATCGATCTGGATCTTTGGACTCTCATTGTATTCTTCGTACCATTGATCGTAGCGTTTGTTCAACTCTTTGTAGTAGTCGTATAACGAAGGATCAAAGGTCAACTGCTCATATTCCCGCCCACGTTTTTCAATACGCTCGAGCATCGTTTCAAAAGAAACGCGAATATGCACCAAAAGATCTGGATGCTTTTTGTGGGCTGCATACGGCAGCTCTTCCAACATATTGGCTAACAATTCATCATAGACTTTGACTTCGGTATCGGTTGCTCGCCCAAGGTCCGCATTTAAATGGAACAACAGTGAATCCTCATAAATGGAACGGTCCAAGACGTTATTGTCGTCTTTCATAGCTTGCTTGATACTTTCAAATCGTTTATTTAAGAAATAGATTTGCAGTAAAAACGCATATTTATTTGGATCTGCATAAAATAATGGTAACACTTCATTGTCATCGATCGATTCATAAAAGGCTTGGCTGCCAAAATGATTGGCGATCAATGCGGTCAAACTTGATTTACCGGCACCAATCGTTCCTGCTAATACGATCACGCTCATATCCCCCAACTCACTCATCACTAAATATTGTATGTTGCACTTGCGATATCAACTATACAATACTATATCTTGTGCCGTCAACCGAAACTTTTGAAGCACAGATCAAGAAGTTTTTCAATAAAAGTTTAAAGATTTTTGCTTTTTTTTGAAATCTCATACGGAATGCTTAACGAAAGAGCCTTCTTCTAGTAAAATAGGAAAGGATCTTTAATTAAATTGTGTTTTTGTCAGGAGATAGTTACAATTGACTGACAAACGATAAATGAATCATGTGGGGTAAGCTCCCTAGAGAAATGAGGAAAATAATGTCAATTGGTACTGGCATAGCTACAGGAAAAATCATCTTAATGGGTGAACATTCAGTTGTTTACGGTGAACCAGCAATTGCTTTCCCTTTTGCGGGAGCAAAAGTACAAGTCGAGATCACAGCAAATGAAACAAACACCTTGATTTCAAGTTACTATCACGGTCTGCTTGAAGAAGTCCCCAGCCACTTAAAAAATGTCAAAGACTTGCTGCATCGTCTGCAACAAGATTTCCACACGGGTCCTTTTGCAACCTCCATCGTCAGCACCATCCCTTCTGAACGGGGAATGGGTTCTAGCGCGGCGGTCGCTGTTGCACTGACTCGCGCTTTTTTTGATTGGATCAAAAAAGATTTTACAAAAGAAGAATTGATGACCTATGTCAACTTTTCTGAAAAAATCGCTCACGGCAATCCTAGCGGGATCGATGCTGCAGCAGCTAGCGGGACGGATGCCATTTACTTTATCAAAGGACATCCCATCACTTCGTTTCCCCTCACGATCGACGGTTATTTGCTCGTCGCTGATACTGGTATCAAAGGGCAAACGAGAGAAGCTGTCAAAAGTGTCGCCCATCTTTTTGAAACCAGCAAGCAGCTGGCCAGTCAAGCGATCCAGCGTTTAGGGATTGAAACCAAAAGAGCCAAAGAGGCCATCATAGCCAATCAATTAGAAGTATTAGGTGAAAGCATGAACAACGCCCATCAGGCCCTGCAGCAGCTAGGGGTCAGCAATCAGCAACTGGATCAGTTGGTTTCCTCAGCATTGGCACACGGGGCTTATGGGGCGAAGCTGACCGGCGGGGGCCGAGGCGGCTGTATGATCGCACTAACCAAAACGAAGGAACAGGCTGAGAATATCAGCCGTATTTTATTGTCCGATGGCGCTCGTGCGGCATGGATACAAGGATTAGGAGTTTATGAACATGTATAAGGGAAAGGCTCGTGCCTACACGAATATCGCATTGATCAAGTATTGGGGAAAACAAGACGAAACCTTCATTTTACCGATGAACAATAGTTTGTCCCTGACCCTCGATGCTTTTTACACAGAAACAACGGTGGCTTTTTCACCCGATTATACGCAGGATCGCTTTACATTGGATGGCGTGGTGCAAACAGACGCTGCCACAAAAAAAGTTGCGGACTTTTTGGATCTGGTACGAAAAAAAGCGGACTGCCCGTGGTATGCCACGGTGGAAAGTCAAAACTTCGTCCCAACCGCTGCTGGACTTGCCTCTTCTGCCAGCGGATTAGCGGCCTTGGCGGGTGCCTGTAGTGAAGCACTGGACTTAAACTTGTCGGAGCAAGAATTATCACGTTTGGCCCGTCGCGGTTCTGGTTCGGCGTGTCGGAGTATCTACGGCGGCTTTGCTGAATGGCATCAAGGCACCGATGAGACTTCTTTTGCCACCCAAGTGCCGTCAAATGGCTGGGAAGAAGAATTGAGTATGATCTTTATTTTGATCAATGCACAAGCCAAAGAAATCTCCAGTCGTGAGGGCATGCGCCGAACCGTTGAAACCTCGAGCTTTTATCCAGGCTGGCTTTCTGCCACTGCCACCGATCTCGTGAAAATGAAACAAGCGATTGCCGAGAAAGACTTTACTGCTTTAGGTGAAACGACCGAGGCCAACGCCTTGAAAATGCATGGAACGACCTTAGCCGCCGAACCACCTTTTACTTATTGGTCTTCTGAATCTTTACGAGCTATGGAATGTATCCGAATGCTGCGAAAAAAAGGATTGGCTTGCTATTTCACGATGGATGCTGGTCCCAATGTCAAAGTTTTATGCCAAAAACAAGAAGAACAAACGATTTTACGTGAATTAAGTGCTCACTTTGCCTCAGAACAATTAGTAACTGCTCATGCGGGCAAAGGATTAGCCTTTTTACCGGTGGAAGAATCTTCCCCCATCAACTAAGAAGCCATTAAGAAGCCATCGATTAGGAGTGTCGAAATGATTGAACTATCCGTTCCTGGAAAACTATTTATTGCTGGTGAATACGCCGTTGTCGAACCTGGTCATCCTGCAATCATCGTTGCTGTTGACCAATTTATCACGGTCACTGTTGAAGAGGCCCGTAAAAACGGCAGCATCCAGTCTGCCCAATACAGCGACCTGCCGATTCGCTGGACGCGTCGCAAAGGCGAATTAGTCTTAGACCACCGAGATAACCCGTTCCACTATATTTTGGCAGCCATTCGTCTGACGGAAAAATATGCCCAAGAAAAAGGCATCCCCCTTTCCTTTTACGATTTAAAAGTGACCAGTGAACTGGATAACTCGAATGGTCGCAAATATGGCCTCGGTTCCAGCGGTGCCGTGACTGTTGCCACGGTCAAAGCATTGAATCTGTACTATCAAATGGACATGGATCGGTTGACCCAATTCAAAATTGCGGCTCTTGCCCATCTCGCTGTTCAAGGCAATGGGTCGTGCGGTGATATTGCGGCCTCTTGCTATGGCGGCTGGATCGCTTTTTCAACCTTCGATCACG
This sequence comes from Enterococcus casseliflavus, assembly GCF_029215545.1. NCBI lineage: Bacteria > Bacillati > Bacillota > Bacilli > Lactobacillales > Enterococcaceae > Enterococcus > Enterococcus casseliflavus. The sequence continues at coordinate 525,201 of NZ_CP119393.1, read as the reverse complement.
ACTGGGTCTTAGCCAAACAAAAAGACCATACCTTAACAGAATTGATCGCTTTCGATTGGCCAGGATTATCGATCCGTCCCTTGACGGTTCCGAAATCTCTTCGACTGCTGATTGGCTGGACAGGCTCTCCTGCCTCCACCTCTGATTTAGTGGATCAAGTCTATCAATCCAAAGAAGAAAAAGAAAACGCCTATGCCGCCTTTTTAGCAGCCAGCAAAGACTGCGTCAATCGATTGATCGACGGCTTCTTAAATGAAGACAGTCGCACGATCAAAAAAATGATCACGGAAAATCGAAAGCTCCTGCGGGAGTTGTCCGCACTGACTGGTGTGCCGATTGAAACTCCAGCACTTAAAAAGCTTTGTGATCTAGCAGAAAATTATTGTGGGGCAGCCAAATCTTCCGGTGCCGGCGGCGGCGATTGCGGTATCGTGATCGTTGACCAAAAAACCGGTATTTTACCATTGATGAGTGCGTGGGAAAAAGCCGAGATCACCCCCTTGCCGCTGCATGTTTACCATTACCGGGAGGACCTATCATGAATCGAAAAGATGAACATGTTTCCTTAGCAAAAGCGTTCCATAAAGAACACAGCAACGATTTTGATGCAGTTCGCTTGGTTCACCAGTCGTTTCCACAAATTGACGTGGCTGATGTGTCAATTGCGACGACTGTCTTTGACCGCTCATTTTCCAGCCCTTTTTTCATCAATGCCATGACCGGCGGCAGTGAAAAAACCTTAAAAATCAATCAAGAGTTAGCAGAGATCGCACAAGCCTGTGAGTTGATGATGGCAACCGGCTCCGTTTCGGCTGCCTTAAAAGACCCAGGTGTCGCCGATTCTTTCCGTATCGTCCGCAAAGCCAATCCTGACGGCTTCTTATTAGCCAATATTGGTGCGGGCAGTCCCGTTGAAAATGCACAACGGGCAGTGGAGCTCTTTGGTGCCGATGCCTTGCAGATCCATCTGAATGCACCGCAAGAATTAGTGATGCCAGAAGGCGATCGTCAATTTAGCCAATGGCTGTCCTTATTGGAAAAAACGATGGCTTCTGTTGCCGTTCCGGTTGTCGTAAAAGAGGTCGGCTTTGGGATGTCCCGAGAAACGATCCAGCAGTTACTGGCGATCGGCGTACAAACGATTGATGTTGCTGGCAGCGGCGGCACAAGTTTTACGCAAATCGAAAATGCTCGCCGAAAAAAACGTGAATTGGCGTATTTAGACACCTTTGGTCAATCCACCGTGATTTCCTTGCTGGAAGCAAATGAGCTCCAACAGCCCTTTACCCGCATCGCTTCAGGCGGGGTTCGGGATGCTTACGATATCTTCAAAGCACTTTGCCTTGGTGCCGATAGCGTAGGACTATCCGCCACGATCCTCGTGCTGCTTTTGTCAAAAGGCAAAGAAGAAACTATCGCCACCTTACAATCATGGAAGGAACAGCTGCAGCTGCTCTACACAATGGCAGGACAGACAAGCACCAAAGACCTTACCAAGGTCCAGCTGATTTTTTCTGGTGCTGTCAAAGAGTGGTGTGAAGCACGTCAGATTCCCTTAGCAAAGTATAGTTTGCGTTAAGCAATCCAATCGCTGACTACCACATCAAATAAGTAAAAGCAGTACAATTCGTTTTTTATTGTACTGCTTTTTTTGTGTTCTTTTTTCTATAATAGTAAATTTCCATTTATCATTTGGATAGTAATGTTATTTAATTGCTACTTGATAATCACTTTCATTATCAGGTACGTTGTTTTTTTACCATCTTGTTTTCGAATGTGCTATGCTCAAGTTGAGGGAGGAACAATCGATTATTTCTTGAGAAAAGGATCGGTTTTTCATTCCTAGACTACATTCAAAAGGAGGCGTTTCTTATGAGTAAATCAGAATCGTCGGCTGTTTTTTCAACGATCGCTTGTTTGCTATTGATGGCAACTGGCTTTCTTATGGCATCTTTTTCCATTCCTTACAGCTTTGTCCCTTATCTGTTAGCGATTCTTGCTGGTGGTTGGAAACAAACCTGGGAAGGCACGCAAGAATTGGTGCACGACAAACGGTTGAACGTCGATCTATTGATGGCATTAGCCGCCATTGGTGCCTGTATCATTGGTCATTGGTTTGAAGGGGCGATGTTGACCTTTATCTTTTGTTTGAGCGGTGCCCTTGAGGAATATACGACCAACAAAAGTACGCGAGAAATTAGTTCATTAATGGCACTGCAACCAACGACTGCCTTAAAAATGATTGAAAGTGGCGAGCTCGTCGAAGTACCAGTGGAAGCCCTTCAGTTAAAAGATACGATTATGGTGGCAAAAGGCAGTGCGATCCCGATCGACGGTATCGTGATCCAAGGAAACAGCAGCGTTGATGAGGCGGCCATCAGTGGCGAATCCATTCCTGTCGAGAAACGTTTAGGCAGTGAAGTCTTTGGCGGAACCATCAACCTCGGGCAGCCATTGTACATTGAAGTTACTCAAACGAGTGAAAACACCCGCTTTGCAAAAATCATTCAATTGGTGGAAGAAGCACAGCAAATGCCAAGTCAAACGGCGACCCTGATTGAAAAAATCGAACGGATCTATGTGCCGATCGTCTTAATCGCCGTCCCGCTAATGATCGTTTTGTGTACGTTTTTCACGAATTGGGGGTTCCAAGAAAGCTTTTATCGCGGCATGGTCTTACTGGTGGTGGCATCTCCTTGTGCCTTAGTCGCCTCTGCTACTCCTGCGACCTTAGCAGCCATTTCTCACGCTGCTCGTTTGGGCGTTTTATGCAAAGGCGGACAAGCCTTAGATGCCTTTGCCAATGTCAAAGCGATCGCTTTTGACAAAACCGGAACGCTGACTCGTGGCAAACCTGCTGTCACTGATGTCCATCTGTTGCTGGATGAACCCTTTATTCCCCAACTGATCGTCGGGATGGAAAAACAATCAAATCACCCATTGGCTGAAGCGATCTTGGCGTATTTTCACGATGAAAAGCCATTGGAATTAGCCGTGGAAGAACAAGCGGGGGTCGGTCTAGCCGCCACTTACCAAGCTGCCCATTGGACGATTGGAAAAGAAGTCGATCTAACCTCTGTTGCTGCCAGTGAGCAAACCCGCATCCACGAATTGAAAGCAGCTGGAAAAACCTTGATTTATATCAATCGTGACCGTGTGTTAGCAGGGTATTTAGCGCTATTGGATCAGCCCCGTCCTGAAGCTCGCGAGAGTCTTGCCTACTTCAATGAGCAGGGGATTCACACGACGATGCTGACGGGTGATCATTTAGGTACTGCTAAAGTGATCGCAGCAGAAATCGGCTTGTCTGACTACGAAAGTGATTGCCTGCCTGATGAGAAAACCACTCGGATCAAAGAAATGAAAGAAACCTACAAAATCAATGCGATGGTCGGTGATGGGATCAATGATGCCCCTGCCTTAGCGACCGCAAGTGTGGGGATCGCGATGGGCGAAGGAACCGACGTCGCAATGGATGTGGCGGACATCGTCTTGATGAAAAATGATTTGCTGCGCTTGGTCGACAGTCACCGTTTGGCTAAAAAATTACAGCGGATCATCAAACAAAACATCGTCTTTTCTATCAGTGTCATCTTGTTGCTGATTGCTTCAAACTTCCTTGAATTTCTCACGCTACCTCTAGGGGTCGTGGGTCATGAAGGAAGCACGATCTTAGTTATCTTAAACGGGTTGCGTATGCTTTTGCCATTACACAAAGAAACACCCCATCAAGCCAAACCAACTCGCAAAGATTGTGATGATTGCGTCTTGTATCAACAGTCTTTGCATACGTGACCACTACTTGCATTAGAAAAAACGCCCGTTGTTGGCACTTCACTAGAAGTCCATCAACGGGCGTTTTGCTGTTTTTTCCTATTTATGCGTGATTGGCAAGTTGTTCCGTGTAGAGTTTGCCATCGTACATCTTAAAGAATGGATAATAGCAGAGAATGGAAACCCCTAAGTTGATCAAAGCGATCAGGATGGCTCGGAAATCACCACCGGTTCCTAAAAACGCCCCAATTCCGACTGGTGAGATCCAGGGAATGCCAGTAATGACTTTATCGACAAAGCCAAATGAGCTAGCAAAGTAAGCAATCGTGACGTTGATCAAAGGGGTTATGATAAAGGGGATGATCAAATACGGATTGTAGACGATCGGTGCCCCGAAGATCACTGGTTCATTGATATTAAAAAGTCCTGGTAAGATCGCTGCTTTTCCTAAGACTTTGAGCTGTTGTGATTTTGCCACAAACAGCATCAATAAAACCAATCCAAGCGTACTTCCTGCGCCGCCCATAAAAATATACATGTTCACGAAATCCCCAGCAAAAATATTATTGGCACCATCGATATTTTCCGTTAGAGCCACCAACAGGATGGGATTGATGAAACTATTTTTAATAACAGCCGTCCCATGAACCCCCACTGCCCATAAGAGATGGATAAGGAGCATAATCACGATGATTCCTAACCAAGAACCCGTCAACTCTTTCACGAATTCAAATGGTTTGGACAGCAATCCGTGAAGATCCGTGTGGAAAACCGCCAGTACCCCGTTGATCGCCACCATCAAAAAGGCGATCAAAATCGCTGGGATCAATGACGCAAATGCTTTGCTGACTCCATCGGGAACTCCTTCAGGCATCTGGATGGTAATCTTTCTTCTTACACAAAAACGATAGACCGACGTAGCAAGCACTGCGGTGATGATCCCAATAAAGATGCCTACCCCGCTAAAGCGTGTGATCCAACCGCCTATGGCGATCCCATTGTAAACAATGGCGGTTTCGCTTTCTGACTGCAGCAATTGAGCTGCCCCATCGGTAATGTCGACTTGAATGATCGTCATTAAAAAGGCAAACAAACTTAGTAACGCCCCTACAAAACTGCTCATAGTCAAATGATCTTCTTTATGATAAATCTCAGTTAAATAATACCCTGTTGCTAAACAATAAAAAACAGCAATCGAGCCGACAGACATCGTGGTCACGACACTATAAAGCGGTGAAAATCGTAAAATCGTTTGTTCGAAAAAGCCAGCCAGTGGTGGAATGATCTGCGGTAAATTATTGATGATCAAAAAGATCGATCCGACGATCGTAAAAGGGACCGTAATGATCCCTGCTTGCATGATTGCGCGAATAAAGCGTAAATTCGCCAACTTATTCAAAGGCGGCATCAAACGCGTTTCTAAAAAGGTAAAAACACTTGTCATCGTTACTCCTCCAACGAAGGGATCGCCCCTTCTTCAATCAGCTTTTGATACCAATAAAAGCTGTCTTTTCTCACTCGTTTTTGTTCTTTTTCCTGTGCATCATTGCGATCCACGTAAATGAAGCCATACCGTTTTCGAATCCCCTCATGTACACTGATCAAATCAATGGCAGACCACGGACTGTATCCGATCAGATCCACCCCAGCATTGATCGCGGCTAAGCATTGGCTGATATGCTGCGACAAATAATCGATACGGTACGGATCATGAACCGTGCCATCTGCTTCTAGATGATCTTCTGCCCCTAAGCCGTTTTCGGTAATGATGATCGGCAAGTGGTAACGATCATAAAGAGTCTGCAACGTCGTTTTCAGCCCCAAGGGATCGATGGTCCAATTGAAGGCATTTTTCTTCAAGAACGTATTGGTGAACCCTTTGTAAAAACCACGCTCCATAATGTCTTCACTTTGCTGATCGCTGATACCGTTTTTCATATCCCCGGCTTCCGTCGGCTGCTCCACTGTCACTGTGGTGTAGAAGTTCATCGCGACAAAGTCAGGCAGAGCCCGTTTCATCAACGCCTCATCCTCAGGCCCAAAGTCAATCGTGAGCCCGTTTTGGTTCAAATAATCTTGAAAGACCGTGTTGTAACGACCGAAGCAGGCAAAATCAAGGTAAGCCCAGTTCCGGACACTGTTGAAGTACAACGCTGCTTGGTTGTCTTCTGGTCGACTAGTCGCCGCATAGACCAACGAAATATTCGGCACCGGTCCGATTTTGCCATTTGGAACGATTTCATGACACGCTTCGAAGGCATATTTTTCAGCGATCATCAGGTGATGAAATTGCTGGTATTTTTCTGATAATGGAATCTTTTTCCCTAATATTTTTTGATCCACCAGCAGCATGATATTTGGTTCATTGATCGTCAGCCAGTGCGTCACTCGATCCCCATAGGCGGTAAACAGCGTTTTGGCATATGCGGCAAATGCCTCAACGGTGCTGCGTTTTGTCCAGCCGCCTTCGTCTTCCAATGCTTGCGGCAAGTCAAAATGGTTCAACGTCACAAAGGGCTGAATCCCGTGTTTCAGCAATTCATCAATGACATCGCTGTAATGATCCAATCCTTTTTGATTGACGGTACCGCGCCCTTCTGGAAAAATTCGCGACCAAGCGATCGAAAAGCGGAAAATTTTGATCCCCATTTCTGCTAACAAGGCGATATCCTCTTTGTACTGGTGGTAATGGTCGACAGCCACTGTAAAATCTGCGATCTCATGGTTGTCTCTTGGACGAGTATCTTGGACACTCAGCCCCTTACCGTCGGTTTGATACGCCCCTTCGGTTTGGTGCGCGGAAATCGATGCTCCCCATAAAAAATCGGTTGGAAATGTCTGTTTCATATCGTACTCCTTATCCTAAATAAGATGCGCTTGACATCTTAGAATTATTGCTTGCATGGCAAAGACAATATTCTGAATTATCTCTTATTTTTCGCGGTAACGCAAAAAATAACTCCTGTCAAGTAAGACCCTCTTGAAGAGCTGCTACTTAGACACAAAAAAAGCAAAGTCCAGTTTCCTAGACTTTGCTTATGATTTAGAAGTAGCAGCTTATTTTTTCTCTGCTTTGTCTTCGTTCAATAGTGCTTTTCTTGAAAGGTTCACACGACCTTGTTTGTCGATTTCTGTAACCTTCACTAAGATTTCGTCGCCTTCTTTGACAACGTCTTCCACTTTGTTGACCCGTTCGTTCGCAAGTTGTGAAATATGAACTAAGCCGTCTTTGCCTTTGATCAAGTTGACAAACGCACCGAATTTTTCAATACGGACAACTTTCCCAAGGTACACTTCGCCAACTTTTACTTCTTTCGTCAATTCTTCAATGATCTTGATGGCTTTTTGGATCATTTCTGCATCAGCAGAAGCAATCGAAACTTTTCCGTCTTGATCGATATCGATTTTCACGCCAGTTTCATCAATGATGCCATTGATGGTGTCGCCGCCTTTACCGATTACATCTTTGATCTTCGCAGGATCGATTTGGATCATTTCGATCTTCGGTGCGTATTGGCTTAACTCTTCACGAGGAGCAGCCAATGTTGATGTCAATTCATTTAAGATTTCCATCCGCGCTTTTTTCGCTTGATCTAATGCTTCTGTCAAGATTTGTTCAGTGATTCCTTGGATCTTGATATCCATTTGTAACGCAGTGATCCCATCTTTGGTTCCAGCAACTTTAAAGTCCATATCGCCAAGGTGATCTTCTAAGCCTTGGATATCCGTTAAGATCGTGTAGTTTTCACCATCAGATACAAGTCCCATTGCGATACCTGCAACTGGTGCTTTGATTGGCACCCCTGCATCCATCAACGCTAAGGTTCCTGCACAAATACTTGCTTGAGAAGAAGAACCATTTGATTCTAATACTTCTGCAACTAGACGGATTGTGTAAGGGAAGTCTGTTTCATCAGGAATCACTTGTGCTAAAGCACGTTCGCCTAATGCACCATGACCGATTTCACGACGTCCTGGTGAGCCAGCACGACCAGTCGAACCAACAGAAAATTGAGGGAAGTTGTAATGGTGGATGAATCGTTTTGATTCTTCAACCCCTAATCCATCAATGATTTGGTGTTCACCTAAAGGTGCTAACGTACAAGCAGACAAGGCTTGGGTTTGTCCCCGAGTAAATAGACCAGAACCATGAACACGTGGCAATAAGCCAACTTCTGATGCCAATGGACGGATTTCGTCTAATTGACGGCCATCCGGACGAATCTTGTCGATGGTGATCAATTCGCGAACCACATCTTTTTCAAGATCTTCTGCGATTTGTTTCACTTCTTTCAAGAATTGTGCTTCCTCTTCATGTCCAGCAAATTTTTCTGCATACACTTCTTTCACTGTGTCTTTGACTTTATCGATCTCGTCTTCACGAGCCAATTTTTCTTCCGTCATAACAGCAGTTTTCATTGTTTGGTAGTAGCCGTCGAAAATTTCTTTTTTCAAGTCAGCATCTACTTGTAACAATTTGACTTCCATTTTTGGTTTGCCCACAGCTGCGACAACTTCTTCTTGGAAGGCAACCAATTCTTTGATAGCATCAAAACCGAATAATAACGCACCTAACATGTCTTCTTCAGAAACTTCTTTCGCTCCTGATTCAACCATGTTGATGGCTTTTTTCGTTCCAGCTACTGTCAATTCGATATCGGTTTGTTCTGCTTGTTCTACTGTTGGATTCAAGACGTATTCGCCATTGACCCGACCGACATCGACACCAGCGATCGGTCCGTCAAACGGGATATCTGAAATAGATAACGCTAAAGAAGAACCTAACATTGCTGCCATTGCAGGCGTACAATCTTGTTCAACGCTCATTACGATGTTTGTAACTTGTACTTCATTACGGAAGCCTTCCGCAAACATTGGACGGATCGGACGGTCGATCAAGCGGGCAGTCAATGTTGCTTCCGTACTTGGACGTCCTTCACGTTTGATAAAGCCACCAGGTACTTTCCCTACGGCATACATTTTTTCTTCGTAATTGATCGTTAATGGGAAAAAGTCGGTATCTTTTGCTTCCTTAGATGCAACCGCTGCACTTAGGACAACCGTGTCGCCATAACGAACCAATACAGCTCCGTTTGCTTGCTTGGCTAATTGGCCAACTTCTACTTCTAATGGGCGGCCGCCCCAAGTTGTTTTGAATACTTGTTTTTCTGTCATGTTCTGCTCCTTTTCATCGGATCCCAGCAAGTCACTACTAAACAAATGAAAAAATCGGAATGTCGTTCCGCTGCTTTCATTTGGTTAGTAGGATGCTGCTTACAAGGACCCAAAATTCTTTTTGGCTGCGCTTTTTGATTCACCAGTCAAAAGGCCGCTATTTTGGTGTTTCACTTTTTAGATGGCTCGAGCTTACCTGTCAGACTGCATCAGCTGTTTTAGCCGACAATGCAGTCGCAGTGATTCCACTGCTTGGTCACTACGCTCGCTGCTCTCGCCTAGTACTATTCATCATCTGCTCTGTGCGGCTTGCGCCGCCCAGTCGCAGTGATTCCACTGCTTGGTCACTACGCTCGTTGCTCTCGCCTAGTACTATTCATCATCTGCTCTGTGCGGCTTGCGCCGCCCAGTCGCAGTGATTCATAGCAAAAAAGTGAGATTCGGGTTGAACCTCACTTTTCTTTGTTTGATTAACGACGTAATCCTAAAGCTTGGATTAATTCGCGGTAACGTTGTACGTCTTTTTGACGTAGGTAAGCTAATAAGTTACGACGATGTCCAACTTTTTTCATCAACCCACGGTATGAATGGTGGTCTTTTTTGTGCATACGTGCATGTTCGTTCAAATGGTTGATTTCTTCTGTTAAAACAGCGATTTGAACTTCTGGAGAACCAGTATCTCCTTCATGACGTGCAAATTTGTTGATGATTTCGTTTTTGCGTTCTTTTGAAATTGCCATGTTTTTCACCTCTTTTTCTTTTTCCCCTGCGACTGAGTAAAACGTTGGTGATTCGTTAAACCAAGTAACAGGTACTGTGCTTTTCACACGTAATTACTTTACTTGATTCTAAGTAAAAAAGCAAGTTTATCTACCTATTCTTTTCGTTTCTTTTGAAAGCTCCTCCAAAACTTATGTTATACTTAGGATACTACTCTATCTAAAGGAAGTGTAAGGATGAGCGTTCTTTCCCGAATCGAGAGCATGAAAAATGAATTATCGCTTTCTGAGAAGAAACTCTTCGCATTCATGGAGGCCAATCCTGAAAAAGTGCCGTCGATGACTGCGAGTCAATTAGCAGAAGCCACTGGGATCAGTGCACCAACCGTTGTACGTTTTGCGAAAAAAACCGGCTTTGCTAGTTTGACAGATTTAAAAATACAATTATCTGCCGAATCCGGCTTGCGCCACAATGCCAATGAGCATTTAGGCTATGCCGATGTTGAATTAAACGAGCCCTTTCATGCCATCACCTCAAAATTGAGCCACAATGCCCAGGTGACCATGAATGAGACGGCCCAATTATTAGAAGAACAGCTGATGTTGGCTGCCGCTGAACTGATCGCGACTCGTGAACGCATTTTTGTCTGCGGAATCGGTGCTTCCTCATTGATCGCACAAGATATCCAGCAAAAATGGACTCGTTTAGGCAAGATCGTCGTGTTTGAAAATGACTACAATCTCTTGTTGCCGCAACTTGTCAAAAACGAGAAAAAAAGTCTGGTCTGGGTCATTTCCAACAGTGGACACACGCCTGAGATGGTTCACTTAGCCGAAATCGCTAAAAATCTTGGCGTTCCGATCCTGTCACTCACCCGCTTTGGCAGCAACCCGTTGACGAAGTTGGCGGATGTTCCCCTGCAAGTGTCCCGTTCCAAAGAAGCCAACCAGCGGAGTGCCGCTACCAATTCAATCATCGCCCACCTATTGGCGGTCGATGTCCTTTTCTATGTCTTTTTAAGTAAAAATGAAAAGCTGGCACGAAATATCTATGCGTCACGCCAAGCCATCGCTGATTTTCGTGAGAAGTATTTGTAAAATGTTCATACCCAAAAGAAATCCGCAGGAATATGTTCCTGCGGTATTTTTGCTTCTAATCGGACACTTTGATCAATCAATGGCATTTCTAGCAGCTACTTCTGCCAACCAAAAACTGGACGCTTTAGGATAACGCTCGAAGTTATTCTTCAAATCTACTCGATAAAAACCATAGCGGTTTTTATAAGCGTTCAACCAGCTCCAGCAATCCATAAAGGTCCACATATGGTAGCCGAAACAAGGTGACCCATCTTCGATCGCGCGATGCAGCTGACACAAATGGTCTTCAACAAAGGTAATCCGATACGTATCATTGACTTGCCCCGTGGCATCCATGAACCGTTCTTCCTCTGACACCCCCATGCCATTTTCGGAAATAAACCATGGCATGTTTTGATAGTCATTCTTCAGACGCATCGCAATATCGTAGATCCCTTCTGGATAGATTTCCCAGCCACGATGAGGATTGATTTTTTTCTCTGGCCAATCGTACCCACGAAACAACTGACGCGGCTCAAAGAGATTGGATGCTCCATTCTGCGGAAGGGGCGCTTGGATCCGCAACGGTTGATAATAATTGCAACCGATAAAATCTACGGTATTTTCACGAAAAATTTCCGCATCTGCTGCCTCATATTCAGGGGTCAATTGATGCTCCTTGAACAAGCTCGTTAGTTTTTCAGGAAATTGTCCATAAACGACACAGTCCAAAAAACTGCGAATATACAAGAGGTCCGCCCATTCAGCGGCTTCTCGATCAGCCGCTTCTTGGCTTTTTGGATAAACAGGTGACAAATTCAAGATGATACAGATTTCTCCATCAGGAAGTGCGAGTTTACGAAACTCAGCAACCGCCTTCGCATGAGCTAGCAAAGTATGATAACCCACTTGGATCGCCCGCTTGAAATCACGCACTTGCGGCCAATGAGCATCTCCGTAATACCCACATTCAATATGCACCAATGGTTCATTAAAGGTCGCCCATTTTTTCACTAAATCGCCGAATTGTTCAAAAGCAGTTTTTGCATAAAATGCAAAATGGTCAACGGATTCCCTGGCTTCCCAGCCTCCTTTCTCCATCAGCCACCAAGGCATGTCAAAATGAAACAAATTAATGATCGGTTCGATGCCTTGATCCAGCATTTCCTGAAAATATGCCCGATAAAACTTTACTGCCGTCTGATTCAATGTTTTTCCGTCTGGTAATAAGCGGGTCCATGCAATCGATGTCCGATAGGAATTTAAGTTCATGGCCTTCATGTTTGCCACGTCTTCACGGTATTGATAGTAGGTATTTGAAGTGTCGCTTGGTCCGACACCATCGTAAAAGCGTGACGGCTCTAACTCAAACCATTTGTCCCATGTAGAGGGACTTTTGCCGTCAACAGCCGCAGCCCCCTCGGTTTGCGGTGCTGACGCGGCCGCTCCCCATAAAAAGTTTTTTGGAAAGTGAATCATTCTTTTGCTCCTTTCTGAGTTACCTGCCACGTACGGTCAGGGTTGGATCGTTGAAATAAAAATCGATACTGCTGACCTGCTGTTTCGACTTCCAGACAAAACGATGCAGTATCTTTCAAAGAAATTGCCAGCTGCTGCAATGATGCTTCATCGATCACGAGTTGAAAAGCTACTTGCCCTTGATTAGGCACCCATACTTTTTGAAAGCCACACAGGACTTTTTTCCTCGGCACATATGCTTTCGTGTACTCTTTTAGATAACATTGAATGACTTCTTTGCCAGAAACTGCAGAATGATTTTCGAGTGTGCCGCTAACGATAATGCCTTCACCTGCATATTCAGCCGAAACCGCGCTGCAAGTAAAAGAGGCATAACTAAGACCATAACCAAAAGAATATACTGGTGTGCCGTTTTGATCGAGGTAGTCTTTTTGAAACGCTGTGTTGCGATAATTATAACAGACTGGCAGCTGTCCAACCGTATCAGGAATAGAAACTGCTAATTTCCCACTAGGAACCGTTTCGCCAAAAAGAATCCGAGCAATCGCTTCCCCTCCATATTGGCCGGGATAGCCAGCGTAAAGCAGTCCATCGAATACTTCTTTCAAAGGGGCTAAGCAATGCGGTCGACCAGAAATCACGATCCCAATCAGCGGCTTTTTCCTCTTCTTCAACGCAAACAGTAAATCCAACTGGCATTGCGGCAAATCGAGGGTAGCTAAGTCGATGTTTTCTCCGCTGGTCATTTCCTGAGATCCCCTTAAGGCGGCGCCGTTCTTGTCAAAATCCGTTGTGAAATCACGGGCACTGGAGCCACCAATCGTCACTAAGATGACATCAGCGTCTTCTGCGATCTGACAAGCCCGCCGTCGTTGCGCCGTTGTTCCATTGGCGATTTCGCAGCCTTTTTCGTAGGCGAAATCCACTTGATGCGTATTTAATTTGGTCAACCCTTCCCAAAGAGTCATACACATTGCTTCCTCCTTAAATGGGGTATAATCCCCCAGCTGATGATACAGCTGTTTAACGTGAGGACCAATGACAGCAATTTTTTGTCGCGTTTTCTTCAAAGGCAAAATGCCATTGTTTTCTAGTAAGACGACGGATTCTTCTGCTAATTTTAAGGAAGCTTGTCGGGCCTTTTCTTGGTCTGGCAATGAAACGTGGGGCGTTGCTTCTTTAAACAAGCCAAGTTTTTCTTTCAAAAGAAGCACACGCCGGACCGCCTCGTCGATAACCGTTTCCGCAATCAATCCGTCAAGGACAGCTTCTTCCAATACAGGGAAAACTTCGTCCCATAAACTAACATCTACACCGCTGGTCAAGGATTTGGCGGCTGCTTGCGAGCGACTTCCCAGCCAGTCAGCAATCCGATCCAACCCACACCCATCAGCCATAACGATTCCCGCAAAGCCACTTTCTTCTCTTAAAACCTCTTGCAGCAAATACGTATTGGCATGGCAAGGAACGCCATCTAGATCATTGTATGCAGCCATACACCCCAAAGCCCCAGCAGCAATCCCCGCTTTCATTGGTGGCAGATGAATTTCACGGAATTCCCGATCACCGATCGCCACTGGTCCTGCATTGTGCCCCCCCATTCCTGCACCTTGGGCAGCAAAATGCTTCAACACCGCTAAAACGTTCTGTTTTTCTATCGTTGTTTTTGATCCTTGCAATCCTCTGACGGCCGCTTTGGTAAAGCTGCTGGTTAAAAATGGATCTTCACTGAAACATTCTTCAGTTCGTCCCCAACGCGGATCTCTAGCAATGTCCAATGCGGAAACTAAGCCGACATGGGCCCCTTTTGCTCGAATCTCTTGAGCAGTGATAGTTTGGGCCGCTTGATACAGGTCGGGATTCCAACTAGAACCGACACTAAAATTGACCGGAAATGTCGTGGCTTCCAAACCTTGGTGCCCGTGGGGACACTCTTCACTGAGAAAGGCTGGAATCCCCAACCGAGTGTGCTCCTGCAAATAAGTTTGAATCATAAGGGATAGCTCATAGGACTCCGCGGTCGTCAGGCCAGTTTGCTGATTTCTCCCTGACCAAGGATCAGCCCGAAACACGCCGTAGATCCAGCCAAGACTGCCAAAACGAGCTACTTCTTTTTTAAAGGTTTCAGTCAACATAATTTTTCCGTTAGTTTTTTCATAGACTTCCCAACCATACAGACGCTGATTCAGCTGGCCGATTTTTTCTTTCAACGTCATTTGCCGTAAAAGTGTCTCAATCATATGCTTCTCCATTTCTATTTAGTCTTCTAAATAAAGCATGATGGTCTGGATTTCAAATGGCTGGAAATGGATTGTGATGCTTTGGGCATCCAGCGGCTCGATCGGCAGTTCAGCGACGGTTTCTTCCAAAAGATTCGTTAAAACCGCTTTTTTGATTCTTTTTTGGCAACGCAATTGACAGGCGGTTGTTTGATTGTGATATTCATACAACCGCACGATCAGTGCCTCTTCATCTTCGGCTTTTTTCACCGTATCCAGCAAGACATTCTTTTGATCGACTGCTAGAAAAGCTTCTGCTGATAGTTGCGGCACACCTGGAACGGTTAGAACGGGAACATTCAATGCCAAAGCTTCTTCCATCGTTTGCGCGTCTTGCCAAGTCCCTTCGTGGGCGTACAAGGAGTAGGTAAACTCATGAAAGCCTTGATCCGCTTCTGGATACGGATCGATCGGCGATTTGATCAAAGAAAGCCCGATCTTTTGATAATCCGTATTGAACCCATATTTCGAATCTGTCAAAATACTAACCCCATAATTTCCTTCTGAGAGATCAACCCATTTTTGACCACAGCTCTCAAAACGCGCTTGGTCCCATGTCGTATTTTGATGCACAGGTCGTTTTACCTGCCCAAACTGAATATCAAATGTCGCTTCCAATGTGTTGACATCAATCGGCAGCAATGCCTTCAGCAGCAATTGATGTTGCTGCCAATCAACCGCTGTTTCAAAATCGATTCTTCCGGTGCCATGATAAAAATGTAGCCATTGGGTAATAAAAGAATCTTCAAACTGACGTTTGATTTTCAAGGTATCACGAATCTCACCTTGCTCAACGACCTCAGCTGAGAGAACTTGCTTCACAGGATAAGGCTTCTTCTGGTAATAAATATCAATATCCCACGCATCATAATCCATCGGCAGATCTTCATAAGCCACTAACTGATTCAACCGCTCGCCTTTTGGTACGATCTCTCGTTGATGCCGTTTGTCAATTAAAGAGATGATGTCAAAGTGTTCGTCAAAAATCACTTTAAAATCCGCCGTTTCAAACGATTCCTCCAGCCGCATTGCCACTTGCTTTGATTGAGGCACAGCTGAGACAGGGGTCAATGTTTTGCAGCTCAAGCCAGCCATGGCAGGAATTTTGACTAATAGCCGGTCATCATGGGTCCGCTGAGTCGAGTAAGCTTCTTTGACCCCTGTCTGATCGTCTAAATAGACCAGACCCGTCCGCTCTTGCCCTAGCGGATTAAAGACATGGCAAGTAGTAGCTTTGGGTGCTTGTGTTTCTGGAAGCAAAGCGTGGATCAGTTCGCAGCCTTTATCAAAGAGCTGCCGATACTCTTGATCCGTCTGATCATAGACTTCTTTGATCGAGCTTCCCGGCAGAATATCGTGGAATTGATTGAACAGCAGCTGTTTCCAAAGTTGTTCTAATTCAGCTTGTGGATAGCGATTCATCCCACAGATACTATAAAGTTTTTCGATCGTCTGTAAGAAGAATTCTCCTTGACGATTGGCCTTTTTGTTTTTTCCGATGGAAGTCAGGGTCCCACGATGGTATTCAAAGTACAATTCGCCGTACCAGACCGGTCCTGGTTTTTCAGCAAAAGAATTTGCCAGTCGATCAAAAAAGCCCCCCACATGATTGCCAGTGATCGTCGGCATATCTGGCAATGTCTTTTGCAGCCGTTTTTGAACTTCCAACATCTCTTTCGTCGGGCCTCCGCCACCGTCACCATACCCATAGGCAATCAAAATTTCGTCGTGCTGATCTTTTTGCTGATAACGTTCAAAACTCCCCTTGATCGTATAAGGATCTAGCAATCCATTATACGTCGTATAATAATCTCTTGGACTGTATCCTTCACTGATGGTTGTAATAAAATGCGTCAAAACGCGGCTTCCATCAATTCCTTGCCAATAGAAGGAATCATAAGGAATTTGATTAAACTGGTTCCATGACAGCTTCGTCGTCATAAAGTATGGCGTATTTGTTTTGCGTAAAATTTGCGGCAAGGCGGCTGAATAACCGAAGACATCCGGTAGCCATAAGATGCGGCTATCGACTTGAAATTCCTCTTTCATAAACCGTTTGCCATAAAGGATCTGACGAACCAGTGATTCTCCTGAAGTCAAATTGCAATCGGCTTCCACCCACATCGCCCCGTCAACTTCCCATCTTCCTTCTCGAACTTTTTCTTTGATTGCAGCGTAAAGTTCAGGATAATGGGTTTTCATGGAGAGATACAGTTGTGGTTGGCTTTGAAAAAACGTGTAATCTGGATACTCCTCCATCAATTTCAAGACCGTCTGGAAACTGCGCTCGCCTTTTTCAATTGCTTGCTGCGCCGTCCAAAGCCACGCCAGATCGATGTGGGTATGGCCGACAGCCGTCACCTTTTGTTTTGGTGTATGCGCTGGTAAGTAACACGATGAAAGCAGCTGCTTTGCTTTTGTGAGACTTTCATAGAATGCCGTTGAGTAGGGGGTACGAAAATCCAAGACATTGGCGACTTGACCAAGGACTTGTTGATAAAATGCTTCGTCACCGCCAAACGCACGAATGGCACGCCAACTATCAAACAGCGTATAAAAATCATACCAGACATCATTAACTGCAGGATCCAACGCCAATAAATTGACCTGCAGCGGGAATGGTTTGTCAGATCGGCCGGAGAACAAATCGATCTTCAGTTTGACTTCTTTTTGTAGAAATTGTTTTGTCAATGTAATTTCTCGATGATTGACATCGATGGCTTGGACATAGGTATCGTCCAAATAGATTTTTATTTGGGGATTGGTGGTGTTGTCCCACTCTGAAAGGCTTGAGTACACTTGCAGGACACAAAGATTTTCCACCCAGTCAGCGGGAACTTGAAGGCTACCTTGCAATTGGTAATAGGAATTTTTTTCTCCAAAATAGGTCCCTTGCTCATACGGTACCCAAGTCTCTCGTTTTAAAAAAAGTGGGGCTACCGGTTGCTGATGGCGTACGCGGTATTGTTTTAATTTGTATAAAATTTTTCGAATGCGTTCAAACTCATAAGGCTGCATAACTCTCATTTTTCTTTGGACTCCTCTAGCAGATTTTTGAAAAAAACGGGTTGAGATTGATCATCTCGGCCCGTTTTCCACTTATCACTTTATTTAGTTTGCTTTCCAACGGTCATAAGCCGCTTGGTAGACTTCGACGTATTCGTCAATGCCCATTGCTTCGATCGTTTTCACATAGTCGTCCCAATTATCTAACGGTTCGACACCTGTGA
The DNA here is from genome assembly GCF_029215545.1 of Enterococcus casseliflavus. Lineage (NCBI taxonomy): Bacteria > Bacillati > Bacillota > Bacilli > Lactobacillales > Enterococcaceae > Enterococcus > Enterococcus casseliflavus. The sequence continues at coordinate 507,468 of NZ_CP119393.1, read as the reverse complement.
TAAACTTGGCTTCCATTTGTTCTACATAAGTTGTCAAATCAGTGGCAGTTGCTGCTACCTTATCGTTTTCTTCAATCGTTAAATACAGTAGCGGAAATGGTACTTCAGCGATGTCTTCCATCTTCTCAGCTGTTTCTTTGGCAACCCAATCGTTGAAACGAGTATCCGGTTCTTCATTCGCCGTTTTACGGATATGGTATTCGCCGGTTGTATCGATAACAAGGTTTGGCGTTGTCAATCCGTATGCTGGTGTGATCTTGCCACGTTCGTCTTCGGTATTGTTAGTATCGATACCGTCTGCATAGACACGAACTTTTTCACCGTCCGCATTTTCTTGGTACTCCCATAAAAACCCTTCTGGTCCTTGTTCGATATATTTTGAGCCTTCTTCTGAATAGAAGTAATCCACCCAGCGCATAGAAGCTTCTGGAGAAGGATTGACATTGGTCAAAGCAAAGGTCCCTCGTGAAATTCTTGGACTACCGGGAATCTTAGCTTCTGGAGCCCATTCAGAAGTCACTGGTTGGAACATTGGATCGTTCATAGCCTCTTCCTCACTGCGACCAGTAGTAAAGAAGCTGAAATAGTCGGCAAAAAGCCCAAGTTGATTGTTTTCACCCTTCGCTTTTTTCTGTTCATCTGACTGTCCATAAACTTCTTTATCCAGCAAGCCTTCATCGTACAATGTATTCATATATTCCAAGAATGCTTTGTAGTTTTCTGAAGTCGGTGTGTAGGAGACCACATCATCATCCACTTGGATGCCGCGGGTCCGTAAGCCAAAGGCAGCCATCAACCAAACTCTTGTCGAGTTCATATCAACATCCGTCAATGGGATCTCGTCTGCTTGACCATTGCCGTTAGGGTCTTCGTTTTTAAAACGTGTCAGAAGCTCTTGCAATTCGTCTGTGGTTTTTGGCAGTTCAGATACACCTAAATTATCGAGCCACGTGCCGTTGTACCACATCGGACCTTGCCACCAAATCGATGTCGCATTCCGTGAGATCATCGGCAGAGAGTAGATGTGCCCATCCGGCGTTGTGATCGACTTCAAGATTGAGGGATCTTCTTGCGTCAGTGCATACAGGTTTGGCATGATTTCCGGCGTGATATACTCCTCTAAGGGAAGCAAGATCCCTTGTGAACCGTAATCGATCTCCATCGAAGCAGTCAATGCTTGCGAACCAGCACCGTAAACGATATCCGGTAAATCTCCAGAAGCAAAGGCTAAGTTCAGTTTCGTACTAAAGTCAGCGGATGGCGGTGTCGTATAGGTCAGTTTGATGCCAGTTTTTTCCTGATAATCCTGTAATGTCGGCATGTCTTCCCATTCCGCCAACCCTACACCAGGTGCCATGATATTCAGTGTCAGTTCTTCCCCTTCTTTGATGATCGGAAACTGACTGTCATGATTGATGGCCACTTCTTTCTTTTCCCCAGTACCTTCATCTGAAGAATTACCGCACGCACCTAAGACGAGCATACTGCACAAAGCAACACCTGCTATTCCTAAAAGTTTCTTTTTTACTCTCATTTTCTTCCTCCTTTAAGTTTTTTATCCTTTAATTGAACCAACCATCATGCCCTTGACAAAATACTTTTGTAAGAACGGATAGACGATAATTACCGGTAATGAAGAAACGATCATGACACCGTACTTGATGACTTGAGCAAGTTGTTGTTTGCTATATAGCATATTCGCCATTTCTGAAGTCACATTATTGACGGTATTTGATGACATATCTTGAAGAATCAATATTTCTCTTAAAATCATTTGTAACGGATACATTGATCGATCAGAAAGATAGATCAATGCGCTAAAAAAGCTGTTCCAATGTCCGACGCCATAGAACAAAGCCATTACCGCAATGATCGGCGTTGATAGTGGTAAAACGATCTGCATGAATAGCCGAAAATCAGAACAACCATCCACAATTGCTGCTTCTTCCATCTCCCGTGGAATCGTGGATTGAAAAAATGTTCGCGTGACAACAACATTGTAAACCGAGACGGCTCCTGGAATCACTAGTGCCCAGACAGTATTCAGCATGCCTAAGCTGCGAATCAACAAGTAGCTGGGAATCAAGCCACCGGACAAGAACATGGTGACCAGTATAAAATTAGTGAAGGCGCGTCGCCCATAAAAATCCTCTCGTGATAAGGCGTAGGCGCAAGGTAAGGTCACTAAGAGATTGATCGATGTCCCTAAAACCGTATAATAAATCGTGTTCAAATAGCCACGCCAGATACTGCTATTGCCTAGTAGTGTTCGATAGCCTTCAAAGGTGATCCCTTTTGGCAAAAGCCACATTTCACCAGAGTTTACCAGATGCGGATTTGAGATTGAAGCACTGATGATATAAATCAGTGGATACAAAACGATCAGCAAAGAAATTGCTAAAAACACATAAACAAAGATCAAAAAGATTTTATCAGCACGGGTATCTTTTATTAAAGACGTTGTTTTCACTTTTGGTCCTCCCTTCTACAATAAACTAGAGTTGCTTAAACGTTTGGCGATATGATTGACTACGATCAACAAGACTGAATTGATCAATGAGTTAAATAAGCCGACTGCCGCAGCAAAACTGTACTGCGCATCTAACAGCCCTTGCTGGTAAACAAAGGTCGCAATCACATTCGAGGATTGCATATTCAAAGGATTCTGCATCAAGATGATTTTTTCAAACCCAACTGACATCAAGCTGCCGAAGCTCATGATCAATAAGATCACCATCGTGGGCATGATCGTTGGAATATTGATATACCAAACGCGTTGCAGACGAGAAGCGCCATCGATCGTTGCCGCTTCGTGCAGTTGCGTATCAACTCCAGATAGGGCTGCCAGATAAATCACAGACCCCCATCCCGTTCCTTGCCAAACGCCCGACAGTACATAAATCGTTTTAAACCAGCGGGGATTGGTCATAAAGCTGATCCGCTCGAAACCCAAAAATTCTAATAGGTGATTGATGATCCCTGTTGAGGGAGATAAAAAAGCAATGACCATACCAACCATGACCACCACAGCAATAAAGTTTGGAGCATACGTGACTGTTTGGGTAATTTTTTTAAACGGGCCGTCTTTGATCTCATTCAAAGCCAATGCCAGGATGATCGGCAGCGGAAAACCGACAACCAATGAATAGATACTGATTCCTAAAGTATTTTTGATGAGTTCCCAAAAATAATAGGAATCGAAGAAACGTTGAAAATGTTTAAACCCAACCCAAGGACTGCCCATAATCCCTAATGAAGGCATATAATCCTTGAATGCAATAATGATTCCATACATCGGTCCATACGAGAAAATCAAAATAATCAAAAACGCTGGCAACACAAACAAGTACAATTGCCGATTTTTCTTGATCTTCATTTTTATATCTTGTTTCTTTGTTTTAGGTACTGAAACGGTTTGTCTGATTGGCGCTGTTTCCATTCTTCCTCCTCCTTGCTTGGTGTTAGCCTTATCATGAATTGTATTCGCTTTCAAATCAATGTGTATTTTTTTCCCTATGTGTCGAAACGCGAATCCCAACTGCCCCAACGTTCGGGTGACTGATATCCGACCATAAGAGATACGGTTCATCCGCATTTTTATAGACTGGTAACGGTTTTTTAGTGGCTAGATCAATTAGCTCGTCTTCTTCAGTTGCTCCGATCTCTGTTAAAGGAATCTGTTCGCAAGCGACTGCAGCGATACTGCGAAATGCAAAATGAGCCTTGCCGTCTTTTTGATAGGTCAAATACCATTCATTTTTCCAAGCTGTTGGTCTTGCCCGCGTTTCATAGATGCCTTCACCATATAGCGCCAACCAATGGCCGATTTCTTCTAAGCGTTGGGTCTCTTCGAATGTAAATTCGCCATCAGGTGTTGGTCCGACGCCTAAAATCAAATTCCCCCCTTTACTGACTACATCAATCAAGGTTTCCAGCAGTTCTTGGCTGCTCTTAAAAGTATCATTCGGCACATAGCCCCAATCATTTCCAATCGGGATATTGCTTTCCCAAACTTTTTTAGGAATTTCTGCTAATGCAGGAATTTTGCGTTCTGGTGTCACATAATTTTCATGACGGCCCCCCATCATCCGATCAACGATGATCAATTCCGGCTGTTTCTCACGCGCAATCTCAGCTAAACGATCCATTTGTAGGTCTTCTTTGCCTTGTCCGCACCAACCGGCATCTAACCAAAGAAAATCGACTTTTCCGTAATTGGAGGTAATCTCCGCAATCTGGCGATGCACAAACGACACATAGCGTGCCCAAATTTCTGGATGAAGATGGGTATCGTAACTGGCATGACGGCCTTTGACGGTATCATCATCCAACCAGTAAAAAGGAGAATACCAGTCAGCTTTAGAATAATAGGCTCCTGTGGCGATCCCTGCTTCTCGAAATGCCGTAAACACTTCTTGCAATATGTCGCGTTTAAAGGGACTTAATTTCCCGCCGATTTTAAACTCTGATTCCATTGTATTGAACATCGAAAACCCATCATGATGCTTTGTTGTGAATAAACAGTACTTAAACCCTGCATCCTTACAGATTTTTGCCCATTTGCGGGTATCCAGCTTCTTCGGTTCAAACTGATTGATCAACTGCCAATAATCCAAACGCAGTGCTTCGATGGTTTCTCGATAAGGGTGGTTTTCTCTAGCCCATTCATCTTTTTCAGATAATTGCCAAGACTCAACGATCCCCGCTTCGGCATACAGCCCATAATGGAAGATTACTCCGAATTTCAAGTCTTGAAACCATTCCAGACGTTGCTTGAGCATTTCTGTTTCTGGGACTAGTTCTTCTTGAATGTTCCCTTTGGCTTCTTCAATATCACCGCGAATATTTGTCATTCATTTGCACTCCTTTCTTTGTTCTAAATGTAAGCGAAAAAAATGTCCTATAACAATATGTAAGTTTTTTCGCTATGTTAAAACGAACAACTTCGTCTATAAAAGGTGCAAGGAATAAAGCTTGATTTCGATGAACGTTTTTGGAGAAATGTAGCGTTTCAAATACATTTGCTGTGTTTTTCTTGTTTTCGATGTGTGATTTTTCCATTTACTCCCACTGGCTATATATCAATGATACGATTAGAACAACAAATAAAGCGGATACAACAAAACTTGTATCCGTAAGAAAGTGAGGGGCTTATGAAACAAACGAATGGTATTTATCATGTTTCCTATCAAGTCGGCGATTGGTTACTTCATTGCCTGAAGTTGCAGTTACTCTGGTTTTATTGGGTATTTCGATACGGGATATTTTTAGGTATTTTTCCTGCCACCGCTACGATTATCCAAGCTTTTTTCGATAGCTTCCAAAAAAAGGAACGACCAGCGTCTTTGAAGACTTGGTTCAAAACTATCGTGAAAAAAAATTTCCGTCGTGCCAATCAATTAGGCGCCATGCAAGCGGGTTTGTTGTTGTTCTTATGGTTGGAATTACGTATCTCTAGTACTTTTATCCAAAATAGCTTGATTCACTTTTTTTTGCTGCTGCTATTTATCAGTGCCCTTTTGATCAGCTTGTACCTTCTGCCGGTCTATTTGCGTTATGATTTGACGCTTCTTCACTATTTTAAACAAGCAATATTACTAATGGTTATCAGTGTTCCCCAAACAATTGCGATGATTTTGGGAATCTTAGTGACTACTATCATTTTGACTTTTTTGCCAATCTTATTAGTCATCGGCTTTGTTCCCTTTTTCCTATTCCCCAGTAGCTGGTTCTCTTTTCAAGCGATTCAGCGCTCGGAATCACTGATGAAAGAAGGACGCTCGTGATGAAGGACATTTTTATCCAAAGTAATGAAAACCTCGATGATTTTTTTAGTCACGCACTGCAAGAACTAGAATTGAGGGAAACGCCGAATGGTCATCCCTTGCGCTTGATTCATCGACCCGGTTCCCTGAAAATTTGCCACGGCCCACTAGAAACGATCATTTACTATCAAGAAAAAGCGCATTTGTTTCGGGCATTAACTTTATGGGTGCATGAAGATCGCCCAGTCTATGTCTTAGAAGAACAGCCGCATTTTGAAGCAATTGGACCAATGATCGATCTGTCCCGCAATGCGGTGATGACCGTCAAAAAGCTGGAACGGTTCATTTTATTAACAAGTAAGATGGGCCTCAATCGCCTCATGCTCTATATGGAAGATACTTATGAAATTCCTGAGTACCCTTATTTCGGACATTTGCGCGGTCGTTATACCCAAGTAGAATTAAAGGCTCTAGATACCTATGCCCAAGCCGTAGGAGTAACTTTGATTCCAGCGATTCAAACATTGGCACATTTGACGAATCCTTTAAAGTGGCAGTTCGCTGGAAATATTCGGGACACAGAAGATATTCTACTGGTGGGAGAAGAAGAAACGTATACTTTTTTGGAAGCAGCGATCCGTTCGATCCGTTCGTGTTTTGCAACTGATCAACTGCACATCGGTATGGATGAAGCACACCAATTGGGGAAAGGAAAGTATTTAGAAATACACGGGTTACAAGACCGGTTCACGATTATGGCCGCACACCTAAAGCAGGTAGCTGCGCTTTGTCGAAACATAGGTTTTGAGCCGATGATGTGGAGCGATATGTTTTTTAGAATCGGTGCGCCTACGGGTGATTACTACGATTCAGACGTGTGTTTTCCGACAGAATTATTTGCTGACCTTCCTGCGGTCAAAATGGTTTACTGGGATTATTATCATCATGATCATGCCTCTTATCAGCGAATGTTTGCGAAACACCGGGAATTAAAACAGCCGATCGTCTTTGCTGGAGGTATCTGGACGTGGAACGGTTTGGCGCCGAACTACGGCAAAAGTTTCGCCACTATGCGTCACGCCTTGCAAGCCGCCAAAGAAAACGATGTCCAAGAAGTCTATGCCACACTTTGGGGCGACGATGGAGCTGAAACACCAGTGATTGCTGCGCTACTAGGTTTGCAATATTTCAGTGAAGCGCAGTTTGGAAACGACCTTTCGTTAGAGAATTTAACTAAAAAATTTCAGCTTTTTCACCAGTCAATAGCCAACGACTTTTTACTGCTTGATCGCTTTGATCAAACTGCAGGTGTGCAAAAAAACAATCCTCACGGAGAAAACCCCAGCAAGCTGTTGCTCTACCAAGACTTGCTGTATGGCTTGTATCAAGAAAATTTAACTGATCTTTCTTTAGCATCCCACTATCAAACATTGGCTCAAGAGTTGGCTGCTGTGAAAGCAACACGGGACACACAAACGATGTTTGCCTTTTATCAGCAGCTGGCTGATGTTTTGGCACAAAAAGCCTGTATTACCAACCAGATCACCAGTGCCTATAAAAGCAAGGATCGCACCGGACTGCACCAAGCAGTAGATGCGCTCAGTGTCTATAAATCCGCCTTGCAATCCCTTTATGAAGCCCATCGTCAAGTCTGGTTTGACTGGAATCGACCTTTCGGTTTTGAAATTATCGATCTGCGATACGGCGCCTTGCTGATGCGCTGCGACACGACACTTTGGCGGCTTACTGCCTTCTTGGACGGGGAGCTCGATACGTTGGAAGAATTGACTCAACCGTCCTTACCAATGGTGACCCCTTTCAGCGGCAGTACTTCTGTGGGTCGCAATTTATTTCATGGAATCTATAGTGCGGGGAAAATTTCTGATGTTTAAAAGAAGGAGTGAGAACTTATGAAAACATCCTTGCTGCGCCGAACCGTCATCGTGAGTCTGCTGGCTATTGTTAGCCTATTCTTTCTCTATTTTCTAACAACCGGTTCTTCTGCTCCAGTTCATGCCCAACCTTCAGAAAAACTGGAGATGACAGGCAATATTACAAATCAAGCAGCGGCGGAGGCGTGTTTGGCAGTGCTGAAAGAAAATTTACAAGCAGCCTCTGACCAAGACGCGACAGCCTATGCCGCAACGCTAGTGGCAGCGGCACGAGCAGAGACGACCCAAGAATTAGCTGATTTTTTTGCAGAAGAACAGCTGCAGCACACGCTGCTTTCTTTTGAAGTTGTTAAACAAGAGACAGGATCCATGCTGGTCGCGGCTCAACAGAAAACGATCAGCCCAAAAGACTCTTCTTACCGTGACCACATCACAGAGGCTTACCATACCTTTGTCAAGGAAGCAGATGGCTGGAAAATTCAAGAAACAGTCATGACGAATACAGAATTTCTTTAAGTGATTGAAAAAGGAGTTATTTTTAATGAGAACGTATAAAAATTGGCCTGCCGACTACCCTGATCCAAACTGGTTCCTCCATGATCGGTTTGGCTTATTCATCCATTTCGGCCTATTCAGTATTGGCGCTCGACACGAATGGTTTATGACGACAGAAAAAATTGAACCCACCACCTATCGCGAGAACTATTTTTCTCAGTTTGATCCTGATCTTTTCAATGCAGAGGAATGGGCTCAAACCGCAAAGAAGGCCGGTTTTCAATACATGGTCTTCACGACGAAACATCATGAAGGCTTTGCCCTTTGGGATACCGCTCTCAGCGAATACAAAGTGACCAATACCCCCTTCAAGCGTGACCTCTTAGCAGAACTGCTGCCGGCATTTCGTAAGGTCGGCATTAAGATTGGGCTGTATCATTCGCTGATCGATTGGTATCATCCAGATTTCACGCTCGACGGCCTGCATCCGCAACGAGAGACTATTCAAGCCCGTCAGACGAATAACCAGCGTGACATGCGCCGCTATCAAGATTTTTTAGCTGGTCAAGTCACTGAACTACTGACTAACTATGGAACCATCGATTATATGTGGTTTGATTTTCCATATAGTCATCGAGATTGGGGATGGTCTAAAGGCAAAGGTGCCGCCGATTGGGATAGTAAGCGGATCGAAGAAATTTGTCGAAACCTGCAGCCGAACATGCTGCTGAATGACCGTCTGGATTTGGGCCGAGGGATTACCACCCCTGAGCAATTCCAACCAGACAAACCATTAGAAGCGGATGGATTGCCTTTGATATGGGAAGCGTGCCAAACGATGTACGAAACGTGGGGCTATGATCGTGATGCTCAGCACTGGAAATCCAGTGAAATGATGACCAAAATGCTGATTGACACAGTGGCAAAAGATGGGAACTTTCTTTTAAATATCGGCCCAAATGCTCGTGGAGAAATCAGCTTACCAACTCGCAGCCATTTAGAAGCCATCGGTTCATGGATGCATTATCATCAACAAGCGATTATCGGCTGTGGTGCCAGCTCTTTTCAACCGCCTATTGACAGTCGTTACACCCAAAACGGGAATAAACTTTACTTGCACCTCTTTTCTTATCCATACAAATCCTTGCATCTTCCAGGGCTTGCAGGACGCGTAAAGCATATCCGTTTCTTACATGATGGCTCCGAATTGTTTTACCGAGGATTTGATCCCGAGGAAGTGCTAACTTCAACGGAAGCCATCATCAACAAAGAGGACCTTGTTCTCAGCTTACCCGTCTGCCCACCAGATGTGTTGGTACCAGTGGTCGAGATCACTTTAAGAGAAATGTAAGCACCCGTTGCACTGTCCTAAATGAAGAATTTATTTATATAAAGACGTTGCCCTTACTTTCTTTACAAAAAAATGACTAGAAGCGGATCGCTTTTAGTCATTTTTTATGGCTATTTGTTCAAGAACTCCTACAAATTTGCCTATACGAAAGTAGCCAACCAGCTTGTTGAACAGGTGATGAGAACATCCAAACGAGTTGCGTGCTTAATCCATTCTTAACGGTACTTACCACAGGAGGTTCAAAGTTCCTTAGACAAATAAAGAACAAGATCGTCATTGTTGCAGCAAGGCGCATTCATCGCACAATTCTGATTATTGAACCAAACACCAGATCCATCTGGAATATAGCCTTGTTTTACATACAGTCTCTGGGCCGATCCATAACCATTATGCAGGCCTACCCCCAATGTCACCACGGCAGCTATTTCTCGTGCCTTTTCTTCGGCTGCTTTTAAAAGCTGACTGCCTACCCCTTGATTTTGATAGGATTCAAAAACATTAAAATCCACAATTTCTGGATACAAGCCTTTAAATGGTCCGTGCTTTGCTAGAGGGATCATGATCAAATACCCGGCAGTTTTGTTGTTTATTTTGGCAAGCAAAACGTATCTCTCCCCCGCTTCTTGCTCGTTTAAATAATCAATCAAGAGCTGCTTACGAGAAGGCCACCCTTGCTTTAAAAACATTTGATCCATTTCAAGGATATCTTTTCTCTTCAACGGTTGAATATCTATGATCACTTATTTGCTCCCTTTCTCCCCCTCACTCGGGGCTATGTTCATTCTATACAGTGTGTCGCTGGCATTGATTTGCCTTATCGTTAAACTTATTCATCATAAAAAATAATAGGGATTATCAGGGATTGCTGCTTCACCCAATTCCTCTAGCAATCAGCTGAATGTCGCTTCCCACCCATCATAGAGCTTTTGAACTGTCTCTTTTGGCCGATTGGGTTCATTATAAACTTTTTGGCTAATGGCCGCTTGGAGCCAAAAAATCGCTTGGATCACTTCACGACTGGTCTGGGCCTCAGGTACATCCGCCCAGACGGATAAAGCGATCGCCTGTGTTTGGGCAAGCTGTTCCTGTGCAACTTGTTGTCCATTGGCAAACGTCGTCAACTGGAATTCATTGCTGATTTTTTCGTAGGTTGGATAAGTATAGCCTGCCGCTTCTCCTAAGACATAATAGAAAAAATTATCATTGTGATTGATCATGGTATAGCCTTTTTCAAAAAAGACATCTGCCGGCGCCATATTCTGGTTCCACCGGGTCCAATAGGAGATTTGGCAATTCTCCGTCAACGTTGTCTGCTCTTGGCGATTCAAGCGGTAAAAACCATCATTCCAGACCCGCACAACAAAGCCGAGACTTTCAACAAAGGCCGTTAGCTCATTGACATAATCAATAAAAACTTCGATTCCGCTAGCTTTTTCCCCATAGCGCTCGCGGGCTGCTTCGATCATTTGCGGAAAGTTTTCTAAATGATCAAAATCAATAAACTCATCGGCACCAATATGAAAATAGGTGCTGTCTTCAAACAGTTGCGCATATTCCCGATAAACTTCCTGAATAAAAGCTACCGCTTCTGAATCCAAAATGTTCAGTGCTCGTTCATCACGCGTGCCATCAGCTGTCGGTAATTGCCACTCGGGCTTTTGAGCCAATACTTGCCGCAAATGACCAGGAGAATCAAAATCAGGGATAATGGCAATTGAATGGTTTTGAGCATACGCAATCAATTCACGAATTTCCTGCTTGGTCAAATATTCTTCCGAAACGATTTCTGGAAATTGCTGGGATTCAATCCGAAAGCCTTCGTTTTCCGAAAAATGAAGCTGCAGATGCGTAAATTGGAAGCAAGCCATACTGCGGACGATTGCTTTCAAATCAGTTAGAGAATAAAATTTGCGCCCGATATCGATCATCAGACAGCGTTCTTTAAGCGCTGCTAGATAGCTTTTCTGTGCTAATTGACCTGTCGCTTGATCTCGGCCATATTTGGTTAACGCGTAAAAGACGTGTTCTGGCGAGGACACACTGATTGTTTGGGTTTCAAATCGAAAATCAGCATCCAGCTGCGGATCGACCACTATTTGCGGGAGCGGTTCCTTCGCCGACTGCCAACCTATCTCCTCAAAAAAGACGGCAGCTCGTTGCTGAGCTTCTTTCAAATCAACTGGTTTATTCATCTCATTCTTCCTCTTACTTTCAATAATTTACGTTCAATAATTTCTCATTTTTTGGTTCATTTCACGGTATTGCCCTGGGGTCACACCCACTAATTTTCGGAACTTTCTCGTATAGTTGGAAACATCATAATACCCATTGTTACGAATAATTTCTTTGATTGGCAAATCTGTTTCAATCAGTTCTTCTTTGATTTTTTTCAGCCGTAATTCTTGAATATATTTGGAGAAGGTTTTGCCACTTTCTTTTTTTACAAAACGGCTGACATAAGAGACAGATACACCTACTTCCTCTGCCACCGATTCTAGCGATAGCTGAGAGGAATGATAATTTTCTTGAATAAAACTGAAGATTTTCTCATTCATTTCCGACTCGTCATCCAGCGGCTGTTTCTGCACCTTTGTACAAATCTGCTGGGCAATCGTTAACAAGGCCGTCTGCAATTGGTTCAAGCTGTTGAAATCGGCACTTTCAGAAGCAGTATGCAGTACCTCTGCCCCCACCAATTCACCGCCGACTTGCGCGATCGTATTCAACAAGTAGTAGCCGTACATTTTTTGGACACGAGGAGAAGTCTGTTTGCTCTCGCCTTCTTCAATCAAACGTTGGATCGTTTCACTGGCAATTTCAATATTTCCTTGATTCAAGGCTTGGATCAATTTTAATTTTTGATTGTCTGGATAATTGATCGGTAAATGTTTGGTCTCTTGGGAAAGCTCCGCATAGTAGCTGATTTGCTTCCCTTGACTTCCTTGATTTTCCAGTGCCGCCAATCCTTCGATATACGATTCATTAATAGCCGTTAGTTGATCCACCGTCATCCCGACACCCATTGCGGGTGTTAGGGAGATCGCTTGGGTAATTTTTTCCGCGATAGCATCTACAATTTCTTTTTGCTCTTTGCCATCAACAAAGCCAACGGTCAATGCCAGCATTTCTGTGGACAAAATTTCAGTGGCATATGCCGTATAATCAGCTTCTTTGATTTCTTCGATATAATCAATTAAAAATTTCTTATCCCCTTGCTTGGCTTTGGTATCAACAGTTTTCGTATCAATGGCGATCACAAAATAATTCGACTTAGGAAAACAAACATGGACAGCTTCCAAAAGCAGAGCCAATTCTTGTTCTGAACGGAAACGTCCACTCATTAATTTGCGCAATACTTGTTCTCTCGCATGGGGTGTTTGTAAACGAACTTCCTGATGCAGTTCTTGGTGCTCTACCAAAAATGCCGCTAGCGTATTATGGACATCATCCATCGAATGAAGAGTCATTTTTGGATCACGATGAAACTCCTGAACCAGATTTTCTATTTTGCGAATCGGCCGATAACTGCGTAAACCAAGCATCACGACTGCGGTGATACCCGTAAACAATATGGCGATAAATACTAGGACGAACTGTTCTTGCACACGGTTGACTGAAGCCAATGCTTGATTCGGATTGGCGACAGCTACGACCGAAATATTCAATTCTTTGTTGGCAATCGCTTGAACAAAATACGTCGATTGTTCAAACCGCATTCGTCCTGTTTGAATGCCTTTTTTCATTCGCTCAGGATGATTTAAAAAGCGTGCTAACTCATCATTGGTGGTACTGGCTAATAACTGATACTCATCATTGATGATATAGGTATTGCTGAGCCCATCACTATTGCTTAAATCAAGGATTCTCTTCAAATTGTTTTCTTTGATTTCGTAGATTGCTGCGCCGTAAACGGTCATTTCTTCACTTTGAATTGGAACGATATAAAAGAAACGCGAATATCGCTGTTCTCCACCAGCACCTTCCAATGTCAGTAACGTCGGCGCTGGAGAGTCCAATTGTGCGACCAATTGAACTTGGTCCATATCGTTTTTTGGCAGTACCTTATTCAAGAATGTGTCGACTGACAGTGAGCCAACGGTTGAATAAAGGGTCGCCGGAGCTTCTTTATAATATAAATAGACTTCTTCGACTAGATCGTTAGTGATTTTATATGTCTGCATCGCTTCTTTTGCTTCTTTAGTCAAGTAAGGATGCTGTAGGTATTTCAATGAAACAACATGATCATTGGTCATTTTTTGGGTCAGATAATTCAATTGAATAAATGTATTTTCTAATGAATATTTCAATTGGATCAATTGATTTCTGGCCGTCAGCAGTACTTGTTCATTGATACTTTTGACAGAGGTATCATACCAAATCCATGACACGGCTAAAAAAGGCACTAAAAACACGATTAAATAAGAGCTGATGGCACGAATGATTCCCCTAAATAGTTTTTGACGATTCTGTTCCGTGTACTTTCTCACTTGCATCACCTATTCTCTGTTATTTAAAAAGCTCAAAAACGCTTTCATTTATCGGTACTTATTTAGGAGAAAAGAATGTATGATACTCTAATAAAATACGCTTTATTTTAATAAAAAACAATGCTTTTTTACAAGTTAGCTATCAGGCTTGTATTTTCTTAACCAGTTATAACAAGCGCCTAATAAATTTGATTCATTGCCAAAACGACAGGCACAAATGTTTGGCACGATAACAGTACTTGGAATCTGTTCAGCAATCACAGCCAATCGTGCGTTTACTTGAGGGATCAAGAAACGGCTAGCACTGATTCCACCACCAATCAAGATAATTTCCGGATCAATCATGTACTGTAGGCTATAGCAAGCTGCCGCCAGCTTATCGACAAAATCAGCGACCATTGGCAGACATCGCGGATCTTGTTCTTGAACCAGTGTATCAATGCGCTGCCCATTGATTGTGGGATCTCCGATACGCTCTGCTGTTTCTTCCACAAGAGTTCTGGTTGACCCTGCGATGCTCCAAAGTTCCCAATCCTTCGTTTCGGTCGGAAAAAGCATATAGCCAAACTCTCCTGCTAGTAAGTGTTTGCCGCGAACCAATTGATGGTTAATCATTAAGCCACCGCCAACGGATGTACCTAGGACAATTGTCGCAAAGGACGCACAATTTTGAGCGTGACCTAACCACTTTTCTGCCAATAACGCACAGTTGCCATCATTTTCGGCAGCCACTGGACATTGGTATGTGCTTCGCAAATGCCTAACCAGTCTTTTGCCAAATCCTTCATACAAAGGTGATGTCATCCCGATTTCTTGGCTTCGTGGATCAACCAGTCCCGTTGAGCTAATAGCAATACCATCAAATGTTGCAGCATAGAATGCATCGATGTGTCGACATATGCGTTGCGTGACTGTGGCATATTCCTTGTTCATAGGAAATTGAGTCAATTGTCTGCGTTCCCCTTGACTATTCACTAACCCACATTTAATAGCAGTACCGCCAATATCAATTGCTAAAATCCACATTTTCTTGACCTCACAAGGCTTTCTTTTATCTTGCATTTAGTATACGCAACCAATGTTTTCGGCGACCATATGTATTTCTTGCAACAGTGTGTCAAATCCGCCCAAGCCATAAAAAACCCCGCAACGAAAGATATCTTGCATTTAGAAAGAATATACGTTGTACAGAAAGTGATAGCTTATCTGCTTATTTTTAAAACACTAAAAAGATCAGGTTTAACGCTCAGCTTCACAAAACTGTTCATCCTGCAAAGCAAAAAAGAAATCCATTAGATACGGTGCCTGAGAATTTTGTCAGCAAAGGAAACAGCTACCCATTTTTTGAGATAAGCTATCTAGTTTATAAAACAAAAAACCGTCACGCATAAGACATCCTCTCATGCGTGATCGGCATTCTACTTAGTCATTGCTTTTTAGAAATAGATCGAGCGATTTTTTAGAACTTAGTTGCTGACTCTGGGTGTCACAACAGAAAATCTATTAGCAATAAACTAACTTTGTTCTGTTCTTACACTCTGGTCACTCATTGCTCATTTGAGTCATAAAACCTCAATAAACGCTTGTGCTCGTTCAATACAGTCCCTGCTCCAAATAATCCACCAACGGACCCAAGTACTTTTTATCTGTCCAATCACAATCTTGTCCGTTGGCTTCCATGAGTGCCTTCGTCTGTGGGTCATAGGTGTGCGGCGCTTTCTTAGCCGCAGCTTTTCTTAACATTTTCACTAAGTTTCGATCAAAGAAATTCATTTTGCTTTCCTGCCATTGTCCTCTGCCGTAAAAAAGGGGGATGTCCTTTATTGGACCCGTGAGATTCTGTTCTCTGAGTTTTTTCACAACATCTTCTTCAGGAGCAGAGGCTCCCACACAAAAGATAAGTATCTCTTTGTCTTTTAGCTGGTTGGTATTCTTTTTTAAAAAGGACAGTCCAGCAATACCCGATGCATAGATTCCCCCACAGAAGATAATTGTGTCATAATCCATTACTTCAGCTATTTTCGCTTTTGGGGTTTCTAGGCTGGAAAAACCTGTTGCATCTTGAAGCCAGTGGACATACTTTTTGACAGCGCCGTATTTCGATTGATAAACAATAATGCCGTTTTTCATGGGGGAACTCCTCTCTGCAGTTAGGACTGCACCTTATGGTTTTGTGCCAGCTATTGCTTGTTCTAAAAATGTTTCGTACGCTTTTTCCTGTTGTGCATAGATTTCATCTAGTGGAATACCGGGTGTCGTTACTGAGAAAATCGTACCGATTCCGATCGTGTAAATGAGCATATGCATGTGTAGCTGTTTGGCGGTTTCTATACTGATAGTCAAATCGGCGGCAATCCTTTGGGCTACTTGAGGATTCGTCTCCAACTGATACAGATCTTCTAATGACGAAACATTCGCTCTTTTTTGTAAGACAAAAATACTCAAAATATGGGGTTCTTCTTTCGCCAATTGCAAATACGCGTGTCCGGTACTGCGAAACAGATCCTGGGGGTCGCTATGGGCTTCTAGATACGCTTGTAAAAATTGCCGTGCTTTCTGCTCTACTTCTGTTCGCAGGCCCTCCATATTGGTGCAGTAACTATAGATGGGCTGGACTGAACAGCCTAACTTCTCGGCAATGTTCTTGACGATCACGTGCTCCATACCGCCTTTTCGAGCAATCTCAAAGGCGGCATCAACCACCATTTCCTTTGTTATTCGTTGTTTCGGCATTCATTGTCCTCCTTAAGCACAAGTTTCGTTATATAAACTCTTTATATAAATCGATTATATTCTTTTGTTCCTTCGAAGTCAATTGGATCCAAGCCACTATCCCTCGCTCTTTCTATTGAATAAAGAGCTGTCTATTTCTCAAAAATCATCGTTCATAGGTTGTAAATCTTCCGTTACTTTCCAATGATTGCTGGCTCTTTTATCCGCATAAAAAAGGTACAGCCCACAGAAAAAGGCTGTACCGTAGATAATACGTATGGGCTCTTTTACACTCGAAGCTGCTACACTTCTGGGGTGTCCTCTGGTGGCGCTTCGGGGATCGGTTCTTCCTCTTCATACAAGGAGGAAACCCGCGTATACCATTCAAACACATGGGTAATGACCACTTTAGCTGCCGCATACACAGGAATCCCTAAAATGACCCCAACAAGGCCAAACAGTTTTCCTGAAGTCAAGAGGACTAACAGGATCGTGACAGGATGAATCGACAACTCGTTTCCTAGAACTAATGGCGAAATCAAGCGGCCTTCAATGGTCTGCTCAATGACAAAGACGATCAGCACTTGGATCAGTAACACGGGTCCACCGACGATTCCTAAAAAGACCGCAGGGATCATGGCCAAAAAAGATCCTAAATAAGGGATCAAATTTAGAAATCCCGCTGCAATCCCCAGTGTGATGGCATAATCTAAGCCAATGATACTAAACCCGATCATAAACATCACTGCGACCGCAAACGCCACCGTCAGTTGTCCCCGAATATAGGAGGATACTTGATCGTTCATCTCTTTTAAGACGACCAGTGATGGCTGGCGCATTTTGGTTGGCAAAAATTTAACAAAATAAGGGGCTAGTTTACGGCCATCTTTCAGTAGATAGAACAAAATAAATGGCATGGTAATGACCGCTAAAACGATCGTTGCAACGGCGCCGAAGAAACTGCCTAGATTTTGAATCGTGCTGCGGGAAAGGTTTTGGACGATATCCGTCAAAGAAGAAATCAACTTCTCATTGGAGGCTTCGATCTGCTCTTGGACTTGTGAGAAGATTGGATCAGAGAGGATCTCATTCACCTTATTCTCGATGATCGTCAAGTAGCCTGGCAAATTATCCGCAAAGCTCATGGATTGCTCTTGGATCTTAGGGATGATCACCACCACACCCCAGACGATCAGACCAACCACTAAAATAAAGAGACCGAAAATACTGTAGATTCGTTTGATTCCCTTGCGTTCTAAGTAGTCGACGGTGGGGTTCATCAAGTAATACAAGATCCCCGCCAAAATGATTGGCAATCCGACGATGGCTAAAAATTGCCAGACGGGTTCAAACAAATACGACACTTTCGTAAAGAGCAGCAAAATCAAGAGAATCAATAAAATGACCAGCAAGCTGGTCACTGCTTGATTGTTTAAAAACCATTTCCAAAACCAGGAATGCGGCTTTTTCTGCGTTTCTTTCATGACATTCTTTGCCTCCTAGTCGTACGTCACCTGCATGCCGACTTCTAGTTTCGGCAGAACAGTTGGCGTTAAATAAATCGCACTTGAAAGCTGATCTTCAGCCGGCACTTCGTCAAAGACAAAGGTCACATGCTGGATCGTTTGCAGGATTTGGTTTACGACCGTCCCTACATATTGGACTTGATAGGTCTGATCACCAAAAGTGATCTGGTCCCCTTTTGTGACGACTAACGCTTGCGAATCTGGAATCGTTTGAATGACTGAATATTCTCGCAGTGTGTCGGTCGCTTCTTCACCAAAAAAGATGATCATTCTTTCTTGCGAATCGATCGCTTGTGGACCGATTTCTTTGATCGTCCCTTTTTTCATATGACAAACTCCCCTTTCTATCTTCTTGTTTATTATAACATAAAGAGTTTTTCTACCCGCCCAAAACCGCATTCTATGGTAGAATTAAATAGGAATGAAACTATTAGGAGGTTTTTTTATGTTGCAAACGATTTATTTAGGTACGTACACTCGTCGCGAAAGTAAAGGGATCTATTCGATCGCTTTAGATACGGAAAAAGGAACACTGACCGATTTGACCTTATGCGCGGAAGAAAAAAGTCCGACTTATCTTGCCCGCAGTAAAAAAGAAGCAGTTTACAGCGTCACAGAAGTAGATGGCAACGGCGGCGCAGCTGCTTATACCCCAGACTTTACCTTGCTGAATACCGCAACGGAAGAAGGCGCACCACTTTGCTATGTAGCAGTTGATGAAACCCGTCAGCTTTTATATGGTGCCAACTACCATAAAGGTGAAGTGAATGTTTATAAAATTCTAGAGGATGGCAGCATCGAAGCAACGGACAGCATCTACCATGATGAACCCGTCGGCTCTCATGAAAACCAAGACAAACCTCATGTCCACTATACTGACTTAACACCAGACCAACGTTTAGCAGTTTGTGACCTTGGAACAGACCGGGTATATACTTATGATATTTCAGAAGATGGCAAACTGACAGAAGTTTCCGTTTACGTGGCAGAAGACGGAACTGGTCCACGTCATTTGGTCTTCCATCCAAATAACCAATACGCTTACTTAGTGGGCGAATTAGACAGCTCATTGACTGTTTTACGCTACAATGAAGCAGATGGCAGTTTTGAGAAAATCCAAAAGGTGCCAACGATCCCTGCGGACTTTACGGATTTCAACAGTGGCGCTGCGGTACGTATCTCGAACGATGGCCGTTTTGTTTACAGCTCAAATCGCGGCCATAATTCAATCGCTGTTTTTGAAGTAACCGATGAAGGCGCTGGCCTGACTTTTGTTCAATCAATCTCGACTGAAGGCGACTTCCCTCGCGATTTCGATTTGGACCCGACAAACGATTATCTCGTTTGTGCCAACCAAAATTCTGATAACCTAACGTTATACAAACGCGATGAAGCCACTGGCAAATTGACTGTCTTAGAAAAAGACATCTACGCACCAGAATGTGTCTGCGTCTTATTCAAAAAATAAAGTTTTGGAGGATTCCCCCATGTTTGATAAAACACCAAAGGAACTTGTGCTCAAAGATTTTTCTAATATCTACAATAAATGTCAATCAACCTTTGAACTAGTGACGAGCCGCAAATACAATGAATCATTGGTCCTATTAACGACTGCAGAAACGTATGCGATCGCTGAAAAAGCCTATATTCGCTGCGATACTGCCAAAGAGCTGCAAACAGCGGAAGTCATTGCTTTCTTTGATGCTTTTGAGATCTATTATTTTGAATTAAAACAAGTCCTTTTTCATGATGACGATGATTTTGTTTCTTTAAAAAATCGTTTAGAAAAAATGAAAGACACTTACGAAGCATTGACAGCCTCATTTCATTTGTTATGATGAAATCAAATCAAATGTGAAAAAGGTGACGTTATGAACCAAGAACAAGTGTTGGATCGTTTACGAGAAGAATTGACCATGCCGTTTTTCGAAGCAAAACTAGAAGACAAAGAGTATTCCGAAGAAGACTATCAACAAGTCAAAGCGGATTTGGTAAAATACTTTGATGACTATGTACGCAATGTAGAAAATTAAGAAGCAGCCTGCGATGATTCCTTCATCGCAGGCTGTTTTACTGTTATAACGTCACTAGAAAGTTTTGATTCGTCGTAGCTTCGATTTTAGGATGCTGTTTTAAATAGTCAGCAATCAGTTCCGTCATATCGACTTGAATCTCACGAACGATTTTTTCGGCAGAAAACATGGCGTAGTTGCCGCCACCTACTGCACGGTATTGGTTAATGACGATCTCTAATTCTTGATCCATCGCAATGGCTTTTTCTTCAAAGTCCAAGCGGGTGATTCGCTGACCGACGGGTTGACTAAGATCGATCGTATACTCGATGCCTTCATACATATCGTAGTTATAATATTGCGGTTTTGGCTCAATAAAAGCAGGATTGAAGACGATCTGACCGTCAACAACGGCTAAATAATCCGCCGTTTGTTCTAAAGCGGCTTTTAATTCGGCACCTGTTATTTTGACTACAGCTAACGTATTTGGGTAAATATAATTAGTGATCACATCTCGCATCGTGATGGTTGCGCCAAAGCCTTTGCCCTCATTGTTGAAAAGAGCAGTACCAGAAATTTTGGCACCGCTGGCAGCCATCTGAACACGATTGATAAATTCAATATAAGGGTGCTCTTTCAAGCGTGCCCCCATCGGATCGGTGATTCGCATATCCCCACTGACTTTGCCTAACGGCTGATCTAGCCAGGTTTGTAATTCTTCTTCGATGGGTGCTAACAAAGCCAACGTCTCTTGATCTGGGACAGCATCTGCAACAGGGATCAACGCAGCCGTACTGTTTGTGACATGAACCCCTGTCTGATTTTTTTCAACCGTCAATTCGATGGCGCCGATAAAGCTTCCACGATAACCGGGCTGTACAACGGAGACACCATTGATTTTTGTGGCGATCTCACGGTGCTGGTGTCCTGTGAAGAACGCATCGATTCCTGAGACTTCCTGCAATAATTGATAGCCCTCATTTTCGCCGGTCAATAATTCGGTCGGTTCTCCAGTGACTAAATCACGCTCGAAGCCGCCATGGTAGCTGACGACAACGATATCGGCTTTTTCTCTTAAGTAAGGCACATAGTTTTTCGCTGTCTCAACGATGCTGACAAACTGCATCCCTCGAATCGTCGCAGGCTGTTCCCAATGAGGAATATATGGCGTCACCATTCCTAAAATCGCGATCTTTACCCCTTCTTTTTCAATGATGGTGTAGGCTTGGCCAAAGAATGGTTCTCCCGCTTCATTTAAAATATTCGCTGCAAGCACCGGCGTTTCGTAGCTGGCGATCGCTTCTTGCAAATAAGGCAGACCGTAGTTGAACTCATGATTGCCTAAAACATGGACATCAACGTCTAGGTGGTTGACGACAGCGGTCAATGCGGCAACGGAGTGCTGGCTTTTGGCGATGTAATAGCTTAAGGGCGAGCCTTGGATAAAGTCGCCATTTTCGATCGTTACGACCGGCCCGGAGGCTGCTTGGCGCAGTTCTTTCATTTTGGTGGCAACTTTTGCCACGCCGAATCCTTGTTCCGTGTCATCGGCAAAATTGGTTGGATAGACATAGCCATGCATATCGCTCGTTTCTAAAAACGTGATTTTCATTCAAAAGACTCCTTTTCCCCTCAATAGACCAAAAGGGCATGCGCATAAGTCGAAAACCCTCGAAAGCCAGCATTTTCTGCTTCCTTGTGTCTTCAAACCTTATGGCACAAACCCTTTTGTCTTTCATTCTCAGGTGTTTCCCTGATTATACCCTATTTTGACGAAGAAATTCAGAATTATTGGTTCCAAGCATCTTCTAATTGTGGTTTCGCGTTTTCAATCAATTGATCGACATCTTGATCTGTATTAGACAAAATGTTTTCCATGATTGAACGCATTTCATTGTAAGCAGGATCAGCATTTTCAATCACTGGGATCGAGAACAATTCTTTGGTTGCATCTTCTAATTTGGCAGCGACTTTTGTTTCAGGATTGTTTTTGTATTCATCGCTTTCCAAAACAGATTCAACAACTGGCATGTAGCCGGTATCGATCGCCCATGTTTTTTGCGCTTCTGGCGAAGTTAAGTATTTCATGTATTCAAAAGCAGCGGTGCGTTGCTCTGGTGTTGCGCTGTTGAACATATACAAGTCAGTTCCTTGTTGCAAGTTGATTGGTTCTGGACGAGCTGCTACGTCATATTCAAATTTGCCTTCGGTATCTTTTTTAACAAAGCCTTCCCCTGCGATTGAGCCGACATACATTGCGATTTGCTCGTTGGCAAATGGACCAGACAAGTATTTGTCAGAACCAGCGATTCGGAAGTAGCCGTCTTTAACACCATCTAGGTAGTAGTTGATGACTTCTTTTGATTCATCGCTGTCTAATTGCAAGTCTTTGTCAAAATCAACGCCTTGATTTTTCATTGCGATGGCATAGTAGTTGTTTAATGAGTCAAAACCAGCACCTACGACTTCACCGTTTGATTTTTCATAGATTTCTTGAGAAGCTTCTTTTAATTCTTCAAGGTTTGTTGGTACGTCAATACCATACTCGTCTAACATGTCTGCATTGTAAAACAGCATTTCTGTAGATTTGTTGAAAGGAATCCCGTATTGCACGCCGTCGATTTGTGCACCATCTAAAAGGGCACTTCGGATCTCTTCTTGGTCACCCCAACCGATAGTATCATCGTTGATGTATTCGCCAAGGTCAACTAGCATGTCATCTTGGGCAGCATTCCATAACCAACCAGGATATGCTTGGGTGATAGTTGGCAGATCTTTTGGTGAAGGCAAGGTTGAATTCACCTTTGCTTGCAAATCAGGATAGCTTGATTGGTTTTGCAATTCGATCTTGATGTTTGGATTTTCGTCCATGAATTGCTCGGTCAATTTCGTCAATGATTCTTCTTGCGCACCATTCATTGCATGCCAAAAGGTGACAGTCGTATCTTCGCTTAGCTCTGTAACGATTTCATCACTTTCCGTAGAACCAGATGAATCGTTGTTGTTTCCACAAGCCCCTAATACCAATGTCGCGGCTGCAGCTGCTGCAAATGCAAGTTTCTTTGTTTTCATTTTTTCCTCTCCTCTATCACTCTAAAATAATTTTTTCACCGCGTTGCGGCAATATTCTTTCACCATACGGATTCACCAGATTTTCTGGTTTCAGCGTATGGATTGGAACCAATCGTTGGGGCTCGATCCATGCAATGATCTGATCTAAATCAGCTGGTTTCGCATGTCCCGAGTTTGGCAAACGGACAAATTCGATGTCCAGTGCTGCCAATTGATCCAAAAAGACTTGATAAGCTGGATCAAAATCGCCTAACGGCTGCGCATCACTGTGAATATACAAACCACCCGTCTGCAAGTTTTCAAAATGCGCGACTGCTTGCCAAAGGTACTGGCTCGTGTCGGCACATAATGCCTGATAAGAAATGGCGAAGGCTGGATCGAGCGTCGCTGGTACTTGATCATCGATCGTATAGAACGGTACATCTTTATTGAAAATTTCTTTCAACAAAGCAGCTTGCGTCGCCTCTAAAACAACCGTCCGCGGCGCGGCTTCAACAAGCGCCATAAAGCGCTCGACATTGGCTGGATAGCCATTGAAAGTAATTTGTCGTTGGGGATTTTCTTTGACCAAACGCACGAAGGTCTCGATCAATTCTGTTTCACTTTCCACTGTGATCGCTTTGGGGTCCGGTTCTCTTTCTGGAAAGCTGATGCTGACCCCTTCCATCATCAATAAATCCGTGTGTTTGGCTAACTGACAGAATTCTTTGGTACGCTCTGGATGATAGCCATGCAAACGCAAATCACCGGTATAAGCGATAAAATGATCTGGCGTGCGAATCAACAAAGCTGCCGCACCGTACGCATCATGATCGACTGGAATGATCTCGACTTCGATTTCCCCGACCCGAATCACATCATGGGGTTCTAAGCCGATCAATTCACGGACAAAGCTTTTTTCTTCATGAGGAACGGGCAGCAAGAAGTCCCCTTTTTGATTCAACACTTCGAGGATCGCTTTGGTTTCCTTCAAGGTGTACATAGGAATATTTGGGTCTAAAAAGTTGATCATCTTGGAATGATCCAGATGGGCGTGGGAAAGAAAAACTGCTGTTTCTTGGTATTCTTTCGTTTCGCTTCCTTGGTACGTGTAATCTAAGCGTGGATCGTAGACATTTTTCAGTTCTGGTATCCAGCGATGCGCAACTAACGTTTGTAATTCTTCATCTGGTAAGGGTGTTTCTGGATGATACTCCGAACCGAAGTCAAAAAAGATATGGGCATCTTTGTACGCAACTTCGATGACGGTCCCTCCAATCGTTAAGATCCCGCTATGAAAGGTAATCGTCGTTTTATCCT
The DNA here is from genome assembly GCF_029215545.1 of Enterococcus casseliflavus. NCBI lineage: Bacteria > Bacillati > Bacillota > Bacilli > Lactobacillales > Enterococcaceae > Enterococcus > Enterococcus casseliflavus. Next base: position 482,857 of record NZ_CP119393.1, on the reverse strand, counting down.
TTGATGCCATCTTTAGCCACTCCTTTGATAATTTCTTTTCTAAAGATCAAGTAAATGATCAGAATTGGAATGACGGTCAAGGTCGCTGCCGCCATCTGTAAATGAACATCGCTGCCGCTTTCTGTGGTAAAGGCAGCCAACCCATTATTTAAGAGGCGGTATTTTTTCTCATTGGTTACTAGCAACGGCCATAAGAAGGAATTCCAGCTAGAGATGAACGTCAGAATCCCGACTGTCACCAAGGCTGGTTTAGACATGGGGATCAAAATTCGGCGGATATAAGCTAGGTCGCTGGCACCGTCAATTTTGGCTGCCTTATAAAAGGTATTAGAAATACTTTGTAAATAACCGTTTAAATAATAGATGTAAAAAATACTGGTCAGAAAGGGAATGATCAACGCACTATACGTATTCAATAAGCCCATTCGCGCAATCGTATTGTAATTGGTGAAAATGATCGATTCATAAGGAACCATCAATAACGAGATCATCAATCCGATAACTAACCGTTTGTATTTGAATTCAAGACTAGTCAATGCAAAGGCAGCTAGAATCGCAGTGATCAGCGTCGCGATAGTCGTCACCGCGGAAACGAAGACCGTATTAAAGAAGTAGCGTAAAAACGGTGCTCGGGTAAAAACTTCCCCGTAGTTGCTCCACTGGAAAGACTCTGGCATGATCGTCGGTGGAATACTGGTTGCTTCACTGTAGGTCATTAGACCAGCTAAAATCATATAGACAAAGGGAAACAGCGTGATCACTGCTAAAATTGCTAAAAACAGCATCGAAACAATCGTGACAATTTTTTTCATTCGTTTATTCGCCCACTTTCTTCAAAAGTTTATTTTGGATAAAGGTGACGAGCAAAATAATGATGAACAAGATCACGGTTGCCGCCATTGCAATCCCCGGACGTCCGGCGATATGGAATTTGTCATAAATATAAAAGACTGCCGTGGTTGCACTGCGGGCGATCCCTGGCTGTCCGCCAAACAAGGCATATACTTGAGTATAGACTTTAAAGGCACTGATCAGATTGACCGTTAACAAGAAGGCAAAAGTCGGGATCAACTGCGGAAAGGTGATTTTCCGAAAAATCTCGCCATCGGTGGCGCCAAACATTTTTGCGATTTTGTAGTGTTCTTTGTCGATGTTGCGCATTCCTGCCAACAAGATAATAATGTTGAAGGCGAGGCTCGTCCAAACGCCAAAGATGATCAAGGTCGTCATACTCATATTGACATTATCCAGCCAGTTGACTGGTGGAATGCCGACAAGACTCAACAAATAGTTGATGATCCCGTAAGAGCCATTGAAAAAGTAGCGAAACACGATCCCGATGGCAATCGTACTCGTGACATAAGGCATAAAAAAGATCGTTTCAAAAAAACTTTTGTATTTGACTTTTTCAAAAATGATCCACGCAATCGCTAAAGAAAGGATCAACGCGATCGGTACGACCGCAAAAGCAAAGAGCGCCGTATTTTGCAGTGCTCGAAAGAAGACTGGGTCCGTTAAAACCCTTTGATAGTTCTCAAGCCCAGCATACTGTTGGTTAATCAAGGTTCCTTTTTGGAAACTCATGATGAAGGAACGAAACAGCGGATATACACTGAATAAGAAAATAATGACCAATGAAGGCAGTAAAAACAGCCATGCTTTCGGTTGGTTCTCAGGGTTATAATTTTTTTTGAACATTAGTAGACCCGCTCTCCTTTTTCATCAAAGATAAAGGCTTTTTTGTAATGAAAATCAAATGACACTTGCGCGCCTTCTTCAATGATTTCTTCAATACTAACGATCGATTTCATATGTTTGTCAGCCAGATCAAAGTTCAAGATTCGTTCTCGTCCGATCAGCTCCACACTCTTGACTTCCGTTTGGAACAAACCTGCTTGCAAGGTGGTCAGCACATCTTCTGGACGAATGCCTAACGTGTATTGGCCGTCTGTTAATGGTTTCTTGAAGCGAAGGTCAGTAAAACGGTCAACTGGTACAGTGAAGGCAGGATGGATCATTTGGCCATCTTTGACTTCTACTGGCAAGATGTTGATGATTGGATTACCGATGAATTTCGCTACAAAAAGATTGTTTGGTTCTAAGTAAAGGTTTTGCGGATCATCATTTTGTTGAATGATCCCCTCGTTCATCAAGATGATCTTATCACTGATAGAAAGAGCTTCTTCTTGGTCATGGGTCACGAAGATCGTGGTGATGCCTACTTCTTTGACTAACCGACGGATCTCTTCACGGATCTTCAAGCGCAAACGGGCATCTAAGTTACTTAATGGTTCATCCAGTAGTAAGACTTCTGGACTTTGCACCAAAGCACGAGTAATGGCGACCCGTTGCTGCTGTCCGCCAGAAAGGGTTCCTGGTTTTTTCTGACTTAACTCTTCAATATTGGTCAGTTTCATGAACTTTTCAGCAATTTTCTGTGCTTCGTTTTTCTTGATCTTTTTCTCTCCGACTGTCAGTGGAAACATGACATTTTCTAAAACAGTCATATGGGGATAAAGGGCATAATTCTGAAAAACAAACCCGATATTGCGGTCTTTTGGCTCGGTCTTAACAACGGAAGAACCATTAAAGCGGATATCACCATCGGTGGGACTCAACAACCCCGCGATCAAATTCAATATCGTCGATTTCCCACAACCACTTGGTCCCAACAAACAAACCAAATCGCCTTTTTCTATTGTAAAATCTACTGCTTTCAAGGCTTCAAACTTATTATCGAAAACCTTCTTCAACCCGACTACTTCTATCAAAACTGCCCCTCCATTTTCTCTTTTTCCTCCGAATAGTTGACTGGCATTTCAAGTCACAAAAAAAACGAACTCTTGATGTTTCGGTCAAACGCTCAAAGAAATTCGATTTTAATCATAACAAACGAATGTTTTTATTCGATACCATTATTGTAAATGTTTTGTAAAAATCATTGGGAATTATGAAAGAATTTTTAATTAATTTACCTTTTAATGAGAAAACAATGAGCCAAACAACGCAGTTTCTAGCCAGTAAACACGAACATTTTACTGTTTTTAGAAAATTTTCATGAAAAACGGGTAAAAATTTTCAATCCTTTAGTATCCATTGATGTTAACACTATTTTTACGCGACTTTTTGTCCAAAAGCACCTTTAGTAATTGTTTACTAAGACCATCAGTATTTCTTCTTTTAAAATAACAAAAAAAGGATGATTATTTAAAAAACAATCGTCCTTTTTTCATTCTATCCTTCGCCTCAGTCACCCGTCAGCGTCAGCAATTTCGTTGAAACTTGCTCAAGAAAATAACGGTCGTGTTCAATGATCAGCATAGAAGGCTCCACCAAATGGATCACTTCCTCTAATTGCTTTTGATTGAAGACGTCCAAATAATTTAGCGGTTCATCCCAGATAAACAATTCTGCTGGTGTCGCTAATGATTTGGCTAGTTCCACGCGTTTACGCTGCCCCATGCTCATTTGCTGGATCGGCGTTTGAAAGACAGCTCTTTCCAAGCCAAGCTTTTTTAAATTATTTAGCAGATCTTGATAATTCAAGCCATGCTCTTGGGCAAATTCTGTCAGCATCCCACAGTTGTCCTCGTAGTTTTGTCGGACATAACTGATGGTGATCCCATGGGCTGTTTTGATCGTCCCTGTCTGCTGTCCATCGAAAGTACCTAAAATACTCGCAATCAAACTGGACTTGCCAGATCCGTTGGCCCCTTGAATCCCCAAGCGCTCTTTTTGACGGATCGCAAACGTCAGCGGTTTAAACAAAGGCTGCTCATAGCCAAGCTGAAAATGCTCTGCTTCCAGCAACACATCATGATGGCTAACAAGCGGAGTCATTTTCAGAGGATCAATCCACTCAATGTCTTTTAACAACGCAGACTTGTCTTGAATTTGATCTTCCATCCTTTTAACGATCGCTTTCGAGCGCTTCATGGTCCGTGCCGCTCGGGCACCGATCGCCCCCGTATCATAGATTGCCCCGCTGCCTTTTTTGGTCGGCGACCCTAATTTGTCCCGTTCGCGTCCTCGGGACCACTCCGCTTTCTCGGCTGCCGTCTGCTTCAAACGACCGATTTCTTTTTTCAACTTGCTGTTTTGTTCTTGCTCATACGCATCTTTTTGCTGCTTTTGCAGCTCATAGACTGAATAATTCCCTTTGTACAGCACCAAGCGGCTTTTTTCGATCGCCAATACATGATCGACGACGTCATCGACAAACTGTCGATCATGGCTCACAACGATAAACCCGTTTTTTTGCTGCAAATAGCGGGCAACATGTTCGCGAGCGGTCACATCCAAATGGTTGGTTGGTTCATCGATCAAAGGAAAATTCTCTTCATCAACGAACAACCGAGCCAACAGGACTTTCGTTTGCTCGCCGCCAGATAAAGTGGCAAAGGGCCGCCAAAGAACTTCTGGATCAAGTTGTAGCAGGTTCAATTCCCGTTCCAAACGCCACTGCTCAAATTCACCGGATTCTTGTAAAACAAAAAGCGTCAGTTGCTGATCGTCAGCGACGGTTAAGGGAAAATAAACGAATTGCTGCTCATGGGTGATCGAGCCGCTATAAGGCAATTCATTGAGCAGCAAACGCAGCAAGGTCGTTTTGCCGCGACCATTTCTGCCAATCAACCCTAATTTCCATTGTGTATCAAGGTTCAAGTTGGCATCCTCAAAAAGCAACCGTTCTTGGCTGTCAAAGCCAAAAGTTAAATGATTAATACTGATATTCGACATAAATATACCTCGTCTCTATTCACGGAATAGAGTAGACCTAATGCTATTTTCAGAATCAGTTTTTAGAGGTACACAAAAAGATCCCCCATCGAAAAAGTCAACCAATCCTGAAAATCTGCAGACTATCCCCTTGGAGGAACAGTTTCATGCAGCTTTCAACAAATTGGTTAATTTTTCAATGGAGGATCCCTCATTTCGTTTAATAGTGCCCTAAGTATAGCATTGATCGGCAAAAAAGCGCAAGTTCAGTACCCCCTGCTGCTTTTCCTTTATATTTTATTCACAAACTAAACCCGTTATCGCTGGAAACGTTTCATTAAAAAACACTTGAAACACAAAAAAACCATCAGGTTGGTTAGTCCTGATGGCAAAAGGAGTAAAATGAAAAATAAAAAGGTTGTTGGTTGTGAATTCATTATACCTCCGATAAAAAAACTTTACATGTGAAAAACATAACAGTTAAATTAAATAACTCTTGTTTAACTTGAATGTTTATCATTTTTTTAACAATAAGGCCGTCATCCGTTGAATGGCAAAAGAAATTTCGTCGGTTGCTTCATCTTGCTTGGCTTCTGCCGCATCAAAGGCTTCTTGGTCGATTTTGTTATCGAGACTCAAAATCATCTCATCACAGCCAGCAACATATTTCATATACGCCCGTTCGAATTTTTTATGGATCCCCATCACATTCGCTGGGGGACGCAATTTGCTGATTTTTTCCAGCATCAAGCGGTATTTGTCCGTGCCTTCTTTAAAAATTCTGGTAATCTCAGCTAGCCGCTCAGGTGTTACCTCGGCTTCTTTCTTCTCGTCGATCGCTTTGCGGATCTCTTCATAATTGGGATTCATTTTCTCCCCGATCGCTTCTGTTTCTTTGACAAGATCGTTGATTGTTTGTACATAAAAACCTAAGTTTGGTCGCACAGTGGGTCCCCTACTTTCTTTGTTATTATCTCCTATTTTACCGTTTCTTACTGCAAATGAAAAGGTCAAGTAACAGCCGCAGGGTTTATCGAAAATAAGCCAGCAAAAAAGGCCTGCTGCCCAGTGAGAAGGACAGCAGACCATTGATTGTTTTTCCGTTTATTTTTGGCTTATTTGCGTCCCATTGCTCGTTGGATCGCTTTGACGATCTCAACGACTGGAATGATCGCAAAGGAGGCGCCTAAAACGATGCCCCATTGATACAAGTCAAGGTGTGCAACACGGAAGATATCATTTAATCCTGGCACGATGAAGATCACCAGCATCAACGCAAAGGACAACAGGATCGCCCAGTTGAAGGCTTTGTTTCTAAATGCCCCTACTTTAAAGAGCGACTGATGGATCGATTTGACGTTGAAGGCATGGAACAACTGCATCAATCCTAACGTGGCAAAGGCCATCGTTAAGGCATCGGCATGGATCGCATCGTACGTATTGTGAACGGGCCATTGGATCGCTGACCAATAAACGAACAGCACGGTTGCCGCTTCTAAGATCCCTTGGTAGATGATACTGCTCATCACACCACCAGAGAAGAAGTTGGAACTGCGTCCCCGCGGTGCATGTTTCATTAGATCTTTTTCAGCAGGCTCCATTCCTAAAGCAATTGCTGGGAAGGTATCCGTTACTAGGTTGATCCAAAGCAAGTGGATCGGCAATAGCGAGTCCCAACCCCACAAGGTTGCTAAGAACAAGGTCAAAACTTCCCCTAGGTTAGCGGCTAGCAAGTATTGAATCGCTTTTTGAATATTGGAGAAGACTTTTCGTCCTTCTTCCACTGCTACGACGATCGTAGCGAAGTTGTCATCTGCTAGGACCATATCGGAAGCACCTTTAGAAACTTCGGTACCTGTGATCCCCATGCCGACACCAATATCGGCTTGCTTCAGTGACGGTGCATCGTTGACCCCGTCACCAGTCATGGCAACGACTTTGCCTTCTTGTTGCCAAGCTTTGACGATCCGAACTTTATGTTCCGGTGATACCCGTGCATAGACTGAGTAGTTCGCTACCTTTTGGGCAAACTCTTCTTCGCTCATTTTATTGAGTTCAGCGCCAGTCAAGACGGCATCATCATCGCCCGGTTTGATGATCCCTAAACGTCCCGCAATGGCTTCAGCTGTATCGCGGTGGTCTCCGGTGATCATGATTGGACGAATCCCAGCTTCTTTGGCTAAACGTACCGCATCGGCTGCTTCTGCCCGTTCTGGGTCGATCATTCCGACTAAGCCAGCAAAGACCAAATCATTTTCGACGATTTCTGATTCTAAGTTTTCTGGTACTTGGTCTACATATTTGTAGGCCATCCCCAATACCCGCAGTGCTTGTTTTGCCATATCGGTATTGTTGAATAAGATTTTTTCTTTTTCTTCATTGGTCATCGGCAGCTCTTGGCCGTCCAGTAGTACTTTTGAGGTTCTGCCTAGCAAGACATCTGGTGCGCCTTTGACAGCAACTAAATAGCGACCGTCTTCTTGTTGGTGGATCGTACTCATAAGTTTTCGGTCAGAATCAAATGGCAGATCTGCTACCCGTGGTTCTTGATTGACAAGATCCCGCACATGGAAGCCTTGATCCATCCCGAATTGCACCAATGCGGTCTCGGTCGGATCACCGATCAAGTTGCCTTCTTCACCAAATTTTGTATCATTGGCAAAGTTCATGACTTTTAATGCCATGTTGTCTAACGGAATATCTTCTGAAGCAGCATGTTGCTTGTCATTGACATACAATTTTTCCACGGTCATTTGATTCAACGTCAACGTACCAGTTTTATCAGAAGCGATAATATCGGTTGCCCCAAGGGTTTCAACCGCTGGCAATTTACGGATCACTGCATTTCGTTTCGCCATTACTTGCGTACCTAAGGCTAAGATGATCGTTACGATCGCTGGCAGCCCTTCTGGGATCGCCGCTACTGCTAATGAGATCGAAGTCAATAGCATGTCGACCCATGACGTATTGTTAAAGATCGTTCCAACAAAGAACATGATCACTGCAATGATAATGATGGCGATCGTCAGGAATTTTCCTAGTTCATTTAAGTTACGTTTCAATGGTGTTTCGGTTTCTTGGGCGCTAGCTAGCATGCCAGCGATTTTCCCAACTTCGGTTCCCATTCCTGTATTGACCACGACCCCTTTTCCGCGGCCATAGGTCACATTACTGTTTGAATAGGCCATATTGACGCGATCGCCGATCCCGACATCCGTCCCTTCGATGACAGTCAATTCTTTTTCGACTGGTACGGATTCACCGGTCAAAGCGGCTTCTTCAATTTTTAACGAACTTGCTTCTAAGAGGCGTAAATCTGCCGGTACGACATCGCCAGCTTCTAATAGGACAATATCCCCCGGCACCAATTCATCGCTCTTGATGGTGACGGTATGACCATTACGCAGGACATTGGCATTTGGTGTGGACATTTCTCTTAGTGCTTCGATCGCCTGCTCTGCCTTCGCCTCTTGAACGACACCCATGATCGCGTTGATAATGACAACTGCTAAAATAATAATTGAGTCCACGACTTCATGGGAAACGACTGCTGAGATAATCGCCGCCGCTAGCAAAACGATGATCATCAAATCTTTGAATTGTTCAAAGAATTTTTGTACCATCGATTTCTTTTTGCCTTCTTCTAATTCGTTGGGACCGTACTCAGATAAGCGTTTTTGTGCTTCATCGTTCGTTAATCCATTGGCATCTGTTTGCATTTCTTCCAGAACATGCTGCGCTTCTTGCGCATAAAACGCCTGCGATAGCTGTTCCTTTTTGTTTTCTTCTGACATGTTTCTCCTCCTTTTATATTTACTCTTCCTTTATTGTACATGATATGAAAAAAAATAGACTTATGTATGCACTGTCTAAGCATACATAAGTCTCACTGTTTAAGACAGCACCAGAAATTTCTTTCAGGATGGTGATACTGCCGCAGATAAAATCCGCCAATTACTCCCTCATGTTCATGTCAATAACCTACATTATACAAAAACTTTTCAGGTCTGGCAATTTTATTTTTGCTGAAACTAGCAGAAGGATTTCTCCTAAAAATCAGGCGATGATCGAGCCGTTTGGCATGCCTTTTGGTGCTTCCACGATTTGCAGACGACCGTCATTGTCTTCTGCTGAAAGGATCATTCCTTGGCTGACTTGTCCCCGCATTTTCCGCGGTTTCAAGTTAGCAACGATCACGACTTTTTTACCGATCAAATCTTGCGGTTCTGGATAAAATTCAGCGATCCCCGATAAAATTTGACGATCTTGATCATCTCCCGCAGCTAAGCGGAATTGCAACAGCTTGTCGGCGCCTTTGACTTTTTGACAGTCAACGACTTCTGCCACTTTTAATTCGACCTTGTCGAAGTCTTCGTATTTGATCTCGGCTTTTTCGGATTGCAATGTGGTTTCTTCTGGATTCCATTTGACTGTTTCTTCTGGACTTTGCGTCCCTTCAGCCATTTTCTTTTGGATGTAGGCTACTTCTGTTTCAAGTTCCAAACGAGGGAAAATCGGTGTGCCTTTGGCAACGACTTTCGTGCCGCTTGGAAATTCACCAAAGCGTAAATCTTTCAGATCCATGGCAACAGAAGCCAATCCTAATTGTTGGAAAATATTGGCTGGTGTTTCTGTCATCACCGGTTGCAATAAGATCGCAACGATGCGTAAGCTTTCCGCTAAATGAACCATCACACTGTTTAATTCCGCACGCTTTTCTTCTTCTTTGGCTAACACCCATGGTTGAGTTTCGTCAATGTATTTGTTGGCACGGGAGATCAACGTCCATACTTCTGACAATGCCGTACTGAATTCCATTTTATCCATGGCTTCATGGTAACGACCAACCACATTGGCCGCAGTCGTCGACAGCTCGCTATCAAAAGGCGTCACCTTTGAGGCATAATCTGGCACTAAGCCATCACAATATTTATTGATCATAGCGATCGTCCGATTCAACAGGTTGCCTAAGTCATTGGCTAGATCGTAGTTCAAACGAGAAACGAAATCTTCAGGTGTAAACACACCATCGCTGCCAAAAGGAACCGCCCGTAAGAGGTAATAACGCAACGCATCTAAGCTGTAGCGCTCCACTAACATTTCTGGATAAACGACATTGCCTTTAGATTTCGACATCTTGCCGTCTTTCATCATCAACCAGCCATGACCAAAGATTTTTTTCGGCAATGGTAAGTCTAATGCCATCAGCATGATTGGCCAATAGATCGTATGGAAACGCACGATTTCTTTCCCAACCATATGCACGTCAGCTGGCCAGTATTTTTGGAATAAGGAATCGTCGTCTGAGCCATAGCCCAATGCCGTAATATAGTTGGATAACGCATCGATCCACACATACACCACGTGTTCAGGGCTAGCAGTGACTGGGATGCCCCATTTAAAGGTCGTTCTGGAAACAGCCAGGTCTTCTAACCCTGGTTTGATGAAATTATTCAGCATTTCATTTTTACGTGATTCTGGTTGAATGAACTCTGGGTGCTCATCATAGTATTCAACCAAACGATCGGCATATTTGCTCATGCGGAAGAAATAAGAAGATTCCTTCACCAATTCTACCTCATGACCGCTTGGCGCTTTACCGCCGATGACTTTGCCCTCTTCATCTCGGTAAACTTCTGCTAATTGCGTTTCAGTAAAGTATTCTTCATCAGAAACGGAATACCACCCTTCATATTCACCAAGATAGATATCTCCTTGATCAAGCAATTGCTGGAAGATTTTTTGAACGGCTTTTTTATGGTAATCATCCGTTGTGCGGATAAATTTATCGTAACTGATGTCTAGTGTGTTCCATAGTTTCTTGACGTCAGCTGCCATTTTATCGACGTATTCTTGCGGATCTACGCCAAGTTCTTCTGCTTTTTTCTCAATTTTTTGACCGTGCTCATCGACACCCGTCAAATAAAAGACATCAAAGCCCATCAATCGTTTGTATCGTGCTACCGCATCACAAGCGATCGTCGTGTAAGAATTCCCGATATGCAGTTTGCCGCTTGGATAATAAATTGGCGTCGTAATATAGAATGTTTCTTTTTCAGCCATGGACGCAAGTCCTCCTTTTCACTAGTAAAGTGTATACTTAGGTAGTATACAGTTCGTAACCCAAAAATGCTATAATTTTAATCAAAAAAGCGGATAACCTAAGACCTTTTTCCATGGTCTACAAGGAACAAAGGAATCGCTTTGGTCCTTAATACGCAGCAAATAAACCAGCAGATTTGAGCATTTCTTTTCTACTAGTTATCATAGCGCAGATAGCCGTTCACTTCAATGTTCTAGGGGAAGAATCTGATCCTGACAACGAATCTCTTAGGAAATAAAGGTGTTTTATCTCTCTTTGATTAACAGGTGCTTCTTTTGCTATAATGAGGAAGACTTCACTTATAGAAAGGAACGCTATGACTCGAAAAAACAAACAGCATTTTTTGCTTTTAACTGTGCTTTCTGTGGGACACTTGCTTTTTTCAACCACAAGTTACCCCTTTTTGTTTGCGTACTTCAATAGCCATGATTATGCTGCGCTCTTTGCAACAGCGATGGCAGTCCTCCGTGTGCTTTTTTTGCTCTGGATCGCTCTTTGGGGCTATTCAGCACTCAAAGAACACCCGCCGTCTTCTTGGCTTTATCTCGCATTATTTTTCCTTAATTTGATCGTTCCTTATTTTTTCCGTTAAGGAAAACCGTCGCGTTCAGCTACTTACTTTATCTAAGGCAGGAGAAACCAATGAAAGAATTTACCTCAAAATCAGCTGAAAAACACTACTATGAAAAAGAAGCGTCAGAAGCAGAGTTTCTTACATGGTATCAGGCGCAAGATCAGCCGAAATACGAGAAACCTTCCGTAACCGTCGATATGGTTTTGATGTGTTACAACAAAGAAGAAGAACAATTAAAAATTGCGCTGATCCAAAGAAAAGGCCACCCTTTCCGTAATTCTTGGGCATTGCCGGGAGGCTTCGTCAATCCCAATGAATCGACGGGGCAAAGTGTGATCCGTGAGACGCAAGAAGAGATCGGGGTCACCATCTCCAAGCAAAACATCGAACAGCTGCATACCTTCAGCACCCCAGATCGCGATCCTCGCGGTTGGGTGATCACCGTCAGCTATTTGGCTTTTATCGGTGAAGAACCCTTAAGTGCCGGTGACGATGCGAACCAAGTACGCTGGTTCTCTTTAGAAAGAAAAGCCAATCAAATTTATTTGACCAGCGGCGAGATCGAGATCATTCTTGACCTAGTGACTGGCGCCTCTGTTGGAAAAGATACGTTGGCTTTTGACCACAGCGCGATCATCCTCAAAGCTTTCAAACGGGTTGCCAACAAGATGGAGCACGAGCCACAAGTGCTGCTCGTGTTAGGCAAAGACTTTACGATCACGGAAGCCCGTAAAGTATTCGCCAAGTTTTTAGGGATCGATTTTAAAATGATCGATCATTCCAACTTTAAAAAATCCATGCTCCAATATTTTACGGAAGTTGGCGAAAAGCCCGTCGGCATCGGGCGTCCCTCAAAGATCTATCGCTTAAATGACGCATTTTTAGGTGACAAAATGTAAAAAAAATACAACCCCCTGTCAGACCGTAGTTTGGCAGGGGGTTGCTGGTTAATCATAATTAGTGAACGTGGTTCCTAGAAACAAAAATCAGAAAGATTTTTTCTATACCCTAGGCGATCCCTGGCGTTCCTTCCAGTTCAAGCGGCTCAGCTGCTCATTTCGCCTGAGAGCCGTTCTAGCTTCTGTTGGTCCTGCGTATCCAACGTGACAAAACGCAGTTCTTTGCCGTACCACTGCGCTTTGTACTGGATTTTGCGAACGAATTGATGCCAATCACTGATGCTGTAATGACCAGCTTTTAAAACCGTATCTTCTGCGATTTGTTCCAAATAGATCGTATCGTACTGTTTTACGAGATGGTAGCTGACTTGATCGATGAATTCCCGCTTTTGACAGCAGTGAAAACGATAAAGGCGAGCGACCTTTCCTTTTAGCTTCTGATAATTTCGCGCCTGGGTCAAAAGGATTTTCTTCCGTTTGACCGCCGTCGCTTTCACCTGAAGTTTGCGTTCTGCTCGCGTCAGCTTTTGCTTCGTTTGGATGGCATGTTCACAGGTGATGGGTATCGGCTGGTTGGCTTTGACCAACTGCTGCGGATCATAAACAACAGCGACAGAGGCTTGCTGCTTCGGCAATGGCGGGATCTCTTCCAAACAAAGGATCGAGATGTAAAACTCTTCGTTGTTTTTTGCTGAGATCGTTGCCGATTTGATCTTTCCTTTGATCGCCCGATGCTTTTTTACTGGGACCAATGTTTTAAGCTTTGGCAGCTTGATTTGATCGTCTTCAAAATAAATGGTGTGCTGCTGATTATTAGTGGTATACGATTGCCAGATACTTTTTTTGGTTTTCATTTTTGGAAAGCCAGCCCGCTTTTGAAAGTAATTTCGAAACGCTCGGTCCAGATTCCGTTGTGCATTCGCCAATGCCAAACTATCGGTCTCCTTCAAAAAAGGATACTCCTTTTTTAGTTTGGCTGGCGTCAACCCTTGCTTTGCTTCATTGTTGGCCAGCTCCTCCATCTTTGCCTCCAGCAGTTGATTGTACGTAAAACGTACACAGCCGAAGGTTTCGATGAAAAACTGTCTTTGCTGTCCATTAGGATAGATCCGAAATTTGTATGCTTTTAAAACACCCAGTTTCATCTCCTCCTAACACTCCCTATACCTTTGACGCTAGTTCCCCTTTTTTTGTGCTAACTTTTCTTGATAGATCTTGGCTTCTTTTTTCGTGGCATAAACGAAATGTCCTGGTGCGATCTCTTCCATTGCTCGTTCTTGGTTATCGTTTGGTTCGCTGACGTATTTGATCCGTTTGCGTTGACGCTCATGGTCAGGATCTGGCAGCGGAATTGCTGATAAAAGACTTTCAGTATACGGATGGACCCCGTAATGATAGATTTCATCGCTGGTGCCTACTTCTAGCAGTTTGCCGTTGTGCATCACGCCGATCCGATCGCTGATGTGTTTGACCATCGATAAATCATGGGCGATAAACAAGTACGTCAATTTATGTTCTTCTTGCAGATCTTGCAGCAAGTTGACGACTTGGGCTTGGATCGAAACATCCAATGCCGAGATCGGTTCATCACAGATGATGAATTTTGGATCGACAGCTAACGCGCGGGCGATCCCGATCCGCTGACGTTGTCCACCTGAAAATTCATGGGGATAACGGGTCCCGTGACTTGGGTTTAGTCCGACGGTTCGCAAAAGTTCATCCACCCGATCATTGCGTTCTTTTTCATTTTTGGCTAATCCGTTGATATCGATCCCTTCGGCAATAATGTCCCGAACTTTCATCCGTGGATTCAAGGAAGCATAAGGATCTTGGAAGACCATTTGAACTTCCCGGCGAAAATCAGCCAGCGGTTTCTTGCCTTTGATTTTCATAACATCTTGTCCATCAAAAAGAACTTCGCCTCCGGTAGGGTTATTCAAGCGAATCACCGTCCGTCCAGTCGTCGATTTTCCGCTTCCAGATTCACCGACTAGACCAAAGGTTTCTCCTTCATAGATTTGGAAGGAGATATCATCGACGGCTTTGACTTCGTCTTTGCGGCCAACGTTAAAATATTGTTTGAGATTCTTTACTTCAAGTAAAACTTTTTCCAACCGTTTCTCCTCCTTTAGACAGATGCCTGAGTATTTTTTTCTTGGAATTTTTTCCAGCGAATCAAGATCTCATCCGGCGGAGTCACTTTCGGTGCTTGTGGCGCTAACAGCCAAGTGGCCGCTTTGTGCGTCGGTGAGACGTCAAAGAATGGCGGTTGCTGTTCAGCATCGATCTGCAAGGCAAACTCGTTCCGCGGATAAAAAGCATCACCTGTTGGCGGATCTAACAAATCTGGAGGTGAACCAGGAATCGCGTACAAGCGATCGCCTGTTCCTTCTAACGTCGGCATCGAACCTAACAAGCCCCAGGTGTATGGATGTTGTGGGTTATAGAAGATCTCTTCTGCGGTCCCCACTTCGACGATTTTCCCACCGTACATCACGGCCACCCGATCCGCCACATTGGCAACGACCCCTAAGTCATGGGTAATGAAGACGATGGACGAATTGATTTTCTTCTGGATATCTTTTAATAACTCTAAGATTTGTGCTTGGATCGTTACATCCAATGCAGTCGTTGGTTCATCTGCAATCAAGATCTGCGGGTAACAGATCAACGCGATCGCAATGACGATCCGCTGCCGCTGACCACCAGAAAATTGATGCGGATAATTTTTCAAGCGTTTCTCAGCATTCGGGATGCCGACAAGGTTCAATAGTTCCAACGCTTGTCGCAAGCCTTCTTTTTTACTGATTTTGTTGTGCTTCATCAATGACTCTGCCACTTGCTTGCCAATCGGCATCGTTGGGTCTAGTGAAGTCATTGGATCTTGGAAAATCATGGCGATTTCCTTGCCACGGATTTTTTGCAGTTCTTTTTCGGATTTTTTTAAAATGTCCGTCCCATTGAAGAGGATCTGGCCATTATCGACATTGGCATTGCTGGCTAACAACCCCATGATACTGCGGGTTGTCACGGACTTGCCGCTCCCGGATTCGCCCACGATCGCCAAGGTTTCTCCTTTGTATAGATCGAAACTGACATCGCGGATCGCTTGGACTTTCCCAGCAAAGGTGTCAAAAGAAATTTCTAAGTTTTTCACTTCTAAGACTTTTTTCATAGCAATCACTCTTTCATTTTCGGATCAAAGGCATCACGCAAACCGTCTGCCAGCAAATTGAACCCAATCATAATCACAGACAAGGTCACAGCCGGTACCCACATTTGGTAAGGCAGGAACAAGAAGGTTTTGTAGCCATCGCTTAGTAGCATCCCTAAAGATGCTGAAGGTGGTTTTAATCCTAGCCCAATAAAGCTTAGGAAGGCCTCGAAGAAAATCGCCGAGGGAATACTGAACATCATTTGTACGATGATCACGCTGGAAATATTTGGTAATACGTGTTTCATCGCAATCTTAAGACGGCTTTCCCCCAGCGTTGTTGCGGCTAAAACGAATTCCTGATCTTTTAGTTTCATTGTTTGGGCCCGTACGATCCGCGCCATTGGAATCCAGTTAGTGATCGCCATTGCTGCCACGATCGAGAAGATCCCAGGTTCGAAAACTACCAGCATTAAGATCATTACCACTAAGTTGGGAATACCTGATAAGATTTCTAGGAAACGTTGCATCACATTATCGATTCGTCCACCTAAAAGACCAGAGATCAAGCCATAGGTTACACCAAAGATGATATCTAGCATCGCTGCGATAAACGCAATCAATAAGGAGATACGTGTCCCTACAAATAGACGACTCAATAAGTCACGACCTAATCCATCCGTTCCTAAAAGGAAATATGTCCCGTCAGGTACATTGGCAGCTGCATACTTATCTACTAGCTCGCCTCCCACCATCGCATAGCCGTTTAAGCCATTGATGTTGATACCGGGAATTTTCGGCGGCAGATTTGTAAAGGTCACATTTTGCGCGGTCGGATCATGTGGCGAGACAAAAATGGTAATGATTGAGATCGTAATAATGATCAGCAACAAAACGATTGAGAAAACAGCGGCTTTGTTCTTTTTCAAACGACGCCATGAATCTTGGAAAAAGGTTAATGAGGGGGTTGCGATCGCTTCACGCTCTTCATTGGTATTTTTTTGTAACGGTTGAAATTTGGCTGCATCGATGGCAGCAACATCATTTGCTGTGTAAGGTTTCTCTGCCATTAGCCACGACTCCCTTCTGAAACTCGGATCCGCGGATCAACGATTCCATATAAAATATCAACAACAAGAATCACAAAGACCAACATTGCGGAATAAAGGATCGTTACCGCCATGATCGTCGGATAGTCATTGGTCATGATTGATTTTACGAACTGTTCACCGATACCCGGGATCGCAAAAATATTTTCTACGACAAGGGAACCAGTCATCAAACCGACAGCTAGCGGTCCTAACAACGTCAATAACGGAATCAAACTATTCCGCAAACCATGCTTGAAGGCGATTTCCCAGCGGCTCAACCCTTTTGCTCGTGCCAACTCGACATAATCACTATGCAGCACTTCCACCATCTCGGTTCGAATAAACCTAGCGGAATCCGCTAACGGCGACATCGCCAAGGCGACGGTCGGTAGGATCGTGCTGGCAAAGGTCTCCCACTTGGCAATCGGCAAGATCCCTAGTTTGATGGCAAAAATATATTGCAGCAAAACGGCAAAGACAAAGTTAGGGATCGAACGCCCTAAGATCGCCACTAAGGTAGACGTTGTGTCGACCCAAGTATTTTGTTTCATTGCAGAGATCGTTCCTAAAATGATCCCAAAGAACGTACCAAAGATGATCGCTTGTAGTCCTAGTTGCAGTGAAGGTCCGATTCTTCCTGATAATAAATTCGCTACTGGCTGGTTTTTAAATTGGAAAGAGATCCCAAAGTCACCTTTTAGTAGATTGGTCAAATAAAGCCAATATTGGGTAATGATCGGTTTGTCCAATCCTGCTTGCTCATTTAGCAAGGCAATTTGTTCTGGACTTAATTTTTCAGCATTCGTATATGGTGTTCCTGGCAAAAATTGCATCAAGAAAAAGGTGATCGTGGCAATCAGCCATAATGTTAAGACCATGTAGAACACTCGTTTCAATAAATATTTCAAAAAGCTGTTCACGCAGTTTCCCCCTTAAGTATTTTGACTTCTATTCAATAATTATGTAAATTAACATAGTACGAATCATTAAAAAGGAGTCAGATCATGAAAATAAAAAAAAGTAGTGGGCTCATACCCCTCCTATGCCTCGCAATTTCTGGCGGATGGTTAGCCATAAAAAATGAATTTTCCATAGCAGCTCTTTCAGATGCCCTTTTCTTGTGGGCGCTGTTCTTTTTGATCATTGGCGGTTTTTTATGGGTATTTGCTTCTGGTTTCTTTGACCATTTTCAATACTCCATGAAGAAAGCTTTTTCCAAAAATAAAACAGATTATCTGAAATTATCCCAAGTCGGCAAACAGAGCTACGCCTTTTGGTTATGGCCTGGTGTCTTCTTGTTATTCCTTTCATTGCTCTTTTTAATGATTGCTACTAGTTAATTTCATTCTTATAGTTTTACTCATTGAAATGAGAAGCAAAAGGCTGAGACAAGAAATTGTCCCAGCCTTTTCTACGGCATTTCAAGTCAACTACTCGTGATTATTCGATTGATGTCCACTTGTAGTCGTATTGTGCGCCCGCTGCGTGAGCAACAACACCTTTGACTTTTGTTGCACGTAAGTGTGCTTCCGCTTTTTGATAAACTGGAATGACACCTTGTTCATTCATAATGATTTTTTCTGCATTGACTAGATCTTCCCAACGTTTGTCAGGGTCATTGGCATTGGTTGTACCCGCTGCTTCAACGGCTGCATCGTATTCTTCGTTGCTCCATTGTCCACGGTTGTATGAGTTGCCTGTCGTAAACAAGTCAGTAAAGCTACTTGCATCGGCATAGTCAGCACCCCAACCGCCCATTACTGTATCAAAATCACCAGCGTTTGAACGATCCAAACGAACAGAGAATGGTACTGGACTTAACGTGACTTTCACACCGTCCAATGTTTTTTCGATCGTATCTTGCAAGTACTCAATGATTTTCTTCGTTGAGTCTGTATCAGAAGCTAAGATATCAAATTCTAATGAATCGATCCCTAATTCTTCTTTGGCTTTTTCCCAATGTTCTTTGGCTTGCTCTTCATTGTATTCAATGACGCTGCCAGCTGCTTCCGTGAAGTCCGTATGATCGCCAGGGCTGAAGGTCATACCTTCTGGTACCAACCCAGTTGAAGCAATCGAACCATCCCCTAAGATCGATGTCACTAAGGCATCACGATCAATCGCATAAGAGATCGCTTTACGTAAGTTTTCGTTACGGAAAGGTGAATCTTCATCACGTTGGTTCAATTCTAGGTAAGAAGTCGTTGCTTCTGGTTGAGAAACGAAGGCTTCATCGTTAGCCATTTGTTGCGCTAATTCACCTGTTAGGATGACATCATCTGCTTGTCCATCTTGGAAAAGGTTCAAGGCAGTTGAGGATTCTTTTACGACGCTTACGTTGATCGTTTGTAATTTAACAGTATCTTTGTCCCAATATTGGTCGTTCTTTTCATAAGCCCATTCCGTATCCGTTCCTGGTCCATCAAACCCAGTCAAGACAAACGGTCCATTATAGACAGCATTGTCGCTGGTTGACGCATATTGATCGCCATTTTCTTCTACCACTTTTTGATTTTGTGGGAAGAAGGATGGGAATGCTAATAAGTAATCAAAGTAAGGTGTTGCTTTTGCCAGGGTGATTTCTAATTCATAATCCCCCACTGCTTTGATGCCTAGCTCTGATGGATCCGTATCGCCTGCTGTGATGGCATCTGCGTTCTTAACTGGTGAAAATAGATACGCGTATTCTGATGCTGTTTCAGGTTTGACTGTCCGTTGCCAGCCATAGACATAATCCGCTGCTGTAACAGGGTCACCATTTGACCATTTCGCATCTTCACGTAATTTGATCTTGTAAGTCAGTCCATCCTCGCTGACTTCAGCTGCTTCAGCTGCTCCAGCAGGTTGTGGTGTGCTGTCAGCATCCAAACGATACAGTCCTTCATATACATTGTTCAATGCACTGAAGCTGATCGTATCGGTTGCTAATGAAAGATCCGCACTTGGCATTTCTTGTGAAACCACTACGTTAAACACTTGTTCTGCACTGCTGTCGCCGCTTGCTGCTGTGTCATTGCTTGAACTACTTGTTCCGCCCGTTGTACAACCGGCTAACGCCACGCCACACACAGCCACTAAACCATAGGCCCATTTATTTTTCATCCTGTCCTACCCCTTAATTGAATTAATTTTCAGAATAATCATGCGATTTCTGAAGTTAGATAAGATTTTAATTAATAATTATTAAAAAAGCAATCCTTTTTTCGATAAAAAACACCTCTGGCAGAAAGTTTTCTTGGTATTTACTTACCTTACTCTCATCAAACATTCGTTAAATGCTATTTTTCCTTTCTTTATTTATAAGAAACAAAGCAAAAAAAATAATAAAAAAACATGGTTAAATGTAAATTACATTCGTTTTCTGTCTTTCTTTTTCATTTGACCCGTCAAAATGAGAAATGTCTGATAGAAGGGTAAACATACAGAAATCGCCAATGATTTTTATCAAAACAGGCCAAAAAAAGACCTGATCGCATGCTTGCTGATCAGGTCTTCTCGCCTTAAAGACGATTGTTGCACCCCCGAAAGGATGTCCTTCAATGATTAATGGATCGCGCCGCCAATTGCTTTTAGATCTTCTTTGTCGGCATAATCAACGATGGCTTCCACCGCTGCAGTCAATCCTTTGGCAATGTCTTCGATGCTCATTGCAGGCTGTCCTGCTTTATCGACGACTTGCTGAGGAATAAACGGCACGTGGATAAAACCGCCCTTCATTTCAGGGTATTTTGTATCGATCATGTATTGTACTTGATACATGATGTGGTTGCAGACGAAGGTTCCAGCAGTATTAGAAACGGCTGCAGGTATTCCTGCTTTTTTCATGTTTTCTACCATTGCTTTGATCGGCAGTTGTGTGAAGTAAGCAGGCTTCCCTTCTGTTTGGATCGCTTCATCGACGGGTTGATTGCCTTCGTTATCAGGAATCCGGGCATCATCCACATTGATCGCCACTCGTTCTGGTGAGATGGCAAACCGTCCACCCGCTTGGCCAATGTTTAAAACGACATCTGGGTGGATCTCTTCAATTTTCTCTGCGACGATCGCTGCTGATTTCCCAAATACAGTGGGGATCTCTGCTTTCACGATCTGTGCACCATGAATTGTATCTGGCAGTAATTTCACTGCTTCTAAGGCAGGATTGATTGCTTCTCCGCCAAATGGATCAAATCCAGTAATTAATAGTTTCATTTCCATCATCCTTCCCTCTTTGTTTTACCACTAAAATGCCCAAAAGTACATTAAAGCGATGTGGATCACTAACAATAATAAAGCAATTGGGGCCTGTGCTTTAATGACACCATTGGGGTCTTTCATCTCTAACAAGGCCACTGGCAGTGCATTGAAATTGGCTGCCATCGGAGTCAGCAATGTGCCACAAAAACCAGCGGTCATTGCCAATGCACCAGCAACGACTGGGTCGCCGCCTTGCGCCATCACAAAAGGCACACCGATGCCTGCAGTAATAACGGTAAATGCCGCAAAACCATTTCCCATAATCATAGTAAAGATCATCATTCCTAAACAGTAAGCCACGACACCGATAAAACGATTGCCTTCTGGCACGACACCAGAGATTCCTTGAGAAATCACATCACCGACACCAGCAGCGTTAAAAATGACACCTAATGCTGCTAATAACTGCGGCAAGATACCGGCAGTTCCGACTTGACGAAGCATCCGATCGGAATCGTCTAGCACTGTTTTTGGTTTAGCGGAAGTCAACACGACTGCCAACAAGAGTGCTAAGATCGATGCGATCCCGATTCCAACTTGGCCTCCTAATGGCGTATAAGAAATCACTACAGCGATCAATGCTAAACTGATACATGGCACGAAGATCGTACTACCGATCCGTTTAGCCGATGCTTCTGCTTTTTCATCATCAACGTCGACGATTTTACCGATCTGTACTTGTTTGAAGAAGGTCAAACAGCCCATCAAAACGATCAAAATCCCGTCCACAAGATACGGCAAGAAATTCCCGAAAGCAAAGACGACCCCTAGCAGTAACCAAAAGGCAGAAGTGCCTAATCGGGTGGGATGATCCGCTTCACGAAAAACCCGTACAGCCGTCATGATCGACAGCAATCCGATCAAGATATAAAAGAATTCCAGTAATCCGTTAACGATTCCTTCCATCTATTTGTCCTCCTTCTTGCCATATTTTTTTGCTAATTTACGATCAAAGAGCAAGTTCGACAACGTAGCAATGACTAAGACGATCAATGCGATCGGCAATGAGGCTTGCGCGATCGAACTAGCTGCCACATCGTAGCCAAGAGATTGCAATGTTCCTACGATCAATAGCACACCAGAAGCAGCCACAAAGGTATTTTGCGCAAAGAAATTCCCGAAGTTTTCGTTAGCGGCAGCCCGAGCTTTGATTTTTTCCTGATCTTTTTCATCCAGTTCCCCAAATTTGTTTTCCCCAGCAGCTTGCGCCATCGGGTTAACGATCGGGCGGATAAATTGTGTATGTCCTTGGATCCGAATAGAGAAAAAGCCAGCAAGTTCTCGAATAAACAAGTACAAGCTCAAGAACTTCCCTGGTGTTAAGCCTTTGATCTTTTCAATCAATATGACTGCTTGCTGCTTCAAGCCAAAACGTTCTGACAAGCCGACCATCGGTAGTGTCAGTAAGAACAGTGTAACGAGTCGATTATTGACAAACGCTTCTCCTAACATTGTTAAAAAATCAACAACAGAAATCCCCGACACAAGCGCGGTGACAAAACCAGCAACGATTACGACAGCAATAGTATCTAGCTTCAGCAAAAAGCCGACTAAAATAACTAGAATACCAATTAATTTAATCCATTCCATCAAATCATCCTTTCACGATAAGTTATTTTTAATGGATACCAGCTTTTAGTATAATCTATTTTTTTCTTGTAAAACAATGTTTTTTGAATTTTCTTTCGAGGAATACGCTTTCTTTAATACGTTTTTTAATTACTTAGATAGTAAATAACAAAAAGAAGAACTGCGCTTGTGCAGTCCTTCTTTTGCTTTTTACGTTTAAGAAGCGGAGGCTTCTTTTTTCATTTGTTTGCTTCGCAGCTGTCCGCAAGCTGCGTCGATATCTGTCCCATGTTCTTTACGAATCACGCAATTGATGCCGTTTTTCTTTAAAATGTCATAAAAGGCTAACACATCCGCTTTTTTACTTCGAGCGTATTGGTCATGTTCATTCACTGGGTTATATGGGATCAAGTTGACGTAGGACAATTTCTTTTTATCCTTCAATAAAGCTGCCAACTGACGGGCATGTTCTGGCCGGTCATTGACATGATCCAGCATGATGTACTCAAACGTGATCCGACGATTGGTTTTTTCTAAATAATAGTCGACCGCTGCCATCAGCTTCTCAATCGGGAAACTCCGATTGATCCGCATCATGGAGGTTCTGACTTCGTTATTTGGGGCATGCAGCGAAATCGCTAGGTTCACTTGCAAGCCGTTCTCCGCAAACTCTCTAATTTTATGCGCTAAGCCGCTGGTTGACACAGTAATATGCCGCGCGCCGATCGCTAAGCCTTTCGGGTCATTGATGATCTGTAAGAAATGCATCACATTGTCATAGTTATCAAAGGGTTCGCCAATCCCCATAACCACCACGTGAGAGACTCGTTCCCCTTCATTGCGTTCATCAAAATAGTGTTGTACTAACATGATTTGAGCCACGATCTCGCCTGCCGTTAAGTCTCGTTGCTTCTTTAATAACCCACTGGCACAAAACGTACAGCCGATGTTGCAGCCGACTTGGGTCGTCACACAAACGGACATGCCATATTCTTGACGCATCAAGACCGTTTCAATCATGTGATTGTCTGGCAATTGGAATAAATACTTGACGGTTCCGTCACTGGCTTCTTGTACCACCATCTGTTTCAGGGGATTGATCACAAAGGCTGCCGACAGTTTCTCAATCAAAGGTTTCGGTAGATTGGTCATTTCTTCAAAGCTGGTTACTCGTTTTTCATAGAGCCACTCCCACACTTGGTTGGCACGGAATTTCTTTTCATTTTGTTCAGTTATCCACAAAGATAAATCTGATTTGGTAAGTCCATAAATCGATGGGTTCACTTTTTTCCCTCTTTTCAAACTAGTCGCTACATACTATAACTGAATTCTTTGTGAAAAGCAACCGTACATTACCTGATCTTCAAAGCATTCTAGCCGCACGCTTTTGTGGTATTCCTCTTTTTTGAAGATGCTCTTTCTTCCATTCATTGAATCTGAATCCATAGGAAACCTCTCACAAAGACCTGCATGAAAAAAACAAGCAGTGGCAGAACCTGCTCCGATGTACGAAACGGAGCGGCTCTTTCCTGCTTGTTTTCATGAGGGGGCTGTTTCCTGGTGCGCGTTACTTTCATTACATGATCACATTTCAAAAGAAAGTACTTTGCCTTCTTTGGCAGTCAACATGCCCCGTTGCGGCGGCTGCAGTTGCAAATAAAGTTGTAACGACATTTCTAGTATCAGCTCTTTGTCTCCCTGCTGAAAAACGCCGTAATAATGTGTCTGTTCCCGCTTTTCTTCATATGTATGACTCACAAGATAATATCCTTGTTCCATGGTTTCGTTGCGCTTTTTTGTTTCTGAAAGAAAACGGCGAATATGTTTATACGTAAAGAAACTCAATAAAATGACAACTGCTATTAATACTACATACCCCATTGACAGATTTACACCTCGATCGTTGATGTGGCAAAAGTCGGCTCAACACCAATACTGATCATCAAGGCAGCATCGACTTCACACATCACTTTATCATCTAAGTGACAAACCTTTTCTTTCAAACGGCTTTTGTCGATCGTGCGAATCTGTTCCATCAAAATGACGGAGTCTTTGCCAATCCCTGTGCAAGAAGCGGAAATCCCAATGTGGGTTGGTAATTTCGGCTTCGCCATTTTTGCCGTGATCGCCGCAATGATCACGGTGGGACTGAAGTGATTGCCCAAGTCATTTTGAATGATCAAGACCGGTCGTATTCCGCCCTGCTCCGATCCAACGACTGGTGAAAGATCGGCAAAATAAATATCTCCCCTTTTTACCATAGGACCACCCTAACTTTTATATTCTCGCGGAACCCTTGCTGAGAGGGTGCACGCTACTTCATAGTGAATCGTTTCTAACTGGTCTGCAACATCCTGCATCGTAATTCGTTTCCCATGATTCTCACCAATCAACGTGACTGGTGTACCGACAGCAAATGCCCGCGGCAAACGAATCATCAATTGATCCATACACACTCGACCGACGATCTCACAACGCTCGCCTTCTACTAAGATCGAGAAGCCTTGCATTTTTCGTAACCAGCCGTCAGCATAACCGATAGGCACGGTGCCGATCCATTCCTGACGTGGAGTGATATATGTTTCACCATAGCCAATCCCCGCTCCTTTTTCAAGTAATTTCACTTGTATCAGTTCAGAAACGAGCGAAAGCGCAGGTTTTAAGGAAAATGGTTCGCTCAGCGCATGACCTGATGGGTTCAACCCATACATTGCGATCCCAAAACGGACCATATTTCCTACTGCTTCTTTGTGCCATAAAGAGGTTGCGCTATTGCCTGTATGTATATATGTCGGCAAATAAGGCAAAACAGTTAAGACTTCTTTAAAACGTTGGTGCTGGGTTTCCCAATAGCTCGTGTCTGCTTGATCCGCTGTGGAGAAATGGGTAAAGATCCCTTCCCACTCAAAAGAGGGGTGATCTTCTAACCAAAGAACGGCTTGGCGCACTTCTTCGGCAGTCAAAAAGCCGATTCTCCCCATACCAGTATCCACCTTGATATGCACTTTAAGCGGCTTATTTAGAGGGTTCTCCTCTAAATAAGCGCCTGCTTCTATCAACCAGTCCACCGAAGCGACTGGAAATGACAAATCATAGGTCGTCAGCAAGGAAATATCACACACGTTCACGACACCTAAGATCAAAATCGGGTCAGTGATCCCTGCTTCTCTCAATTCGATCGCTTCATCGATCGTCGCAACGCAAAAACCATCTGCGCCGCCTTCTTTGGCTGCAAGAGCGGTTTGAACCGCTCCGTGTCCGTAACCATTCGCTTTGACCACCGCAAAAAGAAATGTCTCGCTTGGTAAGTGAGCAATCTCATGTTTGATGTTTTCGGTAATCGCAGTTGTATCAATTATCGCTTTCGTTGGTCTATGGTAAGCAACCACCATTTCCAGTTCCTTCTTTCTACTAGTGCTTGATCAGATGAACAAATTAAGTTGGTTTTATGTAGTCGGCTGTTCGTCCATGAAGTATCAAAGTCTTCTTGACTGACAGACTACTTCAACTTGGTTTATTCACTATCTAATACTTCTAAAATAATTTGTGCAAAAGCAGTATCATTTGTATGGGTGATACTGACAAACGTTTTTTCTAAAGGATGCGGTGCTTTAGTAACGATCGGTGCACCGAATTCATTGGTCAAGACTTCAATATCATGAAAAGAAACTTTGCCGATCCCTGTCCCCCAAGCTTTCGAGAACGCTTCTTTGCAGGCATAGCGCCCACCAAGGAACTCTACCTGACGTTTCAGAGGCAAACGTGCAAATAATTTTGCTTCCTTCTCTGTTAAAATACGCGTTATAAACTGAGGTTTTTTTTCAATTAATTCTTTCATTCGAGGCAGCTCGACTGCATCGATCCCGATTCCTTTGATCATTCTTTTCTCTACCTTCACCTAAGATAGGGTTTTCCAAATTGGAAATACCCCTTGTTCAGCTAGTTACCATTCTACCAAAAAAATGGCGAATTACCATTCAAATCTGACGAGTTTATACGGAGATTAAGATTTTCAATCGCTCATATTTGTTTTTTATATAAAAAAAGACCTTGCAAGTTTCCTTACAAGGTCCACAAACTTAATTAGTCTTGGTTATTTCTGATTACGAAACCGCGTTTTTTGTCGTTGCTACGGCGATTGTTTTTACGGGCACCATCTTTTGAATAGTTACCACGGGCTTTATTGCCGTTGCCGCCGCCACGGTTCCCACCGTTTTCTTTACGGTTACGATTGCCGCCATTGCTGTTATTGCTGCGACGTCCGTTTTTATTGAATGATTTTTTTCCTTGAGGTAATGGGCGTTCTGGTGTGATTTTGACTGGTTCTAAATCAGCTGGATCTTTCGCCATTGTTTTTAGAAGCAGTGCTGCTAAATCTTGTGCAGAATAACGTTCCAAAAGATCGTCGGCTGCTTGCAAGTATTTATCCAAACCATTTTCATCCAATTTTGTTTCAACGGCTTCGATTGCGGCACCTAATTGACCTTTAAATGCTTCTTTTTCGGTTGGTGGGCGCATTGGTGTCATCCGTTTTTTCGTTAAGTTTTCAATGACATGCAAGTAGCTCATTTCGTTTGGTGTAACGAAAGTCACTGACATTCCGCCTTTTCCGGCACGACCTGTACGTCCGATCCGATGAACATAGCTTTCAGGATCTTGAGGGATATCGTAGTTGTAAACGTGTGTAACACCAGAAATATCTAATCCGCGAGCTGCTACGTCTGTGGCAACTAAGATATCTAATTGACCACTCTTAAATGAACGCAAAACGCTCATCCGTTTTTGTTGAGAAAGGTCCCCGTGAATGCCTTCAGCTTTGTAGCCACGGGCTTCTAAACCACGTGCCAATTCATCAACGCGACGTTTCGTACGACCGAAAACGATCGTCAATTCAGGTGATTGCACATCCAACAAACGAGTCATGACATCGAATTTTTCGTAATCTTTTGAGCGAACATAGTATTGATCAATCAAATCAGCGGTCATTTCTTTGGCTTTGATTTGAACATGTTCAGGCTCTTTCATGAATTTCACGCCGATATTTTTGATTGCTGGCGGCATTGTTGCTGAAAATAGCAACGTTTGACGAACATCTGGCACTTGGCTGATGATTTTTTCAATATCTTCCAAGAAGCCCATGTTCAACATTTCGTCTGCTTCATCTAATACAAGCGTTTCAACCGTACCTAATTTTAAGGTGTGGCGGTTGATATGGTCTAACATACGTCCTGGCGTACCAACTACGATATGGGGACGATCTTTTAATTGACGGATTTGACGGCCGATATCGGCTCCACCGTAAACTGCTTGAACGCGAATTTTTTTGTCTTTACCAAGACGATACAATTCTTCTTGGGTTTGGATCGCTAATTCACGGGTTGGGGCAATCACTAATCCTTGTAGTTGATGGTTCGCTGGGTCGATTTTTTCTAACATTGGCAAACCAAATGCGGCGGTTTTACCAGTACCGGTCTGTGCTTGACCGATCACGTCTTTGCCTGCTAAGGCTAATGGAATCGTTGCTTCTTGGATGGGTGTTGCTTCTTCAAAGCCGGCACGCTCAACAGAAGTCAATAATTCGTTGGATAATTCTAGATCTTTAAATTTCAAATGGATCCTCCTAGGCTGGTCATCTTTTCGATGCCTGTTTTTCTATCATCGAAGCGTAGGTTAGTTCTTCAGAAACACAAGAGTAGTCCCATTTACTCTTATCTTTCTCTCGGTACCGAAAAACCGCTTCACGAAGGCATTATAAAAGGCTAAAACAAGTGTTGTTTGTCTCAGCCATCATTTTATCTCAAAACGTCAATGTTTTTTACAGTAATCATTCTGTGCTTCATCTTTCGGCGTTAGATAAGTATAACACGTTTTGAAAGTTTCAGCAAGATTTCAACTCCGCTTTACATTCCTTTTAGTGCATCAACGACTTCGCTCAAGCCCATGCCATTGCTCCCTTTGATTACCAAGCTGTCGGAAGGTTCTAAAGTTTCCTTTAAGGAGGCGATCAGTTGTGGTTTTTCATCTGTCGCAAAATAGCGCACCTTGTCAGCCAGTGGTGACTGAGCTAGTCGTTTTTGCAATGCTTGCATTTCTTTGCCATAAAGGAAAACTAGCTGGAACGAGTCATCTAAATGTGCGGCCATCTGCTCGTGCATTTGTGCAGAATCTGGTCCTAATTCAAGCATATCTGCCAATACGGCGATCCGTCTTCCTTCTAACGGCAATTTGCGGAAACTATCCAATACGAGACCCATGGCCGTCGGATTGGCATTGTAAATATCGCTCAAAATCGCTGCTCCATTACCGGCAGTCACCCATTGGGTCCGATTTTTCGTTAATTGAAAATGCGCCAATCCCTCCTTGATGGCTTCATTTGATACACCAAAATGACGTCCTAACCCAATCGCGATCAAGGCATTTTTGACATTATAACCGCCTAATACCGGTAAGGTAAAAGTCGTACCTGCTACCGTAAAAATCGTTTGATCTTGCGATTCCTCTACGATGTCTCCTTGCAGATCTCCCTCTGTTAAGCCAAAAGTTTCAATGGTCTGCGTCAAGTTAGGAACAAAGGGGTCTAACAATGGTTCATCCGCCGGAATCATAAAGAAGCCGTCTTTTTTCAATCCTGCGGTGATCTCCATTTTGGCTTTGGCGATCCCTTCTCTGGACCCTAAGTTTTCAATGTGGGCTTCGCCAATCAAAGTGATCGCCGCTGCATCAGGTTCTGCTAAGCGCGAAAGGACTTCGATCTCTCCTGCATGGTCCATTCCCATTTCTAAAATCAACACTTGCGTATCTTCTGGTGCATGCAAGATAGTCAAAGGCACGCCTAGTTCATTGTTATGGTTACCTTGAGTTTTGTAGGTCTGGTATTTTTGTGCCATAACCGCGTCTACCATATCTTTTGTGGTTGTTTTCCCATTACTTCCGGTAATAGCGATGATTTTTGGCGCAAGTTTTTCTTTGTAGGCTCGTGCTAACTGTTGGAACGCTTTGACAGTATCCGTGACGGGGATCACAAGGATGCCTTGCGGTGGTTGGATGGTGGGATGACTCCACAATGTCGCGATCGCACCATTGTCTTTGGCTTGTTGGGCAAATTCATGTCCGTCACGGGTCCCCGCTAAGGGAACAAAAAGACTGTTTTCTTTGATCAGACGGCTGTCGAATTCCACAGAGGCAAGTGGTGTTTCATTTTTAATTTGCTGACCAAATACGGCAGCGGCTTCTTTTACAGTAAAATTCATCAGGTTCGCTCCTTTTTCCTAAAAAAAGAAAGCACAAGATCGCTTCAAGTATTTTCCTTGAGTAGAGCTGGCTTTCTTCCTGCTATTTATTCTGCTTCGTTTTCTGCTTCTTTTTCTGTTGCTTCTACATTGGTCAAGAACGAACGTCTTTGATTGAAACGATTCATCCCTAATTGGATCAATTCTTCGATCAAATCCCCATAAGGCAAACCGGTCTTCTCCCATAGCAGTGGGTACATGCTGAATTCAGTGAACCCTGGCATCGTGTTCAGCTCATTTAAAAAGAGCTCATTTTTATTGGTCAAAAAGAAATCACAACGGCTCAATCCGCTGCCGCCTAACATCGTATAGGCTTTTTTCGCAAACTCTTGGGCTTTGGCTTGTGTTTCTTCTGGAATTTGTGCAGGAATCTGCATCTCGATTCGGTTGTCAATGTATTTGGAATTGTAATCATAAAAGGCAACATCTTTTACAATTTCTCCCGGCATTGTGGTCCGAACGTCTTCGTTTCCAAGAACGGCTACTTCGATCTCACGGGCTTCGAT
The DNA here is from genome assembly GCF_029215545.1 of Enterococcus casseliflavus. Classification (NCBI taxonomy): domain Bacteria; kingdom Bacillati; phylum Bacillota; class Bacilli; order Lactobacillales; family Enterococcaceae; genus Enterococcus; species Enterococcus casseliflavus. The sequence continues at coordinate 452,717 of NZ_CP119393.1, read as the reverse complement.
TCCTTGTTCAACGATCGCTCGGGTATCGTAGCGATACGCTTCTTGTAGCGCATTTTGCAGTTCTTCACGGTTCTCGGCTTTCGAGATACCGACACTTGAGCCCATGTTGGCAGGTTTGACAAACATTGGATAAAGCAGACTACCTTCACATTGATCGAAAATCTTTTTCGGATTTTCTTTCCACGCATTTTTCAAGACTGGTACATAGGGAACTTGCGGAATCCCCGCAGCTTGCAAGATATACTTGGTCATGATTTTGTCCATCCCACAGGCACTAGTCAAGACACCGGCTCCGACATAAGGCATTCCGATGGTTTCTAAAAACCCTTGGATCGTGCCGTCTTCGCCATTTGGTCCGTGAAGTAAAGGAAAGACGATCGCGTCTTCTTCGTAGATTGCCCCAGGTGAAATTTCTTCCCCTTTGGTTTCTTCATTGGTCAATGCCAAAGTATCTGGAGACGTTGGCGCCTCAGTCAATAATGGGCCTTTTAACCAGCGTCCTTCTTTGGTGATCATTACTAATTGAACTTGGTAGTAATTATAATATACAGCATTAACAACTGAAAAAGCGGATAACAGTGATACCTCATGTTCTGCACTGCGTCCCCCGTATAATAAAATGATTTTCAAAAGAATTTCCTCCTGTATTCATTGATTCTACCAAACTAAGTCTTCCACATTTTAGCACAAAATCGACCAACCGGCATTAAATCTTGCAGAAATTTCTTTAAGCTTACACAGTCGTTAGTTGAATGTTTTTCATTTTGTCAGTACTATGAATATATCACGGCACGTTTAAAGAGGTGGGACCTATGACAGAACAAACCGCTCCTTCTAGAAAAGGACGATTAAAACAAATCGTTCAAGTCTTTTTGAAATACAAAGTCGTTCAAAATATCAGCAAACAGCAGCACCCCGAAATGGTGCGTCAAGCGTTTGAAGAATTAGGACCAACATTTATCAAAATCGGGCAGATGCTTTCGGTCCGCAATGATCTGCTTTCCAGCACCTTTGTCGATGAATTCAAGCAGCTGCAGGACAATGTCAAAAGCGATCCATTTCCCAAGGTCAAAGCACTGCTGGAAACAGAACTGCAGCAACCGCTAACGGAAGTGTTTTCCGATTTTGATGAAATTCCAGTCGCCTCAGCTTCCATCGGACAAGCCCATCGAGCAAACTTGCTCAGCGGCAAAGAAGTAATCGTCAAAGTGCAGCATCCAGGGATCATTACGGCAATTCAAGTGGATCTCGATCTTTTTGAAAAAGCACTGCCATTGGTTCGCGCAATTCCAGAAGCCAATGTGGTGGATTTAAAAAGCGTGCTAAGCGAAGTCCGACGATCACTTGCCGATGAAACGAATTTTTTGCAAGAGATGAAAAATGCACAGGAATTCTACCGCAACAATCACCAAGACCCGCAGTTGGCATTGCCAAAAGTTTATCCCGAATGGTGTACCCAAAAAGTATTAGTCATGGATTACATGGCAGGTGAAAGCTTGAATTGCTTACTGACCCGCAAAAATCAAGACATCGTTTATGACAATCAGTCCGTTAAAGCAGTGAAAAAACAAGTGGGGACGCTATTAGTCGAAAACTTTATGAAACAAGTCTTTGAAGATGGCTTCTTTCACGCTGATCCACATCCTGGCAATCTTTTCTTGCATGTCTTCACGGATCAAGCCAACCGCCCACAACCATTTCAGGTCAAGCAGCGCGTCGGTGTCCTCGGCGGGGTCGATTATTCGTTGAAATGGCAAGAAGAAGCTGTCATGCCGCCTTACCAAGTGATTTTCTTGGACTTTGGGATGATGGGTCATTTGGATCAGTCTTTACGCAGCCGTTTAGCCGATGCGTTGATTGCTCTTTATACCCAAGACACCCAAGAGGTCGGTAAAGCCGTCTTGCGGTTGTGCAACAGCAGCGGCAGTTCCTTTGACGAAGTCGCCTTCTACCAAGACCTGCAAAAATTTGTTGAAAACTACTATAATATGCCGCTAAAGGATATCGACTTGCAAAAAGTGATGGCGGAAGTCATCACGATCTGCCATGATAACCAACTGCAGATGCATCGAGACATCACCTTGCTGATCAAGGCTTTTGGTACCTTGGAAGGTGTGATCAAAGCCTTAGATCCCGAATTATCAATGATGGAAGTCACTCAGCCTTTTGCACAAAAATATTTCCTGCAGCAGCTGAGTATTGAAGACGAGGTGAAAAAAAGCGCCTTGGCAACCGCAAAAAGCTTGCGGGCACTTAGCCATCTTCCTGATCGGACCTTGGCTGTCTTAGACACGTTTGCGACTGGTAAACACCGATTGAATCTAGAGATTCGCGAACAAAAACAGCTATTGGACCGCTTTGATCAGATGGTCAATCGACTGGTGATCGGTATTATTCTAGCTGCGGTCATCCTTGGCTCTTCCTTATTGGTGGTCGCCAGCCCGCAACAAGGAGCCTTCGTCCATCAGATGGGGATCTTCGGATATACCTTAGCATTTTTCGCGATCGTGGCTTTAGTCAGCAAATACTTCTATGATCGTTTTCGCAAGAAATAAATAAGCACCTTCAATTCCCGTGGTTCATGCAGAAGCTGGGTCTTGAGGGTGCTTATTTTGCAAGGATCTGTCGCAATTCGTTTTCAAAGATTCGTTTGAAGGCTTCCCGATCCTCTTTCGTAAAGGGCTTCGGTCCTTTTGTACGCTTGCCTGCTTTACGCATCTGCGCACCTAAGTAGCGTTGTCCAAGTAAAAAATCGATCGTTTCTGGCAAATACTCTGTGCCGTTATGGTGAAAAACCCGCGCTTTTTTCGGCAAGACCAAAGAGGCTAAGCCATAATCTTGGGTAACGAGAAAATCACCGGGCTCTATTTCCTTCACGATTTCATAATCCGCACGATCCGAGCCTTTGTCGACATAGACAAAGTGAACATGGGCAGGATAATCTTTGGTCGTGTAATGATCGACACTGGTGACGATCACCACCGGCAGCTGATATTGCTGAGCCAGCTCGATCACTTCGTTTTTCACTGGCGATCCATCGCCGTCAATAAAAAGTCGCATCTCCACACTCCCCTCACAAGTTTCTTCGTTTACAATTACTTCTATTGTAAGAGGAGCAAGGCGAAGATGCAAGCAGACTTTACAGCCGTTTCCTGGAGGATGTATTTAAAGCCTCAAGAAGAGCAACTGCCTCCGCCCTAATAACTAGCAGCTACCCTAAGCAAAGCTTATCCTTCAACTTTAGAAAAGGCTCGCTCTTTTAGCTCATAAACGACATCGCAAGCCTTGGCTACTTCTTGCTCATGGGTCACTAAGATAATACATTTTTTTTGCTCATGAGCAATTTCTTGAAACAGTTTGACGATCTCTTTGGACGTCGTTTCATCCAAGTTTCCAGTCGGTTCATCCGCTACGATCAGCTCATGCTCACAGCACAATGCGCGAACGATCGCCACCCGCTGCTGCTGCCCACCCGATAATTGGGTCACTTTTTTCAGTGCCAGCTCTTCCGTGATGCCAACTTTGGCTAAGTTTGCTAAAGCGTAGGCCTTTTTATCGGCTTGCTGCGACTTCGCGATCGCCATCGCTGTCACCACATTGTCCAATGCCGACAGATAAGGCAATAGATTATAGGCTTGGAACACGATGGACACATCTTTGCGGCGGTACTCCCGCAGCCCGATTTTTGCTAACGTTTCTTCGTTGTAGAAAATCTTTCCTTCTTTCGGGGTATCTAGGCCTGTGATCAGCGACAGGAAGGTCGTTTTCCCCGATCCGCTGGAACCTAAGATCGCATACATCTTGCCAGGCTCGAAGGTCAAGTCAACGCCACGAAACAGGGCTTCTGCTTCGCTTTGATACCAATAGCCTAATTGTTCTGTTCGTAATGTCATGTCGTTCCTCCTAAGAAACCAAGATTTTTTTCGGGTTCAGCCGCAAAATGCCCGCCGACGAGAGTAAGATCGAGCCAAAGCTGATCCCTAGACCGAGTAATGCCAATAGACCAATTTGTTGAGGGGAAACGGTAATTTCTAAGGACTCCACTTCTGCTGATTGGGTGAAGGATGGGAAAGAACCGCCACGGTTACCGCCCATTTGCGGCATCTCTCCGCCTCCAGGTCCAGCGTTTTCAGCAGCTGCCTGATCCGTCGTCGTTTCGGTTTGCTGTGCCAATAATTGCTCTCCGACGGCATTACCGACAAGATTGCCGCTAGCGGCCGCGATCCCTAAAGCAAATACCATGCAGACAAAAATCTCTGTGAAAAACTGTAGGATCACTTTGGCTCGTGACTCGCCTAAAGAGAGCAATACGCCAATCTCATAGCGACGTTCCCGAATCGACATCATCACGATCAACGTCAAAATAATGATACCGGCAGCAGCAACTAACACAATAATATTTTTGGCAAAGCTCGCGACATTATTCAACGGTGTCAGCATCGATTGATACATCTGATCATTGGTTTGGATGCTATAGGTTTCCGTATCGATCAATCCTTCTGCTTCTTCCACGAATGCCGTCATTTCAGACGGATCACTCAAGGTATAGGTTGCTGAATCAATGGTGTCCTCATTGCCGCTCAACGTATTGGCAAGGGTATAAGAGGCAATGATCGTGTTGGCTGGGTTGAGAAAGTTAAACATTTGGCTCATGCTGTTGCCAACTTCACTCGTTTCATAGATTCCTTTGACCGTCACTTCTACTTCATTGTCCTCTGCATCAGTAATTGAAAACGTATCTCCGACCGCCAAATCATTCGCTTCAGCTAGTGAGGATTCAATCAAGACTTGGTTTGTGCCTTCGTCCTCAGAAGTAATTCCTTCTCCATCCGTGATCGTCGCTGTTCCTTCCGAAAAAGTCGTATACGCCGCACTGGTTGATACGCCAGTGATTTGGAAATCACCTGTACTCATACTCCCACCAGGCATACCGCCTGGCATACCGCCCATTTGCCCCGACTCGCTGCTATCGGTTGCTTCTGACTCTGTCGAGGAGTCACTGCTAGAGATCGGTTCGATCCCGCTGACGGCATCAGCCGAGGTACTGACTTCAAAACTATATGAAGCAACCCCGTCTAAATCAGCGATTGCTTGGGCATCTGTGATCGCTACAGGTGTCGATTGAAAACTCCCTGGATCTGGACGTGTACTCTGGTCATCGCTGTCAGATGAAGAACTTCTTTGCTGAAAAGCCTGCTCACGGTTGGCTTGCAACGTCACGGTTGCGCCGACACTTTTCTGAGCATTTTCAGTCGCTACTAGCGCTGCACTGCGAATCGTCAAACCCGCCAATACAAAAATCAAGATTGCAGAAAATACGGCGATCAGCAGCAGACTCCGGCCTTTTTTCGCCCATAAACTTTGGAGCCCTCGTTTCAAAAAATTCATCTTTGTTCCTCCTGAATGGCAAATTATTGTATTTCGACTATAAGAACCTTAGCTTAAATTGAACTTAAATCTTCCCCTGATTTTTCAAAACGTTGGAACAGACCGCAGCTGCCTTCTGCGATCTGCACGTTCTATTGATGACCCCCAGGGAATGATCGAGGAACCTTCAACTAACGGCCAAAGCCGCCCATTTGATTGGTTGTCGCTGTCGCTCCTGATTGGGTCAAGTTGGCGATCGTTTCCGTGACGGGCAACGTTCCTAATTCCGTCCCATCACTAAGGGTCCCACCAGCATAATAACCAGAAACAGCTTGCGCATCATTCGTTCCCCCACTGACCAATGTATAGCTGCTATCCGTCAAATCTGGGCTAGAAAGAACCACATGTTGGTAGCTTTTGCTTGGTGCATAGGACAAGATTGTCTGTCCTTGACTATCCTTTAAGGTCACAAGGGTCTCTGCTGCTTGGGTTTGATCGAAACTGATCCCGATCGACTGTTGACTTCCCCCACTGACATTCATGGCCATATCGGTCGTACCAGCAGCTAACAAGACACCGCCAGTGATTTCAAACGTCCCGTTATAATCCAAAGCGCCATTGCCACCGGTCGTTGGACCATTTACGATGACGACCCCATCACTCATGGTAACATTGCCGTTACTGTCTAATCCATCCCCTTCGGCATCGACCACCAACGTCCCACCAGTGATTGTGATTTGTTTGCTGTCATCTGCGGTATCGCCACCGCCAGGACCGCCACCAAAGCTGTCTTGCCCAAATTGGCCAGTGGTTTCCTCTGTATCACTGCCGCCACCGGCATTGATCCCGTCATCGCTAGCCACGACGTGTGTCGTACCACCAGCAATCGTGATCACACTTGCTTCTAGTCCTTCATAGGATTCTTCGATAGCAATCGTCCCATCGGAGATCGTCAATTCATTGTCCGCATGTATGCCGTCGTCACCACTGTTGGCAGTGATCGTACCACCTGTGATGTTGATGGTATCGTTGGCATGCAGGCTATCATCTGCACTATCGATCGCAAAGGTACCGCTGCTGATGGTCATCACACCGCCAGCTTTCAATCCTTTGTAGCTTTCATCCGTCACTAGCGACTGACTTTGTGCCCCGTCAGCCGTTTTGATCGTGAGATCGGCTGATTGGATGCTTAAATTTGTTTCTGCTTGGATGCCATCACGCCCACTTTGGATCGTAAAGGTACCGCCATCGATCGCAACGTAGCCTTTTTCCGCATCTTCCGAATTATTCGCTTGGATGCCATCTCCTTCAGTGGTGTTCAGTGTGTAGTTCCCTGCCAAGATCGACACGGAATCTTTTCCTTTGATGGCATTGTTTTTCGCTGTGATCTCAATCGTGCCACCAGCTAAAACCAAATCATCTTTGCTGCGCAGCCCGTTGCTGTAATTTCCTGTGATCACCAACGTTCCATCACCGTTGATGGACAAATCTTCTTTACTATAAAAAGCGGCATCTGGTTCCGTCTCACCTTCCGCCAAGGTGTAGCTGCTGCCATCTATCAGAGTATTTGTCGTATCACTGGCTAAGGTCGTGATGACTTTTTCTGCTTGTTCGATGACGACTGCCGCCCCGTCTTCATTGGTGATCGTGACACCCGCAAAGATCAGATGGACTTTTTCTTCTTTATTGACGTTGACAACCAGTTGACCATTACTTAAGGAACCGCTGACGACATAGGTACCAGCTTGCGTGATCGTCACCGTTTGGTCTTCCACTGCAACGCCATCAACAGCCGTCGTATCGCCGTCATTCAATTCAAGTTGCGTGGCGGTCGCCTCATCGTAGGAGGCATCCACGTCTTCTTCTTCGTAACTGCCATAATAGTCCGTAGCATCATCAAGAGTCGTTGCAACGTTGGTCACTGCGGCAGAACCTGAAACAGCCGCTGCAGAACTGGAGCTGCTGCTCGTGCTACTACTATCGGTTTGCCCACAAGCGCCTAGGAGCAGCGATGAGAGTAAGAGCGGATAAATGAGTTTTTTCATAAGAGGTTCCTCCTTCTACAGCTCATCGCGGTTAGCGGTGAGCTTGCCTAAAACAACGGGTAAATTGCCATTACGAACCCGAACTTCATCAATGATTTGTTTTTCTTGCGCTTGGTCTTTTAACAGCAACTGATAACGCAACTCATATAAGCTCCCCATCGTGGTCGTTCGAACCGATGTCAGTTTGGCAGAATGCGTATATTTTTCAAAGAGATCATCGAATAGTTGCGGATAATCCAAATCTTCTGGAATCGTGACTTTCAGTTCTCGTTCACTCGTGGCTTGTCGATCGCCAAAGGGCACCGTGTATAAAAGGGTCAAGAAAAGCGCCACGATGATGGAAAAAATCACGACATAGCCGACATAGCCCATCCCAGTTGCCAGACCGATCCCCATCGACCAAAAGACGCTGGTGATCTCTCTAGACCCTCCTGGAACCGAGCGGAAACGAATCAAACTGAAGGCGCCTAAGATCGCCACCCCTGTGCCAAGATTGCCGTTGACTAGCATGATCACGGATTGAACGAGGATCGGTAAGACCGCCAAGGTAATGACGAAGTTTTTTGTGTAGACATTGCGGATCATATGGATCGCCGCTACCAATATTCCTAAAAGCAATGAGGCGGCGATACAGATCAATAAGCTACGCCATTCCAAGGTGCTCGTATCGCCAGAAAACAGACTAGATAACATGTAACCATTCCTCCTTCTTGAACAAATGCCGTTGATACGTTTGGGCATATTTTGAAAAGCTACCTTTGCGCACGCTGTATTTGTTCAACAGCTCCACAAACCATAACGGATAAGCGCCGAGGGCTTTCACTTCCATCAACACCCCGATTTCAGGTGCTACCAGCGCCCCCTCACTGCCAGAACCGAACATAAGATCATAGGTGCGAAAGCGAATGTTTTGGTCGAATGTCACGCGAAATTCACTATCATCATCAATAAACAGCGACAAGCGATCATAGGCAATCAACACTTTCGGCAGCAAGTCTGGGTTTTGCTTAAATAGCCAGTGAATCTCTGCAGCGATTTGCGGTGCTTCTGCCATTGACGGCAAGACCCCTGTTTGCAACCAGCGACAATAGTCAGCATAGGGCATCGGGACTCGGCGTTTGTAGACCACGCCATTGACTTTCTTTTTGATCTCTAAAAAAATTAACTGCTGCTCTGTCGGTATGCCATAGCTGCGGACCCGAAATTTTTCTTTGTATTTCGGTTTGTCCATCGAATGACGAATAAAGCGGTAATCGTGGGTATCGTAATACAAGGACATAATCGTGTGCTGCCCATATTCATCGATCGCCATTCTTTGCTGAAGCTCAGCAAGAAATGCAGGAAATTGCTCCTTGGCTATTAAATATTTTGTCTCTTTTCTTTGAAAGACTTTTTTCAATTTCATAAAAATGTTCCTCCCTTGAAATCCATGCACTGAATTTACGGCAGCTATCTTAAATGCAGCTTAAGGCAAAACAGTTTTTTAAGCATTTTTTATGCTATTCGTGCTATTCTTATCCTTAAAGAGGTGGGAACATGATTAAACTATTAGTGATCGAAGATGACAAAACATTATCTGATAATATGAAAGAAATCGTCAGCGAGATCGGTGACGTCACACAAGCCTATGATGGCAGTGAAGGCTTATACGAGGCAGAAACGGGGATCTATGATTTGATTATTCTCGACTTGATGATGCCAGAGATGAACGGCTATGAGGTGCTTTCAGCATTACGAAAAAAAGGACTCCAAACACCCGTCCTGATTTTAACAGCCAAAGACGGCTTAGAAGACAAAGTAACCGGCTTTCAAAAAGGGGCTGATGATTATTTGACTAAGCCTTTTTATCGGGAAGAATTATTGATGCGGATCAAAGCGTTGCTAAAACGCTCCTTAGGTTTGTTCAATGAAAATACACTGGAATATAATGGGTTGCTCTGTAACCTTGGCACCAACGAGGTCAGCTATCAAGGAGAGCTTTTACCGATTCAAGGGAAAGAATTTGAGCTACTGCTCTATTTTCTACAAAATAGAAACATTATTTTGACCAAGGAACAGATTTTTGATCGCATCTGGGGGTTCGATTCAGAAACGACCCTGACTGTCGTAGAAGTCTACATGAGCAATCTGCGAAAACACTTGCGCCAGACAGGAATCGACAAAGAGATCCGTACGTTGCGAAATGTCGGCTATATTATGCAAGGAGCCTAGTCTATGAATAAAGAACGCTCTAAGAGACAACGGCTGCACTCCTTTCTCCTAAATGTCAGTGCCTTTGCTTTGGTCTTCTTACTTTTAGGAACGATCGTGCTCCAATTATTCAACCAATCGGCTTATCGTCAAACCGATATTTCTTTGGAACAAGCAGTCAAAGATACCCGCTTGATCCAAGCTGAGATCAGCGCTTCGCAATCCAATCTAGAGGTATTGCCACCAGATAGTGCAATGCCGAAGATCCCTGGTACCAATCGCTTCAACACCCAGTTGATCCTCTGGTCTGAGGACGGCGAGATTTTAAACAAACAGACTTTAGGCGGCCGTTTTTCACAATTGGCAAGTCTATCTTTAGATACGAGCCATTTAGACAGTATCACGTCTTTTTCAGTAGTGGATCAGTCCTTGTCAGAGGAAGAAGAGACACTTTTGTTTCGCTCAATCACCACCAAAGCACCAACCAATGACGCCGGGGTCGGCTATATCCAAGTCTTAGCGAACACCAATCAAATCAAAAATGCCATGAACAATTTCCAAACCATCTTGATTTTATCGATGATTTTTTTCTGGATTCTCTCGATCGGGATCAGCTACTTGCTTTCCAGCTTGAACATGCGCCCAATTTTAGCCTCGTGGAAGAAACAACAAGAATTTGTCGAAAATGCTTCTCACGAGTTGCGCACACCATTGACGATCATTCAAAATAGTCTGGAGCGCCTGTTTACCAAGCCCAATCATACGATCATTGAAGAATCTGAAAGCATTGCACAAGCGTTAGCGGAAACCCGACGGCTAACTGGATTAACGGCTGATCTACTAACGATTGCCCGCAGTGATTCCAATCAACTGCTGTTAACGAAAGAAACCGTCGAATTAGTTCCGTTTATCGATGACTTAGTCAAACTTTTCAAAGAAATTGCCGAACTGGATCAAAAACATTTTATTGTCGAAAATTTTGCCAAAACGACCGCTTGCTTTGATCAAAAGAAAATTCATCAAGTCCTCGTGATTCTCCTAGATAATGCCTTAAAATATACCAGCAGTGGTGATAAAATTACGCTCTTATCGGAGATTTCTAACAAGCAATGGCTGATCGAGGTCAAAAACACGGGACCAACTATTTCCGATGAAGAGAAAGCTCGCATCTTTGACCGCTTCTACCGCGAGGATCGTTCTCGCTCCAAGGAGACCGGCGGCTATGGTTTAGGCTTAGCGATCGCCAAGCAAATCGTCGAAGAGCACAAAGGACAAATTCTGGTCAAAGATCTGCAGCCACGAGGGGTTATTTTTCAGATTCGCTTACCTAAAGAAGGATAAAGGAGAAAAAAATGCAGGTCATCACCCTTAAAGAACACCCTGAATACTTAGCAGAAGCGATCCGTTACTTCCAAAAACAGTGGGCTGGCCCCGATTCCCTCATGGTTTATGAAGACAGCCTGACCCATAGTTTTTCAACAAGCATTTTGCCGCAATGGCTACTGCTGGTCAACGAAGAAATCGCAGCAGACGGACCTTATCAAATCATCGGCTGCGGCGACTTGATCCCCAACGACTTCATCAGTCGGATGGATTTGACGCCTTGGCTTTGCGCCTTGTATGTGGACCCTTTGTGGCGTGGCCAAGGCGGTGCCCGCCTTTTGATCGAAACAGCTAAACAGCGCGCTGCTGGAGCTGGTTTTGATTCTCTGTATCTATGTACGGATCTTTCTACTTTTTATGAGCAGTTTGCTTTCGAACCGATCGGCACTGGCTACCACCCTTGGGGAGAGTCTTCCACCATCTATCGCTGTTCTCTCACGTAAATAAACAAAAAAAAGCTGTGAACAAAATTGTTCACAGCTTTTTTCACTCACAGTACTATTGCTAGTAGAATACCCTATCTCCACAAAAGGAATATTCCGACACCCTACAAATCCGGTAGGTTGCTTACGCGGTGTGCCTCTGCTATCAATCTGGTCAGCTAATGCTAGACCTTCTCGACTCGTCGCATGAGGATTACTTTACCATAAAATTAGTCGGAATACTACTGTTTTTTTTTATAAAATCAAAAACTGCGGATAAACATCTTTCAAGAAAGAGCACTTATCAGCAGTTTTACATGAACCAGTTGTTTCTTCTCAAAAGAAACGTTCAAATCGATGGATTCAAGAAACCTTAGGATAAGAAGGTTGCCACTTTGGTCGTAATCAAATCAATGGCTACGTGGTTTTCGCCGCCTTCTGGTACGATGACATCAGCATACCGTTTTGTCGGTTCGATAAATTGATGATACATCGGTTTTACGACCGTCAAGTATTGTTCGATCACAGAATCCAACGTCCGGCCACGTTCTTCCATATCACGTTTGATTCGGCGAATAATCCGAATATCATCGTCTGTATCAACATAAAGTTTAATATCCATTAAATTACGTAATCGCTCATCTTCTAAAATCAAGATCCCTTCCAAGATAATGACTTCTTTGGGTTCTTGAATGATCGTTGCTTCGCTGCGAGTATGAGCGACATAATCATAGACAGGTTTTTCGATCGTTTGATATGCAAGCAGCTGCTGCAAGTGATCGATCAACAAATCAGTATCAAATGCAAAAGGATGGTCATAGTTGGTGTTCAACCGTTCTTCAAAGCTCAGATCACTTTGGTCTTTATAGTAGGAGTCTTGTTCAAGCATCATAATAGAATGGTTGGGGAAATGATTAAAGATCGCCCGACTCACGCTTGTTTTTCCACTACCTGATCCACCTGTCACACCAATAATAATGGGCTTGCCATTCGTCATTCAATTAACCTCTTTCATCTTAAAAAATTCACACTGGTTCTATTATAGCGAAAATTCGGCAAATTACTACTGTTTCTGTAGAATCAGTGCTGCAATAAAGGAAGTAATTGCTGCAAACGTTCGATCTCAAAGGTAGGCTGAATCTCACCACTGTTTTTTTTCTTTGGATTAAACCAAATCGTGTCGATCCCTGCCAATTGTCCGCCTAAGATATCTGAAGTCAGTGAATCGCCAATAATGACTGTTTCTTGTTTTTTAACGTTTGGTATGCGGGCAAACACGTAGTCAAAATATTCTTTCATTGGTTTTTGATAACCCGTGTCTTCTGAAACAAAAATATCACGGAAATAGGGCTTCAATTTGGCATCTTCCAAGCGACGGTACTGGGTTTCAGAAACCCCGTTCGTAACCACGTATAGGTCAAAATGCTGCGCCAACTCCGCTAAGATCTCATCACTGTTGTCTAACAGTTTATGTCCTTCATTTAGAAATTCTCGGTACGCCAATTCAACTGCTGGACTATCGACCTGAATGCCTTGCGTTTCAAAAAACAAGCCGAAACGCTCATTGATGACTTGGTCTCTCGTGATTTTCCCTTGCTCAAACTGCTGCCACAAATCATGATTGATCGTTTGATAGCTTTGTTTGCGCTCTGGAGTCATTTCCAAGCCATGAGCTTCAAACAGTGCTTTTAAGGCTTGATCTTCGGTATCTTGAAAGTCGAGGATCGTGTCATCGACATCAAATAATAATGTTTTATACTTCATTTTCTCCCTCTTTCTCAGCGGAAATGCGCCGCCAGTCCTTTTAATTCTTCTTGCGTCAGCGAGCGATAACTGCCCACTGCTAAATCATCTGGTAGAACCAGCGAACCCATCGCTGTTCGTTTCAGCTGAATGACTTTTTTCCCTCGGGCTAAAAACATCTTTTTCACTTGATGGAACTTGCCTTCAGCAATTTCTAACGAAACAAAGGAATGATCTGCTCGGGCATCGATGATCGTTAGGGCAGCTGGTTTGCAAGTGACACCACCATGAAAGGTGATCCCTGCAGCAAATGCCGCCACATCCTCAGGAGTCACCAAGTCATTGACCACCACTTCATATCGCTTGGTCACCTTTTTGGTGGGATGCAGCAAGTCATAGCCTAACTGACCATTCGTCGTAACTAATACCAACCCTTCCGTGTCCCGATCCAATCGACCGACGGCATAAAGATCAGGATGTTGATCTTCGGGTGCAATCAAAGCGATCACTGTCTGGTGCTGTTGATCCAGATTGGCTGTAACGACACCCTTGGGTTTGTTGACGATATAATAGCGTTCCTGTGTTTCCAACTGCCGCCCCGCAACCATGATTTGATGCAAGCTGCTATCGACGTTGCGCTCGGGCCTTCGCTCAATCCTATGATCCACAAAGACTTTTCCTTGCTGAAACAACCGTTTCATCTCTTTCCGGGATGTATTCAATTGTTGCTCGATCACTTTATCTAAACGCATAAATTTTTCTCCATAGTGGCTATTATAGCTTAGGATCTAGCGAAAGGAAACTGCCAGGATTTCAAATGATTTGACTTTCTTTGTCTTTTTGCGTAAGGTTAAAGAGTAAAGTAAATATAGTTTCTCATACACAGCGTTATGACCTGGTGGAGAAAAGTTGAACCAAAACTTTCTGGGGCAGTTGTGTACACAACTGCCCTTTTGCGTGTTTTCACTCACGTACCACTTAATGTGCAGAGTTAACAAAATTTGCTTAAAAAATCTCGTTACTAACGAGAAAATTTTAGGAGGAATTGAGTTATGTCAGTATCATTAGAAGTTACGAAAAGAGAAGTTCGCCCACGTTCTTTACGGAACAAGTTGCGTCACGAAGGAAAAGTACCTGCAATTGTCAACGGGTACAAAGTAGAAAGCACACCGATTGCTGTCAATGCAGCAGAATTAGAAAAAATCTTGCGTGAAAATGGATTGAATACCGTAATCACGATCAGTTTAGAAGGCAAAAAAGTCAATACACTGATCAAAGAGTATCAATCAGATACCTTCACACGCAATTTAACCCACGTTGAATTCCTATCTGTCGATATGAATGAAGAAACAGAAGTAGAAGCAGAAGTAACCTTAATTGGCGAATCTGCTGGTGTCAAAGCTGGTGGTGTTCTAGCACAAAACTTGTATACAGTCGTTGTATCAGCAACACCAGACAAATTGCCTGAACGTGTTGAGATCGATGTGACGTCATTAGAGATCGGCGATTCATTAACAGTGGCTGATCTGCCTAAGAACGACGAGTACACGATCGTGACCGATCCAGAAGAACAAATCGTTGCGGTTACTGAACCACAAGAAATCACTGAAGATGAAGAAGCTGGCGAAGCTGCTGAACCAGCAGTTATCGGTGAAGACGAAGAATAATCATAGAACATCGTTCTTAAGATCGCGTCTTCAATCAACAGACACTTCTGAGAAATGCAAGACTCTTGAAGGGCTTTTCCTTTAAGAGTCTTTTTTCATTCTTACGAAGAGCTGGTGAGCTGCAACTGACTATTTTCCACTGAAAGACGCCATGGGAAAGCTTGGTCCAGCCAACCCAACAAATTTTTAAGAAAATAGTTAAAATGCGTCGCTGACCAAAAAGAAAAGCAGAAGTAGTTGCATTTTTGACGGTTCTTCATTATGATAAATAGACAAATTTGATGTTATTGGCAAGCCTACTTGAAGGAGGGGTTTTTATGTTTGAAACATTTGATGATCACCGCAGCCGCTACGCTTCTGGCGGGATTGTTCA
This sequence comes from Enterococcus casseliflavus, assembly GCF_029215545.1. Lineage (NCBI taxonomy): Bacteria > Bacillati > Bacillota > Bacilli > Lactobacillales > Enterococcaceae > Enterococcus > Enterococcus casseliflavus. Next base: position 437,527 of record NZ_CP119393.1, on the reverse strand, counting down.
AACACTGCCTGGCGAACTGATCGATAGTATTTGGTTAATCATCGATCTCGATTTAAAAGGGTTTATTCCGTTGACAAATCTGCTCACCTTTGAAGTCCAAAACAATCACGGTCGTGTCACACTGCTTTTTTCTCAAGCACAAAGTCAAATCGAACTCGGTGTTGATCTACCGTACCGGTATTCCGACCTGTATCCCCAAAAAGTCTATGTGTATGACGATGGGCAGCGGCAAACGATTTTATTGCCTAGCGAGACTCGTTAACAGCGCTTCGTATTTCTCTTTTTATAACGTTACTTACATAAAAAACCACCCTTTTTATTTTAAAGGGTGGTTTTTTTTGATTTCTTCCTCTCATTTAATTCTATAATATACAGGGTTCGAGGAAGCAACCAATGAATCCCCCGTTTTTTATTACGTTTTATTGACTATTTTTTGTGTGTTAAAATAACGTGTGAAGTTCCCTTATAATAAGGACAGTTGCAAAATTCAGCTGAAAGAGGTGCCTGGTTTTGAAAAATATCCTTGAAAAAGATATTATGCAAATGCTGCGTCTGTCCACGATGCTCTTGAGCGAAAATCCCCTTCCTTTGAATAAAGCTGCTGCCGATCAAAATCTTTCCGTCAAAACGATCCGTCGGCTACTGTCCAGTTGTTTAAACGAGGACCCTTCCTTCCATTATGATGTGCAGCAAGGACACATTCGTGCCTTTCATGATTTGCAGCAGCCCCTAGCCAGCAAAAACTTCCCCCATACAGAAATGCTTGCTGCATTGTTTAATAAAAGTACAAACTATCAGTTGCTCTTGTTACTGTTAAAAATGCCTACCATTTCCTTTGCAGACCTCCACAAGCGGTATTACCTGAGCCCCTCCAGTTTGCATCGGCGCTTTTTGTCCTTTTCCTTTTTTTTGGCACCTTATCATCTAAGGATCGACCGTCGCAGTTTTCCTTTGATTACTGGCAATGAACGGCAACTGCGCTATGTGATTTTTCGACTCACCCTCTTAGCAAGCCCGACGCTTTCTTCTAATCAAGCGTTTCAAGAACTGAAGCAGATTCATCAGTTGCGGGCAAACGCTTTTTATCCCAACACCCCCGCCACGTTTACTCAGCAAGTTTATCCAACATGTTTTGTGCCGCGTTTTTATTTAGTTGGTGAACGCAGCTATTTATTTTTGTGGCAACAGCTGCTAGCACTGGAGCCTTTTTATGTGCCAACAGAAGAAGCCTTCCTTTTGCGACGAATCATCACGCCGATTTTGTCGGAGCATCCGCTCCAGCAGCCATTAGAAGTGCTTTTGTCGAAAATTTTCCAAGCCCATCTTTTGGGCGCCTTACTGGAAGGCAATTTATTTGTCTATCCGCCACTAAATCCTTGCCTATCTGAACGTTCCCAACGCTTGGTCCAGGCTTTTTTGACTCAGCTTCCCCATTACGAAAAACTCTTAAAAAAGCATCCCGAGTTGCCCTTACTCTATGAATGCATTTGGCAAGAGCTCTCTTTTTTCCAACCGATCATTGCCTTTCCGAAAAAAAAAGAGCGTCCGCTTAAGTAGCGACACGCTCTTTTGAGGTTCATTTAGTTGGCAGTGAATTATTTTGCGTCAGCATCAACGATTTTCACTGAACCTTGCCATTGTTCTTCCACAAAGTCTTTGATTTCGTCTGAATGCAGCACTTCGATCAATTTCTTGATTTTGTCGCTATCTTCGTCGCCACTGCGGACAGCGATCACGTTGACATAAGGCGAATTATCCGCTTCTAATAAAACAGAATCATCCGCTGGGTTCAAATCGATCCCGAATGCGAAGTTCGCATTGATGGCAATTAGGTCTGCTTCGTCGTTTTGATAAGCAGTCGCCAAAAGAGATGGATCGACGTCATGTTTAAATTCTAAGTTTTTCGGATTTTCAGCAATATCATCAAAGGTTGCCGTTTCTGTATCAACGCCGTCTTTTAAAGTGATCAAGTCAGCATCTTGTAAAATCGTTAGGATACGACCCCAGTCAGATTCAGAAGTGGAAGTAAGAACCGTTGCACCATCTTCTAGTTCTGAAATATCAGAGATTCGTTTTGAGTAAAGACCCATTGGCTCGATATGGATCGCACCAGCATTGACAAAATCATAGCCATTGTCTGCGATTTGTTTGTTCAAGTAAGGAATGTGTTGGAAGTAATTGGCATCGATATCGCCATTTTCCAATGCTTTGTTTGGCAACACATAATCATCGAAGGTTTTGATTTCAAGATCAATGCCTTCTTCTGCTAGTAAAGGTTTGGCTTGTTCTAAAATTTCCGCATGAGGCGTAACTGATGCACCGATCACTAATTTTGTTGATTCTCCCTCAGCAGCAGATGAGTCAGAGCTTCCTGAATTTGAACCTGTGCCACAAGCAGCTAAAGCGGCAGTTAACAATAAGGTTGTTGCAATACCAAAAATCTTTTTCATATCCATTTCCTCCCATATTTTCCACTTTTTGTTCTTCGTTTCATTTACCGTTTATCGGTGGCTTTCGCAAGGAAATCGCCGATTCCTTGGATAATGAAAACGATAATTAAAATAATCACTGTTGCAACAAGCGTAACAGTGTAATTCCCACGTTGAAATCCTTCTTGCCAAGCCAAAGCGCCTAGCCCACCGGCACCGATCGCGCCTGCCATGGCAGTATAACCAATCATTGAGATCGTTGTGACCGTCAGTCCTGAAATCAATGCTGGAACACTTTCGGGAATCACGATCTTGTAGATGATCTCCCAGTAACTAGCACCCATCGCTTCCGCTGCTTCAATCACACCAGGATTGACTTCACGAAAAGCAATTTCCACCATCCGAGCATAAAACGGTGCCGCCGATAAAACTAATGCTGGGATCGCTGCTTTTGCCCCTAGGAATGAACCGACTAATAATGTTGTAAACGGAATGATCAAGACCATCAAAATCATGAATGGCGTTGAACGAAAGGCGTTACTGATGATGGAAACCACGTTATAGAAAATGTTGGCTCCCGCTGTTTGTTTACGCCCTAGTGAATAAAGCGCCAATCCCAGAAGCAAACCGATCACGACCACTAAAACCATGGAGAAGAAAGTCATAAACAAGGTGTCTAGGGTTGCTTGCTGCATATTGGTCCAGTCGACCTTTTCAAAATTAAAATAGGTTTCTACAAATGACTTATCCACGTTCAATCACCTCCACGCCTACTTGCTGCTCTTTGAAAAAGGCGATCGCTTTTTCGATCTCACTTGCTTCACCTGTCAATAAAACCGTCAAGCCGCCAAAGGATCCCTCATTGGTTTGTTGGATCTTTCCGTAAACGACATTGACATCGATCTGGAAGCGACGGATTGCTTGTGAAATCACTGGTTCATTGGCGTTGTCTTGTGTAAAAGTCAAGGTCACTAAATGCCCTTGCGGATTTTCTCGTAGGAAGGCTTGCCGTAATTCTTCAGCATCTTCTTCTGGCTCCAAATCTTGCTGAACAAAACGTTTGGTCACTTCCTGCTGTGGGTTACGGAAAACCGATTGCACTGACCCTTCTTCCACGATCTGCCCATGCTCCATCACCGCGACCTTATTACAGATTTTGCGAATGACGTTCATTTCATGGGTAATCAGGACGATTGTCAAATGCAATTTTTTATTGATGGAAAGCAAGAGATCCAACACTTCTTCTGTTGTTTGTGGATCTAACGCACTCGTTGCTTCATCACACAGCAAAATTTCTGGTTCATTCGCTAATGCACGAGCAATCCCGACTCTTTGCTTTTGTCCGCCAGACAATTGTGCCGGATAGGCATTCTCCCGTCCTTCCAACCCAACTAATTTAATCAGCTCTTGCGCTCGTTGACGGCGTTTTGCTTTTTCAACGCCAGCCAACTCCAATGGCAATTCAATGTTTTCCGCCACCGTTCGAGACCATAAAAGATTAAAGTGCTGAAAAATCATGCCGATTTTTTTGCGGAAGTTTCTCAATTCTTTGTTTTTCAATGCCAAAATGTTTTGACCGTTAATGACTACATCTCCTGCTGTCGGCAATTCTAAGCCGTTCAACAAACGTACTAATGTACTTTTCCCAGCACCAGAGTAACCGACGATTCCGTAGATATCGCCTTTTTCCACTTGCAGTGAAACATCATTGACGGCGTGGACAGCCGTTTGCTTTTTGCCGAATGACTTTTTTACATGCGACAATTCGATTAATGCCATGTTATTCCCATCTTTCCTCTTTGGTTGGTTAAACACAAAAAAAGCTTTCATCCTCTGTACATTATACTGTTACAAAGGACGAAAGCACAACTTCCGCGTTACCACCTTGATTTACTGTCGATTCGCATCAACAGCCTCGCTCAGTACTTGAATTGCTTCGCATACTGCTGCACTGTAACGGGTGCCTCCCGTGATAGGCTTGTTTCCACTCACCTATCATGCTCAAAGACCATCTTCCATCCTCTCTCCGTTGCCCATTTGCACCAAACAGGGCTCTCTGTGTACGTTAAGAACATGTACTCTTCTTTTCAAAGCATTCATTTATTGAGCAAATTATAGCAACGTCTTATCCGACTGTCAATTCTTTTTGAAAAAATAGTCGTTTTTACAGGTTTGACTTACAAGGCTTCAAATTGACTTGGGTCAACCTCTTTGAAGCTGACCAGCCAAGCGTTCATCTCGTCTTCATCATTTAAGGTATCAATCGATTGATCGATTTTTTCATTTACGGAAGAAATCACGCCCGTCAATGGACTTGGAAATTCACTGACTGCTTTTTCCGCTTCAAGCTCAACAAGGGTCTCTCCTTGTTTTAAAGCAGTTCCTGCTTTTTGAATCGAAGCAAACGTGACCGCACCAAGTTCTTCTTGCGCTTCTTTTGTTAAACCGACACAATATTCTTTCCCGTTAAACAAAACCCACAAATTATCTTTTTTTCTTAAGCATTTCTTTTCCATGATTCTAGTAAGACTCCTTCATATTCATTTTCTTTAAATCCATTAATCAAAAAGCGGTCGCCGCTAACCAGCAGTGGGCGCTTGATCAACATACCATCGGTTGCCAGCACATCGGCTGCGTCTTGGGCAGTCATGGTCGGCACTTTTTCTTTTAATTGCAATTCACGGTATTTCATGCCGCTTGTGTTAAAGAAACGGGTTAACGGTGCTTCGCTTGATTGGATCCAAGCCAGCAATTGTTCCGGTTGAGGCGGTGTAGCTACCATATCGATCGCTTCAAAGGGAATCTCGTGCTCTTCTAACCAACGCTTCGCATTTCGGCATGTACTGCATTTTGGGTACCAATAAAATGTAATCATGTGAACTCCTTAAAGTGTTTTTGGTGCGGTCTCAGCTTGATAGCGCATCGATAAAATCAAACCGATCCCAATCATATTGCTTAATAGGGCAGATCCTCCTTGGCTGATAAACGGCAGTGGAATCCCCGTCAACGGTAAGAGACCGATGTTTGCGCCAATGTTTTCAAACACATGGAAGAGAATCATCATAATGATCCCAGTTGCCAAGTAGGCATAAAATTCATTGTTAGTATCGAAACATACGCGGATCATTCGATAGATCAAAATAAAATACAATAAAATGACAAACGCGCTGCCAATAAACCCAAAATTCTCACCGATCACCGAAAAAATCATATCGGATTCTCGGACTGGTACATACACATCGCTGACATTGAATCCTTTCCCGAACATCCCGCCAGAGGCGATCGCCATCAGAGCATACGCCAATTGGAAGGATTGCCCTTGGGTATCATGAAAAGGATCCAGCCACGAATCGATACGGGCGAATTGGTATTCTTTAAAGATTCCTGTATTGTACAGAAACTCGCGACCAACATCGGTAGTCACTAAGAAAATCGTTCCACCGCCGAGAATCACAAATGCCGCAATCACTGGAACGATGATTCGCCATGAGATTCCTGACATCAAGAAGACCCCACCGAAAATCGCCAGAAAGACCAACATCGTACCAAAGTCGTTTTGTAAGGTGATCAGGATCAGGACTGGGATCGTGACGGCTAACATTTTTGCAATCAGTAACCCATCTGTTTTCAGATCCCGTTCCCGATGCTTGACATTGTGCTGCGTGACGACTAACGCCAACATCATGATATAGGCGATCTTCATCAATTCTGAAGGCTGCAAGGTAAAGGGACCAAAACTAAACCAGTTTTTCGACCCTGTCGAGGCAGCCATCGTCCGGTTGTAAAATTTCAGCAGCGCCAGCATAACGGCTAGCCCAGCTCCATAAATATAGGGCGTCAATTTCCAGAGCCATTTTGATTTGATCTGCATGATAATGATCACGGCAACAACGCCTAACACATACCATAAAGCTTGAAACCCTAACATTCGCAGCATATTCGGATTATTTGGATCGTGTGTCAGCGCCACATACAGGGACGCCAAACCAATCAGACATAATAAAAATACGGGTAGAATCACACCGTAGTCAATTCGATTATCGTTCGTTTTTATTCGTGAATTTTCCATGTCCACACTCTCTTCTGTAGAATCTTTATCCATTATAGTGATAATTGAGGAGAAAAGAAAGGATTGTCCATGAGCATTCACAAAAAATTTAGAAACTTTAATGATTTTCGGGAAAAGAGGGTTAAAAACAATCCAAAATTGTTTAGAATTACAACGAAATAATCGCTGAATTCGTCCATTCTTCTTATTAATCAAATACCTTATTCTATGTATTCTTCTTTATTTTTGATAAATCTTTGCTCTATGTAACAGAATAAAGCAACTTTAACTCCATGATAGATCCCCGCCTAGTTTCCGTTTCAAATAAATAGCAACAAATGACTACTTTTTACAAAATATAAATTGATATACGACAATCGTATTTACCACATTAATGTGGTAATGAAATGTTATTTACGCCACCATATAATTTCACTAGAATACAATTAAGGAAGCGCTTCCGGAGGTGAACCAATGATTTTAAGTAATCGAGAACAGCTACTGTTGCAATTGCTATTAGAACAAAAGGAGTTTCGCCCTGCCTCTTTTTTTCAAAAGCAGTTAAATGTATCCCAAAAAACAGTTTATAACAATTTAACGACTTTAGAAAAGAAACTAAAAGATTCGGGACTAGCTATCAAAAAAGTACCAAGAAAAGGAATCTTTTTATCTGGTTCTGAATCAGCGAAACAGAATGGATATCGATTGTTAGCAAAAAAAGAGACTAAACTCGAACTATTTTCACCTAATTATCGTAAAATCTTTATTTTCGCTAACTATCTGTTTTCAGCAAAGCCAATGCACTATCAGGAATTCTCTGAATATTTTTATATTAGCAACCAGTCAATAAAGAAAGATGTTGATGAAATCGTTGCTTTCTGTCGATTCCATCACGTATCTACAAAAATGACTACAAGCGGACTCAAACTAACCTCAGTTGAATCTGCTACTCAAAACGTATTCAAATCTTTTTTAGAGAAGTATACCGACGCCAAAGCCAGTGAAAATCTTTTGGTCAACAATCTCTTTGACTCTAAGGTACTCGATTTAACGAAGAAATTTGTCTCAGATATGACTCAAACAATCGGCCATCCAGTCAATAATTATTCTATTGAATCCTTGAAGCTTTCATTGCGAATTTTTCTTTCAAGACTTCTTATAGATAAACACATTGAAAAACAAGAGCATCTAGTATTTGACGAACTTAGACGAATGAAATTCTATATGATCGCGGTTGATTTTTCTGAAATGATCCAACAGCAACTACCTGTTCAATTTAGCGATACAGATATTCAATATGTATGTTCCCTGTTATTAGCACACGGTATCGAACCTTTTGGTCAAATAGATGAGCCTCACGAATCTACTATCACAAATTGTACGAAACAAATTATTCAAAAAATGTCACATATGTTAAACGCAGATCTAACACAAGATAAATTATTACTGCAAACATTATTGGCTCATATCGTTCCCATGATCCATCGATCAAAGACAGGCATTTTATTGAAAAACCCACTGATAAAAAGTATCAAAAAACAATACTCAACAATGTATACATTGACCAAATATGCAATTGGAGATTTAGAGGAGCGATTTCAAATCTTATTAACAGAAGACGAAGTTTCTTTTCTGACGATCCATTTTCAGTTAGCCTTTGAAAAGATAAAAATTACTAACCATATACTAATTGTTTGCCAATCAGGTTTTGCTACATCGGAGTTGATTTTTAACCGTATCAAACAGACGATCGCTGCTGATACCGTATTGGAGATCATTCCTTTAAGTAAACTGGCCAGTACATCTCTTGAGACTGTTGATCTGATCATATCAACTATTCCATTGGACATTACAGCACCGCCAGTTATTTATATTTCGCCGCTTCCTACTACCGAAGAAATAGGAAGAATCTCAGCAAAGATATCTAATCTTAATGAGAATGAGAAAAATTTTTACTCAAAAAAATACCAGAAAACGACTTTATTACAAAAATATTTAGATCCTACTTTCCTTTTTGTCAAAAAAAAGTTTCGAACAAAAAAAGATGTACTGGATTTTTTAGCAGATGATTATCTGAAAAAAAAGCTTGTTACAACAAAATTTAAGCATTCTCTATTTGAACGAGAGGAACTAGGAAGCACTGGATTAAAGACGGGAGTAGCCATTCCACATGCTGATCCACATACAGTGAAAGAAACAAAACTTGCTTTTCTCACCCTCGATGCGCCAATTACTTGGGGAGACACAAAAATCCAACTAATTGTTTTGCTTGCGATTGCTGAAGAAAACATGATCGAGGCAAAAGAGTTGATCGCTTCGATTTACGGATTGTTTAACTCAGCCGAAGAAATTCAATGGATCGTTAATAGTCAAACGCAAGAAGAACTGTATCAAAGATTGTTAAGAGGAGGAAATTGATCATGTTTTTTGATCACCAAATCGTGTTACTTGAAAAAGATTCTAAAACAAAAGAGGAAGCTTTTCGACTATTAGCAGACGAACTCATCAAAACTCATTGTGTAAATGATCAGTTCTATCAAAATATCGTACAGCGAGAAGAAACCTTTCCTACAGGTTTAAAAATTAACGGCATTGGGGTAGCGATCCCACACACGGACAGTAAATTTGTTTTACGATCCCAAGTCGCTTTTATGTCACTTGCCTCTCCCCTTTCATTTATTGAAATGGGTTCACAAGAAAAGAAAATCGATGTATCCCTGTTGTTCATGCTTGCACTGAAGGAACCACATGAGCAATTGGGTATGCTGCAAAATCTTATCTCTATGTTTCAAACACCCGGGGTTTTGGAAGCCCTATCCTCAGTAACGACTAAAGAAGCGTATCTTTCGATTATTGAAAAAAATGGACTGCAATAAAAAGGAGGAACAATTATGTTAAATGCATTACAGTGGTTCGTTGATCTAGGTTCAATCGTTGTTTTGCCGATTTTAATTTTTATTTTTGGAATAATTTTGGGGACAAAACCTAGCAAAGCCTTTACTTCAGCTTTAACTGTTGGTGTTGGGTTTGTTGGATTGAATTTGGTGATTGACCTTCTAAGCAGCAGTTTGGGTCCCGCAGCACAGCATATGGTTGAACGTTTAGGATTAAATTTGACAACGATTGATGTCGGATGGCCTGCCGCAGCGGCAATTTCTTACGGGACGATTTTAGGAAGTCTTGCGATTCCGATTGGTGTGGTCCTAAATGTTCTACTCATCATTTTAGGGCTGACCAAAGTATTGAATGTAGATATTTGGAATATTTGGCACGCAGCCTTCATCTCTTCTCTGATTTATGCCCTCACTGGAGATTTTGCAATGGGAATCGCGGCGACCGTCATCTATTTGATGATGATTCTTTTAATGGGAGATATTTTAGGTCCGATCATTAATAAGTTCTACGGGTTTCCTAATATAACTTTTCCTCATGGTACCGCCGCACCAGGATTCATCTTTGCACTACCGATGAATTGGCTCTTTGATCGTATTCCAGGACTAAAAGATTGGAAAGCAGATCCAGAAACCATTCAGAAAAAATTTGGTGTCTTTGGCGACTCTACTGTTATGGGCTTTTTGATTGGTCTCATCATGGGAATACTTGCCGGATATGACACAGCAGGTGTCGGCCAATTAGCCGTCCAAACAGGCGCTGTGATGGTTTTGATGCCCAAAATGGTGGCTTTACTGATGGAAGGTCTAACGCCTATTTCTGAATCTGCAAATGAATTCGTCAAAAAACGGTTTCCTGGAAGAGAGCTTTACATCGGTATGGATGCAGCATTATCGGTTGGTCATCCAGCTGTCCTATCTTCCTCATTGCTTTTAGTTCCGATCACTATTTTGTTAGCCGTAGTTCTACCAGGCAATACGACCTTGCCTTTTGGTGATTTAGCAACTATTCCCTTTCTGATTTGCTTGATGGCTGCTGTTTTTGGAGGAAACATTATTCGAACAGTAATTGCTGGAACGATTTATATGGTAAGCATCCTATATATTACTTCGTGGGCAGCACCGCTTGTCACTACTGCTGCTCGATCCGCAAACTTTGATCTACAAGGAAACTCTATGATCACTGCTATGGCTGAAGGTGGTTTATGGACCACATTCCTTTATGTCGGCTTAACCAAAATATTAAGCTGGGGCGGTTTAGCCATAATTGGCGTCTCTGTTTTGTTTGGATTGATTTATGTAAATAAAATTCGTCCCAAAAAACAAACATCGAAATAATAGGAGGAAATGATAATGAAAAAATTACTGATTATGTGTGGCACAGGTGTTGCAACTTCAACGATTGTAACAAATAAGGTAAAAGAATGGCTGAAAGAAAAAGGATTAACTGATCAAGTGAAACTGTATCAATCCAAAGTGGCAGATGAGATGAATAAAATTGATAACTATGACATCGTGGTGAGTACAACAGTTGTTCCAGACTCAATCAAAGATCGTGTAATCATGGGGCTACCGCTCTTAACAGGGATTGGTACAGAAGAGATGTACGCGGAAATCGAAAAGAAAATCAAAGAGTAAGGAGAATGCCCTATGTTGGTCACAACAAAAGAACTATTCGCACATGCAGAAAAACACAACTATGCATTACCCGCAGCAAATTTTTTCGACTTAACTAGTGCAAGAACATACGCGGAGACTGCTGAAAGTTTGAACAAACCTTTGATACTGGCCTTCGCTCAATCCCATATGAACATGTTGACTTTAGAAGAGGCTGCCATGATTGGAAAATTTTTAGCAAAAAAAAGCACTACACCTATCGCTTTGCACTTAGATCACGGTACCGATGAAGAGGTCATCAAAAGAGCCATTCATTTAGGTTTTACTTCCGTAATGATCGACGCTTCTGAGGAGTCATTCGAAGAAAATGTCCGTCGGTCAAAGGAGATCGCCGACTACGCTCATAAAAATGGTGTCGTTGTTGAAGCGGAAATTGGGCACGTTGGGTCGGAAAACAGTCTGGAATCAGCCGTAAATAGTCAATCTATTTACACAGAACCATCTGAGGCTGTTGCATTTGCCAAATTAACCGGTGTTGATTCGTTGGCAGTTTCTATTGGCACCTCTCACGGACATTATCAAGGGATACCCAAAATAAATTTTGACGTTTTAAATGAAATTCACCATGCCGTCAATGTTCCTCTTGTTCTGCATGGCGGATCCTCTTCTGGCGATGAAAACCTTGAAAAATGTGCCTTAGAAGGTATCCGTAAAATAAATATTTTTACGGACTTCGTCACTGCTGCTATGAATGAAATTCACAAAAATCAACCAAATGACTATTTCGATCTACTTCACTCAGCAAGCAATGGAATGTCCAAGACACTCGAGCACTATTTTACAGTCTTTCATACCAAACCTTATCGTGAAGGAGAAATCTAATGAAAAAAAGAACTTTAAGAACACCATTCTTTGTCGTCAATCCCAAAGCCTATCTTTATGGAAAACAAGCATTGGCATTGGCAAAAGCTGCTGATGAGTTGTCGTCTTTATATGACATCGACATTCTTTTTACTGTGCAGCAAGCAGACGTTTCTCTAATTAAACAAGCAACAACACATTTATTCATCACTGTTCAACATTTAGATGGAATCGAAATCGGTCGAGGAATGGGTTATGTTTTACCCGAAGCAGTGGCAGAAGCCGGTGCTGAAGCTACCTTTTTAAACCATGCTGAACACCCCATGACATTGCAAGAACTGACTAAAGCGATGCAACGCTCAAATGAATTGGGAATTTTAACAATTGTTTGTGCGAATTCATTGACTGAAGCAAGAGCCGCAGCTTCCCTAAAACCCGATGTGATGGTTTGCGAGCCAACAGAACTAATTGGAACAGGACAAACCAGTAATCTTCAATACATGACGGAAACAAATCGTGTTGTTCGTGAAATTGATCCAGAAATCCTAATTCTGCAGGCAGCTGGTATATCTAGTGCTGTCGATGTTGAAAAAGCTTTGTCGTCAGGGGCTGATGGCACTGGTGGGACAAGCGGCATTGTGCAGGCAGAAGATCCAGTTCAAACCCTTACAGAAATGATCAAACAAGCGGTGAAGTATAAAAAGGAGGATTAACACTATGAAATTTTTAAAAGAGCAACTGACGTTAACTTCTAACGGGAATCGAGTGTCTTACCACAACATCACAGAAGAAGTGAAAACGATGGTTGAAAAAAGTGGAATTTCAAATGGAATCTGTCTCGTACAGTCTCCTCATACGACCTGTTCGGTTATCTTTGAAGAATACATGCATGATACAGACTTTAACGGAGATGAATTTCTTCAAGTTGATTTAAACCGAATTCTCGATAAGATTATTCCTCGTGAGTTATCAGAAAATACCGATTACCGTTATCCTGGACCAAAGCATTTAGAATTTTTGATGAGTCTGGACGATCCAAACTACCCAACAGATCCAGCAACGATTTTAAACGGCGATGCACATATTCGCTCGAGTTTTTTCGGTGCAAGCGAAAGCTTTATTTTAAGTAACGGCAAGCTAGAGATCGGTTCCGTAGGCTATATCTATTTTGTTGATTTCGATCAAAATCGTGTGCGAAATAGGACATGCCATGTAATGCTAATGGGCGAATAAAAACAGTTACCGGGTAAACCAGGAAAAATTGAGATTACTTATCGCATGCAAAAGAAAAACCATGAATCCTCTAAAAGAAGATTCATGGTTTTTCATTTCTTATGCCAGCTGCAGGATTCGAACCTGTGACCTACGCGTTACGAGTGCGTTGCTCTACCAACTGAGCTAAGCTGGCGTTGTATGGCACAAAGAAAATTATATGCAAAAACGGTTGTTTTGTAAAGAGGTCTGCTGAAAAAAATCTACTTACTGAAATTTTCCGAAAATTGTGATATAATAGAAGTATCAAGGAGGTTTTTACATGGCAACATTTGGTAAATTCGAAACAACAATTGTCCCGTCACAAGAAGGTTCAACGTTTGAGGTCGCTACTCCTGTCATGTTCACGTTCCATGGGAAGAAACAAACTGGTACCATCACAAAGCAGTTGAAAAACTCTGCGGTGGTCGAGCTGAACGAAACCCCAGAAAACCAGAAATTAGTTTCGCAAAGTAATGGTGTATTGATCATCAATTACAAACAATTAACCAAACTATAACCCGTTTATGTAAGGAGAAAATCAGTTGATTTTCTCCTTTTTTCATTGTCTGATTTTATGAAAAGCTAAAAAAAGCCATGGAAGAAGATCGAACCGTTTTGGCTGTCGATCTTCTTCCATGGCATCATTGACGAGGCAAAACTTCAGTTGCCTTTGTCTTATTTGTATTGATTTATTTTGTACCGAATAGACGGTCACCAGCATCGCCCAAACCAGGAACGATATAGCCGTGTTCATTTAAGCGTTCATCAAGATTTGCAGTATAGATGTCAACATCTGGATGGGCATCTTGCAATGCTTTCACGCCTTCTGGTGCAGCAACTAAGCAGACGAATTTCATGTTTGAAGCGCCGCGTTTTTTCAGTGCGTCGATCGCCATGATCGCTGAACCGCCCGTAGCTAACATTGGGTCAACGATAAATAATTGACGTTCATCGATATCTTCAGGTAATTTTACGAAGTATTCGTGTGGTTCTAGCGTTTCTTCATCACGGTACATCCCGATATGGCCAACTTTTGCGGCTGGGATCAATTCAAGGATACCATCAACCATGCCTAGACCTGCACGCAGGATCGGAATGATCGCTACCTTTTTACCAGATAGTGTTTTTTGTGTTGATTCTTCAATTGGTGTTTCAATCACTAGATCTTCAAGCGGCATGTCGCGAGACACTTCATACGCCATCAACATTGCGATTTCATTAACAACTTCACGGAAAACCTTTGTTCCACAGTTCTTGTCGCGGATCATTGTTAATTTGTGTTGGATCAGCGGGTGATCGATTACTTGAAATTTACCCATTTAAAAAAATCTCCTTTGGTTTTTCTCTTATTTTAAAGCAAATCGGCTCTTGTTACAACCATCTGCCACAGGCAATACTGCTTTTCCTCAAAAAAAGGATTGCGTTAGAAGGAAGGAGACAAGACGGCATGAAAAGCGCCTCTGCGTTCATTCTAGCCCCTTTCTCACTTTCGGTGATCAAAGAGCTGTAGCGCAGGAAAAACGCGTGAGACGTCTTGTCTGACCTTAACTTCTGTCACAGTCCCCTTTTATTTATTTTTATAAAGTGGATAGTTGTCCGTCAATTCTTTGACTTGCGCCGTGACTTCTGCCAAAACGGCTTCATCATTTGGTTTTTCTAAAACTTTGACGATCAATTTCGCCACTTCGACACAATCTTCTTCTTTAAAGCCACGACTAGTGATCGCTGGTGTCCCCACGCGAATCCCACTCGTTTTGAAAGGACTTAGTGATTCGAAAGGAATCGAGTTTTTATTGACGGTGATATTGACTTGATCCAGCAAAGCTTCTGCTTCTTTGCCGTTCAAATCAAAGCCGCGCACATCGATCAATAATAGGTGATTGTCTGTTGCACCAGAGACCAAGCGGGCTTGTGGTGCTTGGTTGAAGACTTTCGCCATTGCTTGTGCATTGCGGATGACTTGCTCAGAGTACTCTTTGAACGACTCATCTTGTGCTTCTTTAAAAGCAACAGCTTTCGCTGCGATCACGTGCTCTAATGGGCCGCCTTGGATACCAGGGAAAACGGCACTATTGATTTTTTTCGCTAAGTCTTCATCATTTGTTAAAATCAAGCCGCCTCGAGGGCCGCGTAATGTTTTATGGGTCGTAGAAGTCGTGATGTCCGCATAAGGAACTGGGTTTGGATGAAGACCAGCCGCTACTAAACCAGCGATATGCGCCATATCCACCATCAATTTTGCGCCAACTTCATCAGCGATTTCACGGAACTTCGCAAAATCGATCGTACGTGAGTAAGCACTGGCACCAGCAACGATCAGTTTCGGTTGATGCTTACGCGCCAAAATACGAACGACATTGTAGTCGATGACTTCTGTTGCAGGATCAACACCATAACTAACAAAATTATAGGTCTTGCCGCTGAAATTCACTGGTGAGCCATGAGTCAAATGACCGCCTGCGGAAAGATCCATCCCTAATACTGTATCGCCTGTTTCGATCAACGCTAAATAAGCTGCTGTGTTGGCTTGAGAACCAGAATGCGGTTGAACATTGGCATATGCCGCACCGAAAATACTTTTCGCCCGTTCAATTGCTAAGTTTTCTACCACATCAACAAATTCACAACCGCCATAGTAACGACGACCTGGATAACCCTCAGCGTATTTATTTGTCAAAATACTACCTTGCGCAGCCATTACACCTTCTGAAACGATATTTTCAGACGCAATCAATTCCAAATTGTTTTGTTGACGATTCGTTTCTTTTTCGATCGCTTGCCACAATTCGGGATCAAACGTTTGATAATCCATGCTTACAACACCCCTTTACCTTAATGGTAGCATTGTATCACATTTCTTCATAAGCTACCTATAATGAATTCTGGTTTTTTGCTAATTTTCTTGAAAGAAACTTTGATTTGCAGCTTTTTTCAACCGATTCATATAAGCAGCCCCTAAGCCGCTTTCTGGAAACGTGGGTGCAAATAAGACATCTAACTCAGCAATCGATTCATCTAACGCCCGTAAACCAGCAAACAGCCCTTTTGTCGCGGCTTCCACACTGTCATCAAAAAATAAATAGATGGCTGCAGCTTCAAAGCGGACTTGCTCGGCGATCGTTGGTCCAGCTAAAACCCCTACCTTAAACTGCTGTTCTTTTGCCCAAGCCATGGCTGCCGGCCAATCTTGGTCATTGACCATCAGGACATTGGTATTCGGTGCATAGTGCTTGTATTTCATGCCCGGCGCTTTGGGTGCTTCACTTTCTGTTACTAAGTGCTGATCGACGAGGACTTTTGTTTGTAAAACTGCTTCAAGCTGTTCTTTAGAGATCGCACCAGGACGTAAGATGATCGGCGGCGCCGTTGGGTCACTCAAATCTAAGACCGTTGATTCGACACCGATCTGCGTCACCCCATCATCCAAGATGCCAGCGATTTTGCCTGCCAGATCATGCTGAACATGCGCAGCTGATGTTGGGCTTGGTTTACCAGAAGTATTCGCGCTAGGGCCAACCAATGGCTGTTGGGCTTGTTTGATCAACGCTAACGTCTTGGTGTTGTTTGGCATCCGAAAAGCCGCTGTGGATAAGCCGCCAGTAACAATGCTAGGTAAACTGTCTTTTTTGATCGAAAAGATCAAGGTTAAGGGCCCAGGCCAGAAAGTTTCCATCAATTTATCAGCAAAAGGATGCTTGTTATCCACAAACGGTTCCAACTGCTCTGGTTCGGCAATATGAACGATCAAAGGGTTGTCACTAGGTCGCCCTTTGACTTGATATACTTGCGCAACAGCCGTGGGCAAAAGCGCGCTAGCCCCTAGTCCATAGACGGTTTCCGTCGGGAACGCCACCAATCCCCCCTCAGCTAAAATAGCTGCTGCTTCGTTCAACTGTGTTTGATCAAAAATTTTTGTTTCCACAATTTATCCACATCCTTTTTTGAGAAGTTTCCACACTTATCAACATTTTCTCGTTTCTTTTCCACATTTTGTGGATAAGTCGTTTGTCAAGTGTGGATAACCCTGTTTATAACTCGGTTTATTTAGAAGTCGTTCATTTCATAAGGTTTTTGCAATTTTTCTGTAGCAAAAAAAATTTATTTATCCACATCTTGTGGATGACTGACGAACACCATCCGGTCTTGACCCGCAAGATCTTTTACTACGGTGACTTCTTTGTTGGGAAAAGCGGCTGCAAAAAGCTGTTGAACAGCTAACCCTTGCTGAAAGCCGATTTCTAGCGCCATTTGCCCGTTAGGCACCAAACAATTCGGTGCTTGCTGTGCCAATTGCTTATAGATCGCCAATCCTTGTTCTTGAGCAAAAAGCGCCATTTTAGGCTCTTTTTCTCTTACGCTGATATCCATCAGCGGCCACTCTTCAGCGCTGATATACGGCGGGTTGGAAACGATCAGATCCCATTGCTGATCTGCCACGGGCTCTAAGGTATCTCCTTGGAAAAAGCGGATCTCTGCGTCTAAGGTTGCCGCATTTTCTTTAGCAACGGCTAATGCCTCTGCTGAAAGATCCACGGCACTTACGGCCCACTGCGGACGTGCTAATTTCAAGGCAATGGCGATCGCTCCAGTACCTGTGCCGATGTCTACGACTCGCAGCGGCTGATCTGCTGGTAATTTTGTCAGACAGTTTTCCACCAGCTCTTCGGTTTCTGGACGCGGGATCAAGGTTGCAGGAGTTACTTTTAAGCGATGCCCATAAAATTCTTCATACCCTAATAAATATTGCGGTGGTTCATGCTGCAACAGCTGTTCAAGATCTGCTGCGATCTGTGCCTCATCTTCCCTTAAGATGGGTTGGTCCATCTGCAGCAGCCAATCGAGTTGCTGCCAGTTTTTTCGCTGTAAAAACAGGTATTGGATCGCATACCCGTCCAGCCCTTTCGTTTCTAAAAAAGAAGAAGCCCGTGAAAGGACTTCTCGATAGGTTTTAGCCATTTTGCATCTCATCTAATTTTGATGTTTGATCGTAAACGATCAGTGCATCAACAATTTCATCGAGTTTTCCAGCTAAAATTTGATCCAATTTTTGAATAGTCAACCCGATACGGTGATCTGTTACGCGGTTTTGCGGGAAGTTATAGGTGCGAATCCGTTCAGAACGATCGCCGGTACCCACTGCTGATTTACGGTTTGCATCGTATTCACTTTGTGCTTCTTGCTGCATTTGGTCATAGACCCGTGCCCGCAAGACTTTCATCGCTTTCTCACGGTTTTTCAGCTGTGAACGCTCATCTTGCATCGCAACAGCGATCCCTGTTGGCAAGTGCGTCAGACGAACAGCAGAAGCTGTTTTGTTGACGTGCTGACCACCAGCACCAGAGGCATGGTAAATATCGGTCCGAATATCTTTGTCTGCGATATCGATTTCGACTTCTTCAGCTTCAGGCATAACCACGACCGTTGCCGTAGACGTATGGATTCGGCCTTGTGATTCGGTAGACGGTACCCGCTGCACTCGGTGGGCGCCGCTCTCATATTTCAATTTTGAAAAGACGTTGTCGCCAGTGATCATCATGATGACTTCTTTGTAGCCGCCGATCCCAGTGACGTTGGCATCCATGACTTCGACTTTCCAGCCTTGGTTTTCCGCATATTTTTGATACATATTGAAAAGATCGCCAGCAAATAAGGCTGCTTCATCGCCGCCTGCTGCACCACGGATCTCCATGATGATGTTTTTGTCATCATTCGGATCTTTGGGCAATAACAAGATTTTGATGCGTTCTTCTAAAACGTCTTTTTCTTTTTTCAAGTCAGAGAGTTCTTCTTTGGCCATCTCTGCCATTTCTGCATCTAGGTTTTCCCCAAGCATTTCTTCGGTATCCTTGATTCCCTCAACGACTTCTTTGTAACGACGGTAGACTTCCACCGTTTCCCGTGTATTGGCTTCTTCTTTTGAAAGCTGCATGAAGCGTTTGGTGTCAGAGATCACGGCTGGATCACTTAGTAATTCGCCTAATTCTTCGTAACGGTCTTCGATTGCTTGTAACTGATCGTACATTGATTATTCTCCTTCTTTTTTCATTCCCGGGTGAAAGTAATGTTTGCGGCAAACAGGATAATACGCTTCGTTACCGCCGATTTGTACTTGGTCGCCCTCGTAAACGGGTTTTCCGTCGATATAGTGCAAGTTCATGGTTGCTTTTTTATGACAGAACCAGCAGATGGTTTTCATCTCTTCGATTTTATCTGCATAAAGCAGCAAGTATTTTGAGCCTTCAAATAATTCATTGCGGAAATCATTTTTCAAACCAAAGGCCATCACAGGGATACCTAGCTCGTCCACGATTTTGGTGAAAGCCAACACGTGATGCTTCTTTAGGAACTGTGCTTCGTCGATCAAAATACAATAAGGTTTGTAGCCGAGGTCTTTGATCAAATGGAACAGATCCGTTTCATCAAAAATCGGGATCGCGTCTCGTTCTAAGCCGATGCGACTTGAAACATTTCCCACACCGCTTCTGGTGTCCAATCCACTTGTCATGATCACGACTGGTTTGTCTTGTTCTTCATAGTTGTGAGCAACTTTCAGTATCTCGATCGTTTTCCCACTATTCATTGCGCCATATTTAAAAAAAAGCTGTGCCATCTCGCCCATCCTTCCTCATACTCCTTTGGTATTATACTTGAAAAAGGAGAATTTTTACAGACTTAAATTCGACACCTGCCGCCTTTTACGCAAGAGTTTTACGAAAAATTAACGGATTTTTCGCCGCCGCCATCTCTTACTCGTTTCTGGCTTTTTGAGCAACTTCTGCCAATACTTGACAAGCCAGCGAATATTCTGGATTTTCATTCCCATTGATATCCGTTGCAATGATCACAAAACCAAGCTGCTGATACAGCGTGATTGCTGCGTGGCTCCAGGTTTGCGTATGAAGATACATCGGTTCGTTGGCTGCCTCCAAGACAGAAACGACTTGCGTGACCAAGCCGCGAGCGATCCCTTGACGTTGAGCTTGCGGCATTACTGCTACCCAATGGACTAGTGGAACCGGTGTGCCGTCTTGCTTGGCTTTTTTCCAAGCGGTAGCCGTACCGACCGGTGTACCTGATTGATCAAGGGCAAAAAACATTCGCTGTCCTAGCTGTGCTTGCTCGGGCATAAATTCTTTTTCAAAATACGCCAATGCCTCGGCCTCATTGTCAAACTCTCCGACGGATGTTTCAATCCGTGCCCAGTGCCTTTCGTCTCCTATTTGGTAGCTGCGTAGCGAATAGTTATCGGATTGAATGGGCTGGATCGGTGTGCTTTTGTGCGCTCGTTTCATCCAGATTTCTGCATATGGAATTGATTTATCTAACATTGGTTGTGCCTCTCTTTCTCATTTTGTTTTCTCGTAAAGAACTCATTTTCTGTTTTTTTCCTTCTTACAAGCATATCTCTTGTTTTTCTCTACTAGAAGCATACCATAGAAGCAAAGGAGGAATACCTATGAAAGATACGGCAATTTTTGCTGGCGGTTGTTTTTGGTGCATGGTGAAACCTTTTGACTCGCAGCCAGGCATCCTCAAAGTGGTTTCTGGCTTTACTGGCGGCCATGTGCCTAACCCAACCTACCAACAAGTAACGACAGGAACCACCGGTCACACCGAAGCAGTTGAGATCACCTTTGATCCTGAGGTCATCTCTTATGAAGAATTGGTTGCCATCTATTGGCAGCAGACAGACCCCACGGATGCGTTTGGTCAGTTTGCCGACCGTGGTGATTCCTATCGTCCAGTGATTTTTTACAATAGTGAAGAACAAAAAGCGGTTGCGGAAAAATCAAAGGCGCAGTTGCAAGCTAGCGGCCGCTTTGACCGTCCGATCGTAACGAAGATCGAACCAGCAGAACCTTTTTATCCTGCAGAAGACTACCATCAAGATTTTTACAAAAAAAATGCAGCCCATTACAATGCTTATAGCGAAGGCTCCGGTCGAGCTGGCTTTATTCGCCAAAACTGGGCCTAACATTTTTGGAGTATGCCTCCCGATTCATCATTAACAGCCGATTTGCTCTCAAGGCAGATCGGCTGTTTTCTGTTTCTTTTGCCAAAAGGAAATTGACAGTCAGGGCATTTTCGCGATACACTGATTAGAAAATTCTGACGATTATAAAGGAGTGTTTGTTTGATGTTAGCCAATGAAGTCCGTCCAGGTCCTAATCGGTATATTACTGGCGATGGGGTCTTAGCTGATTTGCCAGAGTATTTAAGTGAGTTCCAAGAAGTTGCCGTGATCACTGGGGAGCAGTCATTCGATGTGTTTTCAGCCTATTACCCCCATTCATTTGACTACCCGATCTACCGCTACGATGGATCATCGAGTTTTGAAAATGCGCAAGCCTTAGCTGAAGCGATCCAGCAAGCGGATGCCGTAGTGGCAATCGGCGGCGGCAAAGTCGCTGATACAGCAAAAATCACCGCCCAAACCCTTGGCGCAGAATTGATCGTGATCCCTACATTGGTTTCTAACTGTGCACCCTTTACCCCTGTGATCGTCGCCTATTACCCTGATCATACGATTTGTAAAATCGACTATGCCAAAAAAGGTGCCTACATGACGATCGTCGACACCCGTTTTTTACTAGCTACACCCGTTGATTACTTTATCGCTGGGATCGCTGATACGTTAGCCAAATATTATGAAATGGAAGCCATCGTCCGCAACATGGCAGAAGACGACAAGACTGCCTTAGTACGGCTAGGTTTCCAAAGCGCTCTTTTGATCAAAAACTTGTTGATTGCCGATGCGATCCAAGCCGTCAAAGACCTAGAAGTCGGGCAGCTGACCCCCGCCTTCGCCCGTATCACCGATGCGATCATTGCTTTGGCAGGCGAAGTTGGTGGTTTTGCAGTCGAATTTGGCCGCACGTCTGGTGCGCATGCGCTGCATGACGGCTTGTCTTATTTGAGTGAGACCCATAGCGTCTTGCACGGCAACAAAGTCGCCTACTGCATTTGGGTCCAGCTTGCCTATACCAATGATTTTGATGTGATTGAAGAATTACGGCCATTTTACGAAGCTTTGCACTTGCCAATGAAGCTGAAGGATCTCCACGTGACACGCCTTGATCGGGATTACTTCGCCTCGGTTCTGACCTATGCTGTCAAAGAAGAAGAAACCTTTATTTTGATCGATCCTGCGATCACACCCGAAAAAGTCTATCAGGCGATCGAAGCAGTGGAGGCGCTGTAAACCTTACACATTGCTAAACAACTATATAAAAAAACTGTTTCTCTAATGCACTTCGGAAACAGTTTTTTTATTTGATCAAACAGACACGCAGTAGCGATCCTGGCTGCGCATGTTCTTAACGGGCAACAGCAACTGAAGCATTGCCTATCACTGCACGACTTCACCCAGCAGCCCGTTTTCTAAGCAGTAATGATAAATGCCTTCCTCGGCTACGTGACCGATCACTTCATCGGCGATTGCTTTTAACTCATCCGAGGCATTATTCATTGCGAGACCCCAGCCGACTGCCTCTAGCATCTCAATGTCATTGTTGCCATCGCCAAAGGCAATGGCTTCAGATTTATCCAAGCCATAGTAAGCCAGCATTTTGGCAATGCCGCTTCCTTTCCCACTGCTGGCTGGAATAATATCGACTGCGCGATCCCACCAGGCGGTGATTTTCGCCTCCGTGGTATTTGCCATCACTTTGGCGTAGTCTTCTTTCCCTGAGCCTAGCATCACTTGAAAAATGTCTTGCTGTTGGATCACCTCATCAAAATCTTCTGCCACGATCACTTCTTGGTGGGCAAAGGAAAAATACTCAACTAAATCAGCATCTTTGCCATTGGCAACCGTTCGGTCCTTCGTAGCGATCGCTACTGGACGCTTGAGTGCCGTCGCATTTTCAATGATTTGCTGAACATCTTTTTTAGGAATGGGGTTTTGGTGGATCCCCTCGGCTTGATTAAAACAATACGATCCGTTAAAGGTCAAAAACGCATCGAAGGTCACGCCTTCAAATTGCGGCAACGCGATGGGACTTCTGCCAGTTGCAATGCACAACAGGATCCCTTGCTTCTTCAAGGCTTTTAATGTGGCTAACATTCTTTCAGAGATTTGCTTTTTGCTCATATCGATTAGTGTGCCATCAACATCGAAAAAAATAATTTTTACGTCTTTCATGATACTCCCCATTTCCGTCTCGATTTTCAAAAAATTTGATGCGCTTTTTTGTCCGCTTTCTCGCTATTGTTCCGTGCGGATCGTCGCTGCTATCTTTTTCTTCTTTTATCTTCTCATAAATTGCCAGCGTTTTCTTCTGAAATCGTGAAATCCTTACTGATTTGCTTCGAGTTTTTAAGTTTCTTAAGCAATCAAGCTGCCGCAAGAACCACAGCCTGATCGTGTCCTCTAACCCAACGATACTTTCCAAAAGCTTTTCCTTACACAATTTCTGCTCCCATGAATTCTATCCTGCTTTCTTTCAAATCTACTTGGTTCTTTGGTATACTGGGGATAGTTTATTTAGTGAGGGGTTTTTTGTAATGAACTTTACCCGCTTTGCCCGCTTGACGCAGCGCAGGAGCAAGACGTTTATTTCCCAGAACGTGTCTTCAATCCAAGTGATTGTTTTTTATTATATCGTGATGACGGTGGTCTCTTTGGGGCTTTTTTCACTCCCCTTCTTTCGAGAACCCGGCTCTCATGTCGCGTTTATCGATCTGTTCTTTATGGCGGTCAGCACGGTCAGTGTCACTGGGCTGACTACTTTTCCGATCAATGACGTGTTTAACGACCACGGGGTCATCTTATTGGAAGTCCTCTTTCAAGTCGGCGGTTTAGGGATCATGATGATCTCGACCTTTTTTGCGATCGTCTCACGGCGCAAAATCAGTTTAAAGCAGCGCCAGTTGATCATGACGGATATGAATCAGCCAAAGCTTAGTGGGATCGTTCGGATGATTCGAACGACGTTTACAATCATCTTGCTTTGTCAGGTGGTAGCAGGCACGATCTTTGCTGTTTATTTTCATCTTTACGGCTATTATGACAATTGGCGAGATGCGATCTTTTATGGATTTTATCAAGCGATCTCTGCTGTGACCAACTCAGGGTTTGATGTGACGGGCAATTCCATCTTGCCGTTTTCTCATGATTATTTCTTCCTGACGTGTATCATGATTTTGATTTTTATCGGGGGGATCGGATTTCCAGTAATTATGGACTTTCGGGAATGGGTCCTTTTTAAAATGAAAAAACAACGCCGCCGCTTGCCGTTTCGCTTTTCATTATTCACAAAAATTGCTGTTTTGGCTTTCGTGATCCTCTTTGTCGGCGGTACATTAGCGATCTTTTTCCTTGAGAAAGATTATTTGTTCAAAGATTACAGCTTTAGCGGTATGTGGATGAACAGCATGTTTTATTCCATGACAACGCGGAATGCTGGCCTGCAGATCCATGACTTAGGCAACTTTCAAACCACGACGTTGATCGTTTTCTCCTTGCTGATGTTTATTGGTTGTAGTCCCAGCTCTGTTGGCGGGGGGATTCGGACGACGACCATTGCCATCATTGGGCTGTACCTCTATGCCTTCTTGAAAAGTGAGGACAATATCAATATCTTCGGTCGCCGCATCGATCAAGATGACGTCCGCAAATCAGTGGTAGTCTTCATGCTTTCGATGGGTATGTGCTTCTTTTGTGTCTTATTCTTGACCGCCATCGAGGATATCCCTTTGATCGCCATCATTGTTGAAGTTTCCTCGGCATTTGGAACCACAGGGCTTTCTTTAGGAATCACGGGCGATTTATCAACCATCGGCAAACTCGTGATTGCTCTTTTGATGTTTATCGGCCGTGTCGGTATGCTGTACACCTTGATGTTATTCGTACCAAAAGAAACACGTGACTTAGGCTACGAGTACCCAACGGAAAAAATCATTATCGGTTAAAGCAGCAGCAAACCTGGCAGAAGGTTTGCTGTTTTGCTTTTCAAGCCTTTGATCATCGCAAGTAAAAGAGCCATTTATCAGAATGGTCTTTGCAGAAATTTAAAGAATCGCAAAAGCAATTTAACCTTTTTCTTGGTATATGGTATGATAAATTGAATTTGCACAATGAAAGCATTCGCTCTAATGGAGGGTTACATTATGGGAATACGAAGTCATCTGGCTGTTTCAGTCGGTAAGACCTCTCAATGGGTATTAAAGAACTTTTTCAAAGGCGGCTCAAGCCTGCCTGGTAAATTAGCATTAAAAGTTGATCCACATATATTAGATCATTTGGCGAAAGATTACCAAGTCGTCGTGATCACAGGCACCAACGGCAAAACATTGACGACTGCCTTGACTGTCAATATTTTGCGCCAAGAATTTGATGAAGTATTGACGAACCCCACCGGCGCCAATATGGTCCAAGGGATCGTTTCAACCTTTCTATCGGCACGCCCTAAAAAAGGCAAAAAATTCGCGGTTTTAGAAATCGATGAAGCCAGTCTCAGCAAAGTAACGAAGTACATCAAACCGGAATTGTTCGTTTTCACCAATATTTTCCGCGATCAAATGGACCGTTATGGCGAGATCTATACGACCTATAAAATGATCGTTGAAGGTGCCGCAAACTCACCAGAAGCTACGATCCTCTGCAATGGGGATTCGCCACTGTTCAATTCGGTAGCAACTGTCAATCCGCGGAAATACTATGGATTTGATCATTTACCAGATGAAGAGCAGATGGCCCATTACAATACGGATGGCGTGTTGTGTCCTGAGTGTCATCACATTTTACACTATAAAATGATCACCTATGCCAATCTTGGAAAATACTACTGCCCAAATTGCGGCTTCCATCGACCAGAATTGGATTATAAACTGACGGAAATGACCGCAATGGACAACACCTCTGCTGACTTTGTGATCGATAGCAACGACTATCGCATCGAAGTTGGTGGGATGTACAATGTCTACAATGCGCTGGCGGCAACTGCGGTTGCGGAATATTATGGCGTAGCACCTGCAAAAATCAAATCTGGTTTGGCCTATGACGAAAAAGTCTTTGGTCGCCAAGAAGTGATCCGCATTGGGGACAAAGAATGTACGTTAGTCTTAGTTAAAAACCCTGTTGGTTTGAACCAAGTCATCGATATGATCGGCCTGTCGCCCTATCCTTTCTCGCTAGTCAGCTTGTTGAATGCCAACTACGCAGATGGGATCGACGTCAGCTGGATTTGGGATGGCGACCATGAAGCGTTTGCCGATATGGGGATTCCTCAAGTGATCGCTGGTGGTGATCGTCACAAAGATATGGCGTTGCGGCTAAAAGTTGCGGGGATCCCTGAAGAGAAAATCATTGAAACCCCTGAACTTGATGACGTCATCAAGCAAATTGCAGACTTACCAACAGAAAAAGTCTATATTTTAGCGACTTACACTGCAGTCCTGCAGCTACGCAAAAAGCTTGCGGAAAAAGGCTATATCAAAGGAGGAATGAGTCGTGACTAAGTATCAACTGAATGTTGCCCACTTGTATGGAAATCTTTTGAATACTTACGGCGACAACGGCAATCTCTTGATGCTGCGCTACGTGGCCGAAAAACTAGGCGTGACCTTCAACGCAGAAGTCGTCAGCATTCACGAGCCCTTCGATCCTGAAAAATATGATCTCGTCTTCTTCGGTGGCGGACAAGATTTTGAACAAGTGATCGTTTCACAAGATATCCAATCAAAAAAAGAAGCCCTGACCAGCTATATCGAAAATGATGGCGTCATGCTGGCGATCTGCGGCGGCTATCAATTGCTGGGTCATTACTACATCGGTGCCAACGGTGAGAAAATCAATGGGATCGGCGCCTTGGATCATTACACCTTAAGCCAAGAAAACAACCGATTCATCGGTGACATCGTGATCCACAATGAAGAATTCGATGAGACCTATTATGGCTTTGAAAACCATAATGGCCGTACTTTTTTAGGTAAAGGGGAAAAACCATTGGGGAAAGTCATCCAAGGACAAGGAAATAATGGCGAAGACCAAACCGAAGGCGTGGTTTACCGCAATGTGTTCGGCTCTTACTTCCACGGACCGCTCCTTGCAAGAAATGAGCATTTGGCAGAGCGCTTGATCCGCACCGCCCTTGCCAATCGTTATGGCAACGTCGAAATTTAAATACACGTACGTAGCAAACAAACCTGTGTTTCGCAGGTTTGTTTTTTTATGGGAAATTTCCCCGCAGTTGCCACTTTTTCTCTTTGTTTGCTTCTACGTTCCTATGCTGCCTCGCTTTATTGTAACCGCTATCTTTCTTTTCTATACTGAGGTTGTAGTAAAAATTGAAAGGAGATGTTAAGAAATTATGATGGAAAAAGTTCAGCGGTTTGGCGGTGCGATGTTTACCCCGGTCCTCTTGTTTTCCTTTTCAGGGATCATGGTCGCGCTGTGTATTATCTTTAAAAATCCGATGCTTGTGGGGAGCATCGCCACTGAAGGCTCTACTTGGTACAACATTTGGACGATCATTGAAAACGGAGCGTGGACGGTCTTCAACCAAATGGAATTATTATTTGTCATTGGATTACCGATCGGTCTCGCAAAAAAAGCCAATGCGCGAGCGGCAATGGAAGCCTTTGTCGTCTATATTACTTGTAATTATTTTATTTCTGGCATGATCGAGTACTTTGGTAACTTCTTCGGTGTCAACTTTGCAGCTGATCCCGGCGGTGAGAGTGGTTTGAAAATGATCGCTGGCATCAAAACATTAGATACTGGTATTATCGGAGCAATTTTTATTTCGGCGATCGTCGTCTATCTTCACAACAAGTTTTTCGATACGAAGCTGCCTGATTTTCTCGGAATCTTTCAAGGCTCTTCCTTTGTCGTGATCCTCGGTTTCTTTTTAATGCTGCCAGTTGCTTTCTTGATCGCATTGATTTGGCCGAAAGTCCAAGCTGGCATTGGGTCCATGCAAGGGTTTCTAGCAAGTGCTGGGGTCTTTGGGGTCTGGCTCTATACTTTCTTAGAGCGAATATTGATTCCCACAGGTCTCCATCATTTCGTGTATACCCCCTTTGTTTTTGGTCCCGCTGTCGTCGAAGAAGGAATCTCCAAATACTGGATGGCACATTTACAAGAATTTGCCCAATCCACCAGACCATTGAAAGAGCTTTTCCCTGAAGGGGGCTTTGCTTTACATGGCAATTCTAAGATCTTTGCTGCACCGGGGATCGCTGCTGCTTTTTATTTCACAGCCAAGCCTGAAAACAAAAAGAAGGTCTTAGCGATTTTGATCCCTGCCACTTTAACTGCCGTTTTAGCTGGTATCACTGAGCCATTGGAATTCACCTTCCTCTTTATCTCACCACCCCTCTTTGCGGTGCACGCTGTTTTAGCAGCGACCATGGCGGCAACGATGTTTGCCTTCGGGGTCGTTGGAGATATGGGGGGCGGCTTGATTGATCTGTTGGCGAAGGTCTGGATTCCGCTATTTCAAAATCATCGCAGTATGATCTTCACGCAGCTGGTGATCGGGTTAGCCTTTACTGCCCTTTATTTCCTTGTTTTCCGCTTCTTGATCCTCAAGTTTAAGTTAGCCACACCAGGACGGGAAGAAAACAATAGCGAAGTCAAACTGTACACCAAAAAAGATTACAAAGAAAAACAAGCCAACACTGGAACGCCAGTGATTGCTGGTGCCAATCGCTACACCGAACAAGCCGCAGTCTACTTAGAAGGGTTTGGCGGTCGCGACAACATTGATAAAGTCACTAATTGTGCCACTCGCCTAAGAATCACCGTCAAAGATCAAGACCAAGTGCTGCCAGATGACATCTTTAAAGGCGCTGGTGCCCATGGTGTCGTTCGCAACGGCAACGCCTTCCAAGTGATCGTTGGCCTGGATGTGCCACAAGTGAGAGAACAATTCGAAAAATTATTAGCTGTATCAGACTAAGGAGGAAACAAAAATGAAAAAATTTTCAATCGTGATCGCCGGAGGCGGCAGTACCTTTACCCCAGGAATCGTCTTGATGCTTTTGGAACACTTGGATCGTTTCCCGATTCGCCAAATCAAGTTTTACGACAATTTGGAAGAACGACAAGAAAAAGTTGCACAAGCTTGCGAGATTTTATTAAAAGAACGCGCACCAGAAATCAGCTTTTTAGCAACCACTGATCCCGAAACCGCATTTCAGGATGTCGATTTTGTGATGGCGCATATCCGAGTTGGCTTGTATGCGATGCGCGAAAAGGATGAAAAAATCCCTTTGAAATATGGTGTGGTCGGCCAAGAAACTTGTGGTCCTGGCGGGATCGCTTATGGGATGCGTTCTATCGGCGGTGTATTGGAGTTAGTCGATTACATGGAAAAATATTCCCCTGATGCATGGATGTTGAATTATTCCAATCCTGCAGCGATCGTCGCAGAAGCGACTCGTAAATTGCGCCCTGATGCTAAGATCATTAATATTTGTGATATGCCAGTGGGAATCGAAGAACGGATGGCGCAAGCGATCGGTTTAGCTTCTCGCAAAGAGTTGGTGGTTCGCTATTATGGCTTGAATCACTTTGGCTGGTGGACAGATATACGAGACAAAGCTGGCAATGATTTGCTGCCGCAGATCCAGGCGCATGTGGCAAAATACGGCTATTCATTGCCAGAAGAAATCGAAGCGAGCCAACATGCTGATGCCAGCTGGATGCACACCTTTGCCAAAGCAAAAGAAGTGTACGAAGTTGATCCATCCACTTTGCCAAATACCTACTTGAAATATTACTTTTTCCCTCAAGATGAAGTGGCGCACACCAACCCATCTTTTACACGGGCAAATGAAGTCATGGCTGGCCGCGAAAAACACGTCTTTGGTGAATGCCAACGCATCGTAGAAAACCAGACAGCGACTGACACCACGCTTGAAGTGGATGAACACGCCAGCTACATCGTGGACCTTGCACGAGCGATTGCTTATAACACGCAAGAACGGATGCTGTTGATCGTGCCTAACGAAGGAGCGATCGTCAACTTTGATGAACAGGCAATGGTGGAAGTGCCTTGTATCGTCGGCAGTAACGGGGCAGAACCAATCACACAAGGCAAGATCCCTCGCTTCCAAAAAGGATTGATGGAGCAACAAGTCGCCGTAGAAAAATTAGTCGTGGAGGCTTGGGCAGAGGGTTCTTACCAGAAATTATGGCAAGCACTGATTCTTTCAAAAGTGGTTCCAAATGCCCGTGTAGCCAAAGAATTACTCGATGAATTGATTGAAGCAAATCAAGCCTTTTGGCCAGAATTACACTAGCCAGCGTTCTTCGCCTCCCCTCCTGGCTTTTCAGCTATACTTAATCAATAAGGAGGGGTTTTTGTGAAATTACAGTATTTGATTCAACAGCACCAATCAGAGTTAAGTGAACTTGATCGTGGCATTCTAAACTACATTCTTTCCAACGGCGACACCGTTCTATCTATGGGGATCGTCGAGCTATCCGAGCAGGTTCACGTCTCCAAGTCTTCTATTTTACGGTTGACGAAAAAACTTGGTTTTTCTGGCTATTCCGAGTTCAAATATTTTCTACGGCATCAGCAAGAACAGACAACAACGATTTCGCAGCAAAAAACGATTTTTGAAAAGCAACAAGAGGATATTTTCGCCACCCTCAACTATGTAAAAACGGTAGACTTAGCTGCCCTCAACTGCTTGTTTGACCGCAGCAAAACCATCTACTGCTACCCAACTGGTTTTTCCCAAAAGAAAGCACTGGAGGAGTTTTCCAAAATGATGCTTTCTATGGAAAAACGAGTGATCGTATTGCCGAACAAAACGGAATTTGATATGGTCATGCCGATGATCACTGCCGAAGATTGTGTGATCATCGCCTCACTGAGCGGCGAAACAGAAAACGTCAAAGAGAATCTGACGACTTTTGCGATTCGTCAGATTCCCGTTTTGACATTGAGTGCGCCAGGAGATAATTATTTTGCTCGCCATTCAACGTATCACCTGACCTATTATTGCGATTTTTTTCAAATCGGTCGCAAGAAAATCCCTAGCCAGTCTTTGATTGGACTAAGCTGCTTGATTGATTATTTGATCCGTTCCTACGGACTATTCACTTTACAGGAGGGCAACCATGACTAAACGAAAATGGGCGTTTCCATTGATTTTACTGAGTTATTGGCTTTTGATCGCCGGTGCTTACTATCTTTATCTTTCCTTGACTGCCTTCAACCATGGGATGACCTTTGCCCAGTACCTCAACTCGCAACCGTTAGCCGCTTTAGGGGTCTTGTTAAGTAGTCTCCTTTTGCTGCAAGGGGCTTGCCTGTACTTTATTCAACGGTTTTCCATGAGTAAAAAAGGCCTTTTGGGTCAGTATTTATTCCTGATCTTCTTCCAGCAGTTGCTGACAGCGAATGTCATCGGCGCAGGACTCGTCTTTTTTACAAGAAGAAGTCTTTCGAGTCAGGAGGAAAACGCAACTTGGGTCGAAAAGAGTTTTACCTATGGGGCATTAGCATTCATTCTTTTATTGAGTTTATTCTTTTTCCTCCTTGTTCGATCAGCGATTTAACTTCCCCAAAAAGAAAAGCAGTGCCGATTGGCACTGCTTTTTTGCTGTCGCTTCTGCTAGTTTGGCTCTGTTTTTGAAGCAAAAACCACTTTGATTCCAAAGTGATCGCTGACGATCGGAGTACGCGTTCCGTCAAAAACCACTTCATATTCCGTTGCTTGCAGGTCATTGGATGCAAAAACATAATCGATCCGCAATGCTTCTCGATTGTCTTGCCAACCATCAATGGCTTTAACGACAGAGGCTTCACCGATCGTTTCGGTAGCCGTTAAAAAGCTGTCTTGCAGCTGTAAGGAGCTGTCAAGGACGAGTTGATGACCAGAACTGGCCGCATCGTTGTTGAAATCTCCTAGGATCAATAAGGTATCTGCCCGTTCTGCTAAAAATGCTTCTGTCTGTTGCCACTCGTAGGCAAATTTACCGTCTTGCCACCAAGAAAAATGACAGCTAACGACTTGTACGATCTGTCCATCGGCTTCAGTCACGCCGCTCAGGTTTTTGCGTGTGGTATGATCCCAGACATCCGTGGCTTGTGAAGCAAGATATTCTTTGGCAATGATGGGCTGTTTGGACAATAAGGCATTGCCTTCGTGGTAAATGTCATAGCCTACGTGACTGTAGGTCCATGACCAGTAGTAATCACAGTCTAACAGTTGTAGTTCTTCCACTAGACGCAAAGCAAAATTGTCCTCCTTGATTTCCACCAGCGTATCTGTGGGGCAATAAAGCCCATCAGGAACGATGGTTTGAGCAGCGATCGTTTGGTTGACTTCTTGCAAGGCGATGATGTCATAGTCGCCTGTTGCAATCTCTTGTGCGATCATCTTGCATTTTTCGAGCTGATTTTCTTCTAACCAGCTATGGGTGTTCAATGTTAATACCTTCATGAATAAGGCTCCTTCTCTCGGTTTGCTTGTACGATTCCTTAAAAAAATAAAAGAGAGCGGGTCAACAAAAGAGTTGACCCGCTTGTCATTTTATTATAGTTTTACGATTCCAACAACTGCGGCTGCTTGTTGCTTACCGATTTGGGTCAATTCAAAGGAATCGATTTGATCGCTGTTGGTCAACACTACAACGATGGTGGTGTCTTTGCCAGCAGCACTTACTGCAGCGAGATCCATCTCCGCTAACTTGTCACCCACCGCCACTTGTTGTCCTTCAGTGACAGCTACCGTAAAGGGGGCACCGTTTAAGTCAACGGTATCTAAGCCCATGTGAACCAATACTTCGATGCCTTCATCAGAAAGCAAGCCAATCGCATGTTTCGTTGGGAAGATGTTGGTGACTTTCCCGCTGATTGGTGCGACAACTATCGTCTGCTCTGGGCGCACGCCATAACCGTCACCCATCATTTTTTCCGCAAACACTTGGTCTTTGACAGAGGTGATCGGCATCACTTCTCCAGTGGCAACGGCAGCTAGTTCAGCTGTCACGCCTTGGATTTGGTGGGTAGTGGTTTCTACTGGTGCTTGACTAGCCGTCGGTTCGGGAATCGTGACACCAGAATCTAAGATATCTTGAATGTCTGATTTTAAAACATCTGCTTTCGGTCCATAGACTGCTTGCACGCCGTTGTCTTTTACGATCAAGCCTAAAGCCCCTGCGGCTTTCCATGCTTTTTCATCGCCGACCGCTTCTCGATTTTTCACAGAGACCCGTAAACGGGTCATACATGCATCAACGTCGGCGATATTTTCACGTCCGCCTAATAAATGAATGATTTTCACGACTTGCGAATCTGGGTTCAAATTTCCATCCGCCGAAGCTGTTGCTGGCGCATCGCTGGCTCCTTCTGTTTCGTAGTTGCCGTTTCTACCTGGTGTTGCAAAGTTGAATTTTTTGATCAAGAAGTTGGCCAAGAAATACATCCCAACACCAAAGACGATGGTCACTAACACAAAGTTGATCAAATCTTGTCCTAAGCCGGCATTGATCGCCATTGGGGTACGGGTCAACAACTCGATATTCCCAAAAGAGTGGACCCGTAAGTTGACGATATCCGCCATCGCAAACGCCGCCCCTTGTACGACTGCATAAACGATGTAAAGCGGTACGGCAGCAAACATAAACATGAACTCCAACGGTTCCGTTACCCCTGTCAAGAAGACAGCGATAGCAGCTGATAAATACATAGAGGTATATTTGTGCCGTTTGTCCGCATCGACATTGCGATACATGGCATAAGACAAGCCCATCAAGATCCCAGATGAACCAATCATTTGTCCAACTTTAAAGCGGGCAGGAACAAAGTTTTCCAATAAAAATTGATATTGTGACGTATCGCCAGCATTGCGCATGTTCACTAGATCCGTTGCCCAAGCAAGCCATAATGGGTCTTGTCCAAAGACTTGGGTGCCGGCTTGTGCGCCAGAAAGAATCGTGTAAGTTCCACCTAATTCGGTGTAATTGATCGGGATCGTCAACATGTGATGCAGCCCGAATGGTAAGAGCAGCCGCTCCAAGGTTCCAAACAAGAACGGTGCTAAAACGGGCGCACTTTCTTGTGATTGCGCGATCCATAAACCGAAGTTGTTGATGCCTGCCTGAATGTAAGGCCAAACGATCGATAACACTAATGCGACGACTACTGAACGGGCGATCACTACGAAAGGTACGAAGCGTTTGCCGTTAAAGAAGGAAAGCGCATCCGGTAATTTGCGGAAATTATAGTATTTGTTGTAAGCTGTTGCTCCCACAAAACCGGCGATGATCCCAACAAAGACACCCATGTTCAAAGCAGGTGCTTCTAATACACTAGTAAAGAAGCCGTCGATCATGATCTTCGTCCCAAATAACGTATGGGTAAAGGCGCCTTCTTCGGTTAACATCGCGCTCGTCACGCCAAAGATCGAACCAGTGATTCGGTTGATCAAAATAAAGGCGATCCCAGCAGCAAATGCCCCACCAGCTCGCTCTTTTGCCCAACTACCACCAATAGCTAATGCAAATAATAAATGCAAGTTACCAATAATTGCCCAACCAATGTTTTCAATGACGCCTCCTGTAGTGATCAAAAATGCCCAGTCGGCATTGATCATTGGGATCGTTTTCCCAATACTGATCATCAAACCAGCAGCTGGCATAACAGCGACAACCACCATTAGCGCTTTTCCGAATTTTTGCCAAAATTCGAAGCTCAATAATTTTTTCATCTTCCTTCTTCCTTCCCTGAATCGATTTACGCAATCGGTTTCTTAATGATTTCATTCTAACGGAGAAAAAAGATTTTGTAAACCCAGAAATATCAAAAGGGATTCTATTCGCTTTTCACCTTTATATAACTGAATCTCTCTTTCTCGATGTTTCCTAATAGGAAATTCTTTAAACGCAACAACTTTCACTTGACGATGCAATCGTTTGCGCTTATGATAGAGATATCAAAAAGATTCTGGAGGGACTTTCATGAAAAAAATCCAACGATTGTTCGAGATCGATCCATGGAAAATCGCGACATCTACCTTAGATAAAGAAAATCGTCGACTGCAAGAGTCGCTAACAAGTATCGGGAATGGCTACATGGGAATGCGCGGCAACTTTGAAGAACAATACAGCGGCGATCATCACTTAGGTACTTATATCGCTGGTGTCTGGTACCCAGACAAAACCCGTGTCGGCTGGTGGAAAAACGGCTACCCTGACTATTTTGGCAAAGTGATCAACGCGGTCAACTTTATTGCAATGGACCTATTTGTCAATGACCAATTAGTCGACTTAGCAAAAATCAGCCCAAGTGACTTCCGTTTAGAACTAGACATGGAAACCGGGATTTTACGCCGCAACTTTACTGTCACTTTGGCAGGCGCCACCGTAAAATTCTCTTTTGAACGCTTCTTGAGCATCGTAAAACGTGAACTTGCCCTCATTAAGATGGACGCTGAGATCATTGAAGGCGACGCTGAGATCAAAGTCGTTTCTAAACTAGATAACAATGTCCATAACGAAGACAGCAACTACGACGAACGTTTCTGGGAAGAATTGGCTCATGGCCAAACCGAAACCTTCCATTACTTGACCACTCGGACTGTAGAAAATAATTTTGACATTGAACGCTTTACTGTCACTTCTGCTATGCGTCATAGCCAAACACCGATCGATTCCGTGAAAAGCGAGCTTTGCGTTGCTGATACCTTTGCCTTTTCTGGAACAGCCGGTGACACCTTCTCATTGATCAAAGAAGTCTTGATCGTTACGAGTCGTGATGTTCCCGCTCATGATCATCCAGCAAAAGTCACCGAATTAGGCACTTTATACAAAGCAGATTATGATGCGTTGCGTGCAGAACAAGTTGCTGCTTGGAAAGCCCGCTGGGATTTAGCTGATGTGATCATTGAAGGCGATGCTGCGGCGCAACAAGGAATTCGTTTCAACCTGTTCCAATTGTTTTCAACCTATTATGGCGAAGACGAGCGCCTGAACATTGGACCGAAAGGCTTTACTGGTGAAAAATATGGCGGTGCGACTTACTGGGATACCGAAGCCTATGCAGTTCCATTGTATTTGGCATTAGCAAAACCAGAAGTGACCCGTAACTTGTTGAAATACCGTCATAACCAATTGCCGCAGGCCCATATCAATGCGCAAAAACAAGGCTTAGCAGGTGCCCTTTACCCAATGGTGACCTTCACTGGGATCGAATGCCACAATGAGTGGGAGATCACTTTCGAAGAAATCCACCGAAATGGTGCCATCGCTTATGCCATCTACAACTATACGAATTATACTGGCGATACAAGTTACCTGAAAAAAGAAGGATTAGAAGTGTTAAGTGCGATCTCACGTTTCTGGGCAGATCGTGTCCACTATTCGAAACGCCAGCAAAAATACATGATCCATGGCGTTACAGGACCAAACGAATACGAAAACAATATCAATAACAACTGGTACACCAATAAAATGGCTACTTGGGTCTTAGCTTATACCTTAGCCAGCTATGAAGCCTTCAAAGACGAAGCGACTGTCACGATCTCTGACGAAGAACAAGCCAAATGGCAAGACATCATCGACAATATGTACTTCCCAGAAGACCAAGAGCTTGGTGTGTTCGTCCAGCATGATACCTTCTTAGACAAAGACTTGATGCCCGTTTCCGATCTTGATCCAAAACATTTGCCGTTGAACCAAAATTGGTCGTGGGATCATATCTTGCGCTCTTGCTTTATCAAGCAAGCCGATGTTTTGCAAGGTATCTACTTCTTAGGCGATCAATTCAGCAAAGAAGAAAAACAACGGAACTTTGATTTCTATGAGCCGATGACAGTGCATGAATCTTCCCTTTCTCCAAGTATCCATGCGATTTTAGCAGCGGAATTAGGCATGGAAGAAAAAGCGTTGGAAATGTATGAGCGGACTGCTCGTCTTGATTTGGACAATTACAACAATGATACCGATGATGGCTTGCACATCACTTCTATGACCGGCAGCTGGTTAGCGATCGTTCAAGGTTTTGCTCAAATGAAAACCGATCACGACCACTTAGGGTTTGCGCCATTCTTACCTAAAACTTGGAGCCGCTATGCCTTCCACATCAACTATCGTGGACGTCTGCTCTTTGTTTCCGTCAATGACTCGACGGTGACATTGAAGAAAATCAGCGGTGAGGCATTGCCAATCAAGTTGTATGGCAAAGACTATGTTTTAGAAGACGAAATCAGTACAGCGATCAACTAAACAAGCCTTCTGAAAGAAGAAATGTCTGCATTTCTTCTTTCTTTTGATTGGCTCTACCCTTGTGCCGACACTTTGTGATACTATAAGCTAAAAAAGGAGGGAAATCAGTGAGCATTACGGTCAAAGATGTCGCCAAAAAGGCTGGCGTCGCTACATCCACGGTTTCTCGTGTCGTAAACGATCATCCCAGCATTTCTGAAGATACCAAGAAGAAAGTGCGCAAAGTAATGGCAGAAATGGGCTATGTCCCCAATCTTGCGGCTCGAAATCTCGGCAAACAGATATCCAGTGCCATCGGCGTGATCTTGCCGCCTCTTGATTCGAAAGAACGACTAGGAAACCCCTTTTATTTAGAAACGATCGAAGCCATCAATGAAGAGGCCCGCCATCATCAAATGACGGTTGCCGTTGCCTCCGCCCGTGACTTTGCTACATTACTAAAAAACGTGGAACGGATGCACCTGCAAAAACAAGTAGATGGCTTTATCTTGGTCTATTCCGATGAAAAAGACCCCATCATCGACTATCTGGTCGAAAAAGAAGTCCCTTTTACTTTGATTGGTCAACCATACAGCAATGAAGACAAAATCGTTTTTGTCGATAATGACAACCAGTTGTTAGGCAAGCAAGCAACCGAGCATCTGATCGCCCAAGGGCATACGAAGATATTATTTGCTACCAATACGACCCATGAAAACCTGTATTTCGAGCGTTTCTTCGGCTACCAAAAAGCCATGATGCTGGCAAATCTCCCCTTTTATCCAGCATTGACCTTTGAAAAAGCGGAAGATTACGTCACGTTTGAAGAAACGATCAAAGAATCCCAAGCAACGGCCATCGTCGTGATCGATGATCTGTTCGCTGTGCGGATCATTCAATTAGCAACGATGTATGGCTACAAAGTCCCCGACGATTTATCCATCATCAGTTTCAACAATTCGATCTTTGCTACTTTGACCCATCCGTATTTGACTAGTATCGATATCAACGTGCTGTCCTTAGGAAAAATCGCTACCGAACGGCTGATGGCGCAATTGAATCATGAAGATTCAAACGGCGTACAGCTGGTCGTACCACATAAGCTGATCAAACGAGAAACGGTCTTAAACCGCAACCAGTTGAACTGATCCGCTGGGTCTGATCCACTTCCCCTTACATGCAAAAGCACCCGCTGTCCCTAAGGATAGCGGGTGCTTTTCATATTTTTATTTATACTCTTTGCTTTCCAGGCGGAACAATGGACTCATTGGTGTATTTTCGTGGATACGGCGAACGGCTTCCCCCATCAATTCAGCACAAGAAATGTAGTGCAGTTTTTGCGGATGGCGTTCTTCGCTAGTCCAGCAAGAATCGGTGACACAAATACTTTCAATCGCTGATTGATCCAAAATTTCTTTAGCAGGCGGTGAAAGCAAGGCGTGAGAGACACAAGCATACACTTCGCTGGCACCAGCTTCCTTCAACAAGTCTGCCGCTTTTGCCAATGTATGGCCGGTATTTAAAATGTCATCAACCAAAATACATTTTTTCCCAACGACATCACCGATCACATAGCCGCCATCGGCTTCATCTTGATCGACGATCGCGATCGCTGTATCTAAGTATTCTGCCAAACTACGGGTCCGTTGGACACCGCTGTTTTTTGGTGAAACCACGACATAGTCGTCACCCGTCATTTTTTGTTCGCGATAGTAATGGGCAAACAATGGGATCGTAAAGAGATTATCCACTGGGATGTCGAAAAATCCTTGAACTTGGACGGCATGCAGATCAAGCGTCAAGATTCGAGAAGCCCCTGCTTCCACCAGCATATTGGCAATCAATTTTGCAGTGATCGGCTCATGCGGGTTGGCGGTTCGGTCTTGCCGTGCATATGCGTAATAAGGCAAAACGACATTGATGGTCTTCGCACTAGCCCGTTTCATCGCATCGATCATGATCAATAGCTCTAAATAGTGATCATTGACGGGTTCATTCGTCGATTGAATGATATAAATATGGTCGCCCCGCACACTTTCTTCGATATTGATGGCAATCTCTCCATCACTAAACTGTGTCACTTTTGACTTCCCTAGTTCTGTACCGAAAACTTTCGCAATGTTTTCTGCTAATGGTAAATTTCCATTTAAACTAAAAATTTTCAACGAACTATCTTTATAACTTTCGCCCATGATTGCCTCCAATGAATGTGGTTGTTTTCTTCTATTCTAGCACAAAGTGACTGTTTTTTTAACCGTCTCGTTCAAGGAAGTGTGACGGTACCGTTTACCCAACTGGCGGGAATCACTTTTTTGTAGTTGCCCCAGTTGTCATGAACTTTAAAATAGCGTTCTCCGCTGGCGGTTTCAGCGTAGGCGTAAGCCACGACCCAATGATTGCCATACGTGCTGCCTAAAGGCTTCAAAATACCGATGATCACCGGTTTGCCTTCATCGATTCGTTTGCACGCTCGATGCCAGCCGCCAACAACAGTCGCACGTCCGCGGTAAGGCAATTGGAATTGATCGAAAAACCGAGTCAATCCATGACTGACTTGCCAAGCGATCGTCGGCAACCCATGAGGCTGAATCAGCACCCGCAGCATTTCCGTCACTACTGTCAGATCTCGCTGTTTTTTTCTACGAAACGCTTTCGGGATGATCGTTTCATCGATGTAATCTTGATAGTAGGCCAAAAAGACGGCTGCCGCATAGGTGCCGCATAAATACCCTGAAGGAGTGACCCACTGCTTATACGGACGAAACCGCTCTTCGGCGATCCCTTTCCACTCTACTTGTTCCATCTCGTTCACCTGCCTTTTTTCTTATTATACCTTAGATTCTCCTCCTACTTGGATCAAAACCCTTTTTCGTCTAGAAAACTTTTCTTTGCGTCCTTACAGATTTTGTTTCATAATAGTAGAAAGCGAGAGGAGCGAAAGACATGACAACCTTGTTAAAAGATGATTTTTATGACTATGTAAATGGCGAGTGGCTGGAGACCGCTGTTATTCCAGCAGATAAACCCGCTACGGGTGGATTCCAAGATCTCGTTGACGGAATCGATTCCTTAATGATCGCAGAATTTGAAAATATGGCACACGATCCCCATGCTACGCCAAAAGGCCGCATGAAGGATGCTGTGGCTTTTTACCGCTTAGCCAGCGATTTTGCCCAACGAGAGGCAGCTGACGCTACTGAAGCAAATGCACTATTAGCAAAAATCGAAGCGTTGCGTTCTTATGAGGAATTGAATCAGCAACTGGCAAGTTTCGTTTTAGATGGCATTGCCTTGCCTTTCCAACTGGATGTCGATGCAGACATGAAAAATGCGCAAATGAATACTTTGTCGGTCTATCCACCTGCTACTATTTTGCCGGATAAAACCTATTACACAGAAAATCCCCAAGCAGGCGAAATGCTGCAAGTCTACTTTGAGATGGCCGTCAACGTTTTAGTTGCTTACGGAAAAGACCAAGCAGAAGCGGAATCGTTGGTAGAGCAAGCGATCGCATTTGATAAATTGATCGCTCCTCATGTCCGCAGTGCGGAAGAAAGTGCGGATTATAGCAAAAACTACAATCCTCGCTCCTTGGAGGAATTTGCAAAGCAAGCCAGCAAGATCGATTTTACACAACTCTTGACGGCCCTTTTACCAGGGACACCAGAAGAGCTGATCGTAACGGAACCCGCTTACTTTGAAGCCTTTGACATTATTGTTTCTGATAGCCATTTTGAACTCTTGAAAGGCTGGATGATCGTCAACCAAAGCTTGCGCTATACTAGCTATCTGAGTGAAGAATTGCGTCAGTTAGGCGGAACCTACAGCCGCTACTTATCAGGGATCGATGAAGCGGCTCCCCAACAAAAAGCGGCTTATTACTTAACGATGGGTCATTTTAGTCAAGTGATCGGTGATTATTATGGACGCAAGTACTTTGGGGAAACGGCGAAAAAAGACGTCAAACACATGGTGGAAACAATGATTGCTGTCTACCAAGAGCGTTTGCGCAACAACACGTGGTTAAGTGAAGAAACCCGCCAAAAAGCGATCATCAAATTGAATCGTTTAGGCATCCATGTCGGGTACCCTGATCAAGTTCCTGCCATTTATGACCAATTGCATACCGATGAAGAGAAAAGTCTGCTGGCAAATGCCCTGCATTTCAATCGTTTGTTCCGAGAAGATGCCTTCAAAAAATGGCAGCAGCCCGTGGATCGCGAGGAATGGGAAATGTCCGCCGCTACCGTGAATGCCTACTATCACCCATTTAAAAACGTGATCGTTTTCCCAGCGGCAATCTTACAAGCACCTTTTTATAGTTTGGAACAATCCACCAGCGCAAATTATGGGGGGATCGGCGCGGTCATTGCTCATGAGATCTCCCACGCCTTTGACAACAACGGGGCAAAATTTGATGAATATGGTAATTTAAACAATTGGTGGACAGAAGAAGATTTGGCCCACTTTGAACGCTTAGCTCAAGCGATGATCGACGAGTTTGATGGCCTGCCCTTTGCCGGCGGTACCGTAAATGGAACGTTGACTGTTTCTGAAAACATCGCCGATGCAGGCGGACTAAGCTGTGCGCTAGAAGCAGCGCAAAAAGAAAGCGATGTTTCTTTAGCAGACTTCTTCACCAATTGGGCGAAGATCTGGCGTACAAAAGCCAAAGAACAATACCAACAGCTCTTACTGTCGATCGATGTCCACGGACCAGCGAAACTACGTGCCAATATCCAAGTCCAAAACATCGATGAATTCTATACCACCTTTGATATCAAACCTGGTGACCCTATGTATCGTGCACCAGAAGATCGTGTGCAGATCTGGTAAACAAAAGAGCAAGCAGAAAAATCTGCTTGCGCTTTTTCTTCGCCAATTGTTTATTTCTGTAAAGCTTTTTTCATCATACTGATCACAGAATCGAATTGGGAATGCTCATTGACGACTTGATCGGCTTTTTGCCGATTGGGGCGGTCTTTTAGAAAGTCGAAGATTTGGTTTTCATTCTGGATGCCTAATTTAGCCATAAACTCATCCAAGTTCTGAAAATCCGTATACTTTTGTAAGAAGTCATTGTTCAACAACGCCTTTACATCAAGATCCCCTTTTTGATACGCTTGATAAAGGCTAGTCAGTTCACTGAAACTGAAATTTGCTTTTAATTGATCCATCCATCCCATTTATGCTTCCTCCTTCGCAGAAATGATTTTCGCGCCTAGGGTATTTTCAAAATGGCGTAGTGCCCATTCATGTCCGACCGCGTCAAAGCTGGCAACGGTATCTGCATCGATCACCAGTTGGTAGCCTAAATTATAGGCATCCACTGCTGTATGCAAGACACAGATGTCGGTACAAACGCCGGTCAGGTACAATTCCGTAATCCCTCTTTCCCGCAGTCGGATGTCCAAGTCGGTACCGCTAAAGGCGGAGTAATGACGCTTGTCGATCCAATAGACATTTGGCGCTTCCTGATAGTTTTCATAAAGCGGGGCTAAACGGCCGTAGAGATGTCGCCCCGTACTGCCCGCAAGATTGTGGGGTGGGAACAAGCGGTTTTCAGGATGATAGTTGTCTGTTTCCTCATGACGATCAATGGCAAAAACGACATACTCACCGGCTTCGATAAAGGCTTGCGTCCGAGCCACTAAGGCAGCTTCAATCGCTTGCCCAGCAGCACCCGTGGTCAATCGTCCCTCATCTGCAACAAAATCAAACGTATAATCAATGGATAGTAATGCTCTCATGCTTCCTTCCTCCTCTTACGAATCGGCTCTCTTGTTTTTTAAGTTACTTTAATGTTTCAACGAATGCCAAGACCATTTCAGCGGAACGCTTGCCAGCTTCTAAGATAAACTCATCAAAAGAGACGGTTGCTGCGTGGTCAGCGGTGTCGCTGATCGCGCGCACGATCAAGAAAGGAATATTGAATTGCTGCGCGGTCTGTGCGATCGCAGCGCCTTCCATCTCACAAGCCAAGGCATCTGGAAAATGTCCTAAAATCTCCTGTACTTTTTGCGGGTCATGAATGAAGCTGTCACCGGTAACGATCAGTCCCTTTTTCACGGTATGATGAGTCGCTTCTGCGGCTTTCGTCATCTCACTGATCAAATAGCGGCTGGCTTCATAATACAAAGGCATCCCGCCAGGCAGCTGGCCATATTCATAACCAAAGCCCGTCACATCGACATCAAAAT
This sequence comes from Enterococcus casseliflavus, assembly GCF_029215545.1. Lineage (NCBI taxonomy): Bacteria > Bacillati > Bacillota > Bacilli > Lactobacillales > Enterococcaceae > Enterococcus > Enterococcus casseliflavus. Next base: position 394,058 of record NZ_CP119393.1, on the reverse strand, counting down.
AGGCCACTTTATCTGAAATCACTAAATCCCCTACTTGTAAGCCGGCACCGATCCCACCAGCTGATCCAGTATTGATCACCATGTTGACCCCGTATTGTTGGATCAATAAACTAGTGGTGATCGATGCCAGAACTTTGCCGATACCTGAACGAACGACGATCACTTCATGATTGCCGATACTTCCTGAAATAAATAGTGCGCCGCCGCGTTCCCAAGAAAGCGGTGAAATCAACTGTTCCCGCAACGCCTTGATTTCTTCCTCCATTGCACCAATAATACCAATTTTCATGTGTTTGCCTCCTGCTTCTCGTTTATTTTTCACCCTTTAAAATGAAAAACAACAGAAATTCCCACGTATCTACTGACGTGTTTTTCTCCTTTCATGATAAACTAGTTTTGACGAAACGAACAGTTTTTTGTCATTATAAAAGGAGGCACTTATGTCTGAAATTTTCAACGCCATGGCAGCAAAATACGATACCCCTGAACGGATCGCGTTAGCACAATTAGTCACCCAAACCCTTGAACCTTATTTTAAAGACAACCAGCACCAAACCCTGATCGATATCGGCGGCGGTACCGGCCTGGTAAGTCTGCCCTTAGCAGCTTATGTCCAGCACTTAGCCATCTGGGATACTGCCCCTGGCATGATCGAGGTTTCTGAAAAAAAAATCAACCAACTGCTGCTGGCCAATGCTTCTGCAACTGTCCACGATCTGCTGCAAGAATCCTTACAAGCAAAAGCAGACGCTGTGCTGCTATCCCTCGTCTTGCTGCATATTCCTGACACAGCCGCTATGATGGAAAAACTATACACCTTGCTACAGCCAGGAGGAACCTTTTATCTAGTGGATTTTCTCAAAAATCCCGCCGTGTCTCACCCGCTCGTTCATAATGGGTTTGACCCTGCCGCATTGACTCAACTGGCAGAGACGACTGGGTTTACTGCCACTTCCTTTACCGTTTTTCATGAAGCGGATCATTTGTTCATGAATCAGCCAGCTGCCATGTTTTTAGCTATTTTGAAAAAGCCGACCGAATAACAAAAAAGCCGCACTTGCAGAAGATGCAGGGGCGGCTTTTTCTTAGTACTAGAAGAATCACAACAAAAAGATCGCTAAACCAACGACGACTAACAATAAAGTGACGATCACAATGGCTTTCATTAAAAAACGGTTCAGATCCCGAGATTTCTGGTTCTCACCGGCACGGGTCTTCGTGATTTCTTTGTTTTTCTTGCGCACTTTTCGGTAGTGGTTATCAATTTGTTTTTCTTTTTGTTTCCATTCTTTCTTGCTTTGCTTTTCTACGATTTGCTGATTGCGTTCAGCTGCTGCTTGTTCTTCTTCGCGTCTGCGTCGAAGCTCACTGCGGGTGATCAATGGTTCTTTAGGCAAGTCCGTTCCTCCGTTTCAATTCCAGCAACTCCCAAAATTGGATCGCAAACACGGTCTTCGCATCACAGATCGTTCCATCAGCGATAGCGGCTTGTGCTTGCTCTAAGGTCAATTCATAGACTTCCAGCACTTCATCTTCGTCTTGCGGTAAGGGATTTGTCACTTTTTCCAGCTCTTTGGCATAATAGACGTGCAAGAGCTCATTAGCAAAGCCTGGTGAAAGGTACATAGAAGAAACGTGCTCCAGCGTTTTTGCACGATAGCCAGTCTCTTCTTCTAATTCCCGGGCGCCAGTCAAATCTGGACGCGCACCTTCTCCTGGATCGATTTTTCCTGCTGGTATCTCTAAAATCACTCGCTCTAACGGTTTTCTGAATTGACGAACGAACAGCATTTTGTTCTCACTTGTCAAGGCGATCACGGCAACACCACCAGGGTGAAAGACTAGTTCGCGTTTACTGGTCCCGCCATTTGGCAAGGAGACATCATCAACGACCACATCAATGATCTTGCCATGGAAAATTTCATTCCGTTGGATCGTTTTTTCTTCAAAATCTTTAAATTCTAACATCTATCGACACCTAACTTTCCTCATACGTCTTATCTATCAAACACTTTAGCATAATTTAGAAAAAATATCTTCTTAAGAAATAGCAAGAAAGCTTATGAATTTACTAAAAATCGGAAAATCCACCCCAAGTCTGATATTTTTCTTTTAGTGAACATGCTAAAATAAAGATGTCGAATAACCCAATCTACTTGTCCAAGAGATTTTTAGGAGGAGGAAAAATGAAAAAAAACATCTGGCTGATCGTTGGTGCGATCGTCCTCATCAGTATTATTTTTAACGTAGTAGGCGATTCATTTGCGAGCCTATTATTAATCGTCGGTGCGATTTTAGTCTACGTCGGTATTAGAGGGCGTAAAGTTCCAGCAGCCGATCCACAAGTTTTGCCTTCTTTAACGAGAGAACGAGAAGCCCATTACTTGAAAAGCGGAATGACTGCTCGTGAGATCGAATTGTTCCGTGAAACGATGAATCAGACGAAACACCAAATCGATAAATACCAAAAAAATATCACTAGTAATAACAAGTTAAAAGCCATTGACTTGCGTCACGATGCCTTGCGTGCCTCAAAAGCTCTTTTCAAAGAACTCGTGAAAGAACCGACCAAACTGCCTTTGGCAAGTCATTTCCTTTATACCCACTTGCCCAACATGGTCGATTTGACCGATAAGTTCATTGAAATCAATAGCCATGAGATCAAAAGTCGTGAGACCTATGATAAAATCGAGGAAAGCACCCAAATCATCGAGCAAATGGCTTCCTTGATCGCCAAAGACTACTCCCAATTTGTAGCAGACGATCTTGATGACATGGATGTTGAGTTATCCATTGCCAAACAAAGCATAAAACGAGATAATGAATAGGGATAGATTCTGATTGGCAACAAGAAAAGAATCTAAAAAAAAATCTAGCCCAGGCTAGATTTTTTTCGAAAGCAGACAATTATTAGGAGGAGTTATTATGAGTGAAACACCAAATCAAGCAAAACCCGTAACGGATACGCTTGACGATTTATTGAACAACCCATTTTCAACCCCTGTCGACACTTTGACCACCACTCAACAAGCGGAAATCAGTCAGCTGAAAGAACAGCAAACGGCACCGCGTTTGATTGATAAATTACCGCCAGAGCGTCAAGCACAGGCCCAAGAATTAGCCAGCAAAATCGATGCGACCGACCAGCAAGCGGTCATCACCTATGGTGCAGCTGCCCAAACCAAACTTGGAGAGTTTTCCCAATCCATGTTGAACCATGTCCAAGCAGCTGATATCGGCCCTGTGGGCGACTCATTAACGGAGTTGATGTATCGCTTGCAAGAAGCCAATCCAGACGAACTGCGTGCAGGGGAAGGCAACTTATTCAAGCGAATGTTTGGTAAAGTAAAACAATCCATTTTTGAAATCACCGCTAAATACCAAAAAATCGGTGCCCAAATCGACAAGATCGCCGTCAAATTGGATAAAGAAAAAGACGGTTTGCTAAAAGACAACATGATGTTGGAACAGTTGTATCAAAAGAACAAAGATTACTTTGATGCATTGAACATCTACATTGCCGCTGGCGAGTTGAAGATGCAAGAATTGCAAACCAAAATCATTCCTGAAGCCATGAAAAAAGCAGAAGAAACGAATGATCAAATGGACGTACAGATCGCCAACGATTACACGCAATTTCTTGATCGTTTAGACAAACGGACTCATGACTTGCGCTTGGCACGTCAAATCACGATCCAACAGGCACCGCAAATTCGCCTGATCCAAAACACGAACCAAGCGTTAGCAGAAAAAATCCAAGCTTCTGTCAATACAGCGATCCCACTATGGAAAAACCAAGTGGTCATTGCCTTGACTTTATTGCGTCAAAAAGATGCAGTTACGGCACAACGCCAAGTTTCTGAGACCACCAATGATCTATTGAAGAAAAACTCAGAAATGTTGAAAGTTTCTGCTATTGAAACAGCGAAAGAAAACGAGCGCGGCATCGTCGATATCGAAACATTGCAAAAAACACAAAACGACCTTGTGGAAACGATCCAAGAAACATTACGGATCCAAAAAGAAGGAAAAGAAAAACGTCGTGCTGCCGAAGTGGAATTGGGTCATCTAGAAGAAGACTTGAAAGACCGCTTATTGGATTTAACCAGCAACAAGTAAACGAAACGCCACGTATTAAAGAAAGCCCCTCTTTGGTGACCTAAATGGTCAGCCAAAGAGGGGCTTTCTATGTTGAAAGTAGGAAATGCATTGAGCGTCTACCTATTTTTTCACCAACTCTAATGGTGAATCGATTTGTTCAGCGACTGTTTTTCCTTGGAAATGGTCAAACGCTGCCTGCAATGCAAGGCGGCCCATTTCTTCTGGTTTTTGAGCGATCGTTGCCGTCATTCTACCTTCTTCGATGGCTTTGAGTCCGTCTTCAGTACCGTCAAACCCGACAATCACTACGCCTTCTCGGTTTCCCATCGCTTCGGCTGCCCCTAAAGCCATTTCATCGTTTTGAGCAAAGACGCCTTGAATGTCATTGTTGGCTTGGAGGATATTTTCCATAACCGTTAATCCTTCTGCTCGATTGAAGTTTGCGGATTGCTTTTCAACAACATCCAGTTTGTCTTTGGCATAATCATCAAAGCCTTTTCCTCGCTCTCTGGTTGCAGAAGCGCCAGGGACGCCTTCAAGTTCTACCACTTTTGCGTTTTCCCCTAATTGTTCGAGAATAAATTCTGCTGCCATTTTCCCACCTTCTTCGTTATTGGAGGCAACCGTCGTCAAAAGCGTTCCCCCATCGCTACTACGGTCGATGGCGATAACTGGGATATTGGCATTATTAGCGGCTTCAACAGCTGGGACGATAGCAGCAGAATCAACGGGATTGATCAAAAGCACATCCACGCCTTGTTGGATCAAATCATCAATATCATTGCTTTGCTTGGCAGTATCATCTTGGGCATCAACAAAGCGTACATCGGTGTCATTTTCCTCAGCCAATTGATTGATCCCCTCTTGCATGGAAACAAAAAACGGGTTATTGAGGGTGGAGATCGATACACCAACTGTCAATTCTGAAGCTGCTTTTTCCTCACTTTGTGTCTCACTACTGCCACCGTTGTCCAATGTTGCCGCTCCACATCCAGAAAGTACCAATACGCCTGCTGCCAATAAAAACATTTTTTTCATAATAGATCCTCCTATTTTTTATTTCCTTTTCCGATCCAGTAACACTGCAATTACGATCACGATCCCTTTAACGATTTGTTGATAAAAACTTGAGACACCCAATAGATTTAGACCATTGTTCAACGTACCAATGATCAATACCCCGATCAACGTGCCAAAAATTCTGCCTCTTCCACCAGATAAGCTCGTACCACCTAAAACGGCTGCTGCAATCGCATCCATCTCATAGGCTTGCCCTGCTGTTGGTTGCGCAGAATTCAACCTAGAAGTGATGATCATGCCACTGATTGAAGCCATCAATCCAGAGATCGAATAAATGATCAGTTTTATCTTATCGATTTTCACACCAGCAATAAAAGCGGCCTTTTCATTGCCACCGATGGCATAGGTTTTTCGTCCGAAGGCGGTGCGATGAAGCAACAAGAACAAAAGAAAGAACACGAGAAACATCAATACGACTGGAAAAGGAATCCCGAAAAGATACCCACGACCAATAAAGCTGAATAGAAAGCTGTCACCTAGTCCAGTGATTGGATTTCCATTGGTGTACACTAAGGTAGCGCCCCGATAGATCGTCATCGTTGCTAAGGTTGCGATAAACGGCGCCATTTTTCCTTTTGAGATCAGTAGTCCATTCAACGCACCAAGGATCGCTCCGCTTAGTAACCCAATCAAAATAGCGACTAAAGGTGACACCCCATTGGCCATCATTCCTGCTGTCAAGGCACTGGAAAGTGCCAAGGTGGACCCTACAGACAAATCAATGCCCCCAGTCAAAATGACAAAGGTCATTCCAAATGCAATAAAGCCATTCGCTGCGACTTGCCGCAAAAGATTCAACAAATTACTGGGTGATAAAAAGCTTGGATTTAAGGCAGTGACAGCAGCCACTAGAGCAATCAAAGCGAGTAAAGGTCCCAATTTACTAATTGATTCCGAGAGTTGTTTTGTTTTCATACCACTTTTTTCCATATTAGTTTCCTCCTGTCGCATACGTCATGATCTTCTCTTGTGTGGCTTCTTGCCGAGAGAGTTCCCCTGATATTTTTCCTTCGTGTAAAACAATGATGCGATCGCTGACACCTAGCACTTCTGGTAGATCACTAGAAACCATCAAAATCGCAATACCACGTTCCGCTAACTCATTCATCAGCTGATAAATCTCTCGTTTGGCACCTACGTCTACTCCGCGTGTCGGTTCATCTAAAATCAATACTTTTGGTCCGACACCGATCCACTTCGCCAAAACCACTTTTTGCTGATTTCCACCAGAAAGCTCGCTGGCTAAATTCTGGGCACTCATCGTTTTGATGCGTAAGCGCTCGATCATTAACGCAACGAAACTGGCTTCAGTCTTGCTATCGACCATGCCTGTTTTGACAAAATTATCAATGCTGGGCAAACTGATATTATCGGTCAGGGAAAAGTCTAAGACCAAGCCTTCCGTTTTCCGATTTTCTGTTAGAAAGCCAAAGCCATTGGCGATTGCCTTTGAAGGCGAAGAGTTTTTCACTTCTTGCCCTTCGACGATTAAGGTACCGCTTTCAATTTCATCTAAACCAAATATTCCTCGCATGACTTCTGTGCGTCCAGCACCCATTAAACCTGAGAACCCAAGGATCTCACCTGCTCTGACTTGAAAATTGATGCCTTGGTAAACTTTAGAAGCTGCTGTTAAATTTTTTACTTCAAAAACGACTTCACCGATCTGCGCTTGTTTTTCTGGATAATAATCAGCTAACTCTCTACCGACCATTTTCTTCACGACCTCATCCATCGTTGTATCCTGCGTCTTTTTCGTATCGATCGATAGACCATCCCGCATCACAGTGATCTTGTCACTTATTTTGAAAATCTCCTCCATTCGGTGAGAGATATAAACGATCGCTACGCCGTTTTCTTTCAAGCGACGAATGATTTGAAACAAATTATTAATTTCCTTATCCGACAAGGCAGCAGTCGGTTCATCCATGATCAACACCTTGGCATCAGTCATCAGCGCTTTCGTGATCTCGATCATTTGCTGTTGCCCGACTGATAGTTCATCCACTTCTTTTTGAAGGGGGATCTGAATCCCTAACTGTTCAAAGACTGCCTGCGCTTTGCTTGCCATTTTCTTCGTATCTAGTAGCCCAAAGGTGGTTTTCAATTCCCGATTCAAGAATAAGTTATCCAATACAGTCATCTGTTCCCAGTTATTCATTTCTTGATGGATAAAGCTCACACCGGCTTGTTCGGCTTCCTTCGGATCGGCGTAGTTCGTTTCTTTGCCATCGATCAAAATCGTCCCTGCATCTTTGGCATGTAACCCAGTTAAAATGTTCATCAACGTTGACTTGCCTGCCCCATTTTCTCCCATTAGGGCATGGATTTCTCCAGGGTACAATGTTAGTGAGACATCTCTTAACACTTGATTCTTCCCAAAGGATTTCTCAATATTGCTCATCTCGACTTGCACATGATTTCCTCCTGTCTCTTTAGAAGATAACGGCTGCTTGTAAAATAATGTTTGAATAGGGTGTCGCTTCCCCTGTTCGAATAATGGCTTTGCTTTCCTTTGTTTCTCCTTTGAATGCCTCATGTGGAACAAAACGAATCGGAACATTCGGGAACGTTTTTTGAATCAATTGCCACTGCTCCGCATTCTCCGTTTTTATTTCCTCTGCTAAAACGATCGCCTCGATTGCCATCTCTTGTTGCATTACTAATAACACCTCTTCAAAACTCGGACTACCTAGTTTTAATGCCAGATCGATTTTTTTCACCCCTGTGGGTACTGGCAACCCCAAGTCCCCGATCGTAAGCTGATCGGTGTGGCCTAAATCCGCCAATAATTTGTCGATCTCACTATTTAATGCCCCATGCTTCTTCATACAATGGACTCTCCTTCATTTCCTTTAATGTAGGCATTCCGCCTTGAGCACCATATCCTTTGACGGAGATTGCTGCTGCTAAGTTGGCAAAGGCAATGGCGTTTTCTAAGGGAACACCTGCTAAAATCCCTACTGCTAATGCACCATTGAAGGTATCACCAGCTCCCGTAGTATCGACCGCAGCAACTGGAAAGGCAGGAACTAAGACCTCCGACTTCCCATTATGGAAAATCGCTCCTTTGGCACCTAGGGTAACGATCAATCGATTAGGGTAGGCTGCTAAAACGTCAGCAAGCTTTTGATTGGGGAAAAGCAACTTAAACTCATGTTCATTAGGGGTCAGATACCCCACCTTAGATAACATACGCGGATTGAGCTTTCTCGCAGGTGCTGGATTATATAAAACAGGGATTTTTGCTTCCCAACACCAGTCGATGATGGCTTCATTGGCTTCTTGGGGAATCTCGTTTTGCAAAATCACTAAATCAGCCTCTGTGATGTTTGCTTTTATTTCGGAAAAGCGAGCTAAATCAAGCGCATTATTGGCACCGGGTATGACAATGATGCTATTGTCATTTTCATGCAAAATGATATGCGCGGCACCAGATGGAAAATGTGTAACGGGTTCCACATTCTCCGTAGAAACGCCGTTCACGTTTAAGTTTTCGACGATTTCATTTCCGAAACGATCGGTTCCTACATGGCCTAGCATTGCTACTTCTGCGCCTAAACGGCTAGCGGCGATGGCTTGGTTTGCTCCTTTGCCGCCAAAATTCGTGTCAAATTTTTCCCCAAAAACCGTTTCTCCTTGATTGGGTTTCACCTTCGTAGTGACTACAAAATCTGTTGCCATACTACCAATGACGATGATCTTATTCAATTGGCGTTCCTCCATTTCTTACTGTCTCTCTTTCTTCTAAATGAACAGGAAGGATGATTTTTTTCTGTTCAATAAATTGATCGTTGATCAATGCAAAGAGCATTTCTGCTCCTTTGTAACCTACTTGATAAGCAGGCTGATGGATCGTCGTCAAGCGTGGCACCACCAATTTACTGATGGGAATATCGTCATAGCCGATCACTTGAAGTTGTTCTGGGATCTTTACGCCATGATGATAAGCCTCTTGCATGATGGCAATCGCATGGGTATCGCTTGGGGCAATCACACTATCGACAGTGGGATGTTCTAAAAAAACTTGTTTCGCTGTCAAGGTCGCATCCTCTAAGAGAAAGGATGTGGATTTCACTAGTGCATAAGGAACTTGTGCTTTTTTCAATGTGTATTCAACACTCAATAAACGATCCCGAGCACGGGTGACAGATTCAGGCCCAGCAATCACGACTACCTTTTTGGGGTCACCTTTTAAGATCGCTTCAGCAGCAAGTTCGCCACCTTGAAGGTCATCCGAATAAACCCCATATTCGACATCTTGATCGATCCGATCCAAGACGACCGTCGGAATATTGCTTTGGGTACGATTTTTATTTTCGACAGCGGAAAGAATCCCCGCCACATTGTTTTGCTCAAACGCACGTAAATATTCATTGGCTTTCTCATTGTCTTCTTGAATGTTGCCAAGGATGACTTGATAGCCTTTTTTTTGTAGAAAGTCTTCGACGCCTTTGGCTACTAGCGGAAAAAACGGGTTGGATATATCAGGAAGTAGCAAACCAATCAATTTTGACTTTTTCTGATACAGTGAACGTGCGACTTCATTGGGGGAATAATTCAATTCATTGATCGCCTGATGGATTTTCTCACGGGCTTTTTCGCTCACATAGCCAGTCCCATTCATGGCTCTTGAAACTGTCGCCACGGAAAGTCCAGCTAAATTGGCGACATCTTTAATTGTTGTCATGTTGCTCCCCTCCTGTGTAACCGATTACACACATATCATAGCCGAACTTTGTGAAAATTGCAAGGAGAAATAAAAAAACTTTTTTCCCTTGGTGTCCCCTTCTCCTAAAAATGCGTTTTTGCTGCATAAATAGCCGCATTTCGAGAAAGCGAGACTTTCTCGAAATGCGGCAAAAGATTTGATGAGCGCAGCGACATATCTTTTATTTCCTAACGGTAAAGCTCATTTTTCAATGAAATAAAACTTCAAAGTGATTGACGCCGTCTTGATCCACCGTCAAACTGATTTGCGCCTGCAGCATTTCTGTGATGGCTTTGGCGATGGCTAAACCTAACCCATAGCCACCGTCTTGATGGTTGCGAGAAGGATCCCCGCGGTAGAAGCGATCAAAGACATAGGGAATTTTTTCTTCTGGGATCGGACAACCACTGTTGGACACTTGCAGCACCGTTTTTCGTTGGCGTTCAACGAGTGCCACTGTGACGGTTTCTCCAGTAGGTGTATATTTCAAGGCATTGTCTACCAAAATCATGGTCAATTGCCGTAAGGCTTGCTCATTGCTTTCAAGGCGCACCTGTTTAGCGATCTGTTCCTGATAGTGGATCCCTTTTTCCAGTGCAATGGCCTCCATGCTTTGATAAACACTTTGCACGACTTGACTGGCATCAATCACCGAACGCACGACTTCTTGCTCGGCACTTTCGAATTTGGTCAGCATCAATAAGCTATTTACTAGCTCATCCATCCGTTCGGAACCTAACTGGATGTTTTCCAGCCATTTCATTTGGCTTTCCAAGGTTTCTTCTGGACTGCCAGCTAATACCTCAGCATTGACTTGAATGATCGCCAATGGTGTTTTCAACTCATGGGAAGCGTTAGAGACAAACTCTTTTTGTTTGCGCCAAGCCAGTTCCACTGGTCGTAAGGCTCGATTGGCGACATAAAAGCTAGCGATATAAATACTGACTAAGGCTAAGACCCCGATGATCAAAAGCGTGGTTCTTAAGTTGCTTAGACTGGTTTTGTAGTCGGTGACGTCAAAGAACAGCACTTGATAAAATGGCTCGTAATTATTGATACTAGTGGAATATTCCCCCGTCGAATCATGATTGATCGAATAATGACTAAAGGAAGTCACCAAAAAGAGCGCATACCGCCAATTTCGGCCATTCACCTTCACTTCGTTAGGGATCTCCCCTTGTTTCGCCGCTGCATCGACCAATGCTTCATAAAGCTCGTTTTGATCGACGCTCTCATCAATACTTTGAATCACGACATCCATTTGATCCACGTCGACTAGAGCGATTTCTCTGAACTCACTGGTACTATTCGTGATGGTCAACATCATTGGATACTCAGGTTCTGTCAGTGATTGCCGTACTTCCTCCTCATCCATAGGTATCGCAGCTAAGGTGTTGGCTTCTTGCGAGATCAATGATTGGATCTCGTTTTCAATTTGGGTGGCATTCAAAATATAGATAAAGGTAAAGGCACCTAAGACAATGATTGAAATCAACGCCATATTGAACCACAGCATTTTATTCCGTAATTTTTTTAACATGGCGGCTCCTTGCTCTGCAAAATATACCCCGCATTGCGGATCGTGCGAATGCCGATATCCGCTTCAAGCAGCGTCAGTTTTTTCCGCAGCAAAGACACATAGATCTCAACGCGGTTTTCTTCCACATCGGGATCAAAGCCCCAAATCTTATTGATGATGGTTTCTTTTGATAAAATCACTTTAGGTCTGGATAAAAATAGCTCCATCAGTTTCATTTCTTTGGGTGACAGCACCACTTGATTGGTCGTCGTAGCCAACTGCAGCTCATTACGCGCCAAGACCACATTGCCAAATGCTAACTGGTCTTCTTGATAATCCAAGTCTTTTCTTCTGCCTAGCGAACGAATCCGTGCCAGCAGCTCTTTCATTTGAAAGGGTTTCGTCAAGTAATCATCTGCCCCTGCATCCAAGCCGAGCACTTTGTCATCAACTTCGCTTTTGGCCGTCAACATAATGATCGGCGTGCGAATATTTTGCTTGCGTAACGTCTTTAGTAATGTGATCCCATCGATTTTTGGCAGCATGATATCCAAAACGAGAAGGTCATACACCCCACTTGCTGCGTAGTCCAACCCAGTCTCGCCATCATACGCCAAATCAACGGAATAATGCTGTTTTTTCAATAAGCTGGCAACCGCTTCTGCGATCGATGGCTCATCTTCTACGAATAAGATCCGCATCGGTCAGTCCCCCTTTTACACTCATCATTTCTTTTTTCAATCACTTTTCGGTCAGCACAATCATTCCTGTAGGATCATTCCAATTGTTCTCCAATAAACCGTTCTGTTGAAACGATCCGCACGTGTTCACTGGATTGATGAATCCACATGTGTAGCAACAATGCTACCATACCGCTTAACAAAAAGACAAACAGCTTTTTCCTAAGGTCTTGAAAATTCTCTTGATGACGCATGGGTTTCCTCCTTTTTGCAGGTCATCGATAAATCCGCTCGGCTATTCTGGATCAGTAGCCGCTGGGGCTGTCTGATTGCCTAAGCTGATATCGAAAGTGATCGTATCTTCTAACGGTAAAAACTGATTGAACTTGCTCATCCCCACGATTGTCCCGTAGGGTTCTGCTGAATTGACATAACGGACTTGATAGCTGATGTTCGCCCCTTTTGAACGGAATTCATCAAAGAAGAGTTTTTGCAGATCCCCTTCAAGGAGCTCGCTTCGACGGTAATCTTTGATATACGGTTGACCTGCTGAATAGACGACTTCAATGCCTTGGTCATCTTTGCTGGTTAAAACGGTCCCGGCGGTCTCACTTTGCGAGATCAATTGTCCGTAAGGCAGACTCTGAGTAAACTGCATCCGCATCCGCACAGTGACCCCCTCAACAGCGGCCTGGGCATCATCTGGTAAAATCGTTGAAAAGTCTGGTACGGTGACCCCTTTCCCTAGAGAAATCGTTACTTGAAACGCATCCCGTTTCGCGATTTTTTCTTTTGGTGCCACGCTTTGTTCAATGACTTTGCCTTCTTCCACAGTATCCGAAGCCTGTTCTTTGATTTCAAGCTCCAGCTCATGGGCTTTCCCCCATGTTTCTACCTCTGCACGGGTTTTATCACGAAAGTCTGGTACTTCAATATCTTTTTCAAAGGTTTCTTCGCCTTTGGAATAAAAGACTCGTCCGACATCTCGACGATGATAGTTTTCTTGCGAGACTTCTTTATTAGTAAATTCTACTCGAATCGGTGCTTTTTCCTCGATCTCATCGTGGTATTCATCGACGATCGTCAAATTGCTGGCTTGATTTTTTTCGATCCACTCTGCTGCCTCGTCCCTCGTCATTTCCATAAAGTCTGGCAATGCCAATTTCTCTTCTGGATCTGGGCCTTGGCTCACCGTTAGATGCAGGGTGCTTCTTTTTCTGACTCGACTTCTGGCGGCTTCTTCTTGGGCGATCACTTGATTGGCTGGGGCTTCATCATAGGCAGGCGTCACATCGATCGCAAGATCATGTTCCGCCGCCCATTCCCTGACTTCTGAGATCTCTTTGTCCACAAAGTTATCCAGTCGGACGTACGCCAATTGGAAAAATAAAAAGCCGCTGAGTATAAGTAACCCGAGTAACGCACCCATCCCCAGCAGTCGTTTTTTCCGCCGTTTCTTTTTGAAGGAGGGATCGTATTCGATCCCCTCTTCTAAAGAAGCTGAACCTTTTTCTTTGCGGGAAGCCCGGGAAGAAGGTGCTTTAGCTGTAGCTGATTCCTTGTCTGGCTCTTTCGGTTCTTCTTCAAACTTCGATAAAAAATCACTCATAGGCCGTCAACTCACCTTTTTTCAAATAAAATGTCTGATCCGACTGCTTGGCAATTTCAGTCGAATGGGTCACTACGATGATGCACTTGTTGTGTAAAGTAGCTAAATCTTTAAAAATATCCACGATTTCTTGCTCCATGCCTTCATCCAAATTTCCCGTCGGCTCATCAGCTAAAATGATATCAACATTGGTCGCCAAGGCACGAGCGATGGCGACCCGCTGTTGTTCCCCCCCGGAGAGCTGATTGACGAAACGATCGGCTTTCGTGGAGGTGATTCCGATATAATCCAGCAAGCGATACGCAATTTGATCGTGTTGATCGGGGAGCTTGTTGTCTGAGATCGCCATCGAAACAAGGACATTTTCTAATGCCGTCAAATAAGGGATCAAGTTGTAACTTTGAAAAATCAAACTGATCTTGTTGCGGCGATACTCTTCATAGCCGATCGTTTTGATATTTTTTCCTTCAAAAAATACTTCCCCATCGGTTGGTTGATCCAATGCACTGATCAAGGAAAGAAAGGTGGTCTTTCCAGAGCCTGATTTCCCTAAAATCGTGTAAAATTTACCTTTTTCAAAGGAGATATTGGTTTTATCTAAAATCTTCCGACGATTCTCACCATCTTGGTAGTAATACGTCATCTCTTTGGTTTCTAAAATTGCCATGTTCTTCGCTCCTTACAGCATGATTTTTTTCGGATTCAAACGTAAAATATACAACAGCGGCACCACTGCCGAAAGCAAGATCGTCAAGATCCCGGTCGCTAAAAAGGCAATGATATAAGACAGGGTGTATTGAACGCGAAACGCTTCGTTGATCGTTGCTTGATCGATTTTCGGTACACCCACAAAGAATTGCTCCACCCCTGCTTGATTTGCCTCTAGCATACTACTGGATAACAAAGATTCAGAAACCATCTTGCCCAGCATATTCCCTGTGACCAAGGAGATCAACATTGCACTGACACCAATCAACAGGAGTTCGAGCACGATCTGTGCAAACACGTATTTCCGTCGTTCTCCTAACGAAAGGTAGATACCTAACTCATATTTACGATCGCGGGTAAACAGCACAATGATCAAGGAGATAATAATCAAGGAAGCAATCACCGCAATCACTACGACATATGATGAAATCTGTGATAAGCGATTCATGCTGGTCCCCACACGGTCATACTCATCCGTAGAGGCATTGACCTTATAGCCATTTGGCAAGAGCGGTGTCACCTCTTGTTTGAATTGCTCTGCATCTTCTGGTTGGTTCAAAATGAATTGTGGAGTGAAGAACTCCTCATCAGAACCGAAATCTGTCGCTGGAAACGCCGCTTGCTGTCCCGCACATTCCTCTTCAACAATCGTTTTCACGGCATCATTCGGCATATAGATACGATTGAAGGGCCGATCATCAAATGCAAACGAGCTGGCCATGCCATCTTGTCCTTGATTATTTGCTTTTTCTAAGCTGGTATTTTTAAATATCCCGACGATTTCGATGGAGTAATCATTGCCTTTTTGCTTTTCAGGGTCCATCCCTGACGAATAATCGACAAACTGACCATCTAAGACCATAGTGTCTCCCACGGTCAAGCCGTTTTCCTGAGCCATCTCTTCCGATATCAAGCCCACACGTTTTCCGGTACGCTGTTCCTCTTCAGTAAAAAAGCGTCCCTGTGTTAAATCCACCGTATCTTCTTCAAAATCCAACGGCTTTAAGAGATTGGTTCCTGTTAAATAAACCCAAGGAGATATTCCTCCGACAATCATGACATTGTCGTCGTCCTCTTCAGGACTGAAACGATAAGGTTTGAAGTTTTCAACAGCAATCGCTGTTTCTCGTAAATAGTCATACTGTTTGACTTCGGACCGTTCACCGATCTGCTTGATCAGGTCCTCTGACAGCGGCTGAATCTCCTCCATACTCGCACCACCATCACTATTTGCCAACTTTTCATAATCGATCTCAATCGTGGCCAGTGAGCCTAATTGATTTTTGATCTGCTTTTCGACATTTTGAGTCGATTGATTGACCGCAATTGCGCCAGCGATCACATTTCCTAATATCAGAATAACAGCAAACAATATCGCAGATTTCCCTCGCTTTCTCGTCACACTCAGCCATGCTCGTTTCATATAATTCACTTGCCAACATCCTCTCTTTTTTTCTCTAACAAAAGCATACTGGATGAACCTTTAGTGAATCTGTCATTTGCGAATTTTTTCAAAAAAAGCAGAATCCTAGGGAACGTTTGATAAAAAAGACTGTTGTTTCAATGATCGACTCCAGCAATCATCAGAATGTGAATGACAAAAGAACATACCTCCCAAAAGATTTCTTTGGGAGGCTTTGCTATAGTTAACAAAAAAAGACAAAGACCACATCTGGGTCTTTGCCTTTTCACAATCCTATTCGTCAATTTTCTCATTTAATTCGCTGTTACGATAGCCATATACAAAATAGATCGCGATTCCGATCACTAAGGAGATCCCAAAAACGATCCAGGTCGCCGTTTGCAGACGGGTCATCAAGAAGAGACAGCTGGCAACGGACAACAAAGGCAATAACGGTACCAGGGGTACTTTAAATTCACCTTTAGCAGGTGGCCCCATCATCTTCCGCAGCTTGATGATCCCTAAGGACATTAAGATCATATACGACAATGCCGCAATGTTGGTCAATTCTGCCAAGATATTCAACGGGAAAGCTGCCGCAAAGAAGAAAGCAAAAACACCAGCGATGTAGGTCGCTTTCTTTGGTGTTTTATGCTTAGGATCGATGGCTTGCATGGCTTTTGGCAATAACCCATCTTTACTGATGGCATATAACAGACGCGCCAAAGAGTACATCATAGCGATCGTCACTGTTAATAAGGTCAAGATCGCCCCTACGGAAATGATTGATCCGACCACTCCATGACCGACATAACGCATCGCAAAAGCCACCGGATCATTGACTCCTAATTCAGCAAACGGCACGATTCCCGTCATGATCAGTGTGACAATGATATAAAGGACTGTTGCGATCGCAATGGACCCAATGATCCCCCGAGGGACATTTTTCTTTGCATCTTCAACTTCTTCCGCCGCCATTGCGACGGCATCAAAGCCAAGAAAAGCAAAGAAGACTAACGCTGCACCATTAAAGACGCCTGAAAAACCAAAGGGCATAAAGGGCTGCCAGTTGTCTGGTTCCACGAAAAAGGCACCAAAGACGATAAACAAGAGGATCACGCCGAATTTCACCCATACCATGGCATTATTCAAACGTAACGCTTTTTTCGCTTCTTGGCTGACCCATAAGGTTACAAAAATAATGACTAAACCAGCAATCAGATCAATGTAGGTCCCCTTGCTTGGATCATAACCGCCCGTCAAAGCGGTTGGTAAATGGATATCCGCACTGGCCAAGAAGCCTTGCACATAGCCTGACCAGCCAGATGCCACCGAAGAAACGGCCAATAAGAACTCGCAAATCAAAAACCAGCCTGCCAGCCACGCGGTAAATTCACCAAAAACGACATACAGATACGAATAGGCGCCCCCTAAAACAGGGATCCGAGAAGCAAATTCCGCAAAAGAAAGCCCTGATAACACAACAACGATACCAGCTACAACAAAGGAAAGAATCAATGCCGGTCCGGCATACTCAGCAGAAGCAGTCCCTGTAACAACAAAGATACCTGTGCCGATAATGGCGCCGATCCCCAACATAATCAAATCTTTTAACTTCAACTCTTTTTTTAAATTCGTCACACTTTCCCGTTGTATGACTTTTTTTCGAAATAAATCCATAACTCCTCCTCAAAAATATACGTTTATGTTGCTTTCATATACCCCAGCAAAACACCACCGATAATCACCAGCAGACAACCAATCACCACATAACGCAGTTCTTTCTTGGTTTTCTTTTCGCCGAGAATAAAAATCCCGCCTAGCGTTGAAATGATGATCCCCATCTGCGACAATGAGAAGCCCACCGCGAGTCCGACTTGCTGAACCGTGATCAGCATGCAGACATTTCCGATGCCCCATAACAACCCTGACAAAGTATTTTTCCCTACAAAACGGTCGACCTTCGTCTTCCTTAAAGCAAATAGGCTGGCACCGATCAGCATCCCGACACTTTGTGGCAAAATGATCGCCAAGGGATCCAATCCTGCCCAAGTAATCAAAATCGTATAGGCGCCGTAACCGATCGTTGATGAAATCAATGCCCGAAATCCTTTAGGAAAATCAAGCATCTTGCTGCCAGCTTCTACCGGACTTTCGCCATCTTGACGAGCGGTCAGATACGCCCCGATCACCAACAAGATCAATGCGCTAACACCTAGTGCATAATCGCGGGTCTGTGTCCATTCTGCAAAAAACAATGCACCTGCGACTGTATTTAAAATCAGCTGCATGCCGGTTGAAAGCGGCAGTCCAACAGACACACCTAAATATTTCATGCCATGGAATTGACCGTTTTGACCGACGGACCAAAAAAGACCAGACAAAAGACCGATCAAAATCACCTTTCCATCAATCACTGGCATCGTCACAAAAAATACGACCAGCGAAAAGAAAAAGGCACCAATCGTCATTCCTAGCGTTTGCTGGTTCGCATCCCCGCCAAGTTTGGCACTTACTAAACCAATGCTGCCCCACGCAAACATTGGTACTAATGCAACGAGTATCTCCATTTCATTCATCCTTACCATTCAATTTTAAACACAGGCTTTAGTGTATCAGTGAAAACGTTCTAGGGACAAGTGATTTTTGTCAAAAAACACAAAAAGATACTCGAAAAAAAGCAGATTAGCGTTTTTCCTCATAATAACTCAACAACGGAAAGAACAGCGTCATGGTGGTTCCTTTTCCAACTGTCGACGAAGCCGTTAGCTCGATGCCTAATTCCATCGCTAAACTTTTCGCTAAAAAGAGCCCCAATCCCGTCGAGTGGGTGTCCGTTTGGCGCCCATTTTCGCCCGTAAAGCCTTTATCAAAGATGCGCCGCATATCTTCTTTAGGAATGCCGATCCCACTATCTTGCAAGTGGAGATAGGTCCCTTGGGCATCTTTTTCGATCCGAATCGTCAGCTGCCCATTTTGTGGTGTGTACTTCACGGCATTGCTGACCAGCTGTCGAAAGATAAAGCCGAGCCATTTTTCATCGGTCAACACTTGCTGATCCTCGCCTTCAAAGGCATAGTGCAGGTTCTTTTGGATAAAATAATTGGCCTGACTGCGTAAAACTGGCTGGATGACGGCTTTCAATGAAATTTCTTGGACCAGATAATCTTTTGAAAAGCTGTCTAAGCGGGCGACGTATAAGACTTGCTCGACGTATTCGTTCATGCGGTTCAATTCATTTTCTAGTAAGATGAATTTTTCATCGGGAATATCAAATTCGATCGAATGCAAAAGCAATCGTGATGCAGCTAAAGGGACTTTGATCTCATGGACCCACGAATCGATGTATTCCTTTTGTTCTTCTTGATTGCTGACGACTTGCTGCATCAATTCTTGGTGCTCTCGGATCAACTGATTGATGTAGGATTCGATCCGTTCTTCTTCCGCCGAGCGTGCTCCTTGCAAGTAGTTTTGCAGCAAGCTGTCTCCAGGCTTGGGAGTGATTTTTTGCCAAAAACGCCGCTTGGATAAGTAGCTGACTGCTAAAAAGAACACCATCAAGACACTTTGCATTAAAAAGAGATAGCCGACTGTGCCCCAATCCATCGGGGAATGAGGAGTCAGCCAAAAAACTAAGACCGTCAACACGAAAAAGACTAGCCAACCGATAAACAGCAGCCAACGATCTTTCAAAAAACTGCGCAAAACTCGCCACTTTGTCATGGTACGATATACCCTTGACCAACCTTGGTCTCAATGTAGCCGTTCATCCCCGCTTGTTCGATTTTTCGTCGCAAACGATTGATATTGACCGTCAAGGTATTGTCGTCTACAAATCGCTCGTCATCCCATAAGGCCCGCAAGAGTTTTTCCCGACTTAAAATCTTGCCGTGATTTTTCATCAAAATATACAGCAGGCGGTATTCATTTTTGCTAAGATCGATGCTTTCGCCATTGATGTACATGCTGCTATTGTCGATATTGAGGGTCAAACCGTTATGCACTAACGTTTCACTGCTACTTTCTACATAGTTGTAGGAACGGCGCAGCAGCGCATTGATTTTTGCAATCAGAACGTCAATCTCAAAAGGTTTTGTCACAAAATCGTCCGCTCCCATATTCATGGCCATGATCATATCCATATTGGTATTGCGGCTAGAAATAAAAATGATTGGTACTTTGGAAGCTTCGCGGATTTTTTGACACCAATAGTAGCCATCAAAAACCGGCAAGTTGATATCCAGTAAAATCAGTTGGGGCTCTTGTTCTTCAAAGTCAGTCAACACTTGATGGAAATCCGTCGTGCCAAAGGTCTCAAACTGCCATTTTTCTAGTTCTTCGATAATCAGTTGGCGAATCACCGCTTCATCTTCTACTACCATTATTTTTGCCATATCCGTGAATTCCCTCACTTTGTGTAATTTTCTCCTCTTTACTTTATCAAATATCAAAAACGAATGCGAACATTAATCGCCGTTTTTAGCAAACCCTAAAAAACCTCGCCACTGACGGTAGAAGCCAGTGGCGAGGCAAAGCAAAAATGTCTATTGGGTTATTCGATGATCTCTACCGTCTCGATCAGTAATTTACCGATAAACAATAAGATTCCATCGAAAAAAAGCACACTCATGTTGACACCTAATAACATCGATAACCGTTCAACGACATCGATTTTTGGTCGTTTGTTCAAGTAACGAAACAAGAAAAAATTCACACCATACGTCACTGCCATGATCAGCAGCATCAAGATCACCATTTTAGTTCCCTGCTTTTCTTCAAATTTTTGGTTGCTGTGCTAAAAACTGTGTCAGTTTGCTTTGATCGATGGCTTCATACTGCGATAGGAAGCGACCGATCGCTTGAACGACTGCCGGTAGATGACCCGCTTCATCATTTTCGATCTGCAGCACCAGCAGTGGTTCGTGCAGGCTCATTCGCAGCAAGAACCAGCCTTGGCCATAGGGCGCTGTCAAGTTGATGCGAATGCCTTCCTCATTTTCTGGATCGATCTGCCAGCCTGGCAGCAAATGATCGGCTAAATCCGCGATCACTTGGCGACCATAGTCTTGATAGTCGGCTTGTTGGATCGCAAAGCGCAATTCTTGGGTCTCGGCGGGTTGTTGCAACGCCGCGATCAGCTCATCCAGTGTCGTGCCTTGCTGTTGCAATTGAGGCAGCATCATCAAGAGCTTGGCGATCACGTACGCCCCGTCATCTAAAAAGAAATTTTCTTTAAACGCGGCATGCCCGCTGGTTTCGATGGCTAACTGTGTGTCCAGTCCTGCTTCATTCAATTCGATCGCTTTGTTGATCACATTGCGGTAGCCAGAAATATAGCGTACTTGCTGCCCTCCCAGTGCTTCGATAAAGGTTTTTAAATGATTAGAGGTTGGCGAATTGGTGACGATACGCGTGCCAGGGTGTTCCGCTAAGATGATCTTGCTTAATACAGCGATCATATTGTTGCGGTTCAAGGGCTCACCGCTTTTGGTCACGACCGCCGAGCGGTCGACATCGGTATCGAAAATAATGCCTAAATCAGCTTGTTCCCGCAAGACGGCTTCGCGAATACTTGCCATTGCCTCTTTATTGTCTGGATTCGGGATATGATTGGGAAAATGCCCATCCGGTTCTAAAAATTGCGAGCCATTCGTATCTGCTCCCAGCGGCAGCAACACTTTTTCAGCAAAAAAGCCGCCGGCACCATTGCCTGCATCAACAATGATCTTTAATCCAGCCAAAGGTTTTTCCTCATTGGTTCCCATCCCTTGGCGAATTTTTTGCAGTAGATCTTGGGCATAAGGCGTCAGCAAGTCTTTTTGCTGATAGCTTCCTTTTTCCGCTACCTCATGAACGGTAGTGTGGGTCAAAATATAGTGGATATACGTTTTTTCGGCACCGCCTTGGCGGCTGAAAATTTTTATTCCATTAAAGTAATAAGGCAAATGACTCGCTGTCAGCATCACACCAGCATCACAGTCGAAATCCGCAAACTGTGTACTCATAAACATGGCAGGTGTCGTTGCCAAGCCGCAATCGATCACTGCCACGCCTTCTTGCTGCAGTTGTGCCATCAACACTTCTTGAAGTGCTTCGCCACTCAAGCGACTGTCACGACCGACTGCCACACGAAAAGGCCCGCTGCCCTTTGTTGCCAACCAGTTGCGCAAGCCCGAAGCAACTTGCCGAACCGCTTGCTCTGTCAGTGTCACCTGCTCTTTCTCTGTTGCGATCGCAATTCCTCGAATATCAGAACCATTTTGCAAATCAACGATGTTCATTTCCTCCACCCCTTCTTGTAACCGGAATCAATTTAATTATACCAGAGAAAAAAGGAAATGAAATTGCTTTTTAGTATTTTTTACTATAAATAGTTTGCTTCCCTTACTCTTTAAACGGAATCCCTTCCAGTTGCAGTAGTCGGCGTTTGGTCGCTAACCCGCCCCGATACCCCGTCAAGCGGCCGTTTTTTCCTAACACACGATGACAAGGAACCACGATCATCATCGGATTACGCCCCACTGCATTTGCGACAGCGCGGACAGCAGTCGGCCGTTGAATGCGCAGCGCCAAGTCACTATACGTAGTGGTTTGTCCATAAGGAATTTGGGTCAGTGCTTGCCAAACAGTTTGTTGAAACGGTGTCCCGACAAAATCAAACGCAAAAGTAAATGTCACTGGTTCCCCTGCAAAATACGCTTGCAGCTGCGCTTCAATTACTGGATCAAGGTCAGCTGTATCACTGATTTCAGCCAATGGAAAGAACTTGAGTAATTCATGATGATCCTGCTGCCGACCAAAATAAACTAACCCTTTTTCCGATTGGACCACTTCATACCACTCATCATCTAAAACGATCTTTGCCAATGCTAGTTTCATGTTTTCACCTCATGGAATCCATTTTCGCAGCACAACTGCTTATGTGCTGCCGCCGTTGTGCGGCTGTCTCAGTGACAGTATACCATTTTTTCGAGCTGCGCAAAAAAACCGACTGGCTTACTGCCAATCGGTCGTTGCAAACAAGGGAAAAATAGGTAGATCGCCAGTCGTTGCAGCTTCAAGCCGTAGCCATGGCAGGATCAATCCAATTCGATTTTTCCAGTATAGAGCTGATAATAGGTGCCTTTTTCCGCCAATAGCGTTTCATGAGTCCCCCGCTCAATGATACGGCCATGATCCATCACCATGATGGCATCTGAGTTTTGGATCGTAGACAATCGATGGGCAATCACAAACACGGTCCGTCCAGACATCAAACGGTCCATCCCTGATTGGACGATCCGCTCTGTACGGGTATCGATGCTTGAGGTGGCTTCGTCTAAGATCATCACTGGCGGATCAGCGATCGCTGCCCGCGCAATTGCCAACAGCTGACGTTGCCCTTGGGAAAGCCCTTCGCCATCGCCCGTGATCACGGTGTCGTATTTTTCTGGCAAGTGGTTGATAAACATGTCGGCATTGGCTAATTTCGCCGCTGCCAGCACTTCTTCATCACTAGCATCCAGTTTTCCGAAGCGAATATTCTCGCGAATCGTTCCAGTAAACAAATGGGTGTCTTGCAACACGATCCCTAAGGAGCGGCGCAGGGATTCAAGATGGATTTTTTCAATATTGATGCCATCATAACGAATCTTCCCATCTTGGATGTTGTAGAACCGATTGATCAAATTGGTGATCGTTGTCTTACCAGCACCTGTGGCACCGACAAAAGCAACTTTTTGCCCAGGCTCTGCATACAGATTGATATCATGTAAGACCAGTTGATTGTCGACATAGCCGAAATCAACATCTTCAAATCGCACGTCTCCCGTCACTTCCGTATAGGTAATGGTCCCATCCTCGTGGGGATGTTTCCACGCCCACGTGCCTGTTCGTTCTCTGGTTTCAACTAGCTGACCTTGCGACCATTTGGCATTGACCAGTGTGACGTAGCCATGATCGATTTCTGGCGTTTCATCTAATAGATTGAAGATCCGCTCAGCACCGGCTAATGCCATGATCACAAAGTTGATTTGTTGTGATACTTGGCTGATAGGGCCATTCAATGAACGGCTCAGTTGCAAGAAAGAAGCGATCATCCCGACCGTTAGGCCAGAAACACCATTGATGGCAAACAGGCCCCCAATGATGGCGATCAAGACATATTGGACATTCAGTAAGTTCATCATGATCGGCATCAAGGTATTGGCATTGACATTGGCTTTAGTGGCACTTTCTTGTAGTTGGTCATTTAAGGCATCAAATTCTTCCATGACGATTTTTTCATGATTGAAGATCTTGACGACTTTTTGCCCGTGCATCATTTCTTCGATATACCCGTTGACAGCGCCTAAATCTCGTTGCTGTGCGCCAAAGAAGCGGCCGCTGCGGCGAGAAATGATGCGGATCACATTCAGCATCAAAATAATCGACAGCATCACGAACAAAGTCAATGGGACGCTGATGGAGAACATAGCGATAAAGACAGAACAAAAGGTTACCGCCGCCATCATCAAGTTTGGAATACTTTGGGAGATCATTTGGCGCAACGTATCCGTATCGTTGGTAAAGTGACTCATGATGTCGCCATCTGAGCGGGCATCAAAGTAACCGACGGGTAGAGACTGCATATGCGTAAACATTTGGTCACGGATTTTTTTCTGCGTCCCCTCACTGATCTTGACCATCATAAAGTTATAGATCAGTGCGGCCAAAATCCCAATCAGGTAGATGATCGCCATTTGAACGATCGCCCGAAACAAGCCGCCAAAATCAGGATTGGCTTGCCCTAAAAGCGGTGTGATATGATCGTCGATCACGACTTGTAAAAACAACGAACCGCGAACGTTGGCAAAGGCACTTAATAAGATCATAACAACGACGAATAGGAGTTGTCCTTTGTAGTCGCCAAACATCGTCCGCAATAAGCGTTTCAATGTGCGCTTGGGATTTGCTGCTTGTCTATTCTTCACCTTCACCAAATCCTTTCTGCTGCGAATAGTACACTTCTTGATAGATGGCATTGTTTGCCAACAATTCTTCGTGGGTACCGATGCCATTGATTTTGCCATCATCCATTACGATGATCCGGTCGGCGTCTTCGATCGAATTGATCCGTTGGGAAATAATGATCGTCGTCGTTCCCGGAATTTCTCGTTTCAAGCCTTCGCGGATACTGCGATCGGTTTTGGTGTCGACGGCACTAGTAGAATCATCGAGAATCAAGATTTTCGGTTTCTTTAATAAGGCGCGAGCAATCGTCAACCGTTGTTTTTGTCCACCAGAAACATTGTTTCCTCCTTGTGAGATCTGCGTTTCATATTTATCAGGAAATTCTTGAATGAAGGGATCGGCTTGTGCGATCGTTGCCACGCGCTGGATCTCTTCATCCGACGCCTCTTCATTGCCCCAACGTAAATTGTCGTTGATGGTGCCGCTGAAAAGGACATTGTTTTGCAAGACCATACTTACTTGGTCCCGCAATGCTTCTAAATCATAGTCGCGAACATCATGACCGCCGACGATGACACGCCCTTCAATCACATCATATAAGCGCGGGATCAGCTGGACGAGGGTGGATTTTCCGCTCCCGGTTCCGCCAATGACTCCAATGACTTCCCCGGATTCGATACGCAGATTTGCATCCGTCAGCGCCAGCTTGTTTTTGTCATTGGCGTAACTAAAGCCGACATTTTCAAAAATGATGGAGCCGTCTTTGATTTCTTTGACTGGCTCGGCGGGATTTTTCAAGTCACTTTCTTCATCTAATACTTCCACGACCCGTTCTGCCGACGTTCGTGCGATCAAAATCTGCACGAAAGCCATCGACATCATCATCAAGCTCATCAAAATCTGCATCGTGTAGTTGAACATGCTGACTAATTCACCCGTCGTCAGGCTACTTTGTTCCACGATCAACTGGGCACCAAACCATGACAAGAGCAACATACATGTATAGACTGCAAATTGCATCAATGGCATGTTAAAAGAGACGATTCGTTGCGCAAGCGTGAAATTCCGATAAACATCGGTGGACACTTCGCCAAACAGTTCTTCTTGTTGTTCTTCTCGGACATACGATTTCACGACGCGAACCCCTTGTAGATTCTCTTGCACCACATTATTCAAGCGGTCATAAATGCGGAATACTTTTAGAAACAGCGGGTGGGCAAAACGAATCACTAAAGCAAGGCCAATCGCTAAAATCGGTAAAACAACTAAGTAGATCGTCATAAGTTCTGGGCTGATGGTGCTAACCATTGCAAGTGAGAAAATCAGAACTAACGGACTGCGGACCAGAATACGAATAATCATTTGATACGCATTTTGGACGTTGGTCACGTCAGTGGTCAAGCGGGTGATCAAACTGGAGGAAGAAAAGCGGTCAATGTTTGAAAAGGAAAAATCTTGGATTCGGCGAAACAGATTGTGCCGCAGGTTGCGGGCAAAACCAGCCGAAGCGATCGCTGCCGTTCGTCCGCCAAGCGTTCCTAAAAG
This sequence comes from Enterococcus casseliflavus, assembly GCF_029215545.1. NCBI lineage: Bacteria > Bacillati > Bacillota > Bacilli > Lactobacillales > Enterococcaceae > Enterococcus > Enterococcus casseliflavus. The sequence continues at coordinate 367,772 of NZ_CP119393.1, read as the reverse complement.
TAATGCGATCAAGGAACATAAAAAAAGCAAGCCGCCATCTCTTAGAATCACACCGGCGTCTCCTTTTTCGATCCCTTGGTCGATCATCATGGCCATGATCAGGGGCATAATGACATCTAAGGCAACCTCTCCTGCTACATACACAGGGGTCAGCAAGCTGTCCTTCTTATAGCTGCCAACATTCGCGAGTAATTTTTTTATCATTTGTTTCGTCCCTTCTATAGATGGCACTGCGGAGCCATTTTTTCTCGTTACCATCAAGTTTACTTTATCGATCCAGCGATTTCAAGCGGCTCGCTCGTGTTTTTTTTACAATTAGTAAGTAAAAACACCCTTCCAAGGAAGGGTGCTTACCTTTTGATGCTGTGTGAAAAAGTGTCGGTTGCGAGATTATTCGGCAGCAGATGAACTAGCGGTACTGACCGGTTCATCCGCCTCCCCGCCATCCTCTGCCGGCGGTGTTTGGGTACTGCCTTGCAGATTGCCGCGGCTGATACCGATGGTGATCCACGTTTCTAGGGGAATGAACTCGCCGTAGCGGCTCATTTCAACGACGGTTCCTTTTGGTTCCGCCGAATCGACATAGTAGATTTCGTAATAGACATTGGCGCCTTTTGATTTGTATTCATCAAAGAATAGTTTTGGCAAGTCGCCTTCCGTTGCTTGGAAACGGATGTCTTTCAAATACGGTCTACCTAATGAGTAGACGACTTTGACAGTTGGCAAAGTATCGCTTTCGCTGTACTCTTTGCCCGCTTCCTCCGACTGACTCAAGAAACTACCATACGCCACTTGATCGGAATAGACCGTGCTGACTTGCAGCGGGATTTTCGATTCTAGTCCTTGGGCTTCTTCGATCGTGTATTGTGAAAAATCTGGAACGGTCAATGCTTGGCCTTTTGAGACCTTCACCACAAATTCATCTTTTTTCGCGAGTTTGCTGCCTTTGACTGGTTCTTGTGAAACCACCAGATCCAGGGCGACACTGTCAGAAAAGACGGTTTCTTCTTTGTATTTCAAGTCATTCTTTTTCGCCCATTCAGAAGCTTCACTCTTGGCTTTGCCCGTAAAATCAGGTACTTCAATATTCTTTTCAAAGACCTCTTTCCCTTTTGAATAATAGACACTCAAACGGTCTTTGCGTTTGTATTCCGCCAAATCAAGCTCTTTGTTGGCCGCCTCTTGTTTAATAAAGGCTTCTGCTGCTACGTTGTCGTCAAATTGTTCGATCAAAGAGAGGTTCTCGGCTTTATTGCTGGCGATCCATTCTTTTGCTTCGGTCACTTGCATCGCTGAAAAATCTGGCAGCTCTAAGCGTTCTTCAGGATCAGGCCCGAGACTCGCCGTCAGTGTCAATGTGGCACCCTTCTTGATCTTTTTGTCAGGGTCAACACTTTGGTCAATCACTTGGTTGACGTCTTTGTCAAAATCATATTCTTGCTCTACTTTGATAGCGACGCCTTCTTCCATGCCCCACGTCCGCGCTTCTGACAGATCTTGGGCAGTGAAATCTGGCACCTTCACATGGGTCATTTGATAGTAGACGATCCCAATCACGGCAACCGCCAAGGCGGTCAGTAGGGCAATTAGCAAGATTTTTTTCTGCTTACGCTTTTTGTAGGTCGGATCAAATTCCGTTTCTTCTTTCCCAAACCGGCTGACTGGTTCCTTTGATGCTACCTTCTCCGTCGCAGAACTCGCCGCTTTTGCTTCAGTCGTCTGTGTTTGTTGACGGGCTGCCGAACGACTCAGTGGCTCACTAGCGGTCGACTCTTCTGATTGGTGAACCGTCGTCGGCTCTGCTGGTTTGCCCGCTTGCTCCGCGCCACTTGCGTTTTGATCTCCGACAGGTTCGCTGGTTTTTTTCTCGCGATCGGGCGTGGGTTTCTTTTTGCCATCATAGTTGTCCGGGCTAAAATTTGATAAAAAATCACTCATGTTTGCTCAACACACCTTTACGTAAATACAAGACTTCATCCGCTTGTTGAGCGATCTCGTTGGCGTGGGTCACGACGATCACACATTTGTTGTGGACGTGTGCCAGCTCTTTAAAGATATCGATGATTTCTTGTTCCATTTCTTCATCCAAATTCCCGGTTGGTTCGTCCGCTAAAATGATATCGACATTGGTGGCTAACGCCCGGGCGATCGCTACCCGTTGTTGTTCCCCACCAGATAATTGATTGACGAGACGATCGGCTTTTTCTTTAGTGATGCCTATATAATCCAGCAAATTGTACGCCACTTCTCGTTGATTGTCTGGCAGCTGATTTTTCGTAATCGCCATCGGCACTAAGACATTTTCGACTGCACTCAAATAGGGAATCAGATTATAGCTTTGGAAAATGATACTGATGTCGTCGCGGCGGTAATTCTCATGCCCAATTTTTTCGATATCGGTGCCTTCATATAATACTTGCCCACTTTTCGGACTATCCAGTGCACTGATCAAGGACAAAAACGTCGTTTTTCCCGAACCAGATTGACCTAAGATGGCATAAAATCGGCCTTTTTCAAAAGAAACAGAAGTCTCTTTCAGTATATAGCGACGCTGATCGCCGTCTTGGTAATAGTAATCGACTGCTTTGGTTTCTAATAAAGTCATCGTTGGTTCCTCCTACATCATGATTTTCTTTGGATTCAAGCGTAAAATATACAATAGCGGTAAAATCGCTGAGAGTAAGACAGTTCCTAAACCTAACAGCAGATACGTGATGATGTAGCCGGCTGAGAAGGACACTTGATAAGCATTCTTGATATCCATGTAATCAATATTAGCTGCCATCAAACCGCCAGAATAAACACCGCCCATCTCATTTTGATTGCTCATCCAATCGTTTTGCATCAAAGTATTTGAAACGGCCCCACCTAATAAGTTCCCGGTCACTAAGGACAATAGCAGTGCGGCTAAACTAACCAGCAAGACTTCAATCACGATCTGACCAATGACTTTCCCACGGCTTTCCCCCAAGGAGAGATAGATGCCTAATTCTTGTTTCCGATCTCGTAAGAAAAGTAGGACCACTAAGGAAATGATAAAGATGGTTGCGATCGATGCAATGATTACGATGTAATTTGCGATCACCCCTAAACGAGTAAAACCACCGGCGATCTGCTCGTATTGATCCGTATTGGCAATGACGCGGTAGTATTGCGGCAATAACGCACCGGCTTCTTGTTTAAAGGCTTCGACGTCATCCGTTGAATTTAGGACAAAGATCGGTTGATAATAGGCGTCTGACTCTTCTTCGATCACTTCTTGACCCCAAAGCTTTTCAGACTGCAATTTGTTAAAATCTTGCACTAAATTATTGCTAGCATAAAAGGTGTTGATTTGATCCATCACTTGCCATATCTGATCACTATTTTGAGAATTGCTTTGATCTGATGAACTGCCTTGATTGCTTTGATCCTTTTTAACGACAGAAAAGATCCCTGCAATGGTCACAGGATAATCAAAGGTTGCGACACGATTGCCACTTTCAGCCGTTTCGTCCGTCGCATCCTCACTATCGTCACTCACTCCCTCGCTTGAACCACCTTCCATCATGACTTCTGCCCGTGTATCCCATACCAATTGATCACCGACACTCAGGTTGTTCAATTCTGCGATCTCTTTACTGATCAATACCGCATTCGTCAACTCACTGACATCTTTTTCTGTTAATCCCTCGCCTTCCTCCAAGCGAATCAAGCCTTCTTGCATGTCTAATGGCTCAACCAAATTTCCGCCCTTCAAAGAGAAATAGTTGCCACCCATGCCAACCGAGCCATCCTCCGGCGTATAGGCTTTCAATTTTGTTGTTTCTAACCAAGCTTGATTTTGGTAATCAAAATATTTCACATAGCTTAACTGACCGATTTGCTCATAAACATCCAGCGCTGGTGGTTTCGGATAAAAATCTTCTTGAGACCGCTCTTCGTCCGAAGCATCTGCATGCTCTTTTTCAAAACCTTCCCAATCCATTTCCACCGTAGCTACGTTCCCCATTTTGCGTTTCGTCTCTCGCTCCACGTTGGCAGTGGATTGTTGAATTGCTACAGCACCAGCGATCACATTGCCTAGAATAAATAGAACTAAAAATAAAATAAATGATTTCCCTTTTCTTCTGGTGATACTTTTTAATGCACGCTGCCAAAAGTTCATTGTTTTTTCCTCCAGTGACATTATTTTTTAACAATTATTCCATACTTCTCCCTCAAGAACAATCGCAATAAAGGATCGTTTTTCGAATTTTAAATATTAAAAAACGAGTACAAACGATATTTCCATTTAAAAACCCTTATAAAAGAACAAGAAAAAGATGTTAAATAACAAATAAAAGAATGGTATTTTTGCTAACAGTTTTGTAAGATTTCCCGATTTCAACTTAAATTTTACTTGAATTCCATCAAAAATGCTTGGCGCTTTCGAGAGTATAAAAAAACGAAGGAATTCTCTCACTCTTTCCCAGCGAGAAAATCCTTCGTTTTGTATCACTTATTTTTCTTTCGTATCGATCACGATCGTCACCGGGCCATCATTGACCAAGGCGACTTGCATATCTGCACCAAATTTTCCAGTAGCAACAGTGATGCCTTCGGCTTGTAAACCTTCATTAAAGGCTTCGTAAAGCGGGATCGCAATACTTGGCGGTGCCGCTTGAATGAAGCTAGGGCGATTGCCTTTCTTGGTCTCCCCATAGAGGGTGAACTGTGAAATACTCAAGACGGCGCCATTTATACTTTCCAGTGACCGATTCATTTTACCTTCTTCGTCTTCAAAAACCCGCAGATTTTTGATTTTTCTTACGAGATAAGCCACATCGTCGCCTGTATCCTCATGGGTGATCCCCAATAAAACCATAAACCCTTGTTGGATCGCACCGACGATATTCTCCTCAATCGACACACTTGCTTGACTGACTCGCTGGATCACTGCCCGCATTCTTTCTCATCCCTTCGTACGTCTGACGCTGTAAACATCTGGAATCTGCTTGATTTTATCAACGATCGATTTCAAATGAGTCAAATTCTGAATCGCCACCGTGATGCGGATCGTTGCCATTTTGTCTTTGTTGGTTTTGGCTTCGACACTCACTAAGCGCTTCGTGACAGTGTTGACTGTCTGTAAGACATCATTGAGCAACCCAGAACGATCATAGCCGTAGATCTCAAGATCGGCATCGTATTCTTTGTTGATGTCGGTGGCATCTTCCCACTCAACATCGATCAAACGGTTCGCGGCGTCTTTGTTTTGAACATTGGGACAATCGCTGCGGTGGATCGAGATTCCTCGGCCTTTGGTAATGTAGCCGACGATCGAATCCCCAGGGACCGGATTGCAGCAGCGGGAGATGCGGATCAACAAGTTATCGACCCCTTCAATGACAATGCCGCCTTCGTGACGAACCTTCATTTTTTCTGGTTCTTTTTTCGCTGGTTGATTGATCATCTCTTGGACTTGCTGCTTTTGCTTCTCGATTTGTTTCTCGCGCCGTTCTTCTTCGGTCAAACGGTTGGCTAAAGTCGTGGGACTAACTTCCCCATAGCCGACAGAGGCAAATAGATCATCTTCTGTTTGGTAGTTGAACCGTTCGCAAGCTTCCGCCATTTTGCTTTTCGTCAAAAATTCTTTCGGCACAAAGCCCATATCTTGTAAGGTACGAACTACTGCCTCATGCCCTTTGATGATGTTTTCATCACGATCTTGGGCTTTAAAAAATCGTTTGATTTTGTTCTTCGCTTTGCTGGTAGCCACTAGTTTGACCCAGTCGCGGCTTGGGCCAAAGGAATTTGGTGAGGTCAAGATCTCGATAATGTCCCCATTTTTTAGCTTGTAGTCCAATTGGACCATCTTGCCGTTGACCTTGGCGCCGGTGGTTTTGTTACCGATGTCGGTATGGATGCTATAGGCAAAATCCAGGGGACTGGAGCCTTGAGGCAACTCCGTCACATCACCTTTTGGCGTAAATACATAGACTTTGTCGCTGAAAATATCGCCTTTGACACCTTCCATAAATTCAGAAGCATCATAGCTTTCATCTTGTAGTTCCAAGATTTCGCGGAACCAGCCAACTTGTTGGGTCATCTTGTCGGCTCTGACTTTTTCGGTCTTGCCTTCTTTATAGGCCCAGTGCGCAGCAACCCCAAATTCAGCGATCTCATGCATTTCATGGGTCCGAATTTGGATCTCGACAGGATTGCCTTTGGGACCAATGACCGTCGTATGCAGCGATTGGTACATGTTGGCTTTTGGCATCGCGATATAATCCTTGAACCGCCCAGGCATTGGTTTCCATTTTGTATGGATCGTTCCCAAAACCGCATAACAATCTTTGATGGAGTCAACGATCACTCGGATCGCCAACAAATCATAGATTTCATTGAACTGTTTCTTTTGGTCTTTCATCTTGCGATAGATTGAGTAAATATGCTTTGGTCGGCCATAGATCTCAGCATAGATATCTAGTTCCTCGGTGGCGATTCGAATCTCTTCTACGGTTTCAGAAACGTAGGATTCCCGTTCTTCTCGCTTTGTCTGCATCAAATGCACGATTCGGTAATATTGCTGTGGATTCAAATAACGCAAAGAAATATCTTCTAATTCCCATTTGATGCGGCTGATCCCTAAACGATGAGCCAATGGGGCATAGATTTCCATCGTTTCTTGGGCGATGCGGCGTTGTTTGTCTTCCCGCAGATGTTTCAACGTACGCATATTATGTAAACGGTCAGCCAGTTTGACCATGATGACCCGTAAATCTTGCGCCATGGCGATCAACATTTTCCGATGATTTTCTGCTAATTGTTCTTCATGAGATTTGTACTTGATCTTACCCAGCTTGGTCACGCCATCCACTAGCATCGCTACATCGGCACCGAATTCTTCTTTCAGATCGGCTAACGTCACATCGGTATCTTCGACGACATCATGCAAAAAACCAGTTGCAACGGTATGAGGGTCCATCTGCAATTCTGCCAAGATCCCCGCAACTTGGATTGGATGAATAATGTAAGGCTCGCCGGATTTACGGAATTGTTCTTTATGGGCTTCTGTCGCGTAATCTAATGCTTTTTGGACAAAGGCAACATGTTCTTCACTCATATAATGAGCGACCAATTTGATGACATTGGGCCCGGTCAATATAACTTCTTTTGCCATTCATTCCGCCTCCTGCTTTTCTTTTTTGTGCTATCAAAAAGGCAGACAGAAGTCGCTGTTAACGTTTCGTCACGCACCCAAAGCCTTGCGGACAAACGTTCTAAGCATGGGACTCCTGTCTAACCTGCAGTTCTTATTTAGTAGTATTATTATACAAATTTTTCAGCTATTTTTCAATCGCTGTTGTTCAAAGCACATCGGGCGACGGCTGGTCCTTAAGCAATTCTTCAAAAACATGATACGAGAGCCCGATTTTCTCAGCGCCAGCAGCCTGTAGTGATTGCAGCGCTTGTTCATCGACTGTGTCAGGATTGATCTGGATCGACAGTTGACTGCCGCCATCTAAGGAAAACAAGCTCACGTCATGCAATGCTTCTGCTAGTGGTTGTTTTTGCCCTAACACAATCTTTGGCCAAGCTTCTTCTTTCAAGCGTTGTGCTACTTGGATCTTCGTCAATTCATTCATGATCTCGGTTTGCACAGCTAAGCGGATCTCTCCTCCTGTCAAGGTCAAGGAGCGGATCGTTTCAGTCAGCTCCGCAAAGCCACGATCATTTTCCATGAAGGAAGAAGCTGGCAGCCAGACTTCCAAAAAATCGGCGCCTTCCATAAACGCCCGACCAATTTCAAACGCCACCTTTGCCAGTGTTCCTTGGGCAAGGGGGTAATCGATCACTGCGCCGATTTGTAGGGAAGAGCCTTGTGCCAAGATTTTCGCTCGCCGAATGGCACTAGGCAAAACGACGACTTCCTTTAAGGTCGTCTTATATTGATTGATAAAATCCTTCAAGACCCAGTCGGTCAGATCGGCCGTCAACAAACGGACACTGATTGCTTCTTGGTTCTTATTCATCAACTCACATCCTCTTTAATTCCGTTAGCACACTGACAGCACTTAAAAAATAAAACGGTGCTGTTTCTGTTCGTAAAATTCGAGGGCCTAACCCGCATAATTTGGCGTTGTTTTGCTGGGCTTCTTCGATTTCGGAGGGGGTCAGACCGCCTTCTGGACCAAAGATCGCTAAAACTTTGCTGCCAACAGGCAATGCGGTGATCACTTGCAGCAGCATCGCTGCTTCTCCTTGTTTGGCTGATTCTTCATAAGCCACTAGGACCGCATCATACTGACTGAGGCTTTGCCAAAATGCTTTGGCGTTATCCAGCAGCGTGATGGCTGGTGCGATCTGCCGTTGGGATTGCTCCGCCGCTTCTTGGGCGATTTTTTGCAGCCGTTGCTGCTTTTTCTGTAATTTCTTTTGATCCCATTTCACGACCGAAGTTTGTGCAGGAAAACCGATAAAGGCTGCCGCCCCCAGCTCCGTTCCTTTTTGAACGATCAATTCCAGCTTGTCGCCTTTCGGGTAGCCGCTAGCGATCGTGACCTGCAGCGGCAATTCCTTGTCCTGCTGTTCTTTTTCGACTTCCTCTAAGTACACCGTTTCTTCATCGGCTTCTTTGATCTTGGCAATGATCGCCAAATGATCCTCAAACACTAAACCGACTTTTGCCCCGGGAGTCATGCGCATCACTCGGATCATATGGTGGAAGGGTTCTCCTGAAACGGCAAACACCGCTTTTGCTTCATAAGGCTCCTGTAAAAAATATCGCTGCATCTTACTCTACCTCTGGTTTTTTAAAGGCGATCGCATACCAGTCTTTTTGATTGAACAATTGATCGATCTCAAAGCCTTGTGCGATCATGGCATCGATCACTAATTGTTTTTTCGTCTCAATGATCCCAGAAACGATCAAGGTCCCTTCTTGCTTCAATAGACGCCACGCATCAGGGATCATCAATAAAATGATGTCCGCTAAAATATTGGCAACGATAAGATCAGCAGGGACCGTCACTCCTTGCAAGAGATCATTGGCCTGCACGGTCACATCGTGAGCAATAGGGTTCATCGCCATATTTTCTTGGGCGGACCTCACAGCGACTTCATCTAGATCATAAGCGAACACGTCTTTGGCACCTAAATATTTACTGGCGATACTCAACACGCCTGAGCCCGTCCCGACATCTAAGACGGTTTCACCGCCTCGCAAGTAGACTTCTAGGGCTTGTAATGTCAAGCGTGTCGTAGGATGTGTGCCTGTCCCAAAAGCCATCCCCGGATCAAGGGTGATGATCTTTTCATCTTCTTGCAGCGGTTGATAGTTTTCCCAACTCGGCACGATCGTCAGATAGCGGGAGATACGGACTGGATGGTAATATTTTTTCCAGGCCGTCGCCCATGCTTCTTCCACGACCTCGCTCGTTGTGATGGTGTTTTTGCCGATCGCCAAACCATATTCTGGCAGACGGTCGATGGCTGCTTTGATCGTCGGCAGCACTTCTGGTAAAAAGATCGTCTCTGGGAAATAGGCACTGACTTGGGCGCCTTCTTCTAAGGTCGTATAGGTTTCTTTATCCAAAATTTCGCCATACGCATCGCTTTTAAAATTTTCGATATCTAAAACGTCCTCGATCGCTACCCCACTTGCTCCGTGTTCCATTAAAATATTGGCGACTGCTTCCACTGCTTCGCTAGCTGTCGCTACGGTTACTTCATTCCATTTCATGTTCGTTCTCCTTACTTAGTAACTAGGGTACGGGATCATAGTTTCCCCAGCTCCCGCTTGATAGTTCGTCATTTTCTCCACAAATTCTTCTTCGTTGAATCGCAATTCAAAGATCGCTTCTTCACTGTCATCGTTCAAGAAATCAAGCAGATCGCTTTGGCCTTCTTCTAAAATTTCTTGAATGTAATCAACCAATCCGTCTAACAAGGCTTTTTGGATCCCTTTTTTCCCTGCATAAGGGATCGTCGCTAAATAATCTTCTTCATCAAACGTTGATTTTTGTGGATCATACAGCAAAATCCCATCTTCAAATTCAATGATCGCTTCTTCTGATGCCACACCTTGTGCATCGTCGATCTGCACGTGGTGAGGATTTTCAGCAAACAAGCGCAGCACCAATTCGATCGTATGATTTTTGGCATCCCAATCGATCGCCACATCATAGTCGGTGATTTTTTTCGTTAATCGCTGATCTAAGTAAGTCAATATCGTTTCTTTCGCCATCACTATTCCTTCTTTCTTAACACCATCCATGGTCTTGCTGAACAGCGGTTTTTCGTATATTTGTCAAATACGGATTGCCAGCCACCGCAAAACGAAGCGGCATCTGGGTCCATTCCCCTTTATTTGGGATACCGATCCGAGGCAATGCCAAAATTTCTTTTGGGGTACGTCGGCGCTCAGGAACCAAATGCAGTGGGCTTGTAAAAATCGATTCTCCATAAAGCTCAGCGGGAATCTGCAGTGCCTGTACCAGTTTCCCGGGGCCGTTGGCTACATCCGGTCCTGTTTTTTGTCGTTGTTGTTCCATCAAGGCGATCCCATCCACCGGTTCTAGCCCGCGAATCATGATTCCTTGCGGGATGCCTTTTGGCTGCGTAATAAAGTTGACGATTCGATGCGTATGCATCGTATATAAATAAATCGTACCTGGTTCCTGATACATCGCCCGAACCCTTGGTGTGTTTCGCATGCCCACACTATGAGCCGCCAAATCATCGGGACCTAGATACGCTTCACAATCCACGATATACCCACCTACTGTTCCTTCTGGGGTCTCATGTTCCAAATACATTCCTAATAAGGCACGTGCGATGGTCGTTGTCGGCTGTGTCGCAAAAAGTGCCATTAATTCATCCATTCTCATCACCCTCTTTATTCTACACAATTCTCGGCGAACTTACTATCTTTGACTACAGAGTTACGACGATCTCAACGATTTCTTTTCAACGAACCTGATTTTTGCTGACTGAGTGGAAAATAAGCGCCCTGTTGTTTCTGTAAAGACGCAAATCAGCTTGTTTATGAGAATATACGTTCTTATGTTATACTTACAGGAAAAGGAGAGGATCGTTTTATGCAGCAGCCACTTGCTTATCGAATGCGGCCACGGAACTTAGATGAAGTCGTCGGACAGCAGCATTTGGTTGGCCCGGGGAAAATCATTCGCCGAATGGTCGAAGCCAAAATGCTTTCTTCGATGATCCTATACGGACCGCCGGGAACCGGAAAAACCAGCATTGCCAGTGCGATCGCCGGCTCGACACGCTATGCGTTTCGCATGCTGAACGCCGCCACGGATACAAAAAAAGACCTGCAGATCGTGGCAGAGGAAGCCAAAATGAGCGGTACTGTCATTTTATTGCTTGATGAAGTCCATCGACTAGACAAGACAAAACAAGACTTTTTACTGCCCCATTTAGAAAGCGGCAAGATCATTATGATCGGTGCCACGACGGAAAATCCCTATATTACGATCAATCCAGCGATTCGCAGTCGGACACAGATTTTTGAAGTCAAACCGCTCCAAGAAGAAGACATTTTGACCGCCATTGATCAAGCCTTAGCAGATGAAACTCGCGGACTTGGATCAGAAACCATCGTATTGACCGATGATGCCCGCTTGCATCTCTCGCGAGCGACCAACGGTGATTTACGAAGTGCGCTAAACGGCTTAGAGCTCGCTGCTCGTTCCACCCCAAAAGGACCAGACGGCATTATTCATTTGACCTTAACGATCATCGAAGAGTGCGTCCAGCGTAAAGCATTGACCCACGATAAAGATGGGGATGCGCACTATGATGTGATCTCTGCTTTTCAAAAATCGATTCGCGGCAGCGATGTGGATGGTGCGCTGCATTACTTAGGTCGTTTAGTAGAGGCAGGCGATCTGGCAATCATTTGTCGGCGCTTGATGGTCATCGGCTATGAAGACATTGGTTTAGCTAACCCAGCAGCCGCTGCTCGAACCGTCAATGCTGTGTTAGCCGCTGAACGTTTGGGCTTGCCAGAAGCTCGGATCCCTTTAGCCGATACAGTGGTCGATCTATGTCTGTCACCAAAATCCAACTCTGCCTACATGGCATTGGATGCAGCGATCGCAGATATTCGCAGCGGTAAAGCTGGCGATGTCCCGGATCATTTACGAGACAGTCATTACAAGGGTGCAGAAAGCTTGAATCGGGGTGTCGGCTATCAATACCCGCATAATTTTGATGATGCCTGGGTCGATCAGCAATACTTACCTGATAAGCTGAAAAATACTCATTATTACCAACCCAAAGCCACCGGGAAATATGAGCAAGCCTTAGGTCAACGGTACCAGCAATTGCAGCAGCGAAAGAAAAAAAACTAGGTACTTAAAAAAAATAGTGACTTTTTGGTATCGTTTTCAAACAACTTTATTGCACCTTCGTCATTCCTATGCTACTATAAGGGTGGGAATTCTGTGATGTACGAGTTGTCCCTTTTGTGTGTTGACCGAACATTTTTATTGATATCTTGGGATCCGTCTTGTGTCAATGCTGGTAACATGCCTTTTCCTTTGGTAGTTCGAAGCTTAGACCGTGGAACCCACCTGCTAGAATTTGCGGGATCAATACTATGGGAAAAAGAACGGCATCAACGGATATTACCCATTCTTTTTAGAATGTGCCATCTGTTTTTAACAGATGGCTTTTTTGCGTTCTCTAACTGATAGCAACAGTGAAACGTCCTTGCCTGACATCAGAGTAAGGGTGGCTTTTGCTATTCTTTCTAGGGTTCGCTATACTAAACCTATCAACTTAGGACAGGATGGCGTATGTTTATGATTCTTCTATTATTTACGATCGTGGCACTCGTATTATTCGGCACCAGTTATTTGCTTTATGCCAAACAAGCGATTTTTTTCACTTTGATCCCTACCACCGAGGCGAATAAGGTCTTCTTAAAAACCTATAGTCTCATTCATTTCCTTTTAGGCGTGGTGGCATTGGTTGTGGGCTTTGTCGATAAGGAGCTGATTGCCTTGTTTTATTTGGCTTTGTTGCTGCTCTCTTCCGCATCTTTCAGCATCTTGCTGGCACAAAAAATGAAAAAAAAGGAAGATTAGGTTTTCTTTTTCCAGAAAAAAGCATTACAATAAAAGTAGAAGATAACAGATGGGAGTGTTTCTTATGTTACAACAATATCAACGAATCATGGTAGCCGTCGATGGGTCTAGCGAGTCAGAATTAGCCTTCAAAAAAGCCGTGAACGTGGCACAGCGGAATGATTCTGAATTGGTTTTAGCACATGTGATCGACACTCGTGCCTTTCAAACCGTTTCTTCTTTTGACGGCATGCTTGCTGAACAAGCAACCGAAATGGCCAAACAAACCTTGAAAGACTATGAGGATTATGCCCGCAAGCATCAAGTAACTGCGGTCAAAACTGTGATCGAATACGGCTCGCCAAAACCGATCATTGCCAAACAATTGCCCGAAGATCACGACATCGATTTGATTATGATCGGTGCCACTGGTTTAAATGCCGTGGAACGAATCTTTATCGGTTCCGTTTCTGAATATGTCATTCGCCATGCCGGCTGTGATGTGTTAGTTGTACGGACAGACCTAGAAAACAAAGTCCCAGCAAAAGACCACACGAACGCTTAATAGTGAGACGACCTGCCGCTGCTTGGCAGGTTTTTTTGTACAAAAAAAACCGTGACAAAAGCAAAAGAGGCAACGAGCGCTCAGGTCTCATTGGTCTTTTTGACTTTGGTCACAGCTCTTTGACAAGTCGGTTATCCAAACTTGTACAGCAAAAAATGAAAGCAAAGTAATAGGTACTCCTATCTAACCATGTTTCCGCTTGATTGTAAATAGTTTTTCTGAATTTTCTGAATAAATAGTTAATTTACCCATCCTTAAATAAAAAAAGCAAAGCGTCGCTTCCCTTAGGAAAAACGACGCCAAAATCTATGGTGATAATGGGCTATCCAAAGGACGCTGGTCAAGAGGATCACAAAGAAAACCGGACCATTCAATAACCAAAAATCAACTGAAGTCGCAGCAAAGCCGTAAAGGATGATAACAATGATGGAAAGAAACAGCGTTGCGATCGTTCCAATGGCTAACCCAAGACTCCCCGCCCCTCTCGTAAACAATTGACTGATGTTGGTCCAATCCAAAAGCAGCAGCCGATAATCACGAGCAAAATATTTCAAGCACAAAAGAAAACTGCTCCAAAGTGCCCCGATTAGAAAAGAGACAGCCAAAATCAGCGACATTTTGAACAGAAGGACTGCTACCAGCACGATGACTGCCGTTAAGCTCAGCTGCAAAACGACGCCAAAGCGGAATTTTTCCCGCAAGTAGCGCTTCATCGATAGCGGCAAGGAGCGGACAAACAAGAAATTCTCCTGATCCAGTGAGATCAAATTACTGATAAAAGAAGTCGGGTTGACCATCAATGCTGCCAAGGCGATCCCTGCCACAAAAACGACACCGATAAACCGCTCATCCAATTCACTTAACTGAATCGCTCCTGTAAACACAAAGGACACTAAGAAAATAATGGGCATCAGCAACGAAGAAGAAAAGACTTGCATGATCAAATTCGGATCTCGGATCAACTGCGAATTGTAATTAAACAACAGCTGGCCCAAGCCTTGATTGGGTTTATGCTTCCGACGAACACTCCCTTGGTTGGGCGCCGCGGCTGCCACTTGCTCATAAAACTTCGGCAAGATCAACCGATAGAGGGCAAAAAGCAACACGCCTGCTGTGGCGATGATCCCTAGCAAGCTAAGCAAACCAGTCGTTTGAAACGGTGCCACCATCACATAATAAAAGGGCAATAAAAAGCTGATCGCTCCCCGATCTACCACGTCTGTCTCATAAGTATTCACCTGATTCATCATTAAGACCCCGATCACAACAACCAGCATCGTCACGCCTAGCAATAAACTAGTGACCAATTTTTTATGCTTCAAGAAAAACTTGGTGCGCGTCAGGCTGAAGACGATCAAGCTGCAAATGCTGAAGATCAAGACTAAAAACAAGCCGAACAGCAAGAACGCCCATAAGATCGTCAGCAAGAAAAAGACGTTTGCCCGAATCCCTGTCAGGAGAAATAAGACCAACAGAGGAAAAATAAACGGCGCAACGGTGAGAAATACCACCACGATCTTTGCCAGAAAAATTTCACTCTGTCGAAAGGGCAGCGGCAAATACGCTGGCAGATCTTGACTCTCGAAAAAGACATTGTAAATGGACGAAATCCCTTGGGAAAAGCCTAAGATCCCGAACAAAGCGACATAATAGGTAAAAAAGCCTGGCATCTGACTAAAATCCAATGTGATCATCGTCAACCCATAGACTAGCAGAAACACTACCCCAGAAAGCGCATATTGAAACAACAAATAACTGGTCAAGGTCGAACCAGCCTTGCCTTTTTTGCGGGCTTTGTCTGTCAATTGGGGATTGGCATACCGCAAATTAACGGAGGTCAGAGTCAGAAATTGTTGTTTTCGCATCTACGCTTCCTCCGCTTCTGCAAGAATCGCTTCTTCTTGACTTCTCCCAGTCATTTGCAGATAGATCGTTTCCAAAGAAAGCGACGGATGCTGTGCCAGCAAATCTGCCACTGAGCCATTGTACAGCAGCTCGCCTTTTTTCAAAATCGCCAATTGATCACACAACTGCTGGGCGGTGTCTAAGACGTGGGTGGAAAAAATCACGGTCTTGCCCTTGGCAGCATGCTGTTTCATCATTTCTTTTAAATCATACGCCGCTTGGGGATCTAAGCCTTGTAACGGTTCATCCAAGATCCAAATGTCAGGATCGGGGATCAATGCCCCAATCAGCAGCGTTTTTTGCCGCATTCCATGGGAAAAACTGGCGATGGTCTCTTCTTCATGAGACAGCATATCAAACAAGCGCCCTAATTTTTGCAAACGCTCGGCCTTTTCCGCTGCTGGCACCTCATACGCGGCGGCAATCAAGTCCCAATACTCCCCTGCCGTTAGCTGTAAAAACAAATCTGGCGTGTCCGGCACATAAGCAATTTGTTTTTTTATCGCTTCGCGATGTTCCACGAGGGATTGGCCATCAAAATAGATTTCCCCACTCGTCGGTTGCAAAATACTCACTAAGCTTTTGATCGTGGTCGACTTCCCTGCTCCGTTGTGTCCCAGAAAGCCAAAGATCTCCCCTTGACGGATCGTCAGGGAAAGATCAGACAACGCTTTTTTTGGTCCATACTGTTTCGTCAGATTCTTGATCTCAATCATTTTCCTGCCTCCTTATTCCATACCTATTGTTATCTTACGCTGAAAAGCAGGAAATGAAAAATGTTTATTGCCATTTTTAACAAATCAATTGACAGGAGCTGTAAAAACAAAGATAATAAGAGCACTTTAGGGGAGTAGCACATGGATCGTTCCATGATCTTAGATCAACAGCAAGCGGGAATCCGCTGGTTTAAGATGTTTCTTGCAAGACCTAAGTGGCAAGGGGCCGCTTAGGTCTTTTTGCAGTTTAAAATGGAGGGAAAACAGTCAATGAGTTCAAGCAAAATGAAAAAAGTGACCGCCGGCGGACTTTTAGTCGCCATGGGGGTGGTCTACGGTGATATCGGTACGAGCCCGCTTTACGTAATGAAAGCACTGGTGGAGGACAATGGCGGACTACGCACCTTAACACCCGATTTTATCTTAGGCAGCGTCTCGCTCGTCTTTTGGACGCTGACCTTGCTAACGACGATCAAGTACGTCTTGATCGCATTAAACGCGGATAATCATGGAGAAGGCGGGATTTTCTCCCTTTATACTCTCGTTCGTAAAAACAGCCGCTATTTGATTATTCCAGCAATCATCGGGGGCGCAGCCCTGCTAGCAGATGGCGTGTTGACGCCAGCTGTGACGGTGACCACTGCCATCGAAGGATTACGGGGGATTCCAGTCTTTTTTGATCGCTTCGGCAATGATCAATCGATCATCGTCGGCATCACCTTAGCAATCTTATTGGTCCTCTTTGCTCTGCAGCGCTTTGGGACTGAGTTTGTCGGCAAAGCCTTCGGACCGATCATGCTAGGCTGGTTCACCTTCTTAGGCATCGTCGGTGTGATGAACTTTTCTGGTGACCTTTCGGTGATTCGCGCCCTTGATCCCCGTTATGCGATCAATTTGCTCTTTAGTCCCGATAACAGTGCCGGTCTCTTTATTCTCGGCAATATCTTTTTGGCAACGACTGGTGCGGAAGCCCTCTACTCAGACTTAGGTCACGTGGGCAAGAAAAACATTTATGCCAGCTGGCCCTATATCAAAATCTGCTTGATGCTGAATTACTTTGGTCAAGCTGCGTGGTTGCTGCAAGTCTATCAAAACCCGACTTATCAAGAAATCGAAAACTTGAATCCATTCTTCCAAGCGTTGCCGCAAGGGTGGACAGTCTTTGGTGTCAGCTTTGCCACCCTCGCTGCCATCATTGCTTCGCAAGCCCTGCTGTCTGGCTCCTTTACCTTGGTTTCTGAAGCCATCAAGTTGAAACTATTGCCGCGGATGCAAATCATCTATCCGGGAGCGTCTATCGGGCAAATGTACATTCCTGCCTTGAACACCTTGCTGTGGATCGCCTGTTCTGGCGTGGTCTTGTTCTTCCAGACCTCTACTCGGATGGAAGCTGCTTATGGATTGGCCATTACGGTAACGATGTTGATGACCACTATTTTGCTGTATTTCTACTTGCACCAAAACAAGAAGACCCGTTTCTTGGCACCGTTCATCACGCTCTTTTTTGCAGCGATCGAGGGGATTTTCTTTATCTCCAGTGCGACCAAATTTTTCCATGGCGGTTACGTTGCCATCTTATTAGCCAGCGTGATCATCGGCGTGATGCTGATTTGGGAATGGGGCAATCGTATTCAAGAAAATGCTGCCGAAGAAGTTGCGCTTTCTACCTACATCCCTCAATTGAAACAGTTGCGGGAAGATGATTCTTTGCCGTTATCTCAGACGAACGTCGTCTTCATGGTTCCTAAACTGCAAGACGATCAGATCGGTCAGCAGTTCATCTATTCCATTTTAGACAAACGGCCAAAACGTGCCAAAGTGTATTGGTTCGTCAATGTGGAAGTCACCGACGAACCCTATACGAAAAAATATGAAGTTTCGATGGCAGATACCGATTTTATCGTTAAACTAAAGCTTTATCTCGGCTTTCGGGTGCCGCAAGAAGTCAATCTCTACATTCGCCAAATCATTCAAGAATTGATGAAAGATGGTCGCTTGCCGCTGCAGCCGCAACGCTACTCCTTAACGCCTGGACGCAATGTGGGCGATTTCCAATTCGTGATGATCGAAGAAGAGCTGTCGAATGCAACTGCATTAAGCAAATGGCAGAAGCAAGTCATGCAGACGAAGCTTTTTATCAAACGCCATACCATTTCACCTGAACGCTGGTTCGGCTTAGAATACAGTGATGTGGTTCATGAGACCGTTCCATTAGTCATCGGTCAGATGAAAGAAAGCTCTCTGACAGAATTACGCATCGAGGAACGCTAAGAAACCGCCAGTACTGGTTGAACTTTCTGATACTTTCAGGTACACTGAAAAGACAAAGACACAAAGGAGGGGAAACTACCATGATGCGCATGACTAAAATAACAAGTAATGAAAATTACCAACGATACCATATCGCATTTAGCCATGCAATTGGTTTTACAGTTGCTGTTGACGGGACGAGTCTGTCCAAAACAGTTACATTTACGTAAAATCAATGGCCATCTCAAGGTATTTTTCTCAAGAAAATCTGAGTTTAAATAACACTGGCCATGGATATCCATGGCCTTTTTGAGTGGTCTCAAGGAGAGAGATCATGATTATACAAGCAATTGCTATTAAAAAAACCATCGGCGGGAATCCGTTATTTGAGGAGTTAGCCTGCCAAATCGAAGCTGGGGAAAAAATTGCCCTAGTCGGCATCAACGGTACGGGCAAATCAACCTTTTTACAAATCTTGACTGGCAGTGAAGGCGTCGATAGCGGCGTTATCAGCCGCCAAAAAGGCTTAAGGATCGGGACGGTCGAGCAAGAGCTGACAGTTTCTGAAGCAACCGTTACCCACTACCTGCTCCATTCTGCTGCTACCATTCAAGAACTCAAACAACAAATGAGCCATTACGAAGCATTGATGGCAGAACCCGATACTGATTTAGAGAAGTGTCTGATCCGTTATGGCGAGCTGCAGCAGCGCTTTGAAGAGCTGGGCGGTTATGGATTGGAAGACCGAATTTCTACGATCTTACAAGGCTTAGGAATTCCCCATCGGCAGGACGCACGGTTAACAGAGCTTAGCGGCGGTGAACGGGTCAAAGTCGCTTTAGCCAAAGTGCTAGTTGCCGATGCTGACTTGCTGCTACTGGATGAACCAACCAATCACTTGGATCTTTCCAGTATCCGCTGGTTGGAAAATTATTTACAGAATACGAAAAAAGCGGTTCTAGTCGTTTCGCACGATCGGCACTTTCTCGATCAAGTCACCACCAAGACCTGGGAACTGGAAGAAGGCGCCTTGATTGAGTATCCTGGAAACTACAGCCGATTTCGTGTCTTGAAAGAAGCTCGCTTGGCGGAGCTGACCAAAAATTACGAACTGCAGCAAAAAGAAGTCCAGCGGCTGAAAGTCATGATTCGTCGGTTTCGCCAGTGGGCCCATGAAGGAGACAATGAATCCTTCTTCAAAAAAGCCAAAGAATTGGAACGCCGCCTAGCGAAACTAACGCTGGTCAAACCGCCAGCGCCCCCGAAAAATCGGCTGCAAGGCTTGACAAATGGCGGAAAATCAGGCAAAGAGGTGTTCATGGTTCGCGACTTGCACCAGCAATATACCGATCAGCTCCTATTCAAAGACAGCAGTTTTGCAATCTACCGTGGGGAGCATCTAGCCATCATCGGCGACAATGGTACCGGAAAATCAACCTTACTCAAATTACTTCTCGGTGAGGAGCTTCCTAGCGGCGGCACTATCAAGCGCGGCAGCAGCTTACAAATCGGTTATTTGCCCCAACAGCTACAGTTTGACGATCCTGAGAGCCGCTTGTTGGCCTACGTACAGACGTTGACAGGAAACGAAGAGGCTGCTCGTCGGCAATTGGCCAAAAGTGGGTTTTATCAAAGTGATGTGGCCAAACGAATCAAAGATTTATCTGGTGGTGAAAAAATCCGTTTGGCGTTACTGAAACTCTTTTTAGAAAAAATCAACGTCCTGATTTTGGATGAACCAACCAATCACCTCGACAGCTATGCCCGAGAAGAAATTGAAGAAATGCTGCAAGATTATCAAGGGACCCTGCTGGCAGTCAGCCATGACCGCTACTTTTTACAGCAGCACTTCCAAGAGGCCCTGGTCATTGCACAGCAGCAAATCACGCGCCAGTCCCTGAGCCCCTTGATTGACTAAGACATTGATTCGCAACAAAAAAACTTGATTTTCCTACGATATGCATGGGTTGTTCAATCCATGCATAGGCGGAAAATCAAGTTTTTATTTTTTGATCAATGAATGTTGCCAATCAAATTGCGGATCGGTTTTCTAGCTAAATACAAGATGATGCCGACAACAACGGCTACTCCGCCGACGATGCCATAGTACATCCCTTCTGTTTGCGGTGTGTAGAACCGAGCGATTTGCGCATTGATGGCTTGTGAAGAAGCGTCTGCTAATAACCAAATCGCCAAGGTTTGTGCTTCGAAGGCTTTCGGCGCTAGTTTAGTCGTCACCGACAAGCCCACCGGTGAAAGACACATTTCCCCTGCAATCATAATGAAGAAGCTCAATACCAACCATAATGGGCTGACCCGTTCTTCAACTCCAAACAAGAGGCTTGGCAGCATTAGCAATAGAAAGGACAAACCGGCTAAGACTAAACCGATGGCAAACTTCACTTCTGTCCGTGGCTGACGAGAGCCTAATTTGGTCCACAACCAGACAAAGACAGGTGTCAGTAAGACGACAAAAAGTGGATTTAAGGTTTGATACAAACTTGCTGGAATATTGATGCCGAATAACGTTGATTGCGTACGGTCAGCGGCAAACAATGCCAAGATCGATGAGCCTTGTTCTTCCAATGACCAAAAGACGATCGCTGACAAAAACAGCGGAATGTAGGCCAACACTTTTTTCTTTTCATCTGGTGTGACATCTTTCGAACGGAGCATTTTGGTAAAGTAGTAGATTGGTAAGAAAATACCTAGAACACTGATAAAGTTGATGAAGAAATCAACCGTCAGATGGCCAGTTGCAGCTGCTGCGCCAAACAACACTGCCAATGCGAGAAGAACCAGAACGACTGCTCGGAAGAAGGTTTTCTTTTCGGCTGCCGATAAGGGATTCGTTGGCGCGATCGCTACACTTTTCAACGTGGTTTTTCCTTGCACATAATACTGCACCAAACCGATGAACATCCCGATGGCAGCAATCGAAAAGCCTAAGTGGTAGTTGACCTCTTGTCCTAAGATCCCGACGATGATCGGTGCTAACAAGCCGCCAATATTGATCCCCATATAGAAAATCGAGAAACCAGCATCCCGACGGATATCGTCTTTGCTGTATAAATGCCCCACCATACCCGACACGTTGGATTTCAAGAGTCCGGTTCCGATGACGATCAGCATCATGGACACAAACAACGCTGGAATCCCTAAAGGTGTTGCCAAAACGATGTGTCCTAACATGATCAAGATCCCACCATAAAAGACGGATTTATTTGATCCTAACAGACGGTCCGAGATCCAACCGCCAACAATACTTGACATATACACTAAGGAACCGTAAATCGACATGATCGCCACAGCCGTTCCTTTTGGCAACCCTAAGCCGCCGTTGGCAACTGCATCGTACATGAAGTACACCAGAATCGCCCGCATACCATAATAACTGAATCGTTCCCACATTTCCGTGAAGAATAAAGTCGACAGCCCTCGCGGCTGACCTAAGAATGTTTTTTCTTTTTCCATATGTAATGGCCCCTTATAAAAATTAATGAAAATAAAATAGCGGAATTTTTCTGAAAATTCACAAATGCCAGTTTATTCCCATTTGGCAACTTTTACAAGGGTATTTCCCTGAGAACATCTTGTAAAAAAGGAGGGAAATTTAAATTCAAATGAAAGCAAAATGAGAAGCCCTCCCCATAGGTGCAGTATGAGCCAATTTTCATATGTATAATTATTAAATTTTCTGTTTAAAAAATTAGAAACTGGTCTTCACCAATTTTTTCTCTCTAGCCCCATTTTGCGGACTTTCCTACAAAAAAAGCACATGCAAGCATTTCTCTTGCATGTGCTTACTCTTCTATTCTAAGAATTAGCCGCGTAAACGTTCCACATCACGAGCGATCATTAATTCTTCATCTGTTGGGATCAAAAGTACTTTGACTTTTGACTCTTCAGTTGAGATCACTAATTCTTCGCCGCGTTTTGCATTTTGATCGGCATCTAATTCGCAACCAAACCAAGTCATGCCTTTGATAACTTCGCTGCGGACGTGGGCATCATTTTCACCGATACCAGCAGTAAAGACGATCGCATCAACACCGTTCATTGTTGTGACATAGCCACCGATGTATTTACGGATGCGGTCAGTAAAGACGTCATAAGCAACTTTGACTTCTTCTTTGTCGTAGTTTGCTTCTAGATCGCGCATGTCGCTGGAAATACCAGTTAAACCTAATAAACCAGATTTTTTGTTTAAAACATCCACCATTTCATCGATATTCAAATCTAATTTTTCCATTAAGTAAGGCAAAACAGCAGGATCGATGTCACCTGAACGTGTGCCCATCGTTACACCAGCTAATGGCGTGAAGCCCATTGATGTATCTACTGATTTTCCGCCGTCAACCGCAGTGATCGACGCACCGTTCCCTAGATGGCAAGTGATGATTTTTAATTCTTCGATTGGTTTACCTAACATTTCTGCTGCACGCTCAGAAACATAACGGTGGCTTGTACCGTGGAAGCCGTATTTACGTACTTTAAATTCGTTATAGTACTCTAATGGCAAGCTGTATAGGTAATTGTGTTTTGGCATCGTTGCATGGAAAGAAGTATCAAAAACAGCGACACTGATGATTTCTGGCAAGATTTTTTTGAAAGCAGTGATCCCCATCAAGTTTGCTGGGTTGTGTAATGGTGCAAATTCAGCCAATGCTTGGATGCGTTCCATCACTTCGTCTGTGATCACAACTGAATCAGGGAAATCTTCTCCGCCGTGAACGACGCGGTGACCGACGCCAGTGATTTCATCATAGGCACCTAAAATGTTTAATTCGATCAGTTGATCCAATAACATTTTTACAGCTACTTCGTGATCGTTGATGTCGATGATTTGTTCGAATTTTTGATCTTCCCCATATTTGATGGTAAAGATAGAATCTTTCAAACCGATTCGTTCAACGATTCCTTTAGCGACAACTGTTTCCTCTGGCATTTGATATAATTGCCATTTTAAACTTGAACTTCCAGCATTGATTGCGATTGTTTTTGACATGATGATCTCCTTATCCGAATTATATTACAGATTTGCTGCTTTCCAAGCCGCAAATTGTTCAAAAAGTTTTGTGATGTTCTTTGGTTCTTTCAGTGAGGCTAGCTTGACCAGCAAGACTTCGTCTGCTTGTTTGCTTGTCCCTCCATGGTTTTGTAAAAGCAAAATACTTTTACGTGAATGTTCATTTTTAAAGAGTTCTTCAGGAAGCTGAATCATTCCTTGCAAATAAACCTTTTCTTTCAGCCATTTTTTCAAAAATTCACTCTGTTCCGTTTCCAAGAAGTTGCTTGGTACTAAGAACAAACCGTAACCGCCAGCTTTGACATAGTTCATCGCTTGTTCCATCAACAAATGATGGGCGTAACTGTGCCCTTCTGGAGCCGCCGTAATGAAGCTGCGGGCTTTGTCATCTTGTGGGTAATAGCCCACCGGTAGATCGCTGATCGCCAGATCCATCGGTTCGATCAAAAGCTCTTGCAAGCCATCTTGATGGAACAAATGCAAGGGCGCTTTGGTCCATTCGCCAGTCGCAGCTGCGATCGCCAACAAGGTTTCGTCAATATCCACACCGGTTCCTTCTACTGGACGCTTCGCTAATTGCAGATTCAGCAAGACTGTCAATAAGAGATTCCCCATGCCTACCGATAAATCAAGAAGTTTCACTGGTTGGTCGGCACTACTCAACTGCTCGATCAAATAGACGAATAAAAACCCAAGACTATCTGGTGTCAGTTGGTGATTGGCCTGCAGGCGCTCCGTTTGGCTGCCTTTCAACAAAACCAACTGCGCAAGCTTGCGTTTTTCTTCTGCCGATAGTTCCATTGCTCGAATTTCTTGATAGATGGTTTCTAAACGAGCAGCAGTTGCTTCATCTGGTACCCCATCGATCACGCGAACTTGGTATTGATCAACAAAATTTTCGATCGTCTCTACGTAAGCATCAAAAAAAGACGTTTCCAATGCGTTTTGAAGCAGTTGGATCGCTTCAACGGTCAAATGAAAAGACGTTTCCATTTTTTCTGCGGACATCTTGCACCTCTTTTCAAAACTATAACAACATATATACCTGTTTAATTTTAGCCGATTCATCCAAAATAATCAATCGCTTTCGTTTAGAATAATTTGTGAAGCTGTAAACATTCTTTTTCTATTTCTGTATGAAAAAGGATGGTCGAAACAACCATCCTTTTCCTGTACTATTCTTCTTGGTCATCTGTGTCTATTTCAGGCTCTTCTTCAGGTAACAAAAAGGTAAATGTAAAGCGGCGGCTTTTGACATGGCACTCGATCTGTAAGAGTTGTCCTTGCCGTTCATAGGTCAACTTTCCTACATTATAAAGTCGTGACCCTTGATCTGCCAATTCGTTTTGCAAGAATTCCGCATGAAACAGTTCGCTCATGATGCGGGCTTCATAGGTTTCAATGGTTTTTGTATAAAAAAGGGCTGTTGTGCGGCTGTTTTCTAACACTAGCAATAACATCAAGCTCAACAGCTGCACAAACAACAATGCTGTGAGTAAAATACCGCCTTTATGCCGCCTCTTGTGTGTGAATTTTCCATTGTCCAATTTTCTGCTCTCCATTCTCAAAGGAAACGGTAAAGCGGATCGCTGCGCCAATTTTCTCAAAAGACACATCCGTTACTTCTGTCAATAGTGGTTGATACCCATTGTTGTCCCGCTTTCGCAGCACGCGATTGATGCGATCGATGGTGACCGAATTGTTTTGACTGCTTCGCAAATACAGTGTGGTCTCACTGACCGATAGATAGGTACAGGTACTTAATTCCCGTTCCAGCTGAAACAAAAACACATGCCATTCTTGATCTTTGCGAGCCATGATCTGCTGATTGACGGGTGCGAGGTGCTTAACGATCCCGCTGATCAGCAATAAGCAGATCGCCAATACCCATAAAGACAACAGACACTCCAACAAAGTAAAGCCTTTACTCTTCATACACGATCTCCCAGAGCTGCTCGCAACTTTGGATGCGTGCCTGTTGATGCTGCGCTGCTTGCCAAAAGCGAACTTGATAGACTGCCTGACGCTGCGTCGTGTAGGTAATGGTTGACGCATCAAAGGAGTGGTTCTGGACTTCTTCATACAGCACCCGCAGCATTTGGGCTTTTTCTTGCAATGCCGCACTTTGCGTCAGTGAAGCGGTCTGCATTGCTAAAAACAGTAACACACAAGTTGCCAAGACCCCAAAGCCAATCAGGCTTTCTGCTAAGATGAACCCACTATTCAACGATTTTTTCATAACGGCCACTCCCAAATAAAAACTTATAGCTGATGGTTTGCTTTTTCTCCTGCCAATAGAAAATGATCCTTCGCAGACTGCTGTTGTTGCCGGATTGACTACTAAAAAGAATATCGGGAAACGCCTGCATCGCTAGTTGAGGAGGAACGTCGATCTTGGTGACTGGCTCAGTTGCAGCGCCGTAAAATGAAACAGTTGGTGTTGGCTCTGCTTGATAGATTGCTCGGGTTTGTGTGTTATCGATGATGGCCGATTGCTGCAAGGTATAGAGTCCTTTTTCTAAGCGAGCACAAAAGCCGAAAACTTCCGCAGAGCGTTGATAGTACTCGATAGCCACGACGGGGAAAAAGAGAAAGAGACTACTGACCAAGAGTACCAAGAGACTTTCCATCAAGGTAAACCCAGAAAATCCCCTAGTGCCATTGTTCTCACTTTCCCTGCTCATAAATCGCATATTGTTCCTCAGATACATACCCTTCTGCAATCAATTCTTCTTTCGAAGGCACCCGATCTTCATTTAGACGAAAGAGTTCGATCTGGGTTTCCACTACTTTCACGATCGCCGCATTTCCTTTCTCATCAATGATTCCTCTTTGATTGGCAAGATTTGGGACAAACAACAAAACCAAAATACTGATCACTAATAAAACGACTAGCATTTCAACCAATGTAAAGCCTTTTTTGACACGCCAAATCCCCTGCTTGCGAGGAGATGCTACTTTCTTTTCTATCATTCGATCACTCCTTGGATATTTCCATAGATTGGTAAAAACATAGCGGCATAGATCCCAACGATCATTAAAGCAACCAACAAAAAAATCAGAGGCTGAACCCAGTGAATGGCTTTTTCGATTCGTTGAAACAAGCGTTCCATCAATAATTGACTGTATAAAAAAAGCTCTTCTCCTAACTTTCCTCGTACTTCTCCTTGAAAGACGATCAAAGAAAATTCGGGTGTGAGAAACGAGAAATGACGAAGTTTTTCTGGGAGTTCGCCCCCAAGTGTCAAGGTCACTCGCAGTTCTCGTGCTAATTCTTGGATCAAGGTAGCTTTATTGGTGTGCTCCATACACTCGATGATCTGTTGGATATCTAACCCTTGCTGAAACAACTTGCCCCATTCCAATGCGAAAAAACTCGTGTGATAACTCGTGTACAATGCTCCGAACAATGGCAGGTGGCTGAAAAACACAGCTTTTTGCAAGGCAGTGCGGCGGGCAAACACCCAGCGGCTGATCACAAAAAGCAGCACACTTAACAACAAGAAGAGGATAAGTACTGCTGGTGCCCAAGTGATGGCGCGAATGCCCCAATGACCTTCGTCGATCATGCCAGAGGCTAGCAATTGGGGCAATAAAAAGCGGTGCATCCCAAAAAGCGCAGCTATTAAAAAGACCAGTAACAAAAGCGGATAGGCAGCTACTTTGTACAGCAGCTGTTTTTGCTTGTTGACCAATTTATGGTAGTCGACCATCCGCCGCAAGGTCGCCGTGAGATCCCCATGATTTTCTGCTAAATGAAGCTGACTTTTTTCAGTAGCCGATAACGACAACGGCGCTACCGCTGCTGCAAAGCTTTGCCCTTGGGCGAGATGGACAATTAGCTGTTCGATCACAGGTTCAGAAAACTGGCGGCTGCGCAGCAGCACTTGGAGGCTTTCTTGTAGGGAAAAGCCACTCTCCAATAACACCGTGAAGGTGACTAAGAGGGCTTCAGTTGCACGGCGTGGTAGCTGGGGCTTCTTTTTCATAAACTTCATCGCTGATCCACCCACTTTCTTTCACTTGTTTTAATACCTGCTGCCACTGTTTTTCCACTTGCCCCTCATAAAAGTGATATGCCAGCAATCCATGAGGTTCATTCGCTTCATTTGGCAACAATCGCTGATAAATGATCCCTTGCAGCGCATGTGCCAGACGATCGTCTGTCCCGAGCAATTCCAGCAGCCGTGTCTTGGTTTCTGCTACACCTCGGGCATGGATCGTGGCAAATACTCGGTGACCTGTCAGAGCGGCTCGTACAGCGGCTTGCGCCGTTTCTTTGTTACGAATCTCGCCGATCAAAAGCAGGTCTGGACGATGCCGCAAGGACAAGCGAATCAATTCATCATAGTCTTGTTCGATCTTCAAATTGGTTTGCAGCTGTAAAAAGCGCGGCTCCTCGATCTCCACAGGATCTTCGATGGTAATGATTTGCCCCTTGGTTGCCCGAGCTAATTGATACATGAGGGTCGATTTCCCTGAGCCAGTGGGGCCAGAAAACAAATACAGCCCTCTTTGTTTGGTTGCCTGTTGGATCTGCTGGACGTCTTCTGCAAAAAAATAGCGCAGGTGCTCCTGAGTCAAAGGATAAAGAAACCGCATCACGAGACTTTCACGCCCTTGGTAATCACCGACTGCGGAGATGCGCAGCCGCTGCAGCTGATCGCCTAACGGATAACTGACTGCTCCTAACTGAGCTTTGCGTCGTTCTCCCACCTCCATTCCTCCTAAAAATTTGAAGCGAGTGATCAGCTGCTGGGCTTCTTCGTTGGTCAGTACTTGATAGGTCTTTCTGAGATAGCTTTTACTGAAAATCACCTCCATCTGTGTACCGCTCGGCAAAATGGCCAGATCCTGCATGCGTTCTTGTCTGCCATAGTGAATCAACTCATCTGAGAATGCTTGAATATCCACGACTTATCCCTCCTAAAAAGAAATACGCAAGCCTTTTGAGAATAGAAAAAAAAGACGAAGCAAATTTGCTTCGTCTTTCGTCACTTCTTTATTCCTGCGGGTCTTTTGCCACAAATTGGGCTTCCACCCGATAGATTCGCTGCCCGCGGCTTGAGAATTTTTCTTCATATTCCGTCATGATATTGTTCTCAAAGGTACTGTTATGCAGGTCCAACCAAACTTGTTTGATGATCATGCCATATTGAGAAAAGCTCGCTAAGGAATACTCAAACAATCCTTGGTTGTCCGTTTTGAAATGGATTTCGCCATTAGGTCGTAAAATTTGCTCGTCCACCGCTAAAAAGGCTTTAGAAGTCAAACGGCGCTTCTCATGCTTCTTCTTAGGCCATGGATCAGAAAAATTCAAATAGATCTGGTCTACTTCATTGTCTTCAAAATAGTTGGTCAAAGCCGAACCATCCACATGCAGCAGCTGCAAGTTTGGGATCTCCTGCTCGATCATTTTATCCAGTGCGATCGAAACGACACTGATCTGCATCTCTACCCCAATATAATTGATTTCGGGATGAGCTTTCGCCATTTCCGTAATAAATTGACCTTTTCCCATGCCGATCTCGATGTGTAGCGGATGATCATTGCCAAAGCGTTCATGCCAACGCCCTTTCCATTCGGTAGGCTCTGCAACGACGTATTGTGGATGAGCTTCAATCAGCTCTTTTGCACCTGCACGTTTTCTTACTCTCATGTTTCTTCCTTTCCGAAAAAACAAGATGGAACCAAATTGCCTCGCTCCATCTTCTCTTCATTCACTATAAATTCGTTTTAATTGTAAAATCTCTGCATTCATGGCTTTGTAATCGCCCCGCAGATAATATTTTTTGACCTCTTGCAGCATACTCAACAATGCATACCAATAAATTTTTTCGATCACTTCGCTGCTGCTATGGATACCGTAGCGCACCAGCCAATGGGACCAGCTGGATAGCGGCACATAGTGACCTAAAATAGTCCCGATATCGATTGCTGGATCTGCAAACATCACGGAATCCCAATCGACTAAATACAAATAGTTTTGACAAACCAGCCAATTTCGATAATTGACATCGCCATGGACGACCGCGGCTTTTTGCTCGTCAAAAGCTGGAATATTGGCTTTTAAATACTCGGTGACCAAATGAATAAAACGGTTTTGAGCCACCGCAGAAGGCAGCTGATCTTGATAATCCATCAGCATTTGTTCAGGCGATCTGACTTGTCCGCCGATTTTGCTTAGCATCTGTGCCAGCGTTTTTGAATGATGCAAGTGATACAACACATCAATGACGTCATTTCTTTGGCCGATCTCATCGGGATCTAAGACCCGTCCATCCAGCCATTCTTGTGCGGAGAGCGTATCCCCATTTCCCGTCCGTTTCGTCCAGACGAGTTTGGGTGCAATGCCCTCTTTAGAGAGTGCCGCAAGCATCGGGGTCGTATTTCGTTTGATAAAGACTTTGTCGTTGTCCTTGAGCCCGATATAGGCTTTCCCGGTGTCGCCTTTGATCGGCCGCATACGCCAATCTTGATCCAAGCGAATATCCATCCTAGCTTCTCTCCTTATTTCGCAGTACCTCTTATTCTAGCTTCCTAAAGGGTTGCCGTCAAGCGCATATGCGTTCGCTTTTTGTAAGAGAGGTTTCCTGAGGATCAGGCGTGCATTTTCTTTAATCGCCCTGGCAAGTAGATGCCTAAAAAAAGACCCGTAAAGAGGAAGAAGCCCACAAAAGCGATGCCCCCTTGCCAAACAACGGGCAAGCGCAAGCAACAGATCACGCCGAAAAAAACAGTCGTCACAAGCAAAAGTGACCCGATAATTTTTTTGATTGCTGCGGCTTTTTGTTTTTCTGGCACGGGATACAAATGGGTCAAAACCATGTATTGAAATTCATTGATCAAAGGGATCAGTTGGAAACCGATCAGATAAAGAAACAAGCAGCCAATCAGCAGACTGATCCAAAGCTCATCGACAAAGAATAAGACGAAGCCACCAATCAAGGATAAACGAACATAAAGACCGCCGTATTGCCCACCACGAATCACTCGGCGCAAGTAAAGATAAAGATACGTATTGCTTTGGGCTGGTTTGATCTTTGCCAGCAACCAGTCGAGGTATTTGCGCCGTTTGGCTTCCGTCGTGATTTGGGGAACATCTGTAAACAAGTTGATAAACCGATAGATCCGTAATAAGCGTGATTGCTCAGCTTGGATCATATAGTCCCAATCCAAGAGCTGACGATTAGATTTCACGCCAAAGAGGAACCAGATTGCTTGGAGGATGCTGATCACCAACCCTAGCCAAGGTGCTACATAAATACTGGCAAGTGTGGCAGCTAACGCACTGGCGAACCAGATTCCTCGCTGCTGTTTGACTTGCTGATGTGTTTCTTGATACAACCGAATCCTCTGCAGTGAAAGATCCCCCAGTTTTAACAGCCACATCATTCCTAAAAAGAAGGGAAAGGAAGCAAATGTACTGTTTGCGGTGACCACGACTAAAGGCATCGTTGCTCCTACGGCTAAAAATAAGACCCCAAAGGGCAGCCAGAGGGAATAACGCAGGGCTTGACTGAGGTAACTTCTCATTTGCCCTTCTTTGGCTAACAGAAAAATCAAATCTGCCGGTTTCGTCAGTGTCGCTAAGCGTCCCAGCGGTAAAACAAAGAGCCAAACAGTGACCACGATGATGCCGCCTAATGGAAACGGCCGCGGCAATGTTTTTAGCAATTCTGAATAATACAGCCCCAGACCTCCCACTAAGAAGGTGCTGATCAAAGCAAAATGATCATTGAAGACATAGCGCAAATAGCGTGTCATCTGTTTTTGATGCCGCTGTAAGCGTTGCGAGAAAAACTGCTTCATGCTTGACTCTCCTTTGTCAGTGCGAGGTACAGATCATCAAGGGAGGCTTCTGGTGCTTGAAATTGACTTCTTAGCTGCGCCAATGTCCCTTGTGCGCGGATTTCACCGTTATGCAGTAGGATGAATTTGTCACAATACTTCTCTGCGGTTGCTAAAATGTGGGTGGACATCAAAATTGATGCCCCGGTTTGTTTCATCTCATTCATCAGTTCCAATAACGCATTGATCGCTAAAGGATCTAATCCTAGAAAAGGTTCATCAATGATGTAGACGCTTGGCTCAATCAAAAAGGCACACAGCACCATGACTTTTTGTTTCATCCCTTTTGAGAAGTTTGCTGGGAACCAATCGAGTTTGTTTTCTAAGCGAAAGGTTTTTAACAAACGCTCCGCTCGCTTCATGGCTTCTTCTTGCGGAAGGTCATAGGCCATCGCTGTCACTTCAATGTGCTCTCTTAAGGTCAATTCTTCATATAAAGATGGGGTTTCGGGAATATACCCGATTTGTTTGCGGTATTGCTCTGGGTTCTCCTTCAAGGTCAAGCCGTCGATCGTGATCGTCCCGCTGTGAGGTTGCAGTAACCCGATGATTTCTTTGATCGTCGTACTCTTCCCCGCCCCATTCAAGCCAATCAGACCAACGAGCTCACCATCGCCGATCGTAAAATCAATATTTTTTAAGACTGGCAGCTGGTTATAACCGCCTGTCACATTCGCTACTTGTAAAGTCATTCTTTTCCTCCGATTCGCCTAATTACGGCTTTCTGTCAACGTAGGCTCTTTTTTTCAATCCGCTAGCAAAACCGTTGCCTATTTTTCTTTATTCGTGACTTGTAAGATAAATTCGTTTTCTCCCACTGTAATGGTTTCTTGCGGCAATTCTTGGCTGCCAAAGCGTTCTTGCCACAGTTGTGCATCACTCGCTGGAAAAACGACCATTTGGATCGCACCGGCGGCAAGGCGGGTAGTAAAGGCTTGAACAGCAGCTGGTTCAGCATAGGAAACCAGACTGATCCTCAGCTCTTCTTTTTGATACCCTTGGTCGATCGCCCAGGTCTCAACGGCTGTCTCTAATTCACTTTGCACCGTAGGGTCCATCGCTGTTTCAGTGACGATGGCGGCATTGACTACTTCTTCTTTTGGGCGCGTTAGCGAATAGGTGATCGAACCTGCGAACACCACAAAAAGCGTGATCGCAATCAACCATTCTTTATAGGCATAAGCCAAGTAGCGGAGCTTCGCTGAAGTCGTTGTTTTTTTCTGTAAGGTTTCTTTGATGATCGGTTTCATAGGTTCCTTCTTTCCAATTGATTTCTGATATTAAGTCTAGGGTTGTTGGAATCTAAATGCAAGCGTTTCTCGCTCGCTTTTCGCATTTCTTTAAAAAAGCGCCTTTGTTGAAGGAACAGTTGCCTTGTTCCGACTTTTTCAAAGAGGAAACCAGACGAAAAAAAGCAAAATATGGTAAAGTAGAGGTAATAGATCAAGGAGGTTTTTTACAATGGAAAATTGTATTTTTTGTAAAATCAACAATCGTGAGATCCCTAGCTACAAAGTCTACGAGGATGAGCAAGTTTATGCCTTTTTAGATATTTCCCAAGTCACCCCTGGTCATACATTGGTGATTCCCAAAACCCATGTGACGGATATTTTTGAGTACGATGAAACGTTGGCAGTAGCGGTTTTTGCCCGCATCCCTAAGATTGCTCGGGCGATCGAAAAAGCATTCCCTGAGATCGAAGGCTTAAATATCATCAACAACAATAAAGAATTGGCGTACCAATCGGTCTTCCATTCCCATGTCCATTTGATTCCTCGTTACAGCAAAGACGATGATTTCAAGATCCATTTTGGCAATCACGCAGACAATTACACGGGGGAAGAACTAGCGGCAATCGCCGAAAAAATTGGAAAGCAGGTGGACTAAATGATCGGCAATTTTCTTAAAGGACTATTATTCGGGTCCATCGCCGGCGGCTTAGGCGGTTTGCTTTTTGCACCGAAAAGCGGCAATGAAACCCGTGAAGAATTGATTCGCTATTTAGATGACACGACAGAGGCGACCTTAGAATTCAATGACAGAGTCAAACAGCTAAAAGATGCCGTAATGGTGACCCGCAAAACGATCGAGGAAACGATCCCAGTTGTGACCGAATCTTTCACGAAAGATTTGGAAGCCTTCAAATTCCAAGCACAACCGCGCCTTGCTCGGATCAAGACCCAAATGGAGCAATTGAATCAACACATTACGACGATTCAAGCCCAAAGCGCAGAGGATGACAAACAAATCGAAAATTTGTAGTTTTTATGAATTTTGTTTGAAACATCCACTGTTTTCTTCCCAACCATTTCTAGAAGTGGTATAGTAGGTGCAGTGATTATTATGAATCTTTTTAGAATTAGGAGTGCTTAAACGAATGAAGAAAAAATTACTTTTAGTAGCAGTCAGTGCAATGAGTCTTTTTGCATTAGCGGCTTGTGGAAACTCAAGTGAGGAAATCGCAACAATGAAGGGCGGTAAAATCACTGTTCAAGATTTTTATGACAAAGCAAAAACAAGTTCAGAAAACCAAAATGCGTTGCGTGAAATGATCGTCTTGAAAGTCTTTAATGAAAAATACGGCGATGACGTAACGGAAGAAATGATCGACGAACAATTCAACAACGTGGCTGAGCAATACGGCGGCAGTGATTCCTTTGAATCAACATTGACTGCCTCTGGTTATACGGTGAAATCTTACCGTGCAGAATTAAAACAACAACTTGCGTTACGTGAAGGCTTAAAAGCCAACATGGATATCACTGATGAAGACATGAAAACTGCTTGGGATTCTTTCCACCCTGAAGTAGAAGCACAAATCATCAAAGTAGCAAGTGAAGATGATGCCAAAGACGTCTTAGAAGAAGCGAAAAAAGATGATGCAGACTTTGGCGAAATCGCTAAAGAAAAATCAACGGATGCGGCAACAAAAGAAGATGGCGGAACGATCAAATTCGATTCTACTTCATCAGCTGTACCAAGTGAAGTAAAAACAGCCGCTTTTGATTTAAAAGATGGTGAAATCTCTGAAGTGATCTCTGCAACCAACACGTCAACTTACACGACAGAATACTATATCGTGAAAATGGTGAAAAACCAAGACAAAGGCAATGATATGGATAAATACAAAGATGAATTGACTGAAATTGCTCAAAACACTTTGTTGAATGATTCAACCTTTATGGCAGCAACGATCGGTCAAGAATTGCAAGCAGCTAATGTGAAAATGAAAGACTCTGACTTAGCAGACTTGCTTTCTGATTACATCACAGCGGCCGAAACAGAAGATTCAACTGCTGACTCTTCTGCAACGGATGCAACAGACAGCTCTGCAGCAGATTCTTCTGCTACTGAGGCAACCGATGATTCTACTGCAACAAGTGAAAGTGCTACAGATTCTTCTGCTGAATAAACAAAAAAAAGAAGTGCCGTCATAGCGGTGCTTCTTTTTTGTGCCGATTAGATTTCTATCTACGATCCAACTGCTTTTCCAGCAGCTAAAAAAACCACGCTAAGCAAGCCTAGCGTGGTTTTTATTCTTTCTATCATTCACTTTGATCGATCAAGCTGCAACATCACTGCTACACTTCTTTCGGTACATAAAAACTCCGATTGTCCATGCCAAAAATTCGGTCTGTGTATTGACCAGGTTCTGTCAGGCGGATCGAGGTCAGCATCATTTGCATGGAAGCATCCAAATTATCGATCTGATGGAGGATCTCCGCTTCCATTATGCGGGGCCGAACAGGTGACCCATATTCTAATAAGCCATGGTGGGCTAAGACCATATGCCGCAAAACAACGATGTCTTCTTGTTTGTCATCAAATTTCAAAGCAATACAGGCTTGCGTGATTTCTTCATCCACTAAGACCAAATGCCCTACTAGATTCCCCGCTAAGGTATATTCTGTCGTCATGGGACCTGTCAACTCGATCACTTTTCCTAAATCATGTAAAATAATGCCCGCATACAGCAGAGACGCATTTAATTCAGGGTATTCTTTGACGATCGCTTTTCCTAAGCGCAGCATAGTTGTCGTATGATACGCCAATCCACTGGCGAAGGCATGGTGATTGCGCTTCGCAGCTGGAAAGTCAAAGAATTCCTTTTTATACTTGTTCAACAAGAAACGGACGATGCGATTCCAGTGAGGATTTGTGATCTCAAACAAGGTTTGACTGATTTCTTCTTCCATCTCTTCTTTTCGCAAGGGCGCTTTTTCCATGTATTGGCTTGGTTCGTGGGGTTCTTCCGGCTTCGCTAAACGCAAATGCATGATTTTGACTTGCGGATTGCCTTGGTAAACTTCTCGTTTCCCATCTAGTAGTACCACTTTCCCGGGTTCAAAACGGGCGATTTCTTCATCTGATGCATCCCAAAACTTTCCATCGATCGTGCCAGATGTATCCTGAAACGTGAAGGCAATAAACTTTTTGCCGTTTTTCGCGATCCGTACATCGGCATTTTTGATCAGTAAGAAAAGTTGAAACGTTTCATCAACAGTTAATTCACGAATTTTTTTCATGGGCTTATTTGGCCGATCAGCCAAATCTTTCACTTCCTTTACTCAGATCCTGGATAGGCTGCTGGTACTTCTGATAATAGCTTACCATTTCTTGGTCAGAAGACAAACAAATTACTTGATAACTTTGTCCAAACTCTTTTAATAGTGCTGCGAAGCGTTCCTTACGAACACTGTCATAATGCAGCCAGCCATCATCAATAATGATCGGGCACAACGGATGATTTTTTTGCAGCGCTAGATAACCGAAACGTAACGCCATGATCAACTGATCCTTCGTTCCTGTGGACAAGTCGATGATCGAAAAGGTCTCGCTGGCATTTGCCGCTACTAACAGACCATTTTCCAGAAGAATCTTTTGATAACGTCCGTTTGAAAGCTGTTCAAAATAAGTCGAAGCGGCTGACAATAGCTGCGGCAATTGCTGTTCTGACAATTCAGTCGTGACATCCGTCAAAATTGAAGCCGCCAACTGACGACTGCCCCAAGCCACAGCGAGTTCTTCAATGACCGCCTTTAGCTCACTTTCTTCTTGATAAAGCTGATTCAAGGTGCCGTTTTTTTGACTGGCTGCTGCTTCTAATTCCAAGCGTTGTTTGTGCTCCGTCAACTGCTGCATTTGTGCCTGAAGCTGTGTTTGCTGCTGCTTGATCTGGTCTTTTTGCTGCAGCAATTCTGCTTGTGTGACTGGTTTGGGATAGATCGGTGTTAACATCCCCGCCAATTCTTCTGCTCGCTGCTGCGTGCGCTGCGCTGCTTCCCATTGCTTCAACCAGAGGCTGATTTCTGCAGGGTGATCTAACCCTTGCTGCTGCAAGAGCGCACTGGCTTGGGCAAACAGCTGGTCGCGTTCGTTGCGGGTACGGGTCAATTGTTGGGCCAATAACGTGCTAGGTTGTTGCAACCGCGAAAGCTTGATCGTTTGCATCTCTTCATGAAACTTCTGCAACATCGCCGCTTTTTCTAACAAGGTTTTGTTTTGCAGCGGCAGCCACTCCGCATACGGACGGAATTGCTCCTCAAAGGGGGCCAATTCTTCCGTGACCGCTTGCCGTTCTTGATAGGCTTGCTTGCGCTGCTGCGAGTAGGCTTGATAGCTAGCAACATCTTCATCATAGGCGAATAGATACGACTGCCAGTTTTCCACCGGCAAATCACCAAAAAAGGGTGTCAACGCTTGGTGGGCACGGCTGATCTGCT
Organism: Enterococcus casseliflavus; assembly: GCF_029215545.1. Classification (NCBI taxonomy): domain Bacteria; kingdom Bacillati; phylum Bacillota; class Bacilli; order Lactobacillales; family Enterococcaceae; genus Enterococcus; species Enterococcus casseliflavus. The sequence goes on along the minus strand of NZ_CP119393.1, from coordinate 330,675 downwards.
GTTGCTTTTGCTGCTGTTCATTTTCCAGCTGTGCCAACTCTTCGCCCAGCAGATCCAACTGCATGAGGACCGTCTGCCATTCTTGCTTGATGCCTTGCTGCTTGTTTGGTGCTACTTTCATCAGCGGCAAAATACTGCCGATGATCGCTACGATCCCCGCTCCTAATGCAAGCCAGCGCCACGGACTTGGCAAAAAGATACCGATCACTGCGACTAGCCCACCGACGATCCCTAGCGGCCATAGTGGGCGAGAAACGGGCTTGCGGCCAATCAATTGAGGATGCTGCTGTTCTAAGCGGGCCGCGGTGGCTTGCAAAGGTTGCGCTTTTTCTTCTAAATGCCTCATGCGCTTTTCGAGCTCTTCTAACTGCACACGTTCTTGCAGTAAACGTGTGGTTTGTTCATGGATCGAAGCCGTTACTAGCGGCGGCGATTCTCTACTCCACTGGCGCTTTTCAATCAAGCGATTCAACTCTGTGATGGCGACAGTTTCTTGTTGATTGGCTGCTGCTTCACGATCTGCCAAACGCGCCATCGTCACTTGCTGCTGCAGCAAGTGATTGATCTGATGCTCGTGATCAAGGTAAAAGAAATACTTGTCTGATTCTTTTCCTTGCTCCAACTGATCTAATTCGGCTTCTTTTTTGCGAATTTCTTCCGTCAGCTGCTGATACTGCTGATAAAACTGTTTGATGGCTTGGACTTGCTGAGGATCGGCTAGCGTATCTGCTGGTGCCATTTGCTGCCACTCTTCATAAAGGCCCCAGTGACTCAGCTGTTGCTGATTTTCCTGATAAGCGTCATTCAATGCTTGATACTGGTGCCGCAAGTCTTGGATCTGTTCTTGCAGCTGGGCGATCTGTTGATACTGCTGTTGGATGCGGCTTTCTTCGCTTTCTTTTTCCGCAATCGTTTTTTGCAGTTTTTCTAATTGTTTTAACGCTTGGTTCAAAGGCAGCTTTTGCCCTCGTGGCTTGTATTGCTGCTGATTGGTGGTTTCATATTGCGCCACTTGCTGCAGCATTTTTTGACTGCCGCTGATCCCTAGAGAAATCAACGCTTGGTGCAGCTCATTTTCTTCTAGCTTATCGATCTGGGTCAATTGCTCTTGCTGAAAAGTAAAGACATCGAAGAACAATGCTCGATTGAGGGGCTGCAGGTGTTGTGCTAGCCATTGCTCATCGACCGTCTGGCCAGCGACATGGACTTTGGCACGACCACGGTCCACTTGCCGATAGCGTTCCACGATCACTTCGCCGAAGGGTTCCAGCGCCAACCATAACTTGCCACCGTAAGCAGCACCGTTTTTGGGGGTATAGTCTTTTTTCTTGGCTGTCTTTTTCGGAAAGCCAAACAAGATGGCGGCTATAAATTGATACAACGTCGATTTTCCGATCTCGTTGTGCCCAAAGAGCAGCTGATTTTGCGGATGAAAGGCAAAGCTTTGTTCATGGTATTTCCCAAAACCGGTAATCTCTGCTTTTAAAATTCTCATGACTGCTCCTCCCATTGAAAGTCGTCTTTCAACAATTGCTTGGCTTGCTGCAAGACTTCTTCTTGAAATGATTCATGGGTGATCCCCCGCTGGATCAGCGGATGCTGCAATAGATCCGACAGTCGGTCCGCAAACATCTCTGGTGACTCATACATCGCTAAAAACTGCAGCATATAATCTTCTGATACCGCCAATGCGATCTTGTCTTCATTGGCTTGCTCGACTTCAAGGGCATAGATCACTTGCAGCGGCTCTGTTTGTGCCAACCGTTCATTGAGGTAGGTCAGCCATTCATTTTTTTCCGCAGCTGGAAACCAATCTGGCGGCAGCTGCTGCACATCGGTCAACACCAGATGCAGCAAGCGCGAACGAGGACTTTTTAAGCGCTCGATGATCGCTGGCAATACGGCATTCGAGGCAGTCACATCCGCTAAGGAGACCACTTGCTTTTGCCAAGCGATCTCTGCGATCTCCAAGCGCTCGATCGTTGGTCCCTGCGGCGTTAAGTCTGCCAAAATCACCCCAGTCGCCTGTTCTTTCTTGGTCTTTCCTTGAGGTGTACCTGGATAGAGAATCGGTGGCTGCTCTGAGAGCGTCTTAGGTACATGGATGTGCCCCAAGCCCCAATAATCATAGCCTTTTTGCTTCATTTCACTGATTGAAAAGGGGGCATACCGTTCACCAGCTTGGTCCCCGTGGTAAAGCCCAATATGGTAATCCACCGCTGCTCTTGCAGGAAATTCTGTTACTTTATTTTCAGTGATCCAAGGATGTTGGTAGCTAAATCCACTGATTGCATAGGTTTCACCGTTTTTCGTTGTTCCTTGAACCGTTTGAACTTCTTCTGATGAAAAGAGAATGACATTTTCTGGAAAAGCAAACCAATACCGTTGTGGATCATAATAATCATGGTTGCCGAAAATCATATAGACTGGGATCTGTGCTTCCCCTAGTCGTTGTAATTGGGCAAAAAAGTCATGCTGCACTTTTAGACTCGGCCGTGCTTGATGGAATGTATCCCCAGCCAGCAAAACAAAATCGACCGCTTTTTCTAAGGCAACATCCACCAAATTACGGATGATTTTTTGATTGATGGCAGGGAGTTGGGTCTTCACTTTTTCAGATAACAAATGAACCCCTTCAAATGACCGGTCGATATGCAGGTCTGCACTATGTAAAAATCGCATTTCTTTCTCCCTCCTTAATGCTTCTATCATAACATTTCTCAGGCATTTCGTCAGCAAAATACGAAAATTTGTTCGCCTTTTTCATAAATAAAAACCAAAGAAGCGATTTTGAAACTTCTTTGGAAAAGGCTCTTGCAGTTGCAGCCGATTGCTCTGAAGATTCACTTGCTTCTTTGGTCTTTGTTTGTTGGCGATTACGCTTCGTATAGATCTCTTACAGGACCCATGATGATGCGGTTCAAGTCATTGGCTACTAAGCTGAAGGCTTGCTCTTTTTGCATCAAGTCAGAAACAATGCCGTCTTGTTGAATTTTTTGCGATAATTCTTGGGCTTTTTGCGCTTCTTCTTCTGTCATTTCTTCGCCGGCCATCATTTTTTGTTGCAGGCTTTGTTGCAACTCTTGAAACTCTTTGAATAACGCATACGCTTCTTCATTTGCTTTCAAGCGGTCGAAAGAACCTTTCAAATCTTGAAACTGTTCTGACTCGCGTAATTCACGTTCTAATTGGTTTGCTGTATCATAAATATTTGCCATTTTGACGCCTCCTCTTTTTTTCTAGTATACCATTCTTCTCAGGTTCTAGACTAGCAGTTGCCTAATTCCTTTAATTTCCGCTGATGGAATTCCACAAGCCGCCAAACAGTTCTTTCGTTCCTTCTTTGATCTTGCTGCCGAATTCCTTCATGCCTTCTTTGGCGCTTTCGGCAAAGTCATCGATGGTTTTCTGCCAATCATTGCCATTTTGTGACGTACTGCTCTCAGGATCTGGTACTTCATCGGCTGCCATCAATTTTCCACCTGTCCAATAAGCGTCTGCAACTTGGAATTGGGTGCCTTGACTATAAGGCAGTAAGCTTTCGGCCTCTGCTTTGAATATTTTCCCAACGACTTGTCCGCTAGTTCCCGTTAAGTAATGATCTTCACTCACATGCTCAAATCCTAACCAAGTTGAAAGAACCATATCAGGAGTATAGCCGACGATCCATTGGTCATTTACCTTAGAAGCATCAAAGTTGGTCTCTGTCGTACCCGTCTTGCCGGCGATCGTAAAGCCGTACGGACTGGCACTAACACCCGTCCCGTTAGAGAAGGTGCCCAGCATCATGCTCGTCATTTTATCAGCGGTCTCTTTAGAAATCACCCGTTTGCCTTGCACAGACGTATTGTCAACGATCACTGCACCGGTAGAATCAACGATTTTGGTGATCAAATGCGGTTTGTAGTAATACCCGCCATTTGCGAAAACGCCATACGCTGCTGCCATCGTCATGGGTGATTCCCCTTTTTCCAAACCACCTAATGCTAAGCCATAATATTTGTCAGATTCGGTCAAGGAAAGTCCAAACTCTTGTGCTTTGCTGTACCCACGATCTAAGCCGATCTCATGCAGCAGCCAAACTGCTGGCAGATTCAAGCTTTGGGCAAGGGCTTGATACATGACTGCTTCGCCAGCATAGGTCCCATCAAAGTTTTGAGCGTCATAAAAATCGAGGGGCTCGTCTTTCAGGATACTGTCGGGTTCAAACCCAGCTTCTAGGGCAGGGGCGAAGACGCTGATCGGTTTGATCGTGGAGCCTGGTGAACGTTTCATTTGCGTGGCAAAATTAAAGCCTCTAAAGACGTGCTCGCCACGACGACCCACCACCGCTTGCACCCCACCAGTATTCGGATCAAGTGCGACAGAGCCAGATTGCACCATCGTGCCATCAGCGGCATTTTCAGGGAACAAGGCATCGTTTTTATAGGCAGCTTCCATTTGCGCTTGGTAGTTTTGATCCAGGGCTGTATAGATCTTGTAGCCGCGATTCATGACATCATCGGCGTCCAACCCATAGGATTCGGCTTCATCGATGACCGCATCGAAATAATAAGGATACTTATAGCCAGATTCTGAATTGCCAAATCCATCATACAGTAAATTGGCTAAGGCAACTTGTGATTCTTGGTCAGCAACGGACTGGTCCAACTTGCCGTTATCCACCATCAAACTCAAGACGGTATCGCGACGGTTCGTGGCGTTTTCCAGATTGTCGATCGGGTTATAGATCGAAGGACCTTTGAGCATCCCCACCAACGTCGCAGCTTCTCCCACGCTTAGTTCAGAAGCATTGACACCGAAATATTTTAGCGAGGCATCTTGAATGCCCCAAACCCCGTTACCGAAATAGGAACTGTTCAAATACATTTCCAAAATCTCATCTTTGGAATATTTCTTCTCGATCTCGATCGCTAAGAAAAGCTCCTTGGCTTTTCGACTAAAGGTTTGATCCAAGGACAAATAGGCATTTTTGGCAAGCTGTTGGGTGATGGTACTTCCCCCACCGCCTTCGGCACTGCGGTTGACCAGCATACGTAGGGCTGCCCGAGCGATCCCCTTGATATCAAACCCGTGGTGATTATAGAAGTTGCGGTCTTCGGTTGAGATCAAAGCGTTGACCACATCACTGGAGATGGCATCAAGAGAAACGTACGTGCCTTTTTGCGAGTACAATTGCCCTGCTTCATCGCCATTGGCATCAAAAATCACCGTCGATTCTTTCAGACCTGACTCTAATTCACTGACTTTCGTATTTTTGGCGATATAAAACAAATACCCGCTCATGATTAAGATAGCAACTAAACTAAGTAAAATAAAAATTTTATTTACGTGGTATTTTTTCCAAACCCGCTTGCGCCATTGATGAAATTGCTGCAAATACGGTTTTAACCAGCGCCAAAAGGTCAGCCAACCGGTCTTTATTTTGTGAAGGATGTGTTTCCAATCCATTACTTCACGCTCCTTTGGTTAAGTGTAGCATAAATGACTTTCTTTGTTATACGGCTCTAGATGTAATTTCATTCGAAAAGAATGCTTTATTATTCTAGCATTGAATGCTCTGTTTTTTATTGTTTTTTTTATAAGAAAAGCTTAAAGATGCTATAATAGTCGATAGCGAACAGCAAAGAAAGGACGTTTTTATGGAATACACCATGACTTTACCCGAAAATCACCCGCCCATGCCGCTTCGCGATTTGTTGGAACGGGAGTGGCTCGTCCCACGAAAAGTGCGCCATTTTCTGCGCACACGGAAAAATGTTACCGTCAATCAGCAGCCCGCGATGTTTCATCAAGAAGTTCGTGGCGGCGATCAAATCACTTTGATCATTGAAGACAGTGATTACAGCTATCAGCCGATCCAGTTAGGCCAAGCAGACAAAGTCGACGTACTTTTTGAAGATGAGCACTTATTGGTGCTGAACAAGCCTGCGGGGGTCAAGACGCACCCAAATCAGCCATTAGAAGCAGATACCCTATTGAATGATGCAGCTGCTTACCTTGCGCCGAAACAGCAGCAGCCTTATGTGGTCCATCGTCTAGACAAAGAAACCAGCGGTGTCGTTTTATTCGCAAAAAATCCTTTGGTGTTGCCGATCTTGGGTCGAATGTTGGAAAACAAACAGATTTTCCGCCGCTATCAAGCCACAGTTTGGGGCAAACTTACGCAAGATCAAACGATCGCCAAAAAAATCGGTCGTGACCGTCACGATCGTCGCAAGCGAATCATTGACCCCCGCAACGGTCAGACAGCCGTCACCCATGTAACCATCGCCCACACCCAACAAAAGACGACCGATGTGTATTGTGTGTTAGATACGGGGAGGACCCACCAAATTCGCGTCCACCTTGCCAGTATCGGTCATCCAGTCGTCGGTGACCCGCTTTACCAAAACAAACCAGCGCCGCGTTTGCTGCTGCATGGCTATGAATTGCATCTGGAGCATCCCTTTACCAAAGAACAGTTAGTGATCATCGCTCAACCGGGCTTGTGGTAAAAAAAAAGCATGACGACTTGAGGAACCCCTCTTGTCAGTCATGCTTTTTGGTTTCAGATGTTTTTTTCAATGTTTCTACTCGGTGCTTCGGCTTATAGCGGTAAGTAAGCTGCTGGATCAACGAAATCTGACCACAACGTCTTACTCAATCCAAAGTGCAAATGGACGCCAGTCGAGTTTCCAGTCGTCCCCATCGTACCGACTTGCTCGCCAACTGCAACGGTTGCCCCCTTCGAGACACTGACAGCTGTTAAATGAAAATAATACGAGTAAAAGCCATTATCGTGAGCCAAAATCACGTAATTTCCAGTGCTTGGGCCATAGCCAGCATCTTCTACCTGTCCATCACGAGCGGCGACGATCTTCTCCCCCGCTTGACCTGTGAAGTCGATCCCGTCATGCTGCGTCCCTGAAAAACCAGTCGGGTCTGCTCGAGTACCAAAACCGCTGGAGATCGATACGGAGCCCGTGATTGGCAGTGAAAATTCACTGGCTGCTGCTTTCTCTGCTGCTTCTTTGGCTTTTTGTTTTGCTTCTTCAGCGGCTTTTGCTTCTTTGTCCACTTTTTCTTGCAAGTCTTGTACTTGCGCTTGCGTCTGCTGCAGCTGCTCTTGTTGGGACTGCAATTCTTTTTTGGCTGTTGCTAATTGTTCTTCGCTATGTACTAATTGGGCTTGCGTCAAGGTTTGGTACGAAGTGATTCGTTGCTGTTGGGCTTCTTTTTCCGCCAATTGTTGGTTCACTTCCCGTAAAGCCGCTTGTTGTTCACTAAACTTGCGTAGTTGTTGGATCGTGGCTTGTGGTCCGTCGACTACCAGGCTGCTTGGCGCTTGGCTTTCTTGATGCTGGGCTTTTTGGTCATTCAGAGCAGCGATCTGCGTTTGAACTTCCTGGCTTTCTTGTGCTAATTGGCTTAATTCTTCCTGATAATCCGCTAATTGACTTTCCAGCGCTGTGACTTTCTGTTGGCTAGTGGTGACTTCCTCTTCATACGTGGCAAGTTCTGCAGTCAAAACCGTCAGTTCCTCGGTGCTCTTCGTTTCAGCAGCATAACTGACAGCTGGCTGGAAAAGCGGCAACGTAAGGGCGAGCAATAAAAAAATCTTTTTCTTCAATGAGGCAACTCCTTCTTTTTTTTAGTAGCTTGGCTACTTTAACATGCTTATTCATGAAAAAAAAGAGGGTTTTTCCAACAGTTTAAAGTCTATTGTTGCAAATTTTCATGTAAATTACCTATAAAACGGGCTTTTTTTACAAATATTGCAGCCGAATAACAACTTTTATAAGAATTTCTTTAGCTCGCCAACCGCCTTATCCTCGCTCTTGCAGCTTCGCCAATTCCTCAGACGTTAATTCCCGATACTCGCCTAATGCCAAATCATCTGGCAAGGACAGCCCGCCCATGCGAATCCGTTTCAAATAAACGACTTCTTTTCCTACTGCATGGACCATCCGTTTGACTTGATGAAACTTGCCTTCATGGAGGATCAGTTTGATCTCGCTGCGCATTTCGTCTTCATCGACGTTGAGGATCTGCAGCTCAGCCGGCAAAGTCCACTCGCCGTCTAATTTGATGCCTTTGGCAAAGATTTTTTGATCCTCCGCTGTCATGATTCCCTCAACTTGGGCATAATATTCTTTTTCCACATGCTTTTTAGGCGACAATAATTGATGCGCCAATCCGCCATCGTTCGTAATCAGCAAAAAGCCTTCGGTGTCTTTATCCAACCGTCCTACTGGAAACAGATCTTCGCGAAATGCTTCTTCAGAAAACAAATCTAAGACCGTCTCTTCATAGGAATCGACGGTTGCCGAAATCACGCCGGCGGGTTTATTCAGCAAATAATAAAACTGGCTTTGATAGGCGATGGGTTCCCCCTCAAAACAAACGGTATCTTGTGTTTCTTGTACTTGTGCTTTGTCACTTTTGATGACTTGTCCATTGACGGTCACGAGACCTTTTTTGATCAACTGTTTCACTTCTTTGCGGGAGCCATAGCCCATATCCGCTAAAAATTTGTCTAAACGCATCGGTTTCTTCCTTTCATATAAAACAGCCGCCAAGGTCTCACAAAGGAGGCTCAGCGGCTGCTTCTAGTTTTATTTGATGTGTAATTTCTGGCGTAAACGAACCATTGATGAGCCGAGTAATTTTTCAGCTAAACGCAATTTCAGCGCAATGTAGATGTATACACTGCCGCCGACTCCTGCTACTAGCAAGCTCAAGATAAAGGCTTGGACTTTTCTTTCAGAGCTCAAGACAAGCCCAAAGAGTTGGCGAGCGATCAACGCTGCGATCACCATAATGATCGTCATCGCGCCAATCAATAATGTCCGTCGCAACGTTAAGTTTACATTGAAATGGCCTTTGCGAATCATTTTGCGAATATTTAACCAGCAGACGATCCCTAAGGCAATCGTGGTAGAAACCAACGGTCCATAGACTTGGAACAAACGAATCGCTGGATACTGCAAGATCACTTTCACCAGTAATCCTACAAAGAAGAAAACAACCGCTTCTTTGTTGTGGTACATCCCTTGCAGCATACTCGAACTAAGCATAAACAAGCCCAAGACCAGACCAGACAGACAGGCAGCGACTAAGACGCTCGCCCCTAACGCATCTGGACGATAAAACAAGGTGTATAGAGGATAAGACAGTACGATCATCCCAAAAGTCGCTGGAAACATTACAAAGGAATACAATTGCAAGTTGTTGCTGATCAATTTGGCTAAGTTCTTTTTGTCTTTTTTGGCGACTGCTTCACTGATCAAAGGCAGTCCCGTTGAAGCCATGGAAGTAGCTAATCCGATAACCACCATCGTCAGCTTATCAGGGTTGCTGCCGAAAATCGCCATTAGTTCTAAGAGCTGATCATTTGAAAATTCGGTAAAACTGCTCATCATTCGAACAAAGGTGTACTGATCCACCAATTTTAAAATCGTGATCCCTGAGCCTACGATAATAAAAGGGATCGCTTCTTTGATGGTCGCTAAAACCAACTCTTTGGTTTGCAGCACCGTTTCTTCTTTGCTCATATCGACTAAAACATCCATCCGCACCCGCTGCTTTTGGAAGTAATAGCCTAATACCAAAATGCTGGCTAAGACACCGATAAAGGCGGCAAAGGTCGATTGCGTCACGGCTGCCGTGTATTCGCCTTCGATGACCCGCATAATGATAAAGGTCGCTAAAAGCATATAACAGACACGAGCGATTTGTTCAACGACTTGCGAGATCGCAAAAGGTTTCATGTCTTGGTTTCCTTGGAAATACCCTCGCATGACACTCATACAAGGAAAAACCAATAAAGCAATACTCAATGAGCGCATCGCAGGAATCAATTCTGCGCCTCCGCCTGAAGCCGTTGCCAACCATGGGGCTGCCAAATACATGATTCCAGCGGTCACCACGCCAAAGCCTGCCATCAATTGAAACGCTCGTAAAAAGAGCTTCTGACTCGTGCGGTATTCTTGGCGAGAATTGTAAAAAGAAATCTGTTTGGCAATTGCTGAAGGGATCCCCGCAGTGGAGATCATTAAAAATAAGGCGTAAACATTATAGCCCATTCCAAACAACGCATTTGCTTTATCCGCATTTGCGCCCATCCAATAATACCAGGGTAAAATGTAAATAGCGCCAAGCAAACGTGAGCCGATATTTCCCATCGTCATCCAAGCAGATCCTTGAGCCATTTTTTCTTGTGTAGTTAATTCTTTTGACACTGAACGCATGTGTTTATCCATCGCCATTATCTCCAACTTTCTACAAACATATCCCTTCCATTTTAATTCGAAAAAGGGTTGGTCGCAATCTATTTTTGCAACATCTTAAAGTTTCTTCAAAATAAGGAGAAAAAAAAGAAAACTTTTCCCTCCCAAACAGCGGTTTTTAGGAGTTATGCTATAATAAGAGAAATCTTTAGAGGAATGAAGGAGAACAACGATGCAAAAGGAACTCATTACCGTGCCACAGATCCGCAAGCTCTTATTGCAGGAAAACCTATTGAAAGAAATCATCACCCCCACTGATTGGGTTTATACCGTGCCGCAAGAAATGACTGATCTTGCCTTTACCTCATTAAGCTACGACTCGCGAACAGCCGATGCGGCGACGCTTTTTTTCTGTAAAGGGGCTTCTTTTAAAGAAAGCTACCTGGCTGCCGCCATTGACCAAGGGATTCAGTGCTACATTTCAGAAACGCCCTATGACAACTTTGCAACTTATGGAATCATCGTCACCGACATTCGAGAAACGATGGCAGTGATCGCTCAAGCGTTTTATGGCCATCCTCAAGAACAGCTGGTGACCATCGGCATCACGGGAACAAAAGGCAAAACCAGCTGCGCCTATTTTGCCCGGGCGATTTTAGCAGAATCGACGGGTCAAAAAGTAGCATTCTTTTCATCTGAGGAAAACTCAGTCGACGGAAAAACCTTTAATGAAGCAGTGTTGACGACCCCCGAAACACTGGATCTTTATAAGATGATGGCCGAGGCTGTCACAAACGGCATGACCCATCTTGTGATGGAGGTTTCTTCCCAAGCCTATAAAACCAAACGGGTCGCCGGTATTACCTTTGATATTGGCGCGTTCTTGAATATTTCGCCTGATCACATTGGACCAGTGGAACATCCAACTTATGACGATTACCTTTACTGCAAACGGGAACTGATCCGCAACAGCAAACAGATGATTTTGAATCGCCAAAGCGATCACTACCACTTGCTGCGAGAAACTTGTGAAGTCCATCAAGTTCCTTATATCACCTACGGACGTTCAGACGCCGATTATGTCGTCCAAGAAGGGACAGATCTAAAAGGCTTTGCGCTGTCAGCTGCTTCTGATGTCTTGCAAGTCTCTGGTGAATATCAACTGGGGATCTTAGGTTCTTTCAACCATGAGAACGCCGCTGCGGCGATTTTAGCTGCCTGCTTAGCGGGTGCCTCTCGTGAGGACGCTCAGAAAGTCCTGCCGACAGTGATCATCCCTGGACGAATGATCGTTTTAGAAAAAGAAAATGGTGCAGTCATGATCGTTGACTATGCCCACAATTACCTTAGCTTCCAATCATTAAGTGAACTTGCCCGCCAATTGCGCCCAGAAGGCCGCCTGCTTTTTGTCACTGGCAGTGCTGGCGGCAAAGCCCAATCTCGCCGAGCAGATATGGGACGAGCGCTAGGAGAATATGCGGACAAAGTCTACCTGACCAGCGATGATCCTGATTTTGAAGAAGCATCCGCAATCGCAAAAGAAATCGCAGCTGCGATCACCAATCCTGAAGTTGCCATCATTCATGAGATGGATCGGGCTCAAGCCGTCAAATCAGCGATTGCTGATGCAGACAGTAAGGATATCGTGATTATTGCGGGCAAAGGCGCCGAACAATACTTGAAAGTCGCTGGAAAAAAAGTCCCTTACATCGGTGACTTGACCTTAGCGCAGCAGCAAGCCAAACACCAATAGCAACAAGTTGCCTCAACAAAAAAACTTTCAGATGATTTAACAGATCATCTGAAAGTTTTTTTTTCTGCGTGACTAAGGTTGTTCGTCTTCGTAAGTCTCATAGACATAGGGTGCGCCATCATAACGGAATTCTGTTGAAATGGCGGCGTCAAGGTCTTCGGTAAACATTCGTTTGCTGAAAGGAAACAAAAAGACTTGCCCTTCTTTGGCATCTTCGGCTGCTAAACGGTAAAACAGCTCTTCTTCTGTTAATTGTTGATTCAACTGTTCCAAGACATCGGCAGTGACTGCCTCTTCCTCATAGCCAGGTTTGGCAATCCGTGCATAATCTTCAAAAAAAGCCGACTGGCCTTCAAATGATTGATACTCCATGTAAGTCCCCTCTTTCTTTTCTCTTACTTTATTATACGAGAGTCCGTGAGGATCAGCGAATAATATGATCGGTCTTCAGGGGAATTTTTACTCTTCTGGTGCTTAAATATGTCAGAAACATTTCAAGTGTATTACGAATCAATTATTTGACAAAATCAGATTGAACACGCATCCAAATTTTGTATAATGATACATAGAGACTATAAAAGGGGCAAATGTAATGAACAACGCAAAGAAAAAAATTTTCGTCGGTACTGGTGCTGCAATTGGTTTTGTCGCAATCGTTGCTATGATGGCTCAGTTCATGATTTCCAATCATCTATTTGGCGGAAGTGATGCTTCATCAGAAATTTTCACTCGCGCTACGTATCCAAACGGCTTTCTACTAGTGATCTTGATTCCATTGGTCGCAACAGCCGCTTTGTTCTATGGGATCATTCGCAAAAAATAACAAAAAAGTGTTGCTGAGAACCACTCAGTAACACTTTTTTTCTTTGTCGTCACCAAAAAGCTGCCTAACAGACCCTCGATCTGCTAGGCAGCTATTTTTTAGCGTTTAGTTTGCAACGATATTGACCAATTTGTTCGGTACGACGATCACTTTACGGATCGTTTTTCCTTGGAGCTGTTCTTGGACAAGTTCGTTTTCTTGCGCCAATTGTTCAAGCACTGCTTTTTCGGCATCCGCTGGCACCATTGCTTTGGCGCGAACTTTGCCGTTGACTTGAAAGACGACTTCGATCTCGTCTTCCACTAGGGCACTTTCGTCATAGGTTGGCCATGGCACATAAGAGATCCCATGGTCATTCCCGAGGATCGACCATAGCTCTTCCCCGATATGCGGTGCGATCGGAGCCAATAGCTGCACAAATCCTTCGACATATTCGTAAGGCAAGGCATCGGCTTTGTACGCTTCATTGACAAAGACCATCAATTGGGAAATCGCCGTATTGAAGTGCAGCTGCTCAAAATCTTCCGTCACTTTCTTAACGGTTTGATGGTAAACTTTCGACAATTTGCCATCGTTGAATGTCGTGATGCGGTCACGCATTTTGCCATTTTCATCGACGATCAAGCGCCACACACGATCCAAGAATTTACGACTGCCTTCAAGACCATTCTCATTCCAAGCGATCGATGCATCCAATGGTCCCATAAACATTTCATATAGACGCAAAGTATCCGCACCGTATTGATTGATGACATCATCTGGATTAACGACGTTGCCGCGGGATTTTGACATTTTTTCATTGTTTTCCCCAAGGATCATCCCTTGGTTGAACAATTTTTCAAATGGTTCTTTCGTTGGCACGACACCGATATCATACAAGAATTTATGCCAGAAGCGAGCATAAAGCAAGTGCAAGACAGCGTGCTCTGCGCCACCGATATAAATATCGACTGGCATCCAGCGTTTCAATTTGTCGTAGTCTGCCAAAACAGACTTATTATGAGGATCGATAAAGCGCAAGAAATACCATGAGCTTCCAGCCCATTGCGGCATCGTATTGGTTTCACGACGTCCTTTTTTCCCGGTTTCAGGGTCGGTGACATTGACCCAATCTGTGACATTGGCTAATGGCGATTCACCAGTACCGCTTGGTTTGATATTGTCGGTTTTTGGCAAACGCAACGGCAGCTGATCTTCAGGAAGCGTCGTAGTCGTACCATCTTCCCAATGGATGATTGGGATTGGCTCTCCCCAATACCGTTGGCGAGAGAACAACCAATCGCGAAGACGATAGCTGACTTCTTTTTTCCCAACGTGGTTTTCTTCCAACCATGCGACCATTTTTTCGATGGCTGTCTCTTTGTCTAGCCCATCCAAAAAGTCTGAATTGATATGCAGTCCATCTTCGGTATAGGCAGATTCTTCCACGTTGCCCCCTGCCAATACAGGAATGATCTCTAAGCCAAATGTTTTGGCAAATTCGTGGTCACGTTCGTCATGGGCAGGAACCGCCATGATCGCACCTGTTCCATAAGAAGCCAAAACATAATCGGCGATCCAAATCGGGATCTCTTTGCCATTCACGGGATTGATGGCATAGGCACCTGTGAAGACACCAGTTTTTTCTTTGGCCAAATCTGTTCGGTTCAAATCAGATTTTTTCGACGCTTCTTCTACATAGGCATCAATGGCTGCTTTTTGTTCTGGTGTAGTGATTTGGGCCACTAGCTCATGTTCTGGCGCCAATACGGCGTAGGTCGCACCAAACAAGGTATCTGGGCGAGTCGTAAAGACGGTAAAGTCTTTTTCCATCCCTGCCACTTTAAACGTTACGTTGGCTCCGACCGAACGTCCGATCCAATTGCGCTGCATTTCTTTGATGCTTTCTGGCCAATCAACTTCTTCTAAATCGTCCAACAAACGATCAGCATACGCCGTGATTTTCAGCATCCATTGGCGCATCGGTTTGCGGATCACATCGTAGCCGCCCCGTTCGCTTTTGCCGTCAATGACTTCTTCATTGGCGATCACGGTCCCAAGCTCTGGTACCCAGTTTACTGGAACTTCGGCTTCATAAGCTAACCCTTTTTCATAAAGCTTGGTAAAGATCCATTGCGTCCACTTGTAGTACTCAGGGTCTGTCGTATTGATTTCACGATTCCAGTCATAGCTGAACCCTAGCGCATTGATTTGACGGCGGAAGGTCTCAATATTTTTCTTCGTGAATTCCGCTGGATCATTTCCAGTGTCTAGTGCATATTGTTCGGCAGGCAGACCAAAGGCATCCCAGCCCATTGGGTGCAGTACATTGTACCCTTGGCTGCGTTTGAAGCGGCTCAAGATATCCGTAGCTGTATAGCCTTCTGGATGTCCGACATGTAATCCTTGTCCAGATGGATATGGGAACATATCTAGCGCATAAAATTTTGGTTTGTCCGGCTCATCATGGGTGTTGAATTCATTTTTCTTTGCCCAATATTTTTGCCATTTTTTTTCGATTTCTTTGTGATTGTAATTCACGATGGACTCCTCCTAAAAAATTGGTGTTTTGCTCGTCAAATCAACCAGCAAAACTTAAAAAAAGTCCTATAAAAATCGCTATGATTTTTATAGGACGTTATCAACGTGGTACCACCTAAGTTTATCTGCTCCTCAAAAAAGCAGACCTCGATGTTTTAACGGCCATCGCCGTATCTGCCTAGCCAAATCAGGTTCAGTCAGATATCACTCGAAGACGAGTTCGAAAGGTGTGCTGTGCATTTCCACCAACCATGCACTCTCTAAAAGTCCCACCGTACTTCTACTATTCCTTCTCAAACGTGAAAGTTTCTTTGCACTTATCCTAACAAAAATCATTAGGAATAGCAATCTATTTTACCCTAACTGTTTGTCCTGGGTAAATAAAGTTATTTTGAATATTGTTCCATTGGATAAATTGATCCGTCGTGATGCCGAACTTATCTGCGATCCCCCAAACAGAATCCCCCGATGCGACCTTGTACGTACCATTTGTCGCTGAAGTGCTGGTAGTAGCTGCCGTGCCGCCTTGCTTGACGACCACCTTTTGTCCTGGATAGATAAAATCATTTTTGATGTTGTTCCAGCTGCGGAATTGGTCCATCGAAATCCCGTGTTTATTGGCAACTGACCAGACTGAATCACCAGAAGCCACCGTATAGGTGTTGCCTGCAGCACTGCTGCTGGTTTGGCTGCTGACGGTCGTGCTCGTCGTTGTACTTGTACGGGTAGAACTACCGCTGACAACCACCTTTTGACCTGGATAAACATAGTCGTTTTTAATATTGTTCAAGCTGCGGAACTGATCCATCGAGATGCCATGCTTGTTAGCGATCGACCAGACTGAATCGCCAGCTGCCACCGTGTAGGTGCCGCCACTGCTTTGGCTAGCCGTTGATGCTGTGCTGACGGTCGTAGTACTGCTGGTATTCGTAGACGAACCACCGCTAACGACAACTTTTTGCCCTGGATAGACAAAATCATTTTTGATGTTGTTCAAACTGCGAAATTGATCCATCGAAATGCCATGCTTATTGGCGATCGACCAAACGGAATCGCCAGAAACTACGGTGTAGGTATTGCCTGATGTAGTTGCTGAAGCATTGCGATTGACGATCGATACCGTTGAAGTTGCCGAAGTACTTTGGGCGCTGCCGTTGACTTTCAAGGTTTGTCCTGGATAAACAAAATCGTTTTTGATATTGTTCAAACTGCGCAGCTGATCCATGGAGATGCCATGTTTGTTGGCGATCGACCAGACTGAGTCCCCCGAAGCGACTGTATAGGTTTGACTACCGCTCGTGCTGACAGCTGATGTCGTGGTCGTCGTACTCGTTGAAGCACTGGCTGTGGCGCCACCACCGGCATTGCCAGAAGCTGGCGTGTCATATTTCGTCAACCCAAATTGCTGGATCACGGCATTCAGTGAAGAGGCATAGTTTGGTGCAGTCGCATAACGGCCTGCTAGCCATGCGGTTGCATCAAGATATGAAGTCGTATTGCTTTTCCAAGCGCCAGAATAATACGCGACACCGCTTTGTAAAGAAGTTGAGCGTAAAGTACGTGCGTTATCTTCAAATGATTGCGTGTAAGATGGGTAACGCTTAAAGGGTTCATTCATAGTCAACCATTGATTGTTCAAGTACTCCAAGGTACTCATATAAACGGTTTGACCGTTGTAGCTGCCTTTGATCCCAAAAAGATTGTAATTCGGTGCTTTTGATAAGCTGCTTCGGCCCCAACCACTTTCTAAAATGGCTTGCGCGATCATCACAGAAGCATATAGATCGTTGGCGTTTGCCACAGGTTGGGCGTACGTAGCGATTTCAGCAATAAACGCGGAAGTATTCGGCGCGGCAAAATTGCTAGTAGAAACTTGGGCGATCGAGGTCTCTACGGCTTCTGCTTGAACCGATGACACCAATGGAGCTACAACAGAGCAAGCAGTCAGTGTTGTTCCTAAAACAACTGCACTTTTTTTGATCACTCGATACTTATCGCCCGATTGGTCTGCTTGACGATGTACTTTTCTTGATTGACTCGTGTTCATGTCCGTTATTCCTCCGTTTTTTCCTTATAGTGAACGTAGGTTTAGTATACAATTTCTTAAGAATTTATAAAAGGTATTTGAGCCGATTTCAGAAACTGTAAACTCTTTGTAATCAAACGAACATTTATTGCAATGAAGCAATTGGCCTGCTCCCGATAAACGTATTGCTTGCTCAGACGAGTAACCCCTTGCTCGTTCCCTGCTTTTTCC
This sequence comes from Enterococcus casseliflavus, assembly GCF_029215545.1. Classification (NCBI taxonomy): domain Bacteria; kingdom Bacillati; phylum Bacillota; class Bacilli; order Lactobacillales; family Enterococcaceae; genus Enterococcus; species Enterococcus casseliflavus. Next base: position 313,111 of record NZ_CP119393.1, on the reverse strand, counting down.
GACTTGTGATAAATGCTATAATACCTACTAGATGTCTCTTTGACTTAATGACAATAATTGACAGAAATTCTCTAGAAACGAGGCTTATTCATGCATAAAAAACTTTATTTTCAATTTGCGGGCAGTTGCTTTTTACTGCTGTTCGTTTTTCTCGGCTATGTCGTGAAATTTTACCCTACTTGGTTGGTCTCCTTTGACGAAACCTTGACTCGCATCATCCGCAGCGGCTACCCGTTTTGGACACCGTTTTTTCTATGGGTCACAAAATTTGCGAATCCTACCACGATCATCTTGCTCTTTCTCGCTGTTTTAGCTGTCTTAGCGATCAACAAGTATTATGCTGAAGCTCTATGGCTCAGTATTGGTACCATCGGGATTGCTGGGCTCTTTAATCCATTGATCAAACTGGTCTTTTTACGGGAGCGCCCAACTCTTGAACACTTAGTCACGGAATCAAGTTTCAGTTTCCCCAGTGGACACTCGACGGGCAGTATGATTTTTTATGGCACCTTGCTCTTCTTGGTCCCAGTTTTCTTTAAGCAGCCTTTTTGGCAATGGGGCATCCGCCTTTTGCTGGGCCTTTTGATTGGCTGCATCGGCATCAGCCGTATTTATGTTGGTGTGCATTTTCCCAGCGATGTGTTAGGCGGTTTTTGTGTCGGCCTGTCTTGGCTGCTGTTGACCTATCCGTACTACTTGCAAAAACGCTTTGTCTGGCGCTTCACGCGTAAACAATTATAAAAGAAGGTAAAAAAATGAATCCATTTCCTTATGCAGAAGATAAAAACAAACGATACCATTCGTGGAACTTTGCTTTGCGGCAAGAATTTGGCGAAAAAATCTTTAAAGTCCCCATCGATGCGGGCTTCGACTGCCCCAATCGTGACGGCACCGTTGCCAAAGGCGGCTGTACATTTTGCAGTGTGTCCGGTTCTGGCGATATGATCGTAGCTCCTGAAGCCCCACTGCCAGAGCAGTTTGAAAAAGAGATCGCCATGATGCACAAAAAGTGGCCGCAAGTGGACAAATACATTGTCTATTTTCAAAACTTTACGAACACCCACGCACCGTTGGCATTGATCCGCGAACGCTTCGAGCAAGTGCTGACACTACCTGGTGTTGTTGGGATCTCCATCGGGACCCGACCAGACTGCTTACCAGAAGATGTCGTTGACTATTTAGCAGAGCTCAATCAACGCTTTTATTTATGGGTCGAATTAGGACTGCAAACGACGTTTGAAACCACGAGCAATGCCATCAACCGCGCCCATGATTATCAAACTTACTTAGACGGCGTCGCCAGCCTGCGCAAACACAATATTCGTGTCTGTACCCATTTGATCAATGGCCTGCCAGGCGAGACGATCGAGATGATGCAAGAAAATGTCCGCCGCACCATTCAAGATTCTGATATCCAAGGCATCAAACTGCACCTGCTGCATTTGATGCGCAATACTCGGATGCTGCGGGATTATCATGAAGGACGTTTGCAATTGATGCGGCGCGATACCTATGTGTCATTGATCTGCGATCAGTTAGAAATGATCCCCCCAGAGATCATCATTCATCGCTTGACAGGCGATGCACCATGGGATTCTCTGGTAGGTCCCATGTGGAGTTTGAAAAAATGGGAAGTCTTGAATGAGATCGATCAAGAAATGCTGCGCCGCAACTCCTATCAAGGGAAATTCAATGTGCGAAAGGAGCCTGTCAATGCTGCCGACCGCCATGCGCTATAGCCACACCCTTTTAAAAGAAGTTCTGCAACCGGGACAAACCGCTGTTGATGCCACGATGGGCAACGGCTTCGACACGGAATTATTGGCTTCCTTAGTTGGACCGACTGGTCAGGTGTTTGCTTTTGATATTCAAGAACAAGCCCTGCAAGCTACCAAAAAGCGGTTGGCTGAAAAAGAGCTGTTGGCGCAAGTCCAGCTGATCCATCAAGGCCATGAGACGTTGGCAGAGGTTGTGAGTGGTCCGGTTCACGCCGCCATTTTCAATTTAGGCTACTTGCCGAAAGGGGACAAAGCGATCATCACGCTGCCTGATACAACGAAAACGGCTTTAGAAGCTTTACTGACACGTTTAGCCCCGAAAGGTAGAATCATCCTCGTCTGCTATTATGGACACGCTGGCGGCGAAGCAGAGCTGAAAGAAGTCCACTCCTTTTGTCAGCAGCTGCCGCAAGAGAAGTTCAATGTCCTTTCCTATCAATTTATCAATCAGCGCAACCAACCGCCGATCTTATTTTGTATCGAACGAAAAAACCATCAGTCCTCGGCACGTTAAGGTGTCGATCGACTGATGGTTTTTTTATTCACTAAAAAGCCATTGCAGGACTCGTTGGATCCATTGATCCCAGAAATTCCAATCATGATCCCCAGTTCCCGATTCAAACGTTACGGCTAGTTTGCGTTTTTGCAGCTTATCCACCGCATATTCACTTGCTGGATACAGCTGATCCTCGGTTCCGCAGCTAATGAAAAAGCGCGGCGCGGTGCTTGGATCGATGGTCTCAATCAGATGGATCAAATCATTTTCTGACCCTTTGAATTGCTCTAATGGTCCAAAAATTCCTTCCCAATAAGCTTGGCTTCGCAGCTGTAGCAAGGAATCCGTGCTTTCAGCCAGCGCTAATGCCCCAGACAAAGAGGCTACCGCCGCAAACTGGTCAGGCTTTCTCAGTCCGAGTTTTACTGCTCCATAGCCTCCCATCGAAAGCCCAGCCGCAAAAGTTTTTTCTCGTTTTTGCGTCAGCTGAGGAAACAGCTCATGACAAATCTGTGGTAATTCTTCGGCGATAAACGTCCAATACTTCATCTCATAGGTCGTATCGGTATACCAACCCAGATCAGTAGACGGCATGATGACCGCTAGTTGATACTCTGCGGCATACCGCTCGATCGACGTCCGTCGCTGCCAGACACTATGATTTCCGTTCATCCCATGCAATAAATAAAGCACCGGGAGATCTGTGCCCGTCGATTGGCTTTGCGTGCCGATTTTTTTCTTGGTACTTTGAGGCAAGATCACATCGATCATTACCTCCATTTCAAGAACATTTGAATAGATATTTGCTTGTAAAAAAGCCATACAATCACCTGCGATCCTTTTTTTATATTGTACCAGATTCTCGCGAAATCGTGCGGGTCAAACCAATCGCTAGCACAATAAGTAAAACACCGATCCCAAAAACCCAGTGTAGACCGCTATAAAGAATCTCCCGTAATTGCCCTAGTAATGCGGTTGGCAGCTGGCGCGCAGCGGCTGGATCTACTAGCTGATTCATGACACTGCTATCATTGACTTGTGCCTGTGCTAAGCCTACGCTATTACTGGTGTTTAAAACGATACCGAAGACCGCTACCATGATGGTTTGCCCGATCGTTCGCAACAGGGTATTGAAAGAAGTCGCCACGCCGACTTGCGTGGGGCCAACGCTGGTTTGGGCAGTAACCGTACAAACCACCATCGTTGCCCCTAACCCGACGCCAGTAATAGAAGAAATGACCAAGAACAACCAGAATGACGTCTGTGCTGGTGTCAAAAACAGCCACAAAGCACCGGTAGCCGTGATCAACAAGCTAACCGTCAAGACCCAGCTGACACTGTGCTGTGTCAACCAACGGCTGGCTAAGAAGGAACCAATCATCCATAAAATCGACAACGGTGCCAACACAAGCCCGCCAATCCCCGCACTCATGCCTAAGACCCCTTGCATCCACATTGGGATATAAACATCGATCCCCATCAAGAAGCCGCTCGCCAAAGCTGCTACGATATTGACCACCACAAATAATTTTGAGTGAAACAGCTTCAGATCAATAATCGGATCTGCTGCTTTTTTCTCCACCCGAACGAAGCCGATGAACATAAGGACAGAAAAAACGAACAGACTGAGGACAGGCAGACTCACACCATAATCTCCCAGCAACTGGAAGCCTAGCAGGAGCCCTACTAGCGTCAACATCAACAAGAGACTGCCTGCATAATCAATGTTGACTGCAGCAAAGGCCTTTTTTTCTTCATGAAAATAAAACCAAATCAAGGCAATCAGCCCTAATCCAATGGGTACGTTGATAAAAAAGATCCAATGCCACCCGATCGTATCTACGATCAAGCCACCGGCTAAGGGACCAACGACACTGGCGATCCCCCAAGCCGTACTATTGAGCCCTAAGACTTTCGCCCGCTTTTCAACGGGATACAGGTCCGCAATGATCGTTAGGGCAACGGGCATCATGGCACCTGCGCCTAATCCTTGCAACGCTCTGGCAATGATCAACGTCAACATCGTGTTGGCCATCCCACAAAACGCCGACCCGATAATAAACAGCAACGTCCCAAATAAAAAGACTGGTTTGCGGCCGATATTATCGGCAAACTTGCCGTAGATCGGGGTCAACATCGCACTGGTCAAAAGATAGATCGAGAAGACCCAGTTCATGATCTCGATCCCTTTCAATGAACTAACGATGGTAGGCATCGCTGTCGTAATGATCGTTCCTTCGATCGCGGTCATAAACGTTGCGACAAAAACCGCAATGGTGACTAATTTTACATTGGTTCGCATATAACTCCTCCTTTTACTCCAAAAAAAAGAACCTCTATTGATAGTCACCAATAGAGGTCGCCTCTTTTAATCCTTCACACTTGCCAAAAGTGCCGCCACCTTGTCGGTGCGTTCCCATGGCAAATCGATATCTGTACGACCGAAATGTCCGTAAGCGGCAGTCTGACGATAAATCGGACGGCGCAAATCTAACATTTCAATAATTCCTGCTGGTCGCAAATCAAAGTTTTCCCGTACCGCTTGGATCAAGCGCTCGTTGCTGACGGTTCCTGTACCAAAAGTGTTGATGCTGATCGAAACGGGCTGTGCCACACCGATCGCATAGGCTAATTGTACTTCCACTTTTTTGGCTAGCTTTGCTGCTACGATGTTTTTGGCAATGTAGCGAGCCGCATAGCTGGCTGAACGGTCAACTTTGGTTGCATCTTTTCCAGAAAACGCACCGCCGCCATGACGTGCATAGCCGCCATAAGTATCAACGATGATTTTTCTGCCAGTCAAACCGGCATCCCCTTGAGGACCGCCGATCACAAAACGACCAGTAGGATTGATATAATATTTTGTCTGCTCGTCTAAAAGATCGGCAGGGATCACTTCTTTGATCACTTTTTCGATGACATCACGGTGGATCGTTTCATTATCAGCCGCATCATCATGCTGGGTACTAATAACGACGGTGTCCACTCTTTGTGGTTGATCGTTATCATCATATTCAACGGTTACTTGTGATTTTGCATCTGGACGCAAGTAACTTAGTTCGTTGTTTTTACGCAACTCTGCTAAGCGACGTACCAGCCGATGGCTCAACGCGATCGGTAAAGGCATCAATTCAGGTGTTTCATCAACGGCAAAACCAAACATCAAGCCTTGGTCGCCGGCACCGATATCTTCTTTATCCGTTTCTCCACGACTTTCTAAAGCATCGTCGACGCCTTGAGCGATATCTGGTGATTGCTCATCGATTGCTACCAAAACAGCAACCGTATCGCCGTCAAAGCCGAATTTTGCTCGTGTATAGCCGATTTCTTTGATGGTTTCTCGGACGACTTTTTGGATATCTACATAAGCAGAAGTAGAAATTTCTCCAAAGACTAAAACCAATCCGGTGGTAACTGACGTTTCGCAAGCGACCCGTGCCATTGGATCTTCGGCAAGCAACGCATCTAAGATGGCATCACTGATTTGGTCGGCTACTTTGTCTGGGTGTCCTTCTGAAACGGACTCTGATGTAAATAAGTGTTTCTCTGTCATTTTTGTATTCCCCCTAATATATGTTTCGGTTACAAGGCATCTTCGCAGCTGCGAATCCTTTCGGGAACTTGCAACGGACTGATTATAACAAATTTTGACTGCTCATGCTTGAGAAAATGATAAAAAGATCGTTTTTGGGCAATAAAAAAACACTCTCAAGAGTGTTTGCATGATCCGTACGGGATTCGAACCCGTGTTACCGCCGTGAAAGGGCGGTGTCTTAACCGCTTGACCAACGGACCAGTTTGAAAATGTAATGGGCCTAAATGGACTCGAACCATCGACCTCACGCTTATCAGGCGTGCGCTCTAACCAGCTGAGCTATAGGCCCCAAATAAAAAATGCAAAGCGGGTGACGAGAATCGAACTCGCGACAACAGCTTGGAAGGCTGTAGTTTTACCACTAAACTACACCCGCATTCCTATGGCGCGGGACAGAATCGAACTGCCGACACATGGAGCTTCAATCCATTGCTCTACCAACTGAGCTACCGAGCCAAAAACAACGGTCTGGACGGGACTCGAACCCGCGACCTCCTGCGTGACAGGCAGGCATTCTAACCAACTGAACTACCAAACCAGAAGCTTTGTATTGCTGCTTTGCCGTTAAACAAAGCGATTGCGGGAGCAGGATTTGAACCTACGACCTTCGGGTTATGAGCCCGACGAGCTACCAGACTGCTCCATCCCGCGATAAGTAATTACTTTACAGTAATTAAAGGACTGTAATTCTTTTGCTCGCAACAAAAGAGACAGTTAAGGAGGATAAGGGATTCGAACCCTTGCACGGTTTTACCCGCCTGACGGTTTTCAAGACCGTTCCCTTCAGCCGGACTTGGGTAATCCTCCAAAAGTAAAAAATGATCCGTACGGGATTCGAACCCGTGTTACCGCCGTGAAAGGGCGGTGTCTTAACCACTTGACCAACGGACCAATAAAAAACGGAGAAGGAGGGATTTGAACCCTCGCGCCGGTTTCCCGACCTACACCCTTAGCAGGGGCGCCTCTTCAGCCACTTGAGTACTTCCCCAAATGTATGACTACATTTTGATGGGCCTAAATGGACTCGAACCATCGACCTCACGCTTATCAGGCGTGCGCTCTAACCAGCTGAGCTATAGGCCCCAAAAAATAAAAGCTAAAGCGGGTGACGAGAATCGAACTCGCGACAACAGCTTGGAAGGCTGTGGTTTTACCACTAAACTACACCCGCATGGCGGTCTGGACGGGACTCGAACCCGCGACCTCCTGCGTGACAGGCAGGCATTCTAACCAACTGAACTACCAAACCATATTTAGCTTTTATTACGCTTTTGAAAACAAAAGCAATTGCGGGAGCAGGATTTGAACCTACGACCTTCGGGTTATGAGCCCGACGAGCTACCAGACTGCTCCATCCCGCGATAAGTAATTACTTTACAGTAATTAAAAGACTGTGATTCTTTTGCTCGCAACAAAAGAGACAGTTAAGGAGGATAAGGGATTCGAACCCTTGCACGGTTTTACCCGCCTGACGGTTTTCAAGACCGTTCCCTTCAGCCGGACTTGGGTAATCCTCCATAATAAAACAGATACAATGCCACAATGGACCTTGTAGGACTCGAACCTACGACCGGACGGTTATGAGCCGTCTGCTCTAACCAACTGAGCTAAAGGTCCAGGCTCTTAAAAATCGCGGCGGAGGGGATCGAACCCCCGACCTCCCGGGTATGAACCGGACGCTCTAGCCAGCTGAGCTACACCGCGTAAAAAAGAATCATTTATTCAAATGATATGGAGCCTAGCGGGATCGAACCGCTGACCTCCTGCGTGCAAAGCAGGCGCTCTCCCAGCTGAGCTAAGGCCCCTTTTGAAAAATTATCGGGAAGACAGGATTCGAACCTGCGACCCCTTGGTCCCAAACCAAGTGCTCTACCAAGCTGAGCTACTTCCCGTTATTAAAAAGCGCGCCCAAGAGGAGTCGAACCCCTAACCTTTTGATCCGTAGTCAAACACTCTATCCAATTGAGCTATGGGCGCATATTATGAAATGCCGAGGACCGGAATCGAACCGGTACGGTGATCACTCACCGCAGGATTTTAAGTCCTGTGCGTCTGCCAGTTCCGCCACCCCGGCTGAAAATTGCTAAGGCAAAGCGGAAAACGGGGTTCGAACCCGCGACCCCCACCTTGGCAAGGTGGTGCTCTACCACTGAGCTATTTCCGCATATTCCTGATGCCGGCTAAAGGACTTGAACCCTCGACCCTCTGATTACAAATCAGATGCTCTACCAACTGAGCTAAG
>NZ_CP119393.1:37500-302500 GCF_029215545.1 Enterococcus casseliflavus | reverse complement strand
AATTCCGAGGCTAGCCCTAAAGCTATTTCGGAGAGAACCAGCTATCTCCAAGTTCGTTTGGAATTTCTCCGCTACCCACACCTCATCCCCGCACTTTTCAACGTACGTGGGTTCGGTCCTCCAGTGCGTTTTACCGCACCTTCAACCTGGACATGGGTAGATCACATGGTTTCGGGTCTACGACAACATACTCATTCGCCCTATTCAGACTCGCTTTCGCTACGGCTCCGTCTCTTCAACTTAACCTCGCATGCTATCGTAACTCGCCGGTTCATTCTACAAAAGGCACGCTATCACCCATTAACGGGCTCTAACTTGTTGTAGGCACACGGTTTCAGGATCTATTTCACTCCCCTTCCGGGGTGCTTTTCACCTTTCCCTCACGGTACTGGTTCACTATCGGTCACTAGGGAGTATTTAGCCTTGGGAGATGGTCCTCCCGGATTCCGACGGAATTCCTCGTGTTCCGCCGTACTCAGGATCCTCCTAGGTGTTATCCAAATTTCGCCTACGGGGTTTTTACCCTCTTTGACATACTTTTCCAAGTATTTCGACTATCTGAATAGACTACCATATCGGAGTCCTACAACCCCAACAAGCAAGCTTGTTGGTTTGGGCTTTTCCCGTTTCGCTCGCCGCTACTCAGGGAATCGAATTTTCTTTCTCTTCCTGCAGGTACTTAGATGTTTCAGTTCTCTGCGTCTACCTCGACTGCGCTATGTATTCACGCAGACGTAACATCCTATAAAAGATGCTGGGTTCCCCCATTCGGAAATCTCTGGATCATAGCTTACTTACAGCTCCCCAAAGCATATCGGTGTTAGTCCCGTCCTTCATCGGCTCCTAGTGCCAAGGCATCCACCGTGCGCCCTTATTCACTTAACCTTTGACCTTACGGTCGGTTTTGAGTACTTCTTCTAGCGATAGAAGGTTGCTCAAGAAAATAAGCGTTGAACTTATTAAAAAACTCTTTTAACATTTCAACTCGGTGTGTGTTACTTGTTTTGATTATTTCTTCGATATCCAGTTTTCAATGAACAAAGCTTAACGACCATTGTCGTTAATGGAGCCTAGCGGGATCGAACCGCTGACCTCCTGCGTGCAAAGCAGGCGCTCTCCCAGCTGAGCTAAGGCCCCGGGTATTTACTTGAGAGTAGACCTCTCAAAACTGAACAAAGGCAAACGATGTGTAGTCTTCCGAAATATTCCTTAGAAAGGAGGTGATCCAGCCGCACCTTCCGATACGGCTACCTTGTTACGACTTCACCCCAATCATCTATCCCACCTTAGGCGGCTGGCTCCAAAAGGTTACCTCACCGACTTCGGGTGTTACAAACTCTCGTGGTGTGACGGGCGGTGTGTACAAGGCCCGGGAACGTATTCACCGCGGCGTGCTGATCCGCGATTACTAGCGATTCCGGCTTCATGTAGGCGAGTTGCAGCCTACAATCCGAACTGAGAGAAGCTTTAAGAGATTAGCTTAGCCTCGCGACTTCGCAACTCGTTGTACTTCCCATTGTAGCACGTGTGTAGCCCAGGTCATAAGGGGCATGATGATTTGACGTCATCCCCACCTTCCTCCGGTTTGTCACCGGCAGTCTCGCTAGAGTGCCCAACTAAATGATGGCAACTAACAATAAGGGTTGCGCTCGTTGCGGGACTTAACCCAACATCTCACGACACGAGCTGACGACAACCATGCACCACCTGTCACTTTGCCCCCGAAGGGGAAGCTCTATCTCTAGAGTGGTCAAAGGATGTCAAGACCTGGTAAGGTTCTTCGCGTTGCTTCGAATTAAACCACATGCTCCACCGCTTGTGCGGGCCCCCGTCAATTCCTTTGAGTTTCAACCTTGCGGTCGTACTCCCCAGGCGGAGTGCTTAATGCGTTTGCTGCAGCACTGAAGGGCGGAAACCCTCCAACACTTAGCACTCATCGTTTACGGCGTGGACTACCAGGGTATCTAATCCTGTTCGCTCCCCACGCTTTCGAGCCTCAGCGTCAGTTACAGACCAGAGAGCCGCCTTCGCCACTGGTGTTCCTCCATATATCTACGCATTTCACCGCTACACATGGAATTCCACTCTCCTCTTCTGCACTCAAGTCTCCCAGTTTCCAATGACCCTCCCCGGTTGAGCCGGGGGCTTTCACATCAGACTTAAGAAACCGCCTGCGCTCGCTTTACGCCCAATAAATCCGGACAACGCTTGCCACCTACGTATTACCGCGGCTGCTGGCACGTAGTTAGCCGTGGCTTTCTGGTTAGATACCGTCAAGGGATGAACATTTTACTCTCATCCTTGTTCTTCTCTAACAACAGAGTTTTACGATCCGAAAACCTTCTTCACTCACGCGGCGTTGCTCGGTCAGACTTTCGTCCATTGCCGAAGATTCCCTACTGCTGCCTCCCGTAGGAGTCTGGGCCGTGTCTCAGTCCCAGTGTGGCCGATCACCCTCTCAGGTCGGCTATGCATCGTTGCCTTGGTGAGCCGTTACCTCACCAACTAGCTAATGCACCGCGGGTCCATCCATCAGTGACGCAAAAGCGCCTTTCAACTTTCTTCCATGCGGAAAATAGTGTTATACGGTATTAGCACCTGTTTCCAAGTGTTATCCCCTTCTGATGGGCAGGTTACCCACGTGTTACTCACCCGTTCGCCACTCTTTTTCTTTCGGTGGAGCAAGCTCCGGTGAAAGAAAAAGCGTTCGACTTGCATGTATTAGGCACGCCGCCAGCGTTCGTCCTGAGCCAGGATCAAACTCTCATAATGATTTGTTTGAATGACCATATGGTCATTAAGCTCATAAAAATTAACTTTGCTAGCTATTGCTTGCATGTATTTGTTTCAATAAATTGAAACGTCCTACACATTGGTTCGTTTGCTTGCTTTGTTCAGTTTTCAAAGGTCTACCGTGCTGCGTTAGCAACTTTTATATCATATCAGAGCGACATTTGATTGTCAACTCTTTTTTAAAAGTTTTTTTTCGCTCGTTGTTTTTCAACTTCGTAGCGGCTGTCTCAGCGACTTAATTAGAATAACAAATGATTTGTTATTTGTCAACAACTTTTTTCAATTAATTTTGTTGATGTATCAACATTGATTAACTTTTTTAAAATTGCGACTTCGTTATAATATCATCTGTCGAGCTGTGCGTCAACTACTTTTTTCAATTCTTTTTAGGAATTCATTTAGTCATTTGGCACATGTAATAATATACCAACTAAATCCCTTGCGGTCAATCATTTTCTATGGCTTTTTTCAATTTTTACAAACCCGTCTAATCGCATTGGATCCAGCTTTTATCGTTCGCATTTAATCCGTTTTCTGGCAACTATCCTGGCGTTTTTCCCTCTAATTCCTCGCTGTTTTTCTCCCTGATCCAGCAGACAAGAAAAAAAGCCGCCCATCTCTTGCGAGTGGACGGAGTTTTTTTATCTCATTGTTGGGAATAATAAAACGTCGCGAATCGATTGCGCATCTGTCAACAGCATCACTAAGCGATCGATCCCGATCCCTAATCCACCAGTTGGCGGCATACCGTATTCAAGTGCTTCTAAGAAATCTTCATCCACCCCATGGGCTTCATCATTTCCTGCTTCGCGCTCTTTTTCTTGCCCTTCAAAACGTTCTCTTTGATCGATTGGGTCATTTAGTTCCGTGAAGGCATTCGCAAATTCACGACCAACGATAAATAATTCAAAGCGGTCGGTAAAGCGTTCATCTTCTGGATTCTTTTTCGCTAATGGCGAAACTTCCACTGGATGACCGAAGACAAAGGTTGGCTGCTGTAACGTTTCTTCAACAAATGTCTCAAAGAATTCATTGATGATATGGCCAACAGTCATGGCATCAGTGATTTCAACATGATGTTCTTTCGCTAAGCTGCGGGCTTCTTCAACGGACATTGGTTGCCAGAAATCAACACCTGTTTGATTTTTGATTGCATCGACCATATGGATTCGTGCAAAGTCGCTAGCTAGATCGACTTCTTGTCCATCGTATTGGATCGTTGCTGTATGCAAGACTTTTTCAGCAGCATTACGGATAATGCCTTCGGTCAGATCCATCACATCTTTGAAATCTGTATATGCCGTATACGCTTCTAACATCGTAAACTCAGGATTATGGGTCGTATCGATCCCTTCATTTCGGAAAACGCGGCCGATCTCATAGACTTTTTCCATGCCGCCCACGATCAATCGTTTTAAGTGAAGCTCAAGAGCGATCCGTAAATACAGATCCATGTCTAAGGCATTGTGGTGGGTAATGAAGGGACGAGCCGCTGCACCACCTGCTTGATTATGCAATACTGGCGTTTCGACTTCGATATACCCATGACCGTCAAGGTAACGACGAATTTCGCTGATGATTTGGCTTCGTTTCATGAAACGATCAAAACTTTCTTTATTACTGATCAAATCCAAGTAACGTTGACGGTAACGTTGTTCTACGTTCGTCAAGCCGTGGTATTTGTCAGGCAATGGACGCAATGCTTTTGATAAGATCACGATTTCTTTGGCTTTGATGGTCACTTCACCGGTATCGGTCTTCATGATTTCACCAGATACGCCGAAGAAATCACCTAAGTCTGCGTGTTTGAATACTTCGTAAGGTTCATCCCCTACTTGGTCTTTACGTACATATATTTGAATACGGCCTTCGCGGTCTTGTAAATGCGCAAAACCAGCCTTACCTTTTCCACGTTTTGTAACGATTCTTCCTGCAATGCTTGCTGAAAGATTCATTTCGGCTAATTCTTCTTTGGTTCTTTGATCAAATAACTCATGTAACTCGGCAGAATTATGGGTGCGTTCGAATCGCTTGCCAAAAGGATCAATGCCTTCTTCCCGTAGTTTTTCCATCTTTTCACGGCGAACCAACATTTGATCATTCAATTCTTCTTGTGTTTGTCGTTCCTCTGTCACGAGTTTTCCTCCATTCTTAACTTGGGTTTCCTTCTTATAATGCCAATGATGACGCAAAAAATCAAGCCGAACTTTCGAATCGACTTGATTTGTTTCTTATTCCTTAAGAGTTGCTAGCGGCTGTTTTTCGGTCTTTTCCACAAATGCATCTAATAAATCAAAAATCGTCTGCTTATCTTCCGCTTGGTTGATTGCCGCTTTGACTTTGGCTGCCCGCGAAATACCTTTTAAGTAGTACGCAGCATGTTGACGAAATTCTCGCGAAGCGATTTTTTCCCCTTTTAGATCAGCCAAACGTTCTAAATGAAGTTTCGCTGTCGAAATTTTTTCTCGGGGTGTTGGTTCTGGCAATAACTCGCCTGTCTCCAAGTATTGCTTGGTGCGGTGGATCATCCACGGATTGCCTAACGCTGCCCGTCCGATCATCACTGCATCTGCACCGACTTCTTCCAACATTCGTTTGGCATCTTCAGGGGTTTTGACATCGCCGTTGCCCATAAAGGGAATCGTGATACTTTGCTTCACTTGTTTCAACACGTCCCAATCAGCCGATCCTTCATACATCTGAACACGGGTTCTGCCATGCATACCGATCGCTGCGGCACCCGCTGCTTCTGCGGCTTGGGCATTTTCAACTGCAAAGACGTGCTGCTCATCCCAGCCGATCCGCATTTTGACGGTAACGGGCTTGTCGATCGCACTGGAAACAGCATGGACCATTTCATAAACCTTGTCGGGATCTAAAAGCCACTTCGCACCAGCTTCTGCTTTGATGATTTTGTTTACAGGACACCCCATGTTGATATCAATGATATCGGCAGTTGTGTTCTCTGCGACAAATTGCGCTGCTTCTACCAAGGATGCTTTATTCCCACCAAAAATCTGAATACTAAGAGGATGCTCGGTCTCGTCAATAAATAGCATCTCAAGGGTCTTCTTGTTCCGCAGTTGAATCCCTCGATCACTGATCATCTCACAGACGACTAAACCCGCGCCAAATTCTTTGACTGTCACACGAAACGCAGAATTGGTGATCCCTGCCATTGGCGCAACGACGACGCGATTAGGAATCTCAACCGACCCGATCTGCCATGTTTGTCTATCTTTCACTTACGCTTCCGCCTCTTTCTTCAATGCCGCCAATTCCGTTTCATCAAAATGATACTTGTTGCCACAAAACGAGCAGACTGCCTCTGCCCCGTGGTCTTCATCGATCATCGCTTGGATCTCATCAGCCCCCAAGGTAATGATCGCCGTCGCAAATTTTTCTTTCGTGCAATCACAATGGAACTGGACTGGCATTTTTTCTAGTACTTCGATCGTCGTATCTGGCAACAATGTCGCTAAGATCTCTTCTGGTGATTGTCCTTCATCGATCAAGGTTGATACTCGAGGCAATTCTCCCAAACGTTTTTCGATGGCATCAATGATCTCTTCACTGGCACCAGGCATGATCTGCAGCATAAACCCACCGGCTGCCCGAATTGAATCATCGGTTTCTACTAATACACTCAGACCAACAGCAGAAGGAATCTGTTCTGACACTGCTAAATAATAAGTAAAGTCTTCCCCAAGCTCCCCAGAGACGATCGGTGTTTGTCCAGAGAAGGGTTCTTTTAGCCCTAAGTCTTTGATCACGGTAAAGATCCCTTGGTCACCCACTGCGCCCCGAACGTCCAATTTCCCTTGAGGGTTCAACGGCAGACTGATCTGCGGATTTTTTATGTATCCTTTTACGTCCCCACGGCCATTGCTGTCTACGACGATTGCCCCAGCAGGACCATTTCCTTGAATTTTGACGGTCAATTTGTCTTCCCCTTTTAAGGTACTGCCTAATAACAAACTTCCCACCATCGCTCGCCCTAAAGCAGCGGATGCCGTATTCCATGTTTCATGGCGTCGTTGTGCTTCGGCGATCGTTTCTGTTGCCGATACTGCATATGCTCGGACGAAGCCGTCATATGCTAGTGCTTTTACTAAATAATCCTTCATCTTGATTCTCCTTTTTATTCATTAATGAATCATACTAGGAAGCGCCGCTTTTTTCAACTGAATGTGTTTGAATTTAAGGAAAGTCTTCTTAAATAGAAACAAAAAGGCCCCGAGTTTCCTCGGTGCCTTGATACGTCTTGTTTTAGGCGTTATCATCTTTGTTTTCTTGATCAGTCGGTTGGCTTTCGCTATTGCGGCGAACGTCTTCCAATTGTTGATCAAAATCGTTTGATGGTGCATCTTCGCTGTGTTTTTCTGCAGCTTGCTTCTCTGCATCTTTTTCTTCCAGCGCACGTTTCGCTTCTTCAAACGTTTGAGCTTTTTCACTAGGATACTCAGAGCTTTCGGTTCCTTCAGGCATTTTGCCTTCTTCAAACAAGGATTTGATTGCTTTGGCATCTAATGTTTCATGTTCAAGCAGTTTTTCAGCGATCAATTTGTGCTGTGCACGGTGTTCTTCAATGATTTCATGGGCTTTTTGATGAGCATCCATTAAAATCTTGCGAACTTCTTGATCGATTTCAAAGGCAACTTGTTCAGAGTAAGCTTTTGTTTGACCATAATCACGACCAACAAAGACTTGATGGTTTCCTTCATATTGAACTGGACCTAACTTGTCACTCATTCCATATTCTGTCACCATGCTTCTTGCAAGCGCAGTTGCTTGTTCAAAGTCATTGGAAGCACCCGTTGATTGTACACCGAAGATGATTTCTTCAGCCGTACGACCACCAAGCAACCCAACGATTTGTTCAAACATATCTTCTTTGGTCATCAAGAATTGATCTTCTTTCGGCAAGGCGATCATGTAACCACCCGCACGTCCCCGAGGAATGATCGTTACTTTGTGTACCACACGGGCACGACTCAAGACTAACCCAACAATGGTATGTCCTGCTTCATGGTAAGCAACCATTTCACGTTCGCGTTTGTTGATGACCCGATCTTTCTTCGCTGGACCAGCGATCACGCGGTCTTCTGCTTCATCGATATCTGAAGCATCGATTTTTTTCTTGTTACGACGAGCAGCAACTAATGCCGCTTCGTTCAAGACGTTTTCCAAATCCGCACCAGCAAAGCCTGGTGTTTGTTGGGCAACGACTTTCAAATCAACATCATCTGATAAAGGTTTGTTGCGGGCATGGACACGGAGGATCGCTTCACGACCTTTCACGTCTGGACGACCAACCAAAATCTGACGGTCAAAACGACCTGGACGTAGCAACGCTGGATCTAAAACATCCGAACGGTTCGTTGCGGCAATGACGATCACGCCTTCATTCCCATCAAAACCATCCATTTCAACCAACAACTGGTTCAATGTTTGTTCCCGCTCATCATGTCCGCCACCCATACCGGCACCACGTTGGCGACCGACTGCATCGATTTCATCGATAAAGATGATGGCTGGTGCATTTTTCTTCGCTGTTTCAAATAAGTCACGTACCCGGCTTGCACCGACACCGACAAACATTTCAACGAAATCTGAACCAGAGATCGAGTAAAACGGTACGCCAGCTTCACCAGCAACGGCTTTGGCTAGTAACGTTTTCCCGGTTCCTGGAGGCCCCTCAAGTAAGACACCTGCTGGGATACGAGCACCTAATTCAACGAAGCGTCGAGGATCTTTCAAGAATTCCACGACTTCGACAAGCTCTTGTTTTTCTTCTTCTGCACCGGCTACGTCTGAAAAACGCACGCGGTTGGCTTTTTTATCCGCTTCTTTGGCTTTTGATTTGCCAAAGTTCATCACACGGCCGCCACCGCCACCGCCGCCACCTTGTTGGCTCATCATCATGTAGAAGAAGAAAATGATGATCACAAGTGGTAAGAAGCTAACCAAAAGCGATAACCAAATGCCGCTGTTGGATTCTTCTTCGATCGTGGTTTTGACCCCTTCTGCCGAGGCCAAACTGGTGACTTCGCTTAGTGTGGAATCATTCGGTAAAATGATCGTTGAAAAGCGGGTCGAACTCGCCTGTGTATTACCTAAAACAGACAAGCTGTTGTCATTGCTGACGGTTTGTTCTTCATTGTATTCACCCACGATTCGATACACACCGTTAGCGGGTTGAACAGTAAACTGTTTGATCTTCCCGTCTTTCAGTTGCTCTGTAAACGTGGAGTACTCGATCGTTGGGGTCTGCTGATTGCCATTTCCAAAAATGAAATATACGACCATGACCATCGCCAACAAGACAAGTACATAATATAAGGTATTTTTTACCATACCGTTATTTTTCTTATTCATGCGTACCTCCCTGGCTATTTTGTTTTATCAATCCTGACCATTTAATTGTATCACAATTGATTTAGAACAGTCACTAATTTGACTGATAAACACTAGGTTTTAAGACGCCAACGTAAGGTAAGTTTCGATATTGCTCTGCATAGTCCAGTCCATATCCAACAACAAACTCATTTGGCACATCGAAGCCGACATAATCTGCATTGATCTCAACGACACGACCTTCTGGCTTATCTAATAACGTTACGATTTTCACTGATTTCGCTTTACGGTATTTGAATAGATCCACCAGATAAGCCAATGTGCGACCGCTGTCAATGATGTCTTCAACGATCAAAAGATCGCGGCCCTCAACATTTGTATCTAAATCTTTGATGATCTTGACTTCTCCAGATGAAATCATGGCATTGCCATAACTTGAGACATCCATGAAGTCTAACTCCAAGTAACAATCCATCTCACGAACGATGTCTGCCATGAAAGGAACGGCACCTTTCAGCACACCTACGACTAGAGGATTTTTATCCGCATAAGCCGCCGTTAATTCTTGACCAAGTTCCACACAACGATTTTTGATTTCGTCACGGGAAATCAAAATTTTCTCAATATCTTTATCTAGCATAAAGTTCTCCTTCCAACTCTTACTCCTGGTATTTATAAAGAAGTATGTAGTGTATTTTATCAGTTTCTGGCGCAATACTCAAATAGGAAAATGTATGAGGTAGTAAGGCAATCACCTCTTTTTCAAGGTTTGTGACGACCCAACTTTTTTCTCGCACTTCATTAGGAATTTTTGAATCGATAAAAAAACGACTGATCTTTTTGGTCAGACCACGCGCCAAGCGGATTCGGTCTCCCGGCTGGCGCTTACGCACCACCAGCTCAGAGGAATAGTTTAGCGGTAAATCTTGGGAAAACTCTGACCAATTTGTGATTTTTTTGGGAATATGCTGTTCATTTATCGGAAAATACCCAATCCATTCCTTTTCAGAAAGATAGATCCCCTCCCCTAAAACCAGTCGCTGACTAACTTCTGTCAACGGCGCTGCAGGCTTTTGGGGAACAGTAACAGGTTCCAATAACAATTGGTCATAACTGCGCCGCAGCTGCCACTGTTTGTGCAACGCCAATTGCCATTGCCCTTTCTTTTCATCTAGCAGACGCAATAACTGCGGCAGCTGTTTTTGATTGAGGGGCTGTTTCGTAAAAGCCTCTGCTTGCTGTAAAAAACCCGCATAGAAAAAATAGCGTTGCGCTGGCGAAAACGTCGGCAGCTGCTGCAGATCGATCACTAAGCGAGCAGCTTGCTGTTGAACGAACGCAGACAACCATTGCTGCTGCTCTTGTTGGATCAGCTGATTGGCGAACTGTACTTCTTCAGAAAGCTGTTGAAAATGCGGCAGCAGCTGCGGATTTTCCGCTTTTAAGGCTGGCACTACTTGCTGGCGTAGTCGGTTTCGCAAATACAGCGGTTCGTGATTGCTTTCGTCTTCAAAGTAGGGAATCTGCTGTGCTTGCGCATAGTCGTAAATCGCTGCCTTGCTGACAGTAAGCAGTGGACGCAACAAGATCCCTGTGTGAAAAGGCTGCTGCTGTTTCATCCCGCCAGCCGATCGCAAGCGACCTTCTCGCATCATCTTCATCAACATCGTTTCTACTTGGTCATCACTGTGGTGAGCAGTCAGCAAAACATCATAGCCTTCTCGGGACATGACATCGGCAAAAAACGTATAGCGAAAGTCCCGAGCGCTAGCTTCTATGCCGGTTTCTGGCGGATTTTCCCAGCACCGCTCATAAAAAGGAATGCCGCGTTCTTGGCAGTACTGCCGTAAAAAAGCAGCTTCCTCAGCAGATGCTGGACGCAATTGATGGTTTACATGTGCCACACCAAAGACCTGCTCTTTTTGCATTTCGGGAAACAACTGACAAAAGACCTGCAGCAAGACCATGGAGTCGACTCCCGTTGATACCGCCAGCAAAAAGCGGCGTTTTTTTTCAGGATCGATGGCAGTGAGTTGCCCTCGAACGGTTTGAATGACCATCATTTGCCCTCCTTCTCATTTGGTAGACCCACAAGAAAGAAAGCTGAAACAAAACGAACCAACAGTTTTGTTTCAGCTTTTTCCAACTTGCTATTCATGTTTAGTTACGGCGTCCGCCGCGGCCACCGCGTTTTCCTTCTGTATTTCGACGTAATGATGAAAGACGATCATCACTATCTTTTAGAAAAGAACTCATCAATGAATCGAAGTCTTGTTTATTTACATTCGTAGTTTGATTGCGTGAAAAAGATTTTTTCGGATTTGGTCGATTGAATTCTTTTTTCGGGTATTCACGTTTTTCTTCCGGCTTATCTTCTGCTTTGCGGATCGATAGTCCAATTTTCCCATCGTTGCCGATTGCCGTAACAAGTACTGTCACTTCATCCCCAACAGACAACACGTCGTGAATGTCTTTGACGAATCCGTTTGATACTTCACTGATATGCACCAAACCAGTTTTCCCTTCACCAAGATCAATGAACGCACCAAAATTTGTAATACCAGACACTTTGCCCTTTAGTTTCGCTCCAACTTCGATTGACATATAAAAAATGTTCCTCCTAATTTTTACCCATTTAAAATAATTCAAACTACTGCGCTGAGTAGGTATGACATTGCTTAATCTTGTGACTCTGTGGATGATGATTCTTGTCCGCTTTGCGAAGAACGCTCATTGGTGTTTTGAGAATCCGTCCCGTCTGGCAAGACTGGATAGATTTTTTCGCCATCTTTTGAGTAGAAGAATCGGCTGCGGGCCAATTTTGCCACATACTCATCGTCTTGCAACAAGGCAACGTCTCGCTCCAGTGAAGCCACCTTTTGTTCTGCCTCTTTTTGTTCGGCGACTGTTTCCGCCTTATATTCCTTTAGCTTTTGCAGGCGCATTTGATCGTTGAACATTTGAATCCCTACGATCGCAAATATCGCTAATGCCGCCACGAAAAACGCCACCAGCCGACGTCGGCGAAACACGACTTGCCGCCGCTCTTTTTCAAACTTGGCAAATTGCTCTTTCGCATAATCGGTCTGCAATAGTTCTATTTTTTTATTTGATTCTTTTGCCACCTGAACTCGCTCCCGTCGCTGTCTTTGTTTTTTACATTATACCAACATCCGCAAAGCTTGTCTAACTGAAAATGCCGTAAAAATCAAGCATTTTCTGAGATTCTTTCCTCTGAAACGATCTCATACATTTTTGCAGCGTCTTCTTTTTTCGTCGATTCATGCAATTCATTGACTTTTACTTCCAAGACCTTATTCCCGAATTGAATGCGCATGGTATCGCCTACTTTGACGTCACTGCTTGACTTGGCTAATTTGCCGTTGATCTGAATGCGTCCCTTGTCTGCCACTTCTTTGGCCACAGAGCGACGCTTGATGATGCGGGAGATTTTAAGAAATTTATCTAATCTCATGTTTTTCACCTCTTCTTAATAGTTTCTTTCCAAATGGAACTAACAGCCATTCGCGAATCGTTAACAATTTGATTTTGATCGCTGCCCCGATAAAGGCTGCGCCTCCCAGACCGACACCGCCTAGGCAAAAAAGCAGTGCCTGTAGTCGATGGGTCAAAGGACCGTTCAATAAGATCGCAACGAAGCTATAATATAAGAATAGCACGCTTGCCATGATCCCTAAACAAATAAATAGTTTTTTTCCATAATTTCCTTCATGCCAAAAGTGATTGATGCTGCTTTGTGCTCGACGCTGTTCGGAAACCACAAAACAGTATAAGGTCGCGCCCAACCCCAACAGTGTACTGATACTCGCTCCTGCAGTCCCATACGAAGCAGTCAGCGGCCACATCGATAGACATTTGATCAAAAGACCGATCCCCGCAGCCAGCAAGCCGAAGGTATAGGTATTGCGACTTTGTTGAATGCTTTGATAGGCTTGGATCGTCGCCATCAGAGCGATAGAAAAGACAAACAATACCAGCGCCGCATTGCCAGAACCGTCTTTGAATAAGGCAAAGTTAATATAAGGCAGCAAAATCGCTAAGCCCACGGCGGAAGCCGAAGCAATCCCGATCGTCAGGCGCAAATACATTTTTGCCGACTTTTCAAACAGCTGCTGATTTTTTACCGTCAAATACTTGGTCAACGTTGGCAAAAACGTCGAGCTTAACGCCATCGCCACCACAAGACCTAGTTGGACGAGGGGTTGTCCGCGATCATAGATCCCTTTTGAAATTCGGGCTGCTTGTGCCGTCAGCCCCCCCGCTTCTAGCGCATTGGTCAATAAAAACGAATCCGCTAACTGGAACAAGATCAAATAGCCGCTATAAATCGTCAACAGACCGCCTTCTAAGAAGAACCGTTTCTTCAACGAGGCGGATAAACCAGCGGGATTTTCTCCTGTACTGGTAACTGGTTTATGCCATAGCGATAGGCGTTTGCCGTTGATTTGTCGGCTATAATAACTTAAGATCCACCACGCCGCAAGGCCCCCGACTAAGGCACCCATCATGGCGACAGTCCCCGTTTGATAAATCGTCCAGCCCAATTGCTGGAAAGCTGCCGCAGCACCTAAAATCACACCAACTCTAAGCAGCTGCTCTACGACTTGGGAAACTGCTGTCGGCACCATTTGCAAATTTCCCTGAAACATTCCTCGATAAAAGGTCAAAGGCGGGACAAATAAGAAGGTAAAAGAAACGACTCGAATCAAGCCCGCCAGTTGGTGGTCCCCCATCACTTGTGCGATCGGACCAGCAAATAAAAAGGTCACCGCCCATAAACCGATCGCAGACCAAAGCACGAAAGGCGTCAACGCTTGCAGCCGTTCCTTGCTTTTCAAAGGATCGGGTTCTTCAGCGACGATGCGGGAGATAAACTGTGGCAACCCTGACAACGCTAACGTCATCGCCAATCCATAAATCGGATAGACTTGTTGATACACATAAAACCCTTCGTCCCCTACCAGGTTCTGAAAAGGGACCCGATAAACGGCACTTAAGATTTTTGCGATAAAGGAAGCGATCGTTAAAATAAACGCCCCTTCCATCGTACGCTTCAATTGTGATTTCGGCATCCCGCTGGTTCCTTTCTAGCCTTGGCTGGCGTATTTTTGTTCCCGCAACGCTTTGACAAAATCTTGGATTTCTAATAGCCAGGTGCTTTCCTTCATCACTGGCGGAATCTGTAATTTGATGGTCATTTGCTCATGATCGACACCCATCGTGGCTTTTAATTTAGTAGCTTTCAATGCTTCAAACAGCTGCTCCACCGAATAATTTTTCGTGCCGACTTTACTCAAAGTAAACGACACCGTCTGCTGCTGCTTGCGGATAGTTTCTAACAAGGCACGATCGCCGTTCATTTTGATCTCGCCCACCGTTAAGAGATGTGCCACTTCTACAGGGTATTCACCGAAACGGTCTAACAGATCATCTTGAAGTTCATCAACTGCTTCTTGGGATTCCAGCTCACGAATTCGTTTGTAGATCTCGATTTTTTGCCGTTCGTCTTCAATATACGAAGTCGGTAAGTAGGCATCGATCCCCAGATCGATCTCGACGGTCGTTTTTTCTGTTTGGGTATTTTTCCCTTGTTTCCGAGTGACTGCTTCAGACAGCATTTGCGAGTACATGTCAAACCCGACTGCATCGATAAAGCCGTGCTGCTGCGCCCCCAATAGATTTCCCGCTCCACGAATCGAAAGATCTCGCATCGCGATTTTGAAACCTGAACCTAACTCGGTAAAGTCCTTAATGGCTTGCAGCCGTTTTTCACTGACTTCATTCAACACTTTTTGCTGTTCATACATGAAATACGCATAGGCAACCCGATTGCTTCGACCGACACGGCCGCGCAGCTGATACAACGTCGAAAGCCCCATGTAATCGGCATTTTCCACAAACAACGTATTGGCATTGGGAATATCCACACCGGTTTCAATGATCGTCGTCGTCACCAACACATCGTATTGCCCTTCAATAAAGTCAAACAGGGTATTTTCCAATTGAATCTCGGTCATTTGCCCGTGGGCATACGCGATTCGTGCGTCTGGCACTAACGCCTGCAGCTCTTCGACTTTTCGCTCGATCGTATCGACACGATTATAGAGATAAAACACTTGGCCTCCCCGTGCCATCTCCCGTTGGATCGCTTCTCGCACCGCTCCTGGATTCATCTCCATCACATAGGTTTGGATCGGGTAACGATTTTCTGGTGGTGTTTCGATCACAGATAGGTCCCGTACCCCCAGCATCGACATATGCAATGTTCGTGGGATCGGCGTTGCCGTCAACGTCAACACATCGACTTGCGAACGCAGTTGTTTCAAGCGCTCTTTGTGTTTGACCCCAAACCGTTGTTCTTCATCGATCACCAACAAGCCCAAATCAGCAAACTCGACATCTTTTGACAATAATCGGTGGGTCCCCACCAAAATATCGACTTGCCCTTTGCGCACTTGCTCGATCGTTTCATTCTGCTGTTTTTTCGTCCGAAAACGACTCAGTACCCCAACATTGACGGGGAATCCTTCAAAACGATCGACCATCGTTTCATAGTGCTGCTGCGCCAAGATCGTTGTCGGTACTAAGAAAGCCACTTGTTTGCTTTCTTTGATCGCTTTAAAAGCAGCCCGCAGCGCCACTTCTGTTTTCCCAAAACCAACATCCCCGACTAACAAGCGGTCCATCGGCTTTTCTTTTTCCATATCCCGCTTGATCTCTGCCGTACTGCGCAGCTGATCATCGGTTTCCGAATACGGAAAGGCATCTTCAAACTCTTTTTGATAGGCATCGTCTGGTTGAAAGGCATAGCCTTTTTCTGATTCGCGTTTGGCATACAATAAAATCAAATCATCTGCAATGTCTTCAATTTTAGCCGTCACTTTGCGCTTGGTCTTCGCCCACTCGCTGCCACCTAATTTATTGATTTTCGGTGTTTTCGATTCGGAAGCCACATATTTTTGAATCAAATTCAATTGGGTGACTGGAATAAAGAGCTTGTCTTCGTTTTGGTACAAGATCGTCATGTAATCTTGGTGGACGCCATCGACTTCTAAGGTTTCCATGCCGATGTACTTCCCGATCCCATGATTCGCATGGACGACATAATCGCCCGCTTTTAACTCATTGTAGCTTTTGAGCCGTTCCGCATTGGTGACATTTTGCCTGCGGGCTCTTTTTTTGTTCATCTTTTGGAAAATTTCTTTTTCCGTAACCACCACTAGCTTGTCTTGCGGCATTTCAAAGCCGCTTTGCAAACGTTCCACCACGATTTGGGTGCGTCCTGTAAACAGGCGGTCTTGTTGCGTCTGCACGGCATAGATATCATGATCTCGCAGATCTTGCTCTAACTTCTTGGCCCGCTCTTGGTCACTGACCAGAAAAATCACCGTCTGCTGCTGCTTCTCCCAGCGATCGATTTCAACTTTCAAGAGACCCATTTGGCTGAAAAACTGCTGCATCGGCCGGTATTGGAATTGATGGATCGCTTGGAAGCGAATGTTCCCCATTCCTTTTTGGAATAAAGAAAAGAAGCTGGTCACAAAGGTTTCTTTTTGCAGCAGCTGATGGACATCGATCCCGAATTGTTGTTCAGAAAAGACTCGCAGCTCCGCTAATTTTTGAGTATGCCACTCCGCCTCTTCCCGTTCGATCTCACGATTGGTCTCCATGATCCGAGCATAATCATCGATCATCAAAAAGGCATCTTCAGAAAAATAATCTAAGACGCTCGTTTGCTGACGATACAGCAAATCCGTGTAATAACGGGCACTTTCACCAGGAATCCCCGCTTGCCATTGAGAAGCCAACTGGCCAAAATAATCTTCTAAAAAGGCGCGATCGGTTGCTTCTTTGGTGACTGCCAACCGTTTGTTCAATAATTCTTGCAGCTGCTTTTGCCCCGCAGCTAAATCTTCCGCTGAGAAAACCAATTCGGTAGTGGGTAAAATAGCCACTTGCTGCAGCGTTTCCACTGAGCGTTGCGTTTCCACGTTGAAAGAACGCATCGAGTCGATTTCTACATCGAATAACTCGATCCGTACGGGATATTCGGCGTTTAATGGATAAATATCGAGGATGCTCCCACGAATACTGAATTCGCCAGGTTTGCCAATCATTGACTGACGTTCGTAACCCATCAAGATCAATTGTTGCGGCAAACGCTCTAAATCGATCTCATCGCCGATCTGCCATTGAAATTGATTGGCTAACCAGGTTTTCTTTTCAGGTAAATACTTTCGCAAAGCCGCCACCGGCAACACATAGATCCCCGTTTTCCCTTGAGAAACAGCATTCAGCGCTGCCACGCGTTCTTCTCTGGCTTCTGGTGAAGAAAAAGCCATTTCGGCTGACAACACTTCATCCACTGGAAAAACGTAGACATCTTCCGTCACATTGCGCAGATCTTCGGCTAGTTGATTTGTATAATAGAGATTAGGTGTCACGACGATCACTTGTTTTTGAAATGCCTGATACACACCAGTGATCGCTAATGTTTTTGCCGATCCAGCTAGACCGGTCAGTAATTGCCGGGGGGCCTGTTCACGTAAACCTGTATGCCAAGCCGCCACTGTCGGCACTTTATTTATTAATTCAATTAAATCCATCTCGGCCCTCCTTAGTTAAATCGATTCATTGTGGCAAGAAAGTCGCCGTTGGTCAAGTAATCACTACTTGCCTCGACCGCTTTATCAATACTTTGTAAAACGATGGGCAGATCGTCTTTTGCAAAAGGACTCAGGACATGATTGACCACGGTTTGTCCTGGACGTGGACGATCGATCCCGATTTTGATACGGTCAAAGACTGTTGAATCCAAATGAGCGATCAAACTCTTGATTCCATTGTGGCCACCTGCACTGCCTTTTTGGCGCAAACGAATTTTCCCTAACGCTAAATCGAGGTCATCATAGACCACCACTAGTTCTTCTTGGTAGATGCCAAAATAGGTCATCAACGGGCCTACCGCACGACCGGATTCATTCATGAAGGTTTGTGGTTTGACCAAAAGGATTTTTTCACCCTTCAAGAAAAACTCTGCCACCTCTGCTTCAAAAGCCGACTTTTTAAAGGTTGCTTGGTACTTTTGTGCCAACGCATCCACTACCATAAAGCCAACATTATGTTTGGTTTTTTCATATTTTTTGCCAGGATTTCCCAAGCCTACAATCATTTTCATTTTTTATTTACGCTCCATTATTTCTAGTTTCAAGCTGATTCTTCATCTATTTTATCGGTTTTCTTATCCAAACACAAAATACTGGGCACACAAATGCGCCCAGTTCTTTTGCTTAGGTAATTATAACACGAAATGGACTGTTATGGTGGCACCCTCTTGCTCAGTTTTTATCTTTCTTAACGAATCTTAATAAAACCTTGATATATCTTCTTTTTGACGTAATAACAAAGAAAGCATTTACAACTGAAACAGCGATATTTTGTGTAATATTGTTGTGCAAATCACATGACAAACATACTTGAAAATGGTAGGATGATAGCGAGTAAAACAATTATGCGGAAGGAATGATACACAGATGACTGCAAAAACGAACAAAAAAGATCACCAAAAGGTAATTCTTGTTGGAGACGGTGCGGTTGGTTCTAGTTACGCGTTTGCGCTGGTGACCCAAAACATTGCGCAAGAAGTCGGAATCATTGATATAAATACAGCAAAAACAGAAGGCGACGCAATTGACTTGTCCCATGCTTTGGCATTTACTTCCCCTAAAAAAATCTATGCCGCTTCTTATGAAGATGCACATGATGCTGATTTAGTCGTTATTACTGCTGGTGCGCCTCAAAAACCAGGCGAAACCCGTTTAGACTTAGTTCATAAAAACTTGAAAATCAACCGTGAAGTAGTTACCCAAATCGTTGATTCAGGCTTTAACGGAATTTTCTTAGTTGCAGCAAACCCAGTCGATATTTTGACTTATTCTACTTGGAAATTCTCAGGCTTCCCGAAAGAACGCGTTATCGGTTCAGGTACCTCATTAGACTCTGCCCGTTTCCGTCAAGCATTGGCTGAATTGGTCGATGTCGATGCCCGTAACGTCCATGCCTATATCTTAGGGGAACACGGCGATTCAGAATTCCCTGTTTGGTCTCATGCCAACGTAGCTGGCCTACAAATCTATGAATGGGTCAAAAACAACCCAGACATCGATGAAGAAGCAATGGTCAACATTTTCTTCAGTGTTCGTGATGCAGCCTACACCATCATCGAGAAAAAAGGTGCGACCTTCTACGGGATCGCGGTAGCCTTAGCACGGATCACTCGTGCGATCTTAGACGATGAAAATGCTGTTCTCCCATTATCTGTGTACATGAACGGCGAATACGGCTTAAACGACTTGTACATCGGTGCGCCTGCAGTCATCAATGCCCAAGGGATTCAAAAAGTAATTGAGATCCCATTAACAGATGGTGAAAAAGACCGGATGGCCGCTTCGGCAAAACAATTAAAAGATATTCTTGATGAAGCTTTTGCAAAATTAGATGCGGAAGACAATCAATAATTTCTTTTCCCTCGTGTTAAATAGTCAATTTTAGTTAGTCAATTATGCGACTGAACGAATCCTCCAGCTCACTCTTTTTCAGAATCCTTTGATCAAGATGGCTTGCTGCCGATTCGTTCAGTTTTTTTATCGTAAGAAATGCGTTTCTACAGCTTGCCTAAAGATAGTTTAAGAATTTTCTATTTTTCATGGAAGTTACATTTGCCATATTCGCTTTCCCGTGGGAATATGGTATGATTTAAGCGTTATTATCTATTATGCCATTAGAAAAAAGGAGTAGTTGAATGACTCGTTCAAACAAACATACTGACGCCAAGAATAATACGAAGAAAATTGTTCTGATCGTTGTGGCTGCTTTACTCGTCGTGATCGCTGGCGGCTATACCTACCGAAGTACATATTATGCAAACCGTTTTCTACCAAAGACTGAAATCGATGGGATCGACATCAGCAACAAAACCGTTGTCGAGGCCAACGCCCTGCTGCATGATCGCTATTCACAAGAAGACTTTACCATCAAAGATGGTGATAGCGAATGGAAAACAGTCAACCTTGCTCAATTTGGTTTGCAGACGGATTTCACCGATGAGCTGCAATCATTAAAAGATGAACAAAACCAGTGGAGCTGGGGAATGGCTTACGTTTCGGCTGCCGAAGAAAAGAAGCTAGACAATCTCTCAGTAGACCAAGACACCTTGACTAGCGAGACCAACACGATCCAAAAAGAACTCGAAACCTTAAATGAAGATCGTACCAAATCGGCTGATGCCACGTTGGAAAAAGGCGAAGACGGCTTTTCTATCAAATCAGAAGTTGACGGCGATGCCATCGATGTTGACAAAGCAGTGGCAGACTTGCAAGAAGCCATCGTCAGCGGCGAAAAGGAACTGAATCTCGTTGATTATGTCACAAAACCAAGTGTGACCGCCGATGATCCAGACTTAACGAAAGAAATGGATTCGTTGAATAAAATCGCCAAAGTAACTGGCAATTATACGATCAACGGAAATACGTTTCAAATCCCAAGAGAAACGATCATGGATTGGCTCTCTTATAAAGACGGCAACACAACGATCGACGAAGACAAAGTACGAAGCTATGTCACATCAATCGGCGAACAATACAATACTAGCACCAATTCTTCGACCTTCAAAAGTACCAAGCAAGGCGAAGTGACAGTCCCAGCCGGTACTCTTAGCTGGACGATCCAAACCGATGCAGAAACAGAAGCATTGATCGAGGCGTTAAAAGCTGGCGAAGACTTCACGCGTACACCGATCGCTCAAGGAAGCACCGATGCAGGCAGTCCGCTGTTTGGCAACACCTATATCGAAGTTGATCTAAAAAACCAACACATGTGGTATTACAAAGACGGACAGCTTGTTCTTGAAACAGCCATAATTTCCGGAAAACCAGCCACACCAACACCAACTGGCGTCTTCTATGTCTGGAACAAAGAAGAAGATGCAACCTTGACTGGTGAAGATTATGCGTCCCCTGTTGATTACTGGATGCCCATCGATTGGACTGGTGTCGGTATCCATGATTCTGATTGGCAGACGGAATACGGTGGCGATCTTTGGAAAACCCGTGGTTCTCACGGCTGTATCAATACTCCGCCAGGCGTGATGAAAGAATTGTACAGCAAAGCCGAAGTCGGGACACCCGTGATCGTGATTTAATCGAAAAAGAATCAAACCTTTTTATAGACGAACCAAAAGCTGCAAAAGAAAATCTTTTGCGGCTTTTTTGTTGTCTCCCAAATGTTCCTATTTACAAAGAACGATTTAATTAATATACTTAATTAACCATTTTAATTAATAAGGAGAATCATTTTGGAAAAAGTCGTTTTTATTGATCGTTCTACTTTAGCTGGAAGTCTGATTAAAATTTTCGCCCGCAACATCCAGCTGCTGTCCGAGGATCAAATCAGTGTAACTGTTGTGACACCAGAACGTCTGGCGAATTATCGTTTTGCGCAAGAAAAACTCGTTTTGGTCGATCCCTTGATTTCTTTAACAGATCCGATGATCAAGCAGGCCATCCCACCACGCATCAAGCGCCTTTCGTTTCCCGTCAATCATTACAGCGGGATGAATACTGAAGCCATTCTAGAATTGATCCAACAAGCATAACAAAAAAAGCGTGCAGAAACCAAGCGTTTCTGCATGCTTTTTCTCACTCAAACTCAGCTCTGCGAGACAAGTGTCTCTTCTTGTTCCAGCAAAACAACGGGTTCCCCTTTGTCTTGCAGTGCAGCAACGTGCATCGTGCCCCACTGGCAAAGAGTATCCAATAAGCCGCCTAAGGTTTCTCCATATTCACTCAAGGAATACTCAACTTTAGGTGGTACTTGATTATAGGACTTGCGAGTAACGATGTCAGACTCTTCTAATTCCCGCAATTGCTGGGTCAACATTTTTTGACTGATGCCAGGGATCTTCCGCCGTAAATCACTGGGACGTAATGCCCCATGGCGTAAATTACAAAGAATGATGGGTTTCCACTTCCCGCCGATGACATCCATGGTTGCTTCAACACCGATATTATAAATTTTTTCTGCCATTTTTTTCACCTCATTACGCTTGATATCACACAAAGGTTACCAAAAGGTGGGTATCAAACAAAAAAGTACGTACTATACAGTATTACCACCTCATTATATGATGATACCAGAAAAAAATAAAGGAGATGTTTTTATGATCGAAAAATTATCAGATACCGTCACCCTGAACAACGGCAGTGAAATCCCCGGGTTGGGGTTAGGTGTCTTTCAAATCCCTGAAGCTGACACAGCAGAGGTCGTGAAGCAAGCGATTATCAATGGCTATCGCCTGATTGATACAGCAGCGATTTACGGCAATGAAACAGGAACAGGGGCAGGAATCAAACAAGGCTTACAAGAAACGGGGTTGGCTCGTGAAGAACTCTTTGTCACTTCCAAACTTTGGAACGATCATTTAACTTATGATGAAACGATCCACGCCTTCAATGAAAGTCTGGCCCGCTTAAACCTCGAGTATCTCGACTTGTACTTGATCCATTGGCCAGGAAATCAAGCATTTCAAGAGTCCTGGCGTGCCTTGGAAGATCTCTATGCGGCAGGAAAAATCAAAGCGATCGGGGTCAGCAACTTCCAGATCCATCATCTGGAGCAATTATTGGCCATTGCTAAGGTCGTTCCTGTTATCAATCAGATCGAGCTGCACCCCAAACTGACGCAACAAGACCTGCGGGCTTTTTGTGGCGAAAAAGCAATTGCGATCCAAGCTTGGTCGCCATTGATGCAAGGCAAACTGCTGAAAGATGACACCGTCTTGGCGATCGCCGATGCACAGCAAAAATCAGCGGCACAAGTGCTTTTACGCTGGGCTATTCAACAAGGGATCTTAGTCAATGTCAAATCGACACACCCTGAGCGAATGATCGCCAATGCAGCGATTTTTGATTTCCATTTATCAGAAGCTGACATAGCCCGCTTGAACGCATTAAATGAAGACTTACGAGTGGGTCCAGATCCAGACACATTCGATTTTCATTAACCAAACGATATAC
This sequence comes from Enterococcus casseliflavus, assembly GCF_029215545.1. Lineage (NCBI taxonomy): Bacteria > Bacillati > Bacillota > Bacilli > Lactobacillales > Enterococcaceae > Enterococcus > Enterococcus casseliflavus. The sequence continues at coordinate 279,257 of NZ_CP119393.1, read as the reverse complement.
TAAACAAAACCTTAGGAGGAAGTATAATGACAAACACAGGCTTTTCAATGGTCAATCACGTTGGAATCACCGTCAGCAATCTCGAACGTTCCATCCAATTTTATGAAGCATTAACTGGAAAGAAAATCGCCAATCAAGATACGATCGGCGGCAAACGCATGGCGCAAACGCAAGGATTAGCAGATACACTGATCAAATATGCCAATCTTCATTTAGACAATCTCAACATCGATCTTTTAGAATACGTCGAACCAAGATCCAACAAAGCTAGCTATTCCAATGAGCAAATCAGCGCGATGCATCTTTGTTTTGAAGTAGAAGCGATCGATGAAGCCGTTGCTCGTCTAAAAGCCATTGGCGTTGAGCCTGACGGCACCCCCATCGTTTTTGAAGCACAAGACGGTTTGAAAAGCGGCTTTGGGACAGGCGTCGCCTACTTTACAGATCCAGACGGCACCAATCTTGAATTGATTGCACCAAAAGGCCCTTTTCAACGGGGATAAAAAAATGGATGGCGCTGCAAATCGCCATCCATTTTTTTGCTAGAAGCACGTATTTTTCGATTGTTCCCCTTCATAGAAGCGTTCATAGCGGATACAATAAGTATGTACTCATCTTTAGCGGCTTCACTTACTTATCCAACAAATCGCACGTGAAAGGTAGTGATCTCGATCGATATTGGACTTTTGTTGTTGATTTTTACGGGTATTTTTTTCATCGTCTTCTGGTGCTTTTACCGAGAAGAACCCAATTATGTATTCGGCTTTCGCACCAAGCGCAGTACAGCCAGTGTCAGCAATTGGCGTTTTGCCCAGCAGTGGTTCTCCTTGTTAGCGATGCTCTTTCTAGGCGGGGTCGTTTTATTGCAGCGCAACGAGCTGATCGCAGAGGCTTTTTACCAAGTAGCCGTTTTTGGCAGCTATCTTCTAGCAGCGCTACTCGTAGAAACGGCACTGTATCTCAAAGATTCACGCACAAGCACCAAAAAGTAAGACAAAAAAGACATTCCAGCGAATGTCTTTTTTCTATTGTTTATTTTGATGATGGATCGTGATCCCCAACACCAGGGCTAAAATCCCTGAAACCACCCAGATAGTGCGGTGGAATAAGAAAATCCCTAGCAAGCTGCTTAAGACTGCACCAAAAAAGAAGCCGCCGATGATCAAGGAAATAGAAATGATCTTGGGTGTCACTGATCGGTCCTTTTTAAACCAGCGCATGTACACATAATCAGCCAGTGAACGTAAGTTGCCGGTGGTCATCGTGGTGGCATAGGGCATCCCTGCCAAGCGCCGATAGGCGGCATATTGAATCGCTGCAAAAAAAGATAACCCCGAATCGATCATGACATTGGGTAATGATCGAGCAAAAAAGCCCAGAACCAAAATACCGATTGCTTCAAAGATCAATGCGGCATTTTGCCAAACGATCCAGCCCCCTGTCGGAAAATGATGCTGCAGATAATTCGTCACTACGATCCCCACTAAAAACATGAAGATTGGTGGCAGATACCGAAAGGCTTGTTCAAACTGCCCCGTTGAAAGATTGATCCCTAACAAAATGACATTCCCCGACTGCATACTTGCAAACACTTCCCCGTGAAACAAGTAGGTATACGCATCTAAAAAACCGCCCGCCATAGCAAGAAGAATCCCCACTGGTAAACTTTCATGCACGACAAACTCCGATTTTCTTTTGGCACTGCTCAAACTTTTTTCCATTGGTTTCGCCTCTTGTTTTTTATACTTTCTGACAGCTTACCGCTTAAAAACGCCGACAACTCGTTATCTTTTGCGGCGTTTAGGTGACTTTTTCGATAGCTGACAAATCAACCACCCCAAAAGAACGGCGGTCAGTGCTCCAGCTGAATCTAGCATGACATCTTGAAAAAGCGGCGTCCGTCCTCCCGTCAGCATTTGATGGTACTCATCGATCCCAGCGTAGCCGGTGGCTGCCAACCAAGCAAAAAAAGCGGCTAGCCAATACGGCTGTTTTCGAAAAACAAGCGTTAAGAACAAACTGCCACCTAGGACAAAATAGGTAAAGAAATGCGCGCCTTTACGAATGAAAAATTCCACAAATGAGAAATAGCCTTTTTCCGCAATACTGATCTCCGACCCAGCATAGGAAAAAGAGATCGTCTCCAACCAATCTTTCAATGGTTCGTTTTTTAAGATACGTGAAAGCAACCCGATTTGAGATTGCTGCTCATAGGTTTGTGAAGAGCTGATAAAGAGGGTGACCATTACCGCAATTGCGATAAAAAAGTAAAAGTTCGGTTCTTTCAGTAATTTTTTCATAGTTTTCACTCCTCATTTTCCTATCTTACCATTTTCATTTGGTGATGCAACTGTTTTTCCAGCAAACCGTGGTGACATTGCCCACACAAAAAGAGTGCTTCCGTTAAGATTAGAAGCACTCTGTCTTTTAAAAAATAGCCATCGGTATGAAAAGCCGTCACCCGTTTGTTCGTGAGATTTTGGGGCTTGTGACGTTCAGCTCCTTCAACGATTCTCAGGGCTGTTTTGCGTTTTTTTCTCCAGTAAACAATGACGAACCCATCTCGTAGCCTTCTACATAATGGTTCAACCGCTCGACGACCTCTGCTGCCGCTTCTTGTGACGGCGTGATGATCAATAAAATATCAAACCCTGCAATCGTGCCGACAATTTCTGGCAGCTCCATTTCATCAAGATAATTGGCGATCACATCGGCGCCGTTTTCAGCCGTATGAACGACAACTAAAAAGTCAATCTGCGTAATCTTTTTTAGATACTCATACATCGAAAACGCAATTCTGTCTTCTAGATCCTGCTCTTTAGATTCAAAGATCGAATAATACGGTCGGCCATTTTTGGCATAGGTTTTAGCGATGTTCATTTCCCGCATGTCTCTAGAAATCGTGGCTTGGGTAGCTGAAACATTTTCTTTTTTTAATAAATTCATCAATTCTTCTTGAGACTCAATCCGATGTAGGACAAAGAGTTTTTTGATAATTGCTTGTCGCTCTTTTTTTTTCATTTACTTGATCCGCTCCTCTCAAGTCGCCTCGCTTACTGAAATAGTTGATCCGTCTCGTTCACTTCTTGAAACGCAGCTTACAAGAACAACATCGAGAAGATTAAAATGGCAAGATTGGAAATTCCGATAACCAGTAACGGTTTGCGCATAAAGCGAGTCCAAGTAGAATAGTTGACCCGCGCCAGCTCCAATCCGCCCATCACGACGCCAGAAGTTGGTGTGATCAAATTCACTAATCCGCAACCAGCAGTAAAGATCATGACCATGACGTTCGGATTGAGTCCGATGCTTTGCGCCAAGGCACCCATGATAGGGATCGATACATATGCCAGTCCTGAAGTCGATGGAATCAAGAACGATAAGAGCAGATACAAAATATAGGCACCAATTACGAACAGGACAGGTGATAACCCTTCTAAAAGATGGGAAGCCCGATCCAAAATAAACAGATCCAAGTACGTCGTTTGCATAATGTAGGAAGCACCCCGTGCCACAACGATGATCAAGACAACGGATAAAATGTCTTTGACCCCATCGATAAAGTTGGTCACGATTTCTTTTTCTGAGAATCCTTGAATCAATGCAATGATGATACTGATGTAGAAGAACCACATAGCCAAATCACCAAAATACCATTCACCGAAGCTATTCCCGGTCAAAAAGGCGGTCCAACCGTCAAACACGTGGATATCAAAGTCGCCCCAAGGAATCAAGGAAACCACCATGATCACAAAGGATAAGCCAAAAATCGTCAAAATCAGGCGATGCTTTTGCGTAAACGCCAAGTCTTCGTTCGTATCTTTGACAAAATGTTCTTCCATTTCTTTTTGCTCTTGCAGCGATAAGATCGTGGAGCCTTTGTCGGCTTTGACTTTTTTGGCATAAGACATCACCACAAAGATACAATACGCGGTCGTGACTAACCAAAGCAATGCGCCAACTACTAGGATCGTGCCATTATTCGGAGCAATATCGATGCTTCGTAAGGCATCCATTGCCACTCCCGTAGCAAAGGGGTTAACGGTGGAGCCGATCACACCAGCACCCGCCCCCAACATGACGGTTCCTGCTGCGACGATCGTATCAAAGCCCGATGCCACCATTGTGATTGCTAATAAGGAATAGAACGGAATCGTTTCTTCCGCCATTCCATAAGTTGAGCCACCAATTGAAAACAACACCATCAAAATCGGGATCAAAATCAACTCGTTGCCTTTGAGTTTTTTGACCAAATGCTGAATACCAGCTTCTAAAGCGCCTGTTCGTGTGACAATATTCAAAAAGCCACCCAAACAAAGAATAAACACACAGATCTCGATCGCATCACGAAATCCGTTAAAAGGCGCCATAAAGAAATCAGAAAACTTGGCACCGACGACTTGGCTGACCATCTCTTCTTGGCCTGCTGGTAATGAAGGTGCAAAGGGCTGACCGGCTAGTAGCCAAGAAGCGACCGTCAACGCAATAATGATCAGAAATAAGATACTGAACGATGTCAGCGACTTTTTTTCTTTTTGCTTTTTTTTCATCTTCGTTCCTCCTCTATTGAATCAATCTTAGGTGCAAATTGCCAACAGCTAGTCTGTCTGTGGTCAATTCGCAACATGGGAAAAATAATCTTTGTCATAAATAATGAGTTCTTTGTAACGATAATAAATCTTTCTTTTATGCACGAGCGCCTTGATGGTTTGACTGACCGTCTCTCGCGTCGTTCCACTGTATTTAGCAATATCATTGATAAAAACTGGAAAAGGAATGCGAATCTGCTCTCCTTGTGACTGTCCGTGCTCGATCATCAAGAGACCGATCGTATTGACGACTCTTGTCTGCGCGCTAGAGGTGACACAGTACTCCACTCGGCGTCTTTGCTTCTCCAACTGCTGGCTCATTTGCTGATTCAGCCACAGCAACTGACTTGTAGATGAAACAACCAGCGGTTCAAACAGCGACATCGCTGCAAACTGCACGACAATGTCTGTTGCAGCGAATGCCGATACATCATAGTTGTCTCTTTCAAACAAGCCAATCAAAGGAAATAACTGATCAGGCCCAACAAAATCTACATAACAATAGGAATCAGTTCCGTCGGTTTTTTCGATCCGTACGAGACCTTCGATCACATGGAATATCCGATCTCTTACGTCGCCTTCATAAAAAAGCACTTGGCCTTTTTTGTACGTACGGCAGTAAATATGCTCCTTCAATCGCTGTTGATTTTCTTCTTCCAGCCATTGAAAGCTATTCGCTCTTGTTGATGGATCTTTTATTTGGTAGTCGATCATTTCTCTCACTCCAATGTTTTGGACTTGCTTTGCTACTTCGCTTATTTCCAGGTGATCTGTGTACCAGCGTCTTCAATTTCTGCCAGCTTATCTAAGGAAGTAATCACTGCCCGTTTCTCTGTGCCCATTTTGACAAAATTCAAAGCTGCTTGTACTTTCGGTAACATGCTTCCCGGTGAAAAATGCCCTTCATCGACATAGGTTTCCAATTCAGCGGCGGTCACATGATCCAACCACTGCTCATTTTCCTTGCCAAAGTTCAAAGCGATTTTTTCCACGCCCGTCAAAATGATCAGCTGATCCGCATCGACTAAACGAGCCAATTTTTCAGAAGCAAAATCTTTATCGATCACGGCTTCAACCCCCAGCCCATTATCTAACACGGGAATGCCCCCGCCGCCTGCGCAAATAACGATCGTGTTTTGTTCAATCAGCGCCTTGATGCTGGCAACTTCTTGAATCGCTTGTGGTGCAGGACTGGCAACGACTTTCCGCCAACCACGACCAGCATCTTCCCGATAGATGGCATCTGTTGCTGCCATGGCTTCTTTGGCAGCTGTTTCCGTTAAGAAAGGACCGATCGGTTTGGTCGGATGGGCAAATGCTGGATCTTGCGCATCGACTGTAATTTCCGTAACCACTGTTACCACCGGCTTAGCCATTTGGGCTTCTTTCAACTGGATTCTCAGCTCATTTTGGAGCCAATAGCCAATACTGCCTTGCGTCATTGCCACGCAAGTATCTAAAGGCATCGCTGGGTTTTTGCTAGAATCACTGGCTTGTTGCTGCAAAACCAAATTTCCCACTTGAGGCCCATTCCCATGGGTAATGATCAAATGAACGTCTTTTTGGATTAGGGGAATTAAATACTCGACGGTCTGTTTAAGCCGTTCTTTTTGCCCTTTGGCACTGGCATCATCTGCTAGGATAGCGTTGCCGCCAAGGGCGACAACGATCGTTGGTTTCTTTTCACTCATCTGCTCACTGCTCCTTCTTACACTCTAGGAATAAAGAGATCGCCTAAGGTTACTGCCATGATTGCTTTGATCGAGTGCATTCGGTTTTCAGCCTCTTCAAATTGACGGCCCCAGTGACTGCGGAAAATGTCGTCTGTGATCTCCATTTCAGAAATGCCGAATTTTTCTTCGATCATTTTTCCATACGTCGTATTCGTATCATGGAACGCTGGCAAGCAGTGAAGCACGATCAAGCCATCGTCTTGTTTTCCAGTCGCCATTACCATTTCGCGGTTGATTTGGTAATCTTTCAACAGCTTCACCCGTTCTTCAAACTGGTCTTCTTCCCCCATTGACACCCAAACATCGGTATACAGAACATCGGCATCTTTGACGCCTTTTTGAATATCGTCTGTTACCATCAGCTGACTGCCAGATTCTTTGGCAAATTTGTTGGCATAGTCTGTCACTTCTTCAGCTGGGAAAAGTTCTTTTGGTGCACAGATGCGAACATTGACACCTAAAATCGCCCCCGTCACTAACAAACTATTCGCCATATTGTTTCGGCCATCGCCCACATAGACTAACGTAATGTTTTCTAATGTACCGAAGTTTTCTTTGATCGTCATGAAGTCAGCGATCATTTGGGTTGGATGCCATTCATCGGTCAAGCCATTCCAAACAGGAACGCCAGAGAATTTGGCTAAATCTTCAACGACTTGTTGGCTGAACCCGCGGAACTCAATGCCATCAAACATGCTGCCTAAAACTCTGGCGGTATCTTCAACGGATTCTTTTTTGCCTAGCTGGATATCATTCGCACCTAAAAATTCTGGATGGGCACCAAGATCGATGGCAGCCGTCGTAAATGCCGCCCGTGTCCGAGTCGACGTTTTTTCAAATAAGAGGGCGATGTTCTTGCCTTCCAAATAGCGATGAGAAATATTTTGCTTTTTCAACTGTTTCAAATAGATTGAAAAATCAATCAGGTATTCTAACTCGGCTTTCGTAAAATCTTTTTCTGCTAAGAAGCTTCTTCCTTTAAATACTTGTTTCATTAGTAATTCCTCCTCTAGATTAAATATCTTCTCTAATAAATGGCATGCTCATGCAGCGAGGGCCGCCACGGCCGCGAACCAATTCACTGCCGGAGATTTTATGCAATTTGATGCCGGCTTCAGTTAATTTTTGATTGGTGATCGTGTTGCGGTCATAGACCACGACTTCGCCAGGTGCGATCGTCAAGGTATTGGAACCGTCATTCCATTGTTCCCGAGCTGCAGCGACCAAATCGTTACCCCCACAGCGAATCAATTCCACTGCATCTAATTCTAAGTAGCGGCACAAAATGTTTTCTAACGTATCTTTTTCCTCATTGATGGTTACGCCATCTCCGTCACGTGAGATTGAATAAACGGTCAGTTCTCCTTCAATTTCTGGATGGATCGTAAATTTGTCATAATCAACCATTGTAAATACCGTATCTAAATGCATGAATTTGCGTTCTTGACCAATATCAAAAGCTAAGACGTACTCAAAACTTGGTTCATGTTGGAACACATTACGAGCCAACTGTTCAATGGAAGTGGCATCTGTTCGTTGGGAGATCCCGATCGCTAACACTCGTTTTGACAGAACCAATTCATCGCCACCTTCAATTCGTGTTGGCTGATCACGGTCATAAAGCAAGTGCGGTGGCTGTTGTTGGAACATTGGATGATGAGCAAAAATGTATTTGCCATACAACGTTTCACGACGTCTTGTTTCTGAATACATGCGATTCAAGGAAACCCCGTTACCGATCGTCGCAAACGGATCACGAGTGAAATACAAATTCGGCATTGGATCGATCAAAAACGGATACTGGTCATCCACAGCACCAGCTAAGCTTTGACTATGGGGCAATTTCAGTTCATTTTTCGCTAGACCTGCCATCGTTTTATCGATGAATTGACGGTTATCTTCAAAAGATAAGAAATAATCGGTAATTTCAGCAATGATTTCTGGGCTTTGTAACGTTGTTTCTTCTAAATATTCCTTGATAAACTGCTCTTTGATTTCTTGACTAGTTAACGCTTCTGCTGCTAAATCTTCTAAATACAACACCTCCACATTATTATTACGCAATACATCGGCAAATTGATCATGTTCAGCCCTTGCTTGTTCCAAAAAGGGAATATCATCAAATAACAAGCGATTTAAATGATCTGGCACGAGGTTTTCTAATTCTCGACCAGGGCGATGGAGCATGACTTGCTTCAAGCGGCCGATTTCTGAAAAAACATGAATAGCATTTGACATTTCTTTACATCCTCCTTTGTTTTGATTACGCCTACATAGTACAAGAATGTATGCGCTTACCAAGCGACGTATTTCGCCTTCATTATGCAAAGCATTTGTCATTATGCAATAAAGAGTGAATATCTTCTTGCGAGCGTTTTTTTACTCGTTGTTATTTTTTTTTATGTAATATTTATTCAGCAATTTTTAAATAAGAATTTGATGAGAATCAAAAAATGATCGATTTTGTTCTTTTCTTTGATTTTGACCTCCCCGCCCAATGCAGGCAAAGCTTACGAAAGAAAAGAACTTTTTCAACCAATAGCTTTCCTTTTTCGATTAAAAAAATCCGATGGTTGCGACTAAATGTGGCTATGCTATACTTAATAAGATCGTAGGAAAAGAAAGGGGTTTGATAGGAATGACCTATTCAATCAATTGGGATCTAGAAACAATTTTTCCAGGAGGCAGTGATTCTGTTCAATTAAAAGAACGCATGAGCCAGCTGGAAGAAGAAATCAAAACTTACCGCGAAAAAGTTGACGCTTGGGCACCAAACGCTACAGACAATGCGACAAAATTAGAGGAATTAATCGAACTTTCTGGCACAATCAATCAGGGATTTTCACAATGTGGCAGCTTTATCAATGCCTTGCTTTCAGCGAATGTCAACGACAGCAAAGCCAAAATCCTGACCGGCGACCTCTACGCAAAACTGCCAGCACTGCAAGCAGCACAAACCGTTTTCTCGAAAAAATTGACAGAAATTTCTGAGGATGATTGGACCGCATTACTTACCGCGGAAAACTTAGCACCAATCGCCTTTCGTCTAAGCGAGATTCGTCGCGACGGCAAAGAATTGTTATCCGAAGCAGAAGAAACCATCATCAACACGTTAAATTTAGATGGCTTAAATGCTTGGAGCCAACATTACGATACGATCGTTGCTTCAATCGAAATTCCTTTCCTTCAAGAAGACGGCACGACGATCAACTTGTCCGCTGGTCAAGCCTTCAATAAAATGATGGGTGATCCAGATCCAGAAGTTCGTGCGCGTTTATTTGACACTTGGGAAAAGACGTGGGCAGAAAAAGAAGACCTCTTTGCAGATACCTTGAACCATTTAGACGGCTTCCGCCTTTCTACCTTCAAGCTTCACGGGGTCACTGATTACTTGAAAGAACCATTAGAATACAATCGTCTGCAAAAAGCGACATTGGATGCTATGTGGGGCACGATCCAAAAGAACAAACAGCCGATCGTTGATTTCTTGACCCGCAAAGCCCAGCTTTTCGGCAAAGAAAAAATGGAATGGCAAGACCAAGATGCACCGATCATCCTTGGTGACATGGAAGAAAGAACCTACACCTTTGATGAAGCAGCTGACTTTATTTTGACCAACTTCCGTAAGTTCAGTCCTAAAATGGCTGACTTTGCCCAAGTTGCTTTTGAAAAAAGCTGGATCGAAGCAGAAGATCGTCCTGGCAAACGTCCTGGCGGCTATTGCACCAGCTTGCCAGAAACCAAAGAGTCACGTATTTTCATGACCTACAGCAATTCAGTCAACGAAGTAGCGACGCTCGCCCATGAGTTAGGTCACGCGTTTCACAGCAGCGTTCTTTGGGAGCTGCCGGAATTAAACCGCAACTATGCCATGAACGTTGCCGAAACAGCAAGTACCTTTGCTGAATTGATCGTTGCTGATGCAACCCTCAAAGAAGCGACAACGAAGGAAGAAAAAATCAATCTATTGGATGCCAAAATGCAAAATGCGATCGCGATGTTCATGAACATCCATGCACGCTTTATTTTTGAAAACAGCTTCTACCAAGCCCGTCAAAACGGCTTAGTTTCAGCGGAGCAAATCACGGAAATGATGACAGCGGCGCAAAAAGAAAGCTATGCGGATGGGTTAGCGACTTATCACCCGCATTTCTGGGCAGCCAAATTGCACTTCTTTATTGACGATGTGCCGTTCTACAACTTCCCTTACACCTTTGGTTACCTCTTTAGTATGGGGATCTACGCGTATGCCAATGAAAAAGGGTCTAGCTTTGAAGAAGAATACATTGCTTTATTGCAAGATACTGCTTCAATGACCACCGAAGAATTGGCACAAAAACACCTTGGTGTTGATTTAACAAAACCAGACTTCTGGCAAGCAGGGATCGATATGGTCCTAAAAGATGTTGCCAGCTTTATGGAATTGACTGAAGACTATATCTAAAAGAAAAAACCCTCTTCCAACACGACGCTTGGAAGAGGGTTTTTCTATCAGGCATTCAATAAAGTTAAGCCAATCGTTAAGTAGCCGGCGTATAAACACCAAATCAAATAAGGAATAAACAAGTACATTGCTTTTTTGTCGATGCGAGCAAAGAGGATCATACAAATAATCACTGATAGGACTAACAAGACAATAATGACCGTTCCTGCCCAGTAAGCATTCCAGCCAAAGAAAACGATACTCCACAAGAAGTTTAGTACTTGCTGGATCGCAAAGAAGATATAGGCATTCTTTTTAAGCGCTGGATTGACTTTGGCTACGATCAACAGATACAACGCTGTTCCCATAAAGGCATACAAAATCGTCCAAACGATCCCAATGATCCCACCAGGAGGGGCTAAAAAGGGTTTTTCCATTTGCGCATACGTTCCAGCGATGTCTCCTGCAAACAAACTCGAGATGATTCCTGTTGCTTCGATGCCGATCACACAGACCAGCCAAATCAAAAATTTCATGTTCTCCACTCCTTCTTTTTTTCATGACTCTCTCATTTAATCGTACCATCGAATCGAAAAAAAGCAGAATAGAACGCTTAAAAAAAGAAACGCCCGTGTGGACGTTTCTTTCTTGTTCCTTGCAATTTATGCTGCTTGCTCCCCTTCTTGGGCTTCTTGCTTGACTAGTCCTGCATCATAAGAACGAGCGAATGGGAAGTAGATCAAAAAGGCCGCTTTACGTTCGACTTCCTAATCTTCAACTTCCGTATAGCCGTAGCCCTCATATAATTGAATGACTGACTCTAACGAATAAGTAGAATCTTTCGTGTCTTTGATGGTTACCAAATCTGCGACATTCACTCGGTTCTCTTCATCAAGATATAAATCTGAAAAACCAATAATTGCAGTGTATTCTTTTTTAAGTTTCCCTTCTGTTCCTCCAGAGTACTCTTTTATACTGAAAATCTTGATTAAATTACCATTGTTCGTAGTAGAACGATAACCAAATAAATTTTGACTGTCGTTATCTTCTCTAGTGAATTGGCGATAAAGCAATTTTTCTTCCTTGATCTCATAACGAGTTCCAACTTCTTTATCAACCCACCAATCCTTATACGTGCGAGTAGTTTCTTCATCGATCATTCGCTTTATATCTTCTAAATTAGCAATATCTCCCGCCTTTTCAGCGACTTCGGCAAGTCCTTTTACTTCAAACCTTGGATCAAAACTGTCCTCTAACAGGTATCCATGTTGAACCAGCCGATCTTGCAATTCAGCGGATACTTCGATTTTTGCAGTATCGCCATTTTTAAATTCTCCATCTCCAACTAATTGGAAAGGTAGTCCACCTAGTTCATCAGGGAGCGTGTTGTCGATTTGCGCTTCTCCGCGGCCGCTTACCCCATTAAAGTTGACTACGAGGTGTTTTTCAACCTCCTCACTTGTCAGCCATTTCGGTTCATCAAGTCCTTCCACCGTCACTTCTTTTTCTCCGCCTGTCAGGTTTTTCACTTTAGTCAAATCAACAGAGACCAAGAGTTTGACAGTGTCGCCGTTTGACAGATCCAAGGAATTATCAAAAGATATTTCAAGTATATCTTCAAATTCCTCATTATCATAAACGTGCATATCGTCCTCAAATTCAATTTCTAGGTCATTTTCATATAAATAGGTATGTAACCGATCATAGTTGATTGAATAAGAAGCAAATCCTCGTGTATCTAATCCTTGAAATTCAACATCAATAAAATCTATCATATCAACATTGCTCTGAGCGCACCCTGCTAGCCCTAAAAAGCTAACCATTACAACCAATACCAAAACCAACCTTTTCATTTCTTCCTCCTTATTGTTCATAATAATAAATAAAAAACGTTTATAAATACTTTTTATGACCATTTTTCAAAAATTATACCACATGTATCTATGAACAGTTAAGAAAAAAACATCTTTTCGCCTTTTCTAGTTTCTGCTTTCCTCAGACAAATGAAAACGAGGTGATCGAATAAGACGATTTTCGAAAGTCAGACTAATTATGAACTCTTCGCTGCAAACTATCGATGCTGAAAAAAAGAGACGCAAAAAAGTGATGAAACAAGTACGCTCATCACTTTTTACATCTATAATCTTTGGTGTTTTTCACTTTGACTTGATCTGCCCTCTTCAAACTTCCGTCGTTCATTTTCCACATACTTGTATAGCGCCCCGTAGCGGCTGCGGTAGCCTTTTTTCCATGGCTTCTCTTTGCCGCAAAAATGTAACAAAACGGTATGCTCGATGACCCAATCCAAACTCCATTCCCCTAAACTGATCGTTTCATAGGTACGGTTTTTTCGTACGTCATAGTTGTAGAGCTGATCAGGGATCGCCAGCACCCGATCGCCGTACAACCCATTCAAAATGTCTTGATCTGGCAAAAAGAGGTTCAAATGATTTTTCTCAATGAACGCTGCGATCTCTGCTTCTTTGACCTCTTGCCGCAGCTGGTGCACATTCATCAGCAAAACGCCTGAATTATAGTAGCCTTCCGACTCATAATTGCGCAAACGGACTTTATTGATGACTGTTGTTACTTCTGTCAGCTTAGAATGGCTGGCGGCGGCATACAGAAAATCCCCTAACGTCAGCTCATATAAGGGACGTAAATCATTGATGCACAAAATATCCGCATCCAGATACAGGATTTTTTCCACCTGCTGCGGCAAGTAATTTTGCGCCAATAATCGATAGTAGATCGACTCAGGGTAGCGGTCACTGACTGGCGCCGTTTTAAAAATCGAGCCAGAACCGATGATGACGGGATGATAGGTCATCGCCAATTTTTGACAAAAGGCCTTGAGCTCTGCACCTTGTTTCAATTCTTTTTCTTGTAAGACATAGACATCGAAGGATGCTGCTGTCGTATGACGTTTGATTGAATATAACGTTGTTTTTAATTGTTCACTGAATCGATCATCAATCGCAAAAAGTAGATTCATGCTCTTGTTCACTCCTCTGTTACTGGTTGCGTGCAGGTTTTTGGAAAAAAATCGATTGCTGTTGCACGCAGCTTCTGTTCTTCTAGTATACCCGATTTTTGGTCTTTCTTTCAGTGAAACACCCTTGCCAATCGAACCCTTGCCTTGCAGACGCCAAAAAAGCTGTTCCATCCATGGGATGAAACAGCAAAGGATCGCTTATAAATGATTGTGTCTTGAAAACAGATCAGCGGATCGTTGCAAAAGCTTTTGACCACAACAACAATTCATCTAGCATGTCATTGACACCTGCAGCCATGTGCGCACCTGGTTTGAAGGTACTGAAATTTTCAAAATCAGTGAAGAGATTGAAGGCTGGGTTAGTCCGCACGGTGGCAACTTTTTGTTCAGCTAAAACGTTACGCAATTGTTCAGCGGCACGAATCCCACCGCCAGAACCATAACTGACGATCCCAGCTGCTTTATCAAACCATTCTTCTCGAGCAGAGTCTACGGCATTTTTCAAGGAAGCCGCAAAACCGTGGTTGTATTCTTGCACGATGAAGATATAGCCATCTAATTCAGCGATTTTTTTGTTCCATGCCATGTTTGGCTCAGCCGTTCCCATAAACGGTAAATCAAATGCCTTTACATCAACGATCTCAAACTGATGCTCTGACCGTTGATTAGCAATTTCTTGAATATATGCTCCGACTTGCGGACTTACGCGTCCTTCTCTTGTACTGCCTAAAATAATACCAAATTTCATGATAGGTTCCTCCTAAGGTTATCTTATTTTGTTTTCTTAACGATTGGCAAATGTGTCTGCCCAGTCCAATAATTCCGTCAACATATCGTTCATTCCTGCAGTCATATGCTCGCCAGGAGTAAAGGTGGCAAAGTTTTCAAAATCAGTGAACAAGTTGAAGGCTGGATTGGTGCGCACCGTGGCTACTTTTTGTTCCGCCAAAATCAAGCGGACTTGCTCAGCGGCCCGAATCCCCCCTGCTGAACCATAGCTGACGATTGCTGCTGCTTTGTTGAACCATTCCTCGCGGGCGCTGTCTAACGCATTTTTCAAGGAAGCCGATACCCCATGATTGTATTCTTGTACGATGAAGAGGTAGCCGTCTAATTCAGCGATTTTTTCGTTCCACGCTTGGTTCGCTTCGCCTGTACCCATAAAGGGCAAGTCGTAGTCTTTGATATCAATGATTTCAAACGAGCGGTCGCTATGTGCGCGTGCTGTTTGTAACACGTAATTGGCTACTTGCGGACTCACGCGGCCTTCTCTCGTACTGCCAACGATGATTCCGATTTTTTGCGCTTTTTTCTTTTCCGGGGTGCGATAGACCTCTTTCATTACTTCTTTTTCAATTATTTGTTCTTTTTTCCCAAATCCAAAGACCATTCTTTTGTACTCCTTTTGTTGTGTTTTCTTTAACGATGGACTCAGCATACCAAACTTACTTTTAGTAAGTCAATCATTCTGCTTACTTTTTGTTAGAAAAAAATCTCAACTGCTTCTTATTGACATTCGTTCGGTACCGAACTATAATCAACTCAACGATATCGTTAGGTACCGAACGATAAACCAAAAGGAGTGTGCACCATGAGTACAATGACCGACCACTTAATGAAACAGCTTCGTTTTATCAGCGAAGCCAGCAATGCCTTTATGAGTCAAAACAACCAGCGCCTTTCGGGACAGCAACGTGTCCTGGCCGTTTTAAATTTAGAAGACGGCTTGGTGCAAAGTTATCTTGCAGAAGTCTTAGACCTGCGGCCAAGCTCTCTAGCGGAACTATTGAAGAAAATGGAAAATAGTGGCGATATTCATCGCAAAGAAGATGCTGCTGACAAACGGATCAAACGAATCTATCTGACAGAAACTGGCCGAAAAAAAGCAGAAAAATTACTGGCACAAAAAGAAGCCACCAGCAGTCAGTCGTTTTTTGCTGGGCTCTCAGAGGAGGAACAAACCGAGTTTGCCCGTCTGCTTGAAAACATCGCCGCTGGGTGGGAGACGGACTTCCAACAGCAGGCACAACGCTTTATTGACCCAATGGATCGTTTGCAAGCCATGCAAGAGATTCGGGAAGAAATGATGAAGCAATGGGGCGGAAATTGGCAGGAAATGACGAATGACGAGCGCCGAAAAATGAGGCAACAAATGAAAGATACTTGGCAAGAAATGGGCGTTGATGAGCGACGCAAAATGAAAAAACAGATCAAGGAAGCCATGCGACAAATGCCGTTTCCTGGACATCGCGGCATGGTTGGCAATCGACCATTTGGACCATTTGATAATAGCGAGGCGAATGATCCACGGTACACATGGGTAAAAGGCAATTTTTTTGATGCCTACGGGTTTGGACAAGGCCGCAAAGCAAGACCGACTTCCACTTCTAAAGACGAAGCAGCCGAGGAGGATTGGCAGGATTTCTAATAACACCTAATTAAAAAGAAAAAGCGGTGAGCCATCTTGCTTGCTGCGGAGGAAAACGAATGGAAACAACGACACCAACAGTGAACAAAAACAAATTTAAAATGAAAGACTTTATCCACCTGATCGTCAGTGTTAATCCTAAGAAAGGCTTGTTTCTTTTAGGGATGCTCTTTAGCCTGATCACAAGTGCCGCCAGTTTGGTCGTGCCGCAGCTGACGAAAACGCTAGTCGATGCCAGCGGCACCCCCACGTTCAGCACCTCCATGCTAGTCGTTTTGATCCTAGCCTTTGTGCTGCAATTAGGCGTAGGGACTTTAGGCGGCTTTCTCTTGCGCTATGTGGGAGAAAGTGCTGTGAAAACGTTGCGGGAACGTCTTTGGAAACATCTGCTGCATTTGCCAGTCAGCTATTTTGATGACCACAAGTCGGGGGAAAGCAGTTCACGACTCGTCAATGATACTTCAGTGATCAAAGAACTAGTCACCTCGCAATTTCCCAGCTTTGTCACTGGCTTGATCCAATTGGTCGGTTCGATGATCATCTTGTTTTTGATGGATTGGAAGATGGCTGCGATCATGTTCAGTGCGGTGCCTTTGATCACCTTGATCATGTGGCCGATCGGCAAGATCATGTCGAAACTAGGACGCCAGTTACAAGCAGCGACCGCCGATTTCAATGCGGATGCCAGCGAAAAACTCTCGGAGATCCGTTTAATCAAAGCCAGCAACGGAGAAGCCAGTGAACAAGAAAACGGTCGGCGCAACATTGGGGTAATTTTTACCCTCGGGGTCAAGGATGCGAAAGTCAGTGCGATTTTGCAGCCAATTATGACGACGGCCATGCTGGGCTTACTCGTAGGAATCCTCGGTTATGGCGCGATCCGTGTGCAAGCCGGCACCTTGACGAGTGGCGCATTGATCGCTTTTCTACTGTATCTCTTTAATATTATTGCGCCTGTGACGACGTTTGCGATGTTCTTTTCACAAGTCCAAAAAGCGATGGGTGCTACGGAACGGATCCAAGAAATTTTGGATACGCCGCTAGAACCAATTCAAGCAGCACCCAAAGCCGCCATCGATGGAGCAGTCTTACGGGCAGAACAGATCGATTTCAGTTACGATCCCAAACGGCCGATTTTGCAAAACATTTCTTTTGAAGCCAAACCCAACACCGTGATTGCTTTTGCAGGACCAAGCGGCGGCGGAAAATCCACGATTTTTGCTTTACTGGAACGCTTTTATGAGCCCACCAGCGGGCGCTTGCTGATTGGTGAACAGCCGATAGCTGACATTGATCTGCAAAACTGGCGGGCACAAATCGGCTATGTTTCCCAAGACAGTGCGGTCTTTGCTGGTACGATTCGGGAAAACTTGCAATACGGATTGGGCCGAACGCTGTCAGAGGAGGAATTGTGGCAAGGACTGGCATTGGCTTATGCCGATCAGTTCGTCCAAGAGTTCCCCGAAAAACTAGAAACACAAATCGGCGAACGCGGCGTCAAACTATCTGGCGGGCAAAAACAACGGATCGCCATCGCTCGAGCATTCTTGCGAGACCCCAAGCTGCTGATGCTAGATGAAGCGACCGCCAGCCTAGATTCTCAGTCAGAAGAAAAAGTCCAGCGGGCGTTGGATCATTTGATGGAAGGACGTACGACATTAGTGATCGCTCATCGCTTATCGACCATCGTGGATGCTGACCAAATCTACTTCATAGAAAAAGGCACCATTACTGGTCAAGGTACCCATGCAGAATTGATCAACAACCACCCGCTTTATGCTGCCTATGTCAATGAACAAATGATCAACTAATCGAAAAAACTGCTTATTGACGGATAAGCAGTTTTTTTCTATTAGCCAACGGCTGAATGTTGCTTCTCTTCACGCGTTCCAGGCACTTGATTTACTCGCTGTAATTCTTTCAGCACCTGATTTTCTGCCCGCAAAAAATCCCGTTCGCTTTGGGCAGTAGCAAGCTTTCCTTGATAAACTAAGACTTCTTCTTGGTAAGTTTTAGCGGTCTTTTGGACTTCATCTTCTAACTGATCGATTTTATGGGTCAATTCTTGATTGATCTGTTCATATTTTAGGTAAAGCTTCTGGGCATTTTCGATATTCGTTTGTTCCAAATTCGCTTTGCTGGATACTCGGGTAGCCAAATAAGTAAGTACACCAGTAATGAGTGACGGCAAGACAACTGTTACGATCGATGTATCCATGATCCTCCCCCATTCTTTTTGATACAATTCATATCATCTGTTTCCAGTATAAAAGATACGATTCGTATCGTCAACTGATGTGATATTTTTTATATCAAATAATACAAAAATAGATACAAATTATATCTAACGTGCTATACTACAAAAAAGGAGGCGATCACTCATGCTTGGCGAACGGCTAAGAACACTCAGACTACGAACCAATCAAACCCAACAGCAGATCGCAGATCAGCTGGGAATCACTCGCGCAGCGTATTCTCATTTCGAAAATGATCGTAACGAACCCGATGGCGAGACCATCGTCAAACTCGCGGAGATTTTTCAAGTATCCACCGATTTTTTATTAGGCAGACAAGTCCCGGCAGGCTTCACGCCGCCCTCTGCAAAAGTTCAAACCGTTGCGGCCCATATTGATGATGACGTCACCGATGAGCAGATGGAAGACATCCTCAGCTATATTGAATTTATAAAACAGCGGCACGCCCAAAAGGAATGATGGAAATGGATAAAGTAGAAGAACTGATGGCCGCCTACCCAGACTTGCACTTTATTTTCGATAAAAATATGCCTGATGGTCAGCAAGGATTGTACATCGATCACCATATTTACTTGAACCCTGACCAATCACAAGAAGACCTCTTGAGCACCATCGGTGAAGAAATCGGTCATTATCTGACCAGTGCTGGCGACATTACCGCCCAAGACACCAACGAAAAACGCAAACAAGAACGCAAAGCCCGCGACATTGGTTCTGCGATCGTGGTCACGCCCTATGATATCATCGCTTGTTTTGAAGAAGGCTGCAAAACATTGGCGGCATGCGCTGATTATTTAGGGGTTCCCCCACAAACCTTCAAAGACGCGGTCACGTATTATGCTCGCCGCTTTGACGGTATCAAAACCGAAGAGAACTATACCTTGTTTTTCCATATCGACGGCACGATTGAAGTTGTCAAAACCTTTGGCAATCAAAGTTAAGCCTTTTTCACACAAAAACAGACGTTCCTTTCCTGCTGCTAAGTGCAGCGTTGACGGAACGTCTGTTTTTTATCCTTGCATGTTGACCCGCATCAATACACGGTTCGGTCGATAGTTTTCTGAGGATTGATGAACCAGCGCACCTTCCTCGAAACGATACAAATTGTATCCATAGCGTTCTTCAAAACGGACCATTCCATCACCTTCATCTTCCCCGACAAACGACATACTTGCCACAGTATAGTAAGGAATCCCTGCGATCGTTCCCGTAAACGCATGATGGGTATGTCCACTGAGAATACAAGAGATTTGATACTGCTGCAATAATGCCACCAAACGATTGGCACCGGCCCATGCCGGCGTGCTTGCTTGGTCGGGCAACAAATGATGGTGCGTCACAAAAACGATCTTTTTCTCTTTGAGCTGCGCCAGCGTGGCTTGCAGCCATTCAAACTGTCGCTCATCTACGATACCGTCGGCATAGCCATAGCAGGAATTATCGAAAGTCACGATCGCCAATGTCTCCGTTTCATAGACTTGATTAAAAGGCGTATCACTGGCGGTTTCTACTGACTTGCCTTGCCAGCCTTGGCGAAAATGCCGTTTGATATCATGATTACCTAGCGTTACTACGATGGGCACTGAGCCAAAGGCTTTTTCTAAATATCGCTTCAAAGAGGCATAATCGGCAGGCGCGCCATCTTCGGTCAAATCGCCACTGATCACCACCAAATCGATCGCTACTCGCGCCTTGGCATCTTGGATACACTCTTCAAGAGGAATCAAGGGATTTTGCATAGCTGCCAGCATTCCTTGATACCCTTCTTCACAAGGCAGGTAACTTTCTCGAAAATGGATATCTGATATATGCAATACATTCATAGGTTTATCTCAATTTCTTTCTGATGATTCCAGTCAACTGGTCTAATAAGAAGACGGTCACAACGACGCCCAACAAAATAATACTTACCTTGCTCCAGGTTCTGGTTTGAATAGCAAAAATCAATGGTGCACCGATCCCGCCGGCACCGACTAACCCTAACGTTGCCGCACTGCGGACCGCAATTTCAAAATGATTCAATGCAAAGGAACTATAGATGGGTGCTAAATAAGGAACCCGCACGAAAAACATCGTCTGCCAAAAGTTGGCACCGACTGCTTGCATCTCTTCCGTCAAGCGCTCATCCATGGCTTCCATTTCTTCGGTAAACAACTTGCCCAGCATACCGATCTGGTGGACACCGATCGCCATAACCCCAGCGAAAGGTCCCGGACCTACCACACGGACAAAAATAATCGCATAAACTAGCTCTGGAAATGCCCGCAAGATATTGCAGATCATTTTGCCGACCTTCGCGACCCACGGCGCAGAAGCCCATAGGTTGGCGGCACTCAGCAAGGTCACTGGAATCGCGCAGACTGTTGCGATCATCGTTCCTAGACAAGCGATCCCGATCGTCAGTAACAACAAGCTCCACAGATCTTCCCCACTGCCGTCATAAAAGAAGGACCAGTCTGGCTGACTCAGCCCTTGCAAGACATCTCTTCCCATCGCTAAGGAAAAGGTGCTTAATCCAGAATAATCCAGCGTCGCAGCGGATAAAACTAGTAAAACAGCAAAGAGTCCCCATAACAGCCAAGTCGTTTTCTTCACTTCTCTGATCATCATAGGAAAGACCTCCTTACCCGCTCACTGAGAAAATCAACGATCGCTACCGTCAGCAAAATCGTCAAGATAATGATCGAGACCCGCTCATAATTCAACAATGCCAATGAGGCGTTCAAGATGACCCCGATCCCGCCAGCACCCACATACCCTAACACCGTCGAAGCTCGAACATTGACTTCAAAGGCATAAAAAGTATAGCTGGCAAACTGGCTGATGACTTGGGGAATGATCGCCCAAACGGTCACTTGAAATTTATTCGCTCCTACCGCCGCTGCTGCTTCGATCGGCGCAAAATCAATGGTTTCGATCGCTTGGAACATCAACTGTGAAACCATACCAAAGGTAAAGACCGCGATGGTCAAAACACCAGTGGCTTCACCGATCCCAAAAATCGCTACGAACAATGCCGCCAACAATAGATTGGGGATCGTCCGCACCAGCCCTAAGAGAAAACGCATTGGCACCGAGACCCAACGGCTTTCTGTCACGACTGTTGTCGCCAACAGACTCACCGGTATCGCTGCGACTACTCCTAAAACGGTGCCTAAAAAGGACATCTGTAATGTCTTGATCAAGGGCATCACCAGTTGCGGTAGATAGCTAAAGTCTGGGTGCAAAAAGCGAGCCATGAAAGCCGTCATCTGGCTGCGATTCGACCACACTTGGGCAAAATCAGCCCCTGTGATCCAGGCACTGCTTTGAAAAAAGAGCAGCAATAAAAGAACCAGCAGCAGGTGTTTGTACCAATTAAAATGAACTGTTTCTTTCAGTTTCATCGATTTCTCCTGCCTTTTCTTCAAAAATTGCTTTGCCATAGATTTGTTCTAAACGCTGATCTGTCAAAGCGGCTGCGTTGCCGTCAAAAACGATCGCACCTGCTTTTAAGGCAATGATCCTTGTCGCATACTGACGAGCCAAGGGAATCGAATGCAGATTGATGACAATCGTTTTGCCCATTTCTTGATTGATCTTCTTCAGATCCTCCATCACTTTCTCTGTCGTGATGGGATCTAGTGATGCCACGGGTTCATCTGCTAAAATCACCGGCGCTTGTTGGACCAAGGCACGGGCGATGGATACCCGCTGCTGTTGCCCACCACTCAACTGGTCGCTTCTCGTTTGCAGTTTGTCTGACAAGCCGACCGTCGCTAGCGCTTCTTTCGTTCTTTCGTAGTCTTCTTTCGTAAACAACCCTAAAATACTTTTCCAGGTCCCGTAATACCCCAAACGCCCAGACAAAACATTTTTTTGAACGGTACTGCGTTTGACCAAATTGAAGCTTTGGGAGATCAATCCGATTTGTCGACGAATCAAGCGCAATTCTTTTTTATTGGCTTTCGTGACTGATTTGCCGTCTATCCGGATATCTCCTTCAGTGATTGGCACTAAGCGATTGATTGAGCGTAAAAAGGTACTCTTACCAGCACCGCTCAAGCCAATGATGGCCACAAATTCACCTTGCTCAATCGTTACATCTATGTTCTGTAATCCTTTGACCCCATTCGGGTAGACTTTGGATACATTCTCAAAAGTTATCATCTGTTTTCTCCATTATGTAGGGACCGCGGCAAAGTTTCCCCAATCGGTCACGGTCTATTTCACTAAAAAATGCACTGGTACTGCGTATTCCACCTATTCCCCTAGTAAATCGCTGCACATCTCCGTGTCCCGTTATCCTTCTACCGCAATCCCTGATTTTTTACTCTGCTGCTCGTTGTGTATAATCGCGAATGGTATCGTAAGCAGAATCTGCTGCTTCTTCATACCCTTGGTGTCCCCACAAGCTCATTGCTTCGGCACCCTCTTCATCATCTGCCATGTTCAAGAACACTTCTTTGATCTGCTCTTTTAGTTCAGCATCCATTGATGGTTGGACGGCAATGGCGTCATTTGGAATATCCCCTTCGGTCAAGTAAAGGACTTTTAGGTCTTTGAATAAGTCGTTGTCTGGGAAGCTTGACGCAAAGACATTTCGTGCCCCTTGGAACACAAAGGCGGCATCCATCTGACCATTCAAGACTGCAGTGATCTCACTTGGAATATCATTCACCGTCGTTAATGTAGCATCCGTCGTTGGATCAACTCCTGCATCTTTCAACTCGGCAACTGGGTAAATATAGCCGCTGGCAGAGTTTGGACTCAATGTGGCGATTTTTTTCCCTTTTAAGTCCGTCAATTCTGTCATGTCGCTATCCGCACGGACCAAGATTTCCCCTTTGAAGGTATTGGTTTTTTCCCCTTCTAATGGCAAACCCGTCTCTGGATCATAAGCACCTAATTGAGAAGTCAAAATCGCTTCAGCTGCATCCATGTCTTTGGCTTGAACATAAGCGGCTGGCGGCATGATCCCTAAATCAACTTGTCCAGAAGCCATCGCTTCTACGATCGTCGAATAATCCGTTGCTAACGTTACTTCTACTTCACGGTCTAATTTTTTTGATAAATACTCAGCAAACGGTTTTGCTTTGGCTTGCATCGAGCCGTCATTATTGGTCGGTACGAATTGTACCACCAGCTTTTCTTTTTCGGCTGCGGCACTGCTGTCGCTGCTGCTGCTCCCATTCCCACAGCCGGTCAATGCGGCAACTAACGCAATTCCTAACATTCCTTTAACAATTCGTTTCAATGGCATTTTTTCTCCTCCTAATGGTTTGAAGCTTTCTTACATTCAAATCATACCAAGTATCCCGTCAAAATGAAGTGACACATGTCCTATTTTACCTTATTTTTACATACAATTTACATTAGTTTTTATTTATCGTTCGTGTTGAGTCAAAAGGGGAACTAAGCTATACTTAAAGAAAACCATTCAGGAGTGGCTGATTTCCATGAAAAAAATCGATGATACCGCACGCCTCAGTAATTACATTGACACATACGATCTGCAATCTTATATGGACAATGATTTGTTAGCGATGGCCACTTTGCATTCCTTTGAAAAAGAAGAGCACCTGATTCGAACGGGTACGCCTTCTGAATACTTGTATTTTCTCGTAGAAGGAACCGTGATGGTCTATTCCTTCTCTTCGGATACCCAAACGATTTGTATTGATTACGCCAAGCCAGCTGCACCTTTAGGAGAAGCTTCCTCTTTGTGGGAACTCCTGCCGAAAAGCAGTGTCAAAGCCGCTTCTGCTTGCGTCTGTGTCTGCATCCCTTTGAATCGCTACCGCAACACATTGCAACAAGACGTCCGCTTTTTGCAAACCATCTGTCAGTTGCTCAGTTCCCGCTTGAATTCGGGGATCAACTTAGCGAATTCATTGACGGAACCTGTAGAGACACGGTTGGCCAAATTTATTCTTGCGCATCAAGAAAATCAACACTTTTCCTTTCAGTTGACCACCTGTGCCGCAATCTTGAACGTCAGCTATCGCCACCTGCTGCGAACCTTTACCAGCTTTCGAGAAGACAAGCTGATCGAAAAACAAAAACAGGGCTATACGATTCTCGATTTCCCCGCTTTAGAGTCGCTTGCCGAAAATTTAAGCCATGTGTAAGGAGCAGTCCCCAAGAATGTTCGGTTTTTCCCTGAGTAGGCATCCTGATGTTGGTCTTGCTCTTAACTCGCGCTGTGACAAGCGTTTGCCACCGATTAAGGCAAGCGAGAAGGGAAACTGCGCCTTATTTTCTTACAAAAAACCCGATCCTTGCTGATATTCAGTCGAGGATCGGGTTTCTTTTGCTTATTTTACGATGGCTAAGAAGTCTTCTCCTTGCAAGACATCGGTTTGGTTCATATCCATCACATCTAAATATTGCGGGGTGTTCGTCACAACGATCGGTGTGATCGTGGATAAGCCAGCTGCTTTGATCGTATCTAGATCAAACTTCACTAACAAATCGCCGCGTTTGACTTGATCGTCTTGTTTAACAAAGACCTCAAAGCCTTTGCCGTCTAGTTCCACAGTATCCATACCAATATGCATCAGAACTTCGGCTCCATCCGTGGTGGTCAAACCAACGGCATGGCCAGTAGGAAAGAGCGTCGTGATGGTGCCATCTGCTGGCGCATATAAAGCCCCGACGGTCGGTTCGATAGCGATACCTTTTCCTAATGCACCAGAAGAAAAGACTTGGTCTTTGACTTCTGCTAAGGGAACCACTTTGCCTTCTAACGGACTGCTGAGGATCACTCGTTCTTTAGACGAACTCTCTGTGGGTGCTGCTGGCTCTTTTGCTGGTGCTGCACTGGCATCAGTTGCTGGCTGATCTTCAAAACGTAAGAAGAAGGTCAAGACAAACGCGGCGCCAAAAGCGATAGCCGTGCCGATCGAAGCTGCGATCAGACCACTTAAATCTTTCGTATCTTGTGGGATAAAGGACGGCAGACTTAGTAAGCTGACTAACCCAAAGGTATAGTTTTCGACTTGGCTGAAGCCAATGAAGGCACCACCGAGGGCACCACTGATACACGCGGCGATAAATGGTTTTTTCAATGGCAAAGTCACCCCATACACCGTCGGTTCTGTGATCCCAAAAATTGAGGTGATCGTTGAAGAAAGGGCCAAGCCTTTCAATTTCACATTTTTTGTCATAAAGAACACTGCTAGCGCTGCACCCCCTTGAGAAAGGACAGCTGGCAACAGCATCGGTACCATCGTATCGACACCAGTTTGGCTGAGGTTCAACATCATGATCGGTACAAAGCCCCAGTGCATGCCAAACATCACAAAGACTTGCCATAAACCACCCATGACAGCCCCAGCGATCAGTGGGCTGAAGTGGTAAATGCTGTCATAGGCACTACCTAACAAGTTTCCTAAAATCGTTCCTAATGGACCGACGACAATAAAAGTCAATGGCGCCATGATCAAGAAGACCGCTAAAGGCACACAGATGATCTGTAAGAAGCTAGGAATGACTTTTTTAAAGAAACGCTCCACATAGCTTTGTAAAAAGACCGCTAAAATAATCGGAATGACGGAAGACGTATAAGCACTCGCACCAATAATGACCGGAAGGCCTAAGAAACTCAACGTTTGCCCAGCCAAAGCGGTAATGTCTGGATGAACCAACGCCATCGCTAAGGAAACCGCTAGAAATTCATTGGTACGAAACTTCTTCGCTGCAGTAAAAGCCAACATCACTGGTAAATAGGTAAACAGCCCATCGGCAATCGCATACAATACGGTGTAAACCCCAGAATCAGCCGCTAACCAATTCAAGGTGACTGCCAGCGTCAAGAATCCTTTTAAGACCCCAGCACCTGCCATTGCACCTAAAAACGGCGTAAAGATCGACGAAATAATATCCACCAGTTGATTCAACAAATTGCCTTTATCGCCTTTGCTGTCTGCTTCACCATCGAAGTTCGCTACTCCATTCAATTCACGGTAAACGTCGCTGACATGACTGCCGATCACCACTTGGTATTGTCCGCCGCTTTGAACGACTTGGATCACGTCGTCGTCTTGATTCAAGCGTGCCGTATCCGCTTTGTTCTCATCTTTTAATTTGAAACGCAAGCGGGTCGCACAATGCACCACGCTGTTGACATTTTCTTTGCCGCCCACCGCATCAAGGACGCGAACGGCAATTTCTTTATTTGAACTCATTTTTTCAACACTCCTTTTTTAATAAAAAAACCCAGATTGAAAAAACGACCGTCTAACGAGTTTTTTCCTCGCTGACTGTTGTCTTTTCAATCTGGGTATTGCCTGCCTGACAGTAACAATCCGTTAATGATTGAATGTTAATTGGTTTGATCATTGACGACACGTTCGATGTGGATCGTTAAGTAGATCATTTCTGATTCACCGATCGATTTGTCGTAGGTTTTGATCAAGTACTCGTTGATCCGTTGGACCGTTTGAAACGCTTTAGGGTACTTCGATTGCACAAGGGCAAATAAAAATTCATCTTTTTCCCCCGAAAGTTCATCGCTTAAATAACGCTGCGCAAAATACTGCAAATGCGTGGTGATCCGTTGATAATTCAAGGAATCTGGGTTAAAGACTCGTCCATAAAAGCGACTGATGATCGCCAGTACGTCACGTACGATTTCTACCGCTTGCATCGTGGTTTCCATCGTGCCATTGGCTTGTTCGCTATTGACGATATGAAAGGCGATAAAGCCGATCTCCGATTCTGGCAATGTAATCCCGAAGACTTTTTCAAAATAAGCAACGGCATCTGCTGCAACCGCATACTCTTTCGGATAAAATTTGCGGGTCTCAAACAACAATGGATTCGGCAGCTCAATGCCTTCACGTGCCCGAACCAGCGCATAATGGATATGGTCGGTCAGGGTCAAATAAATATTTGGCGACAGCTCGATCCCCAAGGATGCTTCTGCATCATCCACCACTTGCTTGACGGCTTCGACTTCTTCCACAGGAATGTCTGAAAACAATTGCTGAAACTGATTTGCAGTAAAGGTATCCTTTAACACAAATTCTTTTTCGACAAAGGCTTCATCCACTGGATCGCCGACTTTTTTCTTAAACGCAATGCCGCGACCCATATAGATCACTTCCTGACCGGCATCATTGGTCGAGATGACGACATTATTATTTAAAATTTTTCCAATAATCATCGCTTTCCCTCACTCCAAAATAAAAAAACCTAGAATCTCCCCGTTAGCGCGCTGCGGTCAATTCTGGTTTTGCCTGCCGAACAGTAACAATCCTTGTAACTGAAAGAATAATAACACACCCCTGTGGCAGATGCAACCCTTTTCAAACAAAATTTCTACAACGGGTTTTTCCTTTGTTATACCATTGAAGCGTTCTCCTTGCAACATCCTTCACTACCTAAAATGATTTGTTTTTTAATAAAAAAAGGAACGGCCCAGCTGCAGC
Source organism: Enterococcus casseliflavus (assembly GCF_029215545.1). NCBI lineage: Bacteria > Bacillati > Bacillota > Bacilli > Lactobacillales > Enterococcaceae > Enterococcus > Enterococcus casseliflavus. The sequence goes on along the minus strand of NZ_CP119393.1, from coordinate 251,421 downwards.
CATTCCTGATGTATCAAAGTTGCTTTCTTTGCTGTCCCATGCGCCGCTCTTTCATCGCCGTCCCTAGCGTACCATAGGTGAAGACCGCGATCCCCAGCCAAATAAACGCAAAGGCGGAAAATTGGGCCAGTGAATAGGTTTCGTGAAACAAAAAGATGGCTAACAAAAGCATGATCGTCGGGTTGACGTATTGAATAAACCCAAGCGTAATGTAAGAAACATTTTTCGCTGCTTCCGCAAACAGCAGCAGCGGAATAGCCGTCACGATCCCAGCACCCACCAATAAGAGATTGGTTTGCAAGGGATAGTTCATAAAGCCGACGGTTGAAAATCCTAAAATATACACGAGGGCAAAGGGGAAAATCACCATCGTTTCGATTGTTAACCCAGTAACCGAACTAATGGGGATTCTTTTTTTGATCAAGCCATACGTACTAAAGGAAAAGGCCATGATCAGTGAGGCATAAGGAATCGTTCCTGTTTGGATCGATAATAAGATCACCCCGATACTTGCCAGCAGACACGCCAGCATGCCAGTACGACTAAGACGTTCCTTCAAAAAAACGGTCGCTAACAAGACATTGACAAGCGGATTGATATAATAGCCTAAGCTGGCTTGCATCACGTGGCCCGCACTCACCGCGAAGATAAAGGTGAACCAGTTGATGGAGATCAGCACAGAAGCTAAAACGATCAGTCCAGCAAATGCTTTGTTCTTCCACAGCAGACGCGCTTCTTGTAAAAATTGCGTTTTCTTCCCAGAAAGCACGATAAACAACACCATAAAAACAAAGGACCACACGATTCGGTAGCACATCGTTGCTAATGGCGAAACCCCAACGATTATTTTCCAATATAGTGTGACCAAGCCCCACAAGACATAGGCAGACAATCCAAAATAAACGCCTTTATTCTTCATTTTCTCCCTGATTTTTTCCCATTAAAGCAAGCCTTTAATGAAAAAAAATACTCCTCCTAAACCATAAGTTATCTTATTATATCGAATTTTTTGGTTTTTCATAGAGTTTCATGAAATAAATCAAGAAAAGCACCCTTCAAAGAAAGGTGCCCCTCTTTATTCCAGTGGTTCTTCTGCCCCTTCTAGCCAAACGGCTTCTGGTTTCTGATCACGAATCAAGAATAGCCCCGTTGCAAACAGCAGTCCAGAAGCGATCGTCATCAATAAGAAAGAAACATTCATGCCATGAAGCAATGCACTCGTCCCTGTTAAGGTCGTGCTTTTTTGCGCCACACTATTCATGATCCCGACAAATAATGCTGTCCCGATGGCGCCTGCCACAGTCCGCAAAGAAGTCAATAACGCTGTTCCATGCGCCGTCAGTTGCGGCGGAATATTTTTATTTCCCCACGTCACGAAGGGCATCAACAAACAGCCTGTGGCGGCACAGCGCAGCATGTTCAAAACCACTGCTACCCAAATACCCGTGTGCATATGGATAAAATACATGCCGATGTTGCTCAAGACCAGTGAGCCGCCGCCAAAAAGCGTCAACAGACGGATGCCGACTTTGTCATAGATTCGCCCAGCCACGGGACTTAAGAAAGCCGAGACCAGAGAGCCTGGCAAAACGACTAATCCCGAGATCGTCGCTGATTTGCCTAAAATCGACTGCACGTATAGCGGCATCAGCATCGCCGAACCCATCAAGACCAAGTAAAGCATGATACTGCCAAAGACACTGATGGCATACTCTTTTGTTTTTAAGACCCGCAGATCCAAAAATGGAGTTTCCGCTCTTAACTGACGGAAGACAAAGAAGATCCCTGCTACCAAACCAAGCCCTAAGGTTCCTAAAACGGGTAAGCTGAGAAAGCCATAGCTGCCGATATTGCCAAAGCCTAAAGTAATCCCACCAAAGGCGAAGGCACTCAAAACAAAAGAGGTCTGATCAAATTTGCTGTTGCTTACTGGCAACACATCATCAAAAACCTTTATGGCCCAAATCAGTGAAATCAAAACAATCACGGCAACGATATAAAAAATCGCATGCCAGTTCAAGCGGTCCACGATCACCCCAGCAAGAGTCGGTGCGATCACGGGTGCCGCGGTGATCGATAGTCCATACCAGCCCATCACGACACCAATACGATTGATCGGATAGATCGATAAGAGGATCACTTGCGCCATTGCGGTCAATATTCCATTGCCTACGGCCTGCAAAATACGAGCAAGCATCATGACTAGAAAATTGGGCGCTGCAGCACAAAGCAGCAAGCCCACCAAAGCAATTCCTAAGGCAGCGAGATACAGCTTTTTGGTTGGCACACGATTCATAAGATATGCCGTCAAGGGCATAACGATCGCCATCGCCAAGGAATAACCGCTAGTCAGCCATTGTCCCGTAGTGACGGAAATCTGCAGGTCAGTGACGATGGCGGGTAAAGCCGTCGTCAAGGCGGTCGCCAACATGGATACGGCAATACATGTAATCATTAGATTAATAAAAATCAGCGTCCGCTGACGTTCCGTTCGTTGGACTGTTTCACTCAATCAACGTCCGCCTCCTTCTCAAGATAAAACTGTTCGATTTTTGCTAAGGCTTGACCAAAGGCTTGTTTTTCTTCTGCCGTCAAATAGGTCAGCATTTCTTGGTGCGCCTTACTGCGTTTTTCTTTCATTCGCTGTGCCTCTTCCTTGCCTGCTTCCGTCAGCGAAATCAGATGGCTGCGTTTATCTTTCGGATCGACTTCTTTTTGGATCAGCCCTTTTTCAGCCAGTTTTTTTAGTAGTTCGCCAGTGGATGTCGAGCGAATCGCTAAATACGCGGCGAGATCTTTTTGGGTCAACGTCCCTTTTTCGTCCAATACCAGTAGGCAATTGAACTGTCCCCGACCTGGCATAAAACGCCCATATTTTTGTTCCGCATACCGCCGATTTAATTTATACACTTCAAACAATCGTTCCACGATTTCTTGTTCGGAAACCATCGACCTTCAGCTCCTTTCGCCTCTTCACTATTTAGATAGGTACCTAGTTAAAAGTCCGCTCTCCATTTTACATAGGTACCTATCTATTGTCAAGAAAGGATTGACAATGAGAGCGGGTACAGCAACCAAAAACAAAAAAAGCATTGAAACTTACGCTTCAATACTTTCCTCGTGGTTCTTTTTCTCAGCAAACTCTGCCAGCAGTTGCCGAACTTCATCCGTTGATTTGGTATTCATCAATTTTGCCCGCAAATCACTGGCTCCAGGGAAGCCTTTGACATAGATTTTAAAGAAACGATGCAATCCTGCGATCGAGCGTGGCACCATTTTGGCGTAATGATCCTGCAAGTCTAATTGCAGCTGTAGCAAGCCTAATAGCTCTTCTGAGGTATGCTCTTTCGGTTCTTTTTCAAAGGCATAGGGATTCTTGAAAATACCCCGACCGATCATGATTCCGTCTACGCCATATTTTTCTGCTAGCTCTAAACCTTTGGTACGATCAGGGATATCGCCGTTGATCGTCAGCTTCGTTTGTGGGGCGATTCGGTCCCGCAAGGCCACCACTTCAGGAATCAATTCCCAATGGGCATCGACCTTGCTCATTTCTTTGCGGGTTCGCAAATGGATCGAAAGGTTAGCGATATCTTGTTGCAGGACATGGGTCAACCAGGCTTCCATTTCCCCTAGTTCGGTATAGCCCAAACGCGTCTTGACGCTGACCGGCAAGCCGCCAGCTTTGGCTGCTTGGATCAGCTCAGCAGCAACTTCTGGTCGCAAGATCAAGCCGCTGCCTTTGCCTCGTCCGGCAACGTTTGGCACTGGACAGCCCATATTTAAGTCAATCCCTTTAAATCCCATCTCGGCTAATCCGATACTCATTTCACGGAAATACTCTGGCTTGTCACCCCAAATGTGCGCCACCATCGGTTGCTCATCTTCGGTGAAGACTAAACGTCCCCGCACACTGTCGCGTCCTTCTGGATGACAGTAACTATCGGAGTTGGTAAATTCCGTAAAGAAAACATCTGGTGCGCCGGCAGCTTGAACGACATGCCGAAAAACGACATCGGTGACATCTTCCATTGGTGCTAGAATAAAAAAAGGCTTCGGCAATTCAGCCCAAAAATTTGTTGTCATGATTTACGCTCCATTTCTTTGTCCAAGGATCTTCTTTTATGACCCCCACTTGCAAAACAAACCCCATTATACTAAGAATGCGTCAAAGAAGCAAAAGAGCAAGACGACACCCGCCGGTGCTTCGCCTTGCTCTTTTGCAACAGACGCTTAATACTGCCGAATAACTGGCGGTTCGTAGGCTTGAATAAAAGCTTCCAGCTCCTGGGTTGTTTGCGCAAAGCCGATTTTTTCGCGATCGGCCTGCGTCAAGAACTCATTTTCCACCATATTGTCATACAAGGCTCTCGTTGCGTGGTAAAAGTTGTTCACATCATAAAAAGCACAAGGATTCGGGTTTTGACCGATTCTTGACCACGAGATCATCTCCGTGATTTCTTCCAGCGTACCCGGACCACCTGGCAGTGCGACAAACGCCTGCGACAATTCGAACATTTTTCGTTTTCTTTCTGACATCGTCTCGACGACATGGAGTTCGGTCAATCCAGGATGTGCTAGTTCCCGATCTTTTAAAAATGTTGGGATCACCCCGATCACCTGACCGCCATTTTCTAAGACAGCATCTGCCAATACGCCCATCAAGCCTGCTTTTCCGCCACCATAAACCAGCGTATTTTTTCGTGAAGCGATCCACTGCCCCAATTCTTGGGCGGCTGTTGCAAAACTAGGTTCATTACCGACACTGGCACCACAATAGACTGCAATTTTCATAAAACTCTCCATCATCCTTCTCAATCATTTTGAAATAGTATATCATGATTCTGATAAAGGTTCTGGGAAAGGATGGAAAAAAATTTATGAACATTGAGGAGTATCAACGATTTATCAGTGACTTCTACAAAGCCCGCAACTGGTATCAGTACGATCCGTTTATTCGGGCGAATTTTTTAGCAGAGGAAGTCGGGGAAGTGAGCCGTGCCATTCGGACATTGGAGATCGGTCGCGACCGTCCCGATGAACAAGAAGGCTTGCCAGAAGAAAAACTGGCAAATCTGACGGAAGAATTGGGCGATGTACTGGATAACTTATTTATTCTCGCCGATAAATACGATATTTCTCTAGAAACGATCATGCAAAAACACAAAGAGAAGCTATTGTCTCGCTATCAAATGGACCACGTGACAGAAAAAAACAGCTAACGGGCTACTTGTTGCGGAACGGGCAGCGGCAAAGGTTGCTTTTCTTAAATACAAAAAACCAACGTTTCTGTGGTCGATCGGCCAGTGAAACGTTGGTTTTCTTCTATTATATAAAAAGTTGGTTCTCCTTTTTATGCAATAGGAGGTGTTTATTGTGCCATTTGCTCTACCAGTTCTTCCAATCCAGTCAAGGCTTGGTAGCCGTAGCCAAAGAGATAATTGTAGTCCATGCTGTAGACTTGTTTGTTTTTGATGGCTTTCATGCTGGAGAGTTTGTCATTTTTGTACAAGCCTTCAATGATTTCTTGACCAGAAACACTGCCTTCGATTGTTGACCAGTCGCCAACGATCAAGACATCGGGATCCGTTTCGATCAAGGTTTCGACACTGACTTCTCCTGAATAGTCTTGAAACACATTGTTCAGTTTGATCATGTCAAAGTTGCTGTTGAAAAAAGACTCATCTTGAGCGGCATAGACACTGACCACACTTGGATCAGACATAAAGAGATGGGCAAAGGTTTGCTCCTCTTTGTCTGCTACTTTTTCTTCCAAGGCACTCTGGCGATCCTTTAATTCTTTTTCAAAAGCAGCGGCTGCCTCAGGGACATTGAAGAGCTTACCAAGGTTTTCAATGTCTTGATAAACAGAATCAAACGTCGCCCCAGTGACAGAGGTTTCTTGGACGTAAGTCGGAATGCCCATCTCGTTCAAGGAATCAACGGTGCCGACGCCCCAATCTTGGTTATCAAAAAGTCCTCCGCGGCCAAAAATCAAATCTGGATCCACACTTAGCGCCGTTTCTTTACTGATATAGTCGCTGCCCAGGTCGTTTAGTTCTGCATAATCAGCAGCAACTTCCTCATCAGCGGCACCAAAGGTTGCACCGACACCCGCAATCTGATCCTTGAGGCCGAGATGCAGCAGCAATTCCGCTGCTGGTCGTGTGTTGGCTACGACTTTTTTCGGTGCCTCATTAAAGGTTTGATCCTTGGCAGTCCATTGCGTACCGCCTTCTGCTTTGGTGTAGTTGCTGATGGTTAAGGGATACATACTTTCTGCCTGTGAGGAAGAAGCCGAAGTTCCTTCATCCTTTGTATTGCCGCAAGCGCTTAATGTAAAGACTGCCAATCCTACCCCAATCATTTTTCCCCATTTATTCATCTGTTTGCTCCTTTTCAAAATAATAATGAAACCCTAATCCGCCTGTGATCGGATGATGGTAAATACTGCATTTCACGCCATAGATTTCTTCGATCAGTTCTTCTGTCAGCAACGTTTCTGGTTCGCCATACCCTACGACCCGACCATCTTTTAAGGCATAGATGATGTCGCAATAGTTGGCTGCTTGTTCCAAATTGTGCAGCGCCGCCAACAAGCCAATCTTCAGATGCTTGACAGTCTCTAAGATTTCCAGTTGATATCGGATATCCAAATGATTGGTCGGCTCATCGAGAATCATAAATTTCGGTTCTTGGGTGATGGCACGAGCAAGGACGACCCGCTGTTTTTCGCCTCCTGATAATGAGAGGTAGCTGCGTTTTCTGTAGGCACTTAGCCCTGTTTTGGCTAAGGCTTCGGTGACCAGCTCATGATCGGCTTTGGTGTCTTGTTCCAACAAACCCTTGTGGGGCGTGCGGCCTAAAAGCACCATCTGTTCTACTGTTAAATCAAAGCTCAACTCATTGAACTGACTGACGACGCTGACTTGCTGGGCGACTTTTTTTTCGGAACTTTTCAAAATATTCATCTCACCCAAATAAATGTCGCCGCTGTCAGGTTTCAACGTTTTGTAGATAGCTTTTAACAATGTAGATTTGCCGCTGCCGTTGGAACCAATCAAGCCGACAAATTGCCCCTGTGCGGTTTGGACGGAGATGTCTTTTAGTATCTGCTGATCTCCGATCGTCAGATTGAGCTTTTCAACTGCTAATTTCATTCCGTCACCCCCCAAAGTTGTATTGCCGTTTGACAATGATATAGATAAAGATCGGTGCGCCAATCAGCGCTGTAATGATACCGATCGGCAGTTCGACTCCTTGCAGGGTCGAGCGGGCGATCACATCCGCCCAAATCAAAAACAACGCGCCTGTCAAAGCGGTCAAAGGCATCAACAGGCGATGATCCGACCCGCTGACTCCACGTACGATATGAGGAATGATCAAGCCGACAAAGCCGATCATACCAGAATTCGCAACGATGATACTGGTTAATAGCGCTGCTAGCAGCATGTAAAAACGACGATAGAAGGTCAGCTTGACCCCTAAGGTGGAGGCAACTTCATCTCCCAGCAAAAGCGTATTCAAAACACGGTATTGCGTCAGGAAGAACAGCGTGATCAAAGAAACCAGAACCACGATAAAGCCCAATTTGTTCCAAGAAGCCGAGGCTAAGCTGCCCATCGACCAAAACGCCACAGTCTTCATCCCTTCTGCATTGCTAGCCAGATAGATGATCAAGTTTGAAACAGAGCTGCATAGGGCACTGACGATCGTCCCCGACAGCACGAGTTTTGTGGAAGTCATTTTCCCACCGATACTAGCAAGCAGCAGCACCAAAATAGTCGCAATCCCCGCTCCTGCAAAGGCACCAAACGATAAGCCCAGCTGCAAGACTAGCGCCGAGCCGCCAAAACCGACTAAGATGGCGAAGGTCGCCCCTAAGGATGCGCCAGAAGAGATTCCTAAGATATAGGGATCTGCCAGCGGATTTTGGACCACTGCCTGCATCACTGCCCCGCTGATCGCTAACCCCATGCCCACAAAAATAGAGAGCAAGACCCGCGGTGCCCGAACAAACCAGACGATATTGATGTTTGCGTCTGAAATGCCTGAAAGATCACCAACCAATCCATGGCTGATTTTATAGAAGAGAATTTGGTAAACTTCGCCAAGGGTGATATTGGCTTGGCCGTTTGCCAAAGCAACTCCTGCAGATAAGAGAATGGCAACAACTAAAACACAGCAAATGATTGTCGAAACCATCCAACGATTTGATTTAATCAACCCTACCGACATGTGATTCTCCTTTATTCAGCACGAACCTCTCCTGATTTCACAGCAAAAACAACCTTGACTGTTGCCTCGCCGCCATCATAAAAGAAGCATCTGTGCGTTTTTTCGCTTATAACAGTTCTTCTCATGAAAAGCGCCAAAGCCATGTGCTGCTTTGACATCTATTTGCAAATGAGAATCACTCTCAATGAATAGAGTCATTATAAGGAACCTTTTGTGAAATGTAAATAATTTTCTGAAAATTTCCTTAAATAAGAGTTATTCTAATGTTCGTGATTGATCGGGCGTTTTCCTCTCCATTGATCGATCGAAAATACGGTACCCGTGAAGAAGCGAATCCTTTGGCATAATAATCAAGTGTTTTTTTTATGATGAAAAAAAGACAGACTTCATTTTGTACGAAGTCTGTCTCCAGTCTGATGCCTATGCTCAGGCAGGCTTGTTCTTACTAGCTTTTCTTTGTTCGAACGTGAAACCTATGCGTTGCCAAGGATTTGCTGATTCAACGAAATCATCTCCAAAAGACCTTGAGCGGCTTCGCTGCCTTTGTTGCCAGCTTTGGTTCCCGCCCGTTCAATAGCTTGTTCGATCGTTTCAGTCGTCAACACACCAAACATGATCGGAATGTCGGCATTCAGACCAATTTGGGCTACGCCTTTCGCCACTTCATTTGAGATCAATTCATAGTGGGTCGTTGCTCCGCGAATCAAGGCACCTAATGTCACGATCCCATCGTATTGCTTGTGGTCAACGATTTTTTTGGTAATATACGGAATCTCATAAGCACCTGGAACCCAATACACATCGATGTTTTCTGCTTTGACTCCATGACGCAACAAATTGTCTTTGGCGCCTTCCACTAACTTGGAAGTGATAAACTCGTTGAATCGTGAGACCACGATCCCTACTTTGACTGCCTCTCCCTGAAACGTTCCTTCAAATACTGTCATCGCTCATTCTCCTTTGGTTGATTAAATAGATAGGTAATGGTGAAACTTTTCTTTCTTCGTTTTCAAATAGCTGCTGTTTTCTTTATGCGCAGGCATCTCCAGCGGTACCCGTTCTGCTACCTTAATCCCTAAGCTTTCTAATTCCTTCACTTTGTCAGGGTTGTTGGTCATCAATTGAATCTCCTGCACTTCTAAGGAACGTAAAACATCAGCGGCAAACGTGTAATGACGGGCATCTGCTGCAAACCCTAATGCAATATTTGCTTCATAAGTATCCATGCCTTGTTCCTGCAGCTGATAGGCACGAAGCTTGTTCCGCAAGCCAATACCGCGGCCTTCTTGGCGTAGATACAAAATCGCACCGCGGCCTTTTGCTTCGATCTGCCGCATCGCCTCTTGCAGCTGTTCGCCGCAATCACAGCGATGAGAGCCGAAGACGTCGCCTGTTAAACACTCTGAATGGATCCGTAGTAACAGCGGCTCGGTAGTATGTTGAATCTCGCCTTTGGCTAGTAAAAGGTGTTCATTGCCGAACTCATCTTCAAATAAGGTCAATTGGAACGCCCCAAAAGCCGTTGGCAGATCCACCGTGATAGGCGTGGTTCCTCGTAGATATTCCGCCAACTCATCAATGGTCAAAAACGGCAGCTGCCATTTTTCTGCTAATTTTTTCAATTCTGGGACCCGAGCCATCGTGCCATCTTCATTTAAAATCTCACAAATGTAGGCTGCTTCCACGCTGCCAGCAAGCTTTGCTAAATCCACAGCCGCTTCTGTATGTCCTCTGCGTTCCAACACGCCGCCAGGTTGAGCGGTCAATGGGAAGATATGGCCAGGGCGATAAAAATCCGCAGCCTGTGACGCAGGATCGGCCAACTTTTCAATCGTCACTGCCCGGTCTTTCGCAGAAATTCCCGTACTCGTCGTCACGTGATCGACACTGATGGTAAATGCGGTGCCAAAGGCATCCGTATTATTGGCGGTCATCTCAGGCAATGCCAGCTTTTCAGCGATCGCTTGTGAGATGGGTGCACAGATTAAGCCGCGGCCATAAGTCGCCATAAAATTGACAGATTCTAGCGTTGCGTATTCAGCGATCCCAATCAAATCTCCTTCTGATTCCCGATTTTCATCATCGGCGACAATCACTAAGCCGCCTTTTTTTAACCATTCCACTGCTTGTTCTACTTTATGCATCGTCTGCCTTCTTTCATTTTCGTTGGTATTTGACATATTTCCCGATCATATCCGTCTCGATATTGACCCACTCCCCTTTTTTCAACTGCCCCAGCGTCGTCTGGTCTTTGGAATGGGGGATCAAGCTAACGGAAAATGCCTGTGCCGTCGTCTGGATAACCGTCAAACTGACGCCATTGATCGCAATCGACCCTTGCGGAATGATTTCCCCTTGCACACTGACAGGATAAGCAAACGTCAAGATCAAGGCATTTTCCAACTGCTTTTTCTGGATCAAACGGGTCGTTACATCAATGTGGCCTGCGACAAAGTGGCCTTCAAAACGCTGCGTCGCTGCCATCGCTCGCTCCAAATTGACTTCGGCACCCACCGAGAGTTGTTTAAAGGTGGTTCGTTGAAAGGTTTCTGGCATGATATCCACCGTAAACGTCGTCGCTTGTTTGGCGATCGCCGTCAAACACGTCCCGTTGATCGCCATACTGTCTCCGATCTGATAATCCGCCAGTAATCCTTCGGACGCACTGCAAGTTAGCTGGATCGTGCGGCTTTGCTTGCGGATCTCTTTGATGCGGCCTTTTTCCTGAATCAATCCTGTGAACATTCCTCTGGTCTCCTTCCTCGGATGCAAACATCTTCCCCAACTGCAGTCACCGTCACCTCTGTTAGCTGCTGCAGCTGTTTCGGGGTACGCTCACTGGTAAAACTTGCCAGACTATTGCCCCCAAGAAACTTTGGCGCCACATAGGTAATGCTTTCTTGCCACAGTCCGCTGGCTAAAAAGGCATCATGGATCGCAGCGCCTCCTTCTACGTAAAGCGATTGGACCTGTCGTTCGGCAAGCTCCTTCAGCAATGAAACAATTGTCAACTCTTCCAGCTGGATCACTGACACATGAGCTGGCAAATCACTGACAGTTGTCTGCTGCGTAAAAATCCACACAGGTGCCGAATCATCGGCAAACAGTGACAAATGGGGTTGCGACAGCGTTCGCCCCCGACGGTCTAACACGATGCGAATCGGCGGAAAGCTGGTTTCAACCGTGGTCAATAACGTGGGATCATCCGTCAACACCGTCTGACTGCCCACTAAGATTCCTTGATAGTCTCCACGTTCTTGATGGACGTTTTGCCAAACCGCTGAACCAGTGATCGCACTGCGGGTTAACGCATCATGAGCGATCCGGCCATCTAAAGTGATCGCTTGCTTCAACGCCACGTAAGGTCGCTGATGCTGATGGTAAAAATTATAGTGTGGATTCAAACGGCGCACCGCTGTTTCTTCGATGCCCACCAACACGTCGATGCCCTGTTCTTCTAAAAAGCGCTTGCCTTGTCCAGCCACGATCGGGTTAGGGTCTAACTGGCCGATGACTACCTTTTTGATGCCGCTGTCGATGATCAGCTGGGTGCAAGGCGGCTGTTTTCCTTGATGGTTGCAAGGTTCTAACGTCACGTATAAAGTCGAATTGATTAGGTCTTCGGAGGAATGGCATTGTTCGATGGCGTTTCGTTCCGCATGGGGCTGCCCATAGACTAAGTGAGCCCCTTTAGCAATGACCCGTTGCTCTTTGACGATCACAGCGCCCACTAGCGGATTGGTAAAGGTTTGGTAACGCCCTTTTTTGGCTTCTGCGATCGCCAAACGCATGTATTCGTTATGCATCTTCCTTCCTCCTTTCAATAAAAAAATGCCTCGTGAGAATCTCACGAGGCATAGACAAACAAGACCGGCAAAAAATCAATTTTAGACGCACTGCGCCCCTTGAAATTTTGTGGTTTTTCTTCTCCCATCCAGACTTTCACTGTCGGTGCCAGATTCACACTGGCTCCACCGCATAGCTATGCGGGTCACGGACTTCAAGCATTGCGCTTGTCACCGTCGGTCGGGAATTACACCCTGCCCCGAAGAATACTATTCAATTCATGTGCATTTTAGCCCGACCATTTTTGTTTGTCAATAGGCCTGATTACAAGCCAATAGGAATTCCTCTTGGCTTTTTCTTTTGGCAACCCCAAAGCAGCGACAGCAGAAATCCCTTGTCGTTCCGCCATTTTCCTAAGTTGCAGCAAGGCGATTTTGCCTGTAAAAAAACACGAGAAAACCTAGGTTAAATATTTTTTCTCGAACGAAGCCATTTATCAAACTCCGTCACGAGTAAGACGACCATGCCAGAAGCTGCTGAGATGACCCAGCCGATCAAGGACATGTCCTCCGTATGAAAGGCGCTTTGCATAAATGGAACATAGGTCAATAACAGTTGCAGAACTAGCATCACACCAATAATCACGAACGCTTTTGGATTGGTGAAGGAAGCTTTAGAAAACGCCGGTGCACTGGTACGGATGTTGAATAAATAGAAAATCTTACTTAAGACCACGATATTGACCATCATGGTACTAGCAACGGCTTCGCTGACACCTTGCAGCAAGAGCCAGTCATGGGCGATCAAACTGATGACTGCCATCAAGATCGATACATACGCCATCTGCCAAATATCATGGCGATTCAACAATTTATTACCTGTCTTTCGCGGTTTTCGGCTCATGATCCCAGACTCTGCTGGTTCAAAGATAAACGCAAACTGGATCGTAATAGCAGAAACCATGTTGATCCACAGCAGTTGTGTCGCCTGCAGCGGCAATTCTTTTTGCATCATGATCGTAAAGGCAATGATCAGCCCTTCGGCAAAAGATGTCGGCAACAGAAACAGAATGCTCTTTTTGATGTTGTCATAGATCCTGCGTCCTTCGCGAATCGCTAAGGACATGGTACCGAAATTGTCATCGGTCAAGATCATATCAGCAGAATCTTTGGCTACATCCGTGCCGCTGATCCCCATCGCTACACCGATATCCGCCCGCTTCAACGCTGGGGCATCGTTGACACCGTCCCCTGTCATCGCCGTGACTTTGCCTTTGGCTTGCAGCGCTTTGATAATGTCCAATTTATTTTTCGGCGTGGTTCGTGCAAAGACTTGATTCGTCAAGGCAGCATCTTGAAATTCGGCTTCACTCATCTGATCCAACTCGGCACCAGTCACGACGTGAATCTCATCCGCTAAGCCAAGCTTTTCCCCAATCGCTTTGGCGGTCAGAGGGTGATCCCCAGTGATCATTTTCACTTGAACACCGGCTTGGTTCATTTCCTTCAGGGAGGCAATCACTTCTTCTCGCGGCGGATCGATGATCCCGGCGATCCCTAGTAATTGCAGCCCTTGCTCAAAAATCGTTTCATCAATGTGATCAATCGAAACTTTCTGATAGCCCACCGCTACCACTCGTTTGCCTTCTGCCGACAAGCGGCGGACATGGCCTGTCCAATAGGCTTCATCAAAAGGCGCCGCTTGTTTTTGCACCATTTCAAACAATTTATCTGGGGAGCCTTTAACAAATAGCAAGCGTTCCCCCGCAGGGTTTGCCACTAGTTTCGCCATATAGCGGTTGTCCGAATCAAAGGGCAGCATATCCAGTTCTTGGTAAGCGGGTGCTTGCGGATAGGCAAATTGCTTATGATACAGCGTCAAAAAGGAGCCGTCTGTTGGTTCCCCATTGATCGTCCAGTGATTTCCTTCTGGGACTAATACCGTATCGTTGGCTTCGTAGCCAGCTTCCAAAAACAACTGCAAGATGTCTTGTGTGTGGACGTCCTCCTGCTTTGGACGAATTTCTCCCACCGGCGCATAGCCGTCACCCGTCACTTCGTATTCCTGCTCAGCCAATACGATGTCTTTGACCGTCATTTCATTTTTTGTCAGGGTACCGGTTTTATCCGTCGCGATCACATCCACTGAGCCTAGCGTTTCAACCGCCGGTAGCGTTTTGATGATGGTGTGCTTGTTTTTTGCCATATCACTGACACCCATCGCCAAAACCACCGAGGTCGTTGCTGGCAATCCTTCTGGGATCGATCCGACGATCATGGTGACGACGGCTAAGGACAAGACAGAGATCGCGTAGGTTTGCTGGAACAAACTGACGACAAACAGCAAGACCGCCACGCCCATGATCACATAGGTGATGCCTTTCCCCAGTCCATCGATCTCTTTCATCAATGGCGTTTTTCGTTCTTCCGTTTGATTGACTTCAGCTGAGATTTTCCCAATTTCAGTCTTGACGCCAGTAGCGATCACGATCCCTTTCCCGCTTCCTGACGTCACGGAAGTCGAAGCAAACGCCAAATTCCGTTGTTCCGCTAATGGAGTTGCTTCATCCATTAAGGCATCTGTTATTTTTTCCACCGAATCGGCTTCACCAGTCAAGGCGGATTCTTGGATACGCAAGTTGTCCGCTTCGATGATCCGCAGATCTGCGGGCACATTGTCACCAGCTTCTAGGAATACGACATCCCCTGGAACGACTTCGGCAGCTGGAATATCTTGCCGAATCCCATTCCGATAGACCGTGGCTTCTGCTGATAGCATCTCTTTGATTCGTTCTAACGCATCGGAAGCATTGGCTTCTTGGTAATAACCGATCAACGCATTGACCAGTACGACGATGCCAATGATCACGGCATCAGAGAAATGCCCCATCAGCAGCGTTAAGATGGCGGAGAAAATCAAAATGTAGATGATCGTGTTATGGAATTGCCGCAGCAGCAAACGCCACTTGGCGGTTTTTTTGACCGCTAATTGATTCAATCCGTAGGTCTCTAACCGTTCGGTTACTTGCGCCTCATCTAATCCTTGTTCGATTGAGGGCACCTGATACTGTTCGATTGTTTCTGATACTGATAATTGAAACTCTTTTTTATTCATTTATTCTTCTTCCTTTTCTTTTTCATTGATGGATAACACAAATAAGCCCCTTATTTAGAAACTGCTCCTAAATAACGCGCTGTTGTTGGTCTCCTATTCAATTAAAAAGTAAGGTAAGTCAAAATAGTGTTTCTGCTCACCGTCACTCGAGTCGCTTGACATTCGTTTACCACCCCCTCTAAAGTTAGCAATAAGCGTAACAAACTATTTTTCCAAAGTCAAGAGTCACCGCTTTCAAAAATGAAAAGTGACTGGCTTCTTCACAAAAAAAGCCGCACGACAACGATTCATTGCCGTACAGCTCCTTCAGTACATTCTCTTCAAGCCCGAAGGCACGCCTTAAAGCTGATCCAGTGCCTCGCTGATGGGTGTTTCCCCAGCTTGGACTTTGATGACTTTTTGATAAGTTGCTGGGCGTTCCAGCATTTCACCTAACAAGACGGCGACATCCTCGATGGGGATCGCACCAGAGGTCGTTTCACTGATCTCGATCAAACTAGATCCTGGTGTTTCTTTCAACGCACCCGGCTGCAAAATCGTATAGTCTAGTGCGGTGTTGTCGATCAGCCAGCGATCAGAGAAAAATTTGGCGATCGTGTAATCCATCAATGACGCCATGCCTTCCCTTTGCCACTGTTCAGGTTCTAAGGCATAGGCTGAGCTAAGGTGGATGTAGCGCTTGATTCCTTTTGCTTCAGCGGCTTGCATCACTTTGACCGCACCATACAGATCAGATTGCAGCAAATCTTTGCCTCGGGAACCCGCCACGAAGTATACCGCTTCCGCATCTGCGAATTTCGCCGCCATCTCTTCCGGTTCCGTGTGTAAATCAAAGAACACGGGCTTGATCGTCTCCGTTTCCGTGATTTTCTCACTGCTGCGCGCACCAGCATAAACGATGTGTCCTTGTTTTTCTAGAAAGGTGATCAATTTTTGGCCTACTCGTCCAGTAGCACCAACGACAAAAATTTTCATTTTCTTTGCTCCTCTCGTTTCTTTTTCCAACACTTGCTAGTATCATCGTAGGACAAAAACCAAGATCCAACAACTATTCTGTTTCTAAAGGAAGGGGAAAAAAGCACAACACAAACCAATTCTTGCTGTTTTTCCCCATAGAAACCCATGTTTTTTAAAAAACACCCAAAAAAATGAAAAAAATTTTCTCAAACGATTGACAAAGCGTTGACTCTTTTGTAGACTAGGTAGAAATAATTTAAATATTTAGAAAATTCCAAATAAAGAAAAGGACGGTGGCGTATATGACCCGCACCAATGTTAGCAAACGAATTATTTTATTATTATAGCCGGGACTGTTTGATTTTATACATTCAAAGAGTCCCTATTCACATTGCATCCAAAAAGAAGATCAGCTTCTTGAGATGGAGTGTTTTTTTATACCCATTTTCAAGGAAGCGGCCTTTTACAAGCTGACACATTGATGTCAGATAGATCCCAAGCGCTCATTGAACAACTGCTGCCGATTCCCCGCGGTTATGCACTGCACTTATTCTAAAGACCCCTTCTGTTTGAACACTTGATTGGTCAAGCAGAAAAAGGAAGGATGATTTTTTCTTATGAAAACCGTCAACACGATCGCTGCTTTTGTAAACAAGTATTTGATCTATATCATGATTTTATTGATGATCGTCTCTTATTTCTTCCCGCAACCCTTCTTATGGATTCCGCCTCGTACAACGATTCTTTTGAGCATCATCATGTTTTGTATGGGGATGACTTTAAACGTTGCTGCGTTTAAAATGGTCGTCTTACAGCCTAAAGCATTCATCTTAGGGGTGCTTTTCCAGTTCACCATCAGTCCTTTGGTGGCTTACGGCTTAGCGCAGCTGTTTGGTGTTTCTTCCGGTTTGATCATCGGGTTTGTCCTACTAGGTTGCGTTTCTGGTGGAACCGCCAGCAATGTCATGACCTTTATCGGCAAAGGCGATGTCGCCCTCACCGTTTCCATGACCACGGTATCGACCTTGTTAGCGACCGTCGTTACCCCCTTTTTGGTTTACGTCTTGGCTGGTCAGTACACCGAGATCTCCTTCTGGGAAATGCTCTTGTCTGTCTTGCAGATGGTGCTTTTGCCGATCATTTTAGGGGTGATCTTCCACAAACTCATTGCCAAGCACATCGAGCGATTTCTGCAATCATTTGTATTGATTTCTTCCGTTAGTATCTTATTGATCGTTGCCGGAACTGTCGCTCGCAACGGTGCCGTGATCGTCCAATCTGGCTTGATCGTAATTTTCTTAGTCTTGCTCCATAACTTGATCGGCTACGGCGCAGGCTATGGTCTGAGCCGTGTGATGGGCGTCAGTGCCACCCAAGCCAAATCCATCATGTTTCAATTAGGAATGAAAAATACCGGCCTAGCGATCTCGTTAGCCAATGCCCACTTTGCCGCCATTGCGGCAGCCGTTACCCCTGCCGCAGTCGGCATGGTGATCCATCAAATTACCGGACCAATTTTAGCCAATCTCGTGGCCAAGAAAGAAGGAAAACAGTATGAGTCAAAGTATCTTTTTGCCAAACTACACAATCGGGGCGGACGCCTACGAAAAAGTAAATGACATCGTAAAACCATACGGCACCAATGCCGTGATCATCGGCGGAAAAACCGCCCTCGAAAAAGCTGAAGACAAGATCAAAGCCGGTTTAACGTCAGCAGTCCAAGTGACGGATACCTTGTGGTACGGCGGCAACTCGACCTATGAAAACGTCGATCAGCTGTTCGCTACTCCAAGTGTCCAAGCCGCCGATGTTCTATTCGCCGTTGGTGGCGGCCGCGTTTGCGATACCGTCAAAGTGGTTGGAGAAAAAGCAGGCAAACCAGTCTTCACCTTCCCGACGATCGGCTCCAACTGCTCACCCGTCACCGCAGTCTGTGTCATTTATAAAGAAAACGGCGAGATGCAAGGGTTGTTTTTCCCTTCACAACCGCCGACCCATGCCTTTATCGACAGTGAAATCATCGCCCAAGCTCCCGACAAGTATCTGTGGGCAGGAATCGGCGATGCCCTCTCCAAAGAGATCGAATCGACGTTTTCAGCGCGAGGCGATCAATTAGATTACACCGATGGGTTAGGCATCCAAATTGGCAAAATGTGCACGGAACGCTTATTGCAATACGGCACACAAGCCTTGAAGGACAGTGCTGCCAATCAGCCGTCTTATGCCATTGAGCAAGTCGTCTTGGATATCATCGTGACCACCGGCTTAGTTTCCGTCTTAGTCATCAATGACTACAACTCCGCCCTTGCCCATTCCTTTTACTACGGAACGACCGTTTTGGAAAAAATGGAAGACTATTTACATGGCGCTTCCGTTAGTTACGGCGTTTTGGCCTTGTTGCAGCTCGATCAGCAAGATGCCCTCTTCCAGCGCATCTACGCCTTTATGAAGGAAAACAAACTGCCGGTTTGCCTAGCGGATATGGGCCTTAACGACACCAGCGACCTTGAGGCAATCTTAGACAAAGCAATGACCACTAACGACATCGTTCACGTGCCTTATGAGATCACGCGAGAAATGTTTAAACAGGCAATCCTAGACGTGGAAGCCTATCATGCCAAACAAAACCAAGCGGCATTGGCAGCTGCCAATTAAATGAAACCCTTCAGCAATTCGTTGCTGGAGGGTTTTTGTATGGCCTTTTTTTCGCTTCTTCGTACTTGTCCTCCTTCTTCTTTCTCACATGTTAAAAAAAATGCAATCGTTTACTTTGATTTATTTTTAAAAACTTATTACTATTTTAGTATAACAAAGGAGGAGATTAGTTTGGAATTGGTTTATTTATCTGGGTTGTTTTTGGTCATTTTCTTGTTGTATTTCCTGGCAAAGAAAAATAATCGCATCAAGCAGTTGTTTTCGAAGATCACGATTGCTTTTCTGTTTATTTACTTGGTTTGGCGTTTATTTTTCACGATCCCGATTGATAGTTCTGCTTCACTAGTATTTGGGATTATTCTCTATATTGCGGAAGTCATTGGTTTATTTGTCTATGGCTTTTTTGTTTACCTTTTTTCCAATAAGCTCTCAAAAGAATACCGCTACGAGGGGGATGAAGCAGAAGAATTCTTGCCAAGTGTCGCCGCTTTTATTTGTACTTACAATGAAGACATCAAGCTGGTGATCGCCACGGCACTGGCTGTCAAAGCCTTGAAATACCCCAACAAAAAAATCTATATCTGCGATGATGGCCATCGAGAGGAACTAAAAGAAATGGCCGAGCGAATGAACCTCGGCTATTTGACCCGCGAAGGAAATGCTAATGCTAAAGCTGGGAATATCAACTATGCCTTGTCCCAAACCAGCAGTGACTTGATTTTGCTTCTGGATGCTGACTTTATCGTCAAAAAGAACATTATTTTTGAAGCTGTCGACTATTTCCGCAATCCTAAAGTTGCATTGGTGCAATATCCACAAACATTTTATAACAAAGATCCTTTTCAATTACTGCGCAAATCCATGTACAACGAACAGGAATTATTCATGCGCTTTCTAGAACCCGCACTTTCTCGTGAGAATGCTTTGATCCATATCGGTACCAATGCCATCATTCGTCGCAGTGCCCTTGAAGAGATCGGCGGCGTTCCTACCAGCAGTATCACCGAAGATATGGCGACCGGGATGCTTTTACAAGACGCCGGCTATGAAACGATTTTTATCAATAAAGCCTATGCCTTGGGGATCACTCCTTACACTGCCAAAGAGCTGACCTCACAACGGACTCGGTGGGCGCAAGGAACGAAACAAATTTTTGACCACTTCAAACCGCGCCGCTTAAAAGGATTGTCGTTCATGCAAAAACTTTGTTATTACAACTCCTATTTGTATTGGTTTACCTCTTTCCAAAAAATCATCTTTTTATTGGCACCAACCTTATTTATGGTTTTTGATATCTTTATCGTCAGAAGCAACAATCACCAATTGTTGCTGTTCTTTTTACCGCCTTTCATTATGATTTCCCTGTCGTTTCGGCTGTATGTCCCTAAGATCAGGAACCTGACCAGTTCCCACATCTATGATTGCTTTGTCGCTCCTATCCACACTGGGGCATTGATCAAAGAATTTATGAAATCACAGAAAAAATTCAACGTGACCAAAAAAGAGATCGTCGGCAGCAACGCCTTTGATTGGCGAACCGTCTTGCCCCACATCATCCTCTTTACTTGGATTTCCTTTGCCTGTCTGGTGGCGGGGTATCGTTTGTACCGAGGAGAAGGCTATGAATTCGGCTATATCGTGACCTTGATTTGGTCGCTCTATAACCTTTATGGCTTGTTTTATGCCATTTTGATCGGGAAAAACCGCTTTATCGAAAGTGATAGTGAAGCCTTGAGTATCGCCATCAATCGTCAGCTTTCTTATGATGCGAAGACGTTCGAAATGTATCAAATGAGTTTCAATGGCTTCCGTATCCGTACTCATCCCGAGCAAACCTTCGTACCAGGTGAAAGTTACGTCTTTTACGATGATAAGCGTCGCTTCACTATCAATTCGATTTGCCTAGAGGATCATGGCTCCTATGTGACTTTTGCCTTCAACAATCTAACACCGCAATCTGCTGAAGAGCTTGCCAGCTACTATAGTGACCAGCTCAATGCTGCCAAACAGTTGGAATTTGATATGGAGGAAGAAGTCGCAGAAATGAATAGTTAGCCCCGCCCCCTTTGTCGCAAGAGACAAAGGGGCTTTATTGATTCCAGACGGCTCCTCAAAGGGCTGTTCTCCATCTTCTGATGATTCTCTTCCTTTAGATAACACTCTGGCATTTGCTGCATCCTTCTCCAATGATCATTGATGGAAAGAGCCAGAACAGAATCTTGATGATGTCTCGATGGCAAATACTTTTTAAGCCTTTAGAAAATATTAAAAAGTCTGCTTTTCCTATGACCTGATTGAGCTGATACGCTTGTCACTGCTCACCCGTTTGTGAATAAAAGCGCATGAAAAAGCAATCCTTGTTATACTTATAAATAACACGAAGTCCTTAGAAAAGGAGGAACCCTCATGACCCGTTACAAACGATTTCGCTTTGTTCATTTAGGCGCTCTTTTGGTGTTGGGCATACTCCTCACTGGCTGCAGTGCGGATACGGCACCAATTGAAGAACAACCGACTACGAACACCGCCACTTCTTCTGAACCAGCAGTTTCCTATGAAACCTTTCCATTGCCACAACCAATCTTAGACGGGGAAACCAGTGTGTCGGAAGCTCTCTTCGAGCGGCGCTCGCAACGGGATTTTCTAGACACTGAGCTAACACAAGAACAGCTGGCACAGCTTTTATGGGCCGCTGCCGGTGTCACTACAGAAGATGGTCGCCGGACAGCGCCTTCGGCTGGTGCCTTGTATCCCTTAGACCTCTATGTCGTGGTCACACAGGTAACGGGGCTTGAGCCAGGGCTTTATCTGTATCAACCAGAGCAGCATACCTTAACAAAAATCCTTGCCGGCGATTTTCGGACCGCACTGGCGGAAGGTTCGTTGGACCAGCCAGCGATCCAACGGGCACCTGCTACATTGCTTTATACAGTGGTTTATGAACGACTGATCGAGCGCTATGGAGACCGAGGAATCGAACGCTATGCCTATATCGAAGTCGGTCATTCCGCCCAAAATGTCCTTTTGCAAGCCCAAGCGTTAGGCTTAGGCGCTGTGCCGATCGGCGCCTTCACGGATCATGAACTCACAGAGCTGCTGCAGCTGCCAACAGAAAATGAACCCCGCTATTTGATTCCTGTAGGCGTTATTGAGTAACACTGCCGACGAACGAAACCCAATTTTCATGGGACTGCCGAACTGCCGTTAGAAAACGGCAACTGGCAAGGTTGATTTTCCCAGAAAAACCAGTAGAATCGAAAAACCACCTGCAAAAACAGCAGGTGGTTTTTCGATGGACTTACAGTTTGTATGCTCGGACTTCTTCTGGTATTTCTTCTAGCGGCAACTCTTTTACCACCGCTTCGGTGCCTGCTGCCATCGCTGTATCGTAGTACCAGCATTTGTATTTGATCGTATTCATGGTTTCTTGCAAGGCTGCCATTTGCTTTGTGACTTCTTCCAGACGTTCATGAAACAGCTGCTGCCGTTTCTGCAAAGACGCATCGCCTTCCTCGCCCCAATCCAAGAAATTCTTGATGTCTTTGATGGGCATGCCGGTATTCTTCAAACAGTCGATCACTTTGATCGTCGCTACTTCTTTTTCTGAAAACACCCGAATGCCGCCATTACTGCGGGCCAGCTTCGGAAACATCCCTTCTCGATCGTAATAACGCAGAGTCGAGATGGGGATGTTAGTCGTTTGTGATACTTCGCCAATCGAGTAACTCACTTGCATCGCTCCTAAAAAAATTTTGTTTATCGCTTGACCTAAACCTAACTTCAGGTTCTACAATTAAAATACACCGCAAGCACTGTACTGTCAATCACCTATCGTCTCATAGGTTCGCCATTGGCAGCAGCAGGATTCGATGAAAAAATCATTCACTGGAGGAAATACAAATGACAGAAATCAAAGAAAAAGTTATCGTAATTATGGGAGCATCTTCAGGAATTGGGGAAGCAACCGCCGTTAAACTAGCCGAACAAGGGGCAAAAGTAGTGATCGCTGCCCGCCGTGAAGAGCGCATCAAAGCACTGGCTGAAAAATTAGGAGAAAATGTCTTGTATCAAACAGCTGATGTCACCAATCGCGAACAAGTCCAGCAAGTCATTGATTTAGCCATGACCTCCTTTGGTCGGATTGATGTCCTTTTTAATAATGCTGGCATCATGCCTCAAGGAAACTTGGCAGAGTTGAACTATGACAGCTGGCAAAAAATGCTGGATATCAATATCATGGGGGTATTAAACGGGATCGGCGCTGTGCTGCCCATCATGCAAAAACAGCAAGACGGTTTGATCATCGCCACTGACTCAGTTGCCGGACATGTCATTTACCCAGGTTCTGCCGTGTACAACGGGACAAAGTTTGCAGTTCGTGCAATCATGGAAGGCTTGCGCCAAGAAGAACGTGAACATGGCATTCGCTCTACCATCGTCTCTCCAGGAATGGTCTCCACGGAATTGTTTGAAACCGTCGGCAATGCTCAACTAGAAGCAGCCTTGAAAGAAACCTCTCGCGTAGAAGGCAACAGCCTAACGCCAGAAGATGTAGCAAATGCAGTGGTTTATGCCATTCAACAGCCCAAACATGTGGCGATCAGCGAAGTCTTGCTGCGCCCAGCAAAACAAACCGTCTAAGCTATTTCTACTAATCTAAGAAACCTGCGACCGCTTCAAGCTGGTCGCAGGTTTTTTTGTCGTCAAATCCCACCGTTTTCTTGGAAAAATTACTTGATTTTCTTGTAACACCCAATTGTCCGAGGGATGTAAACCAATGGTTGCTTTATGTAAACGACTAGGTTCTGTTACTTCGGGGGAAATTTTTTTATACTTAGTACAAAGCTTCCGTATAAAAACGACCAATCAGAAACAAACCGGACGTTCTCCTCATGAACGATGAATAGCCAAGCAAGCGCGCAGCCCTACCTTCACCGTTGACTTGCAAGTACTGCCTTAGCTGTCCTCTTCTTAGTACTTGCTTTTTATAAAAGAATGGAGTGTGTATATGAATGTAAAACAGCTACTCATTATTGCCGAGCAACGAAGAAACATTACGAATCAAAAATTGACCTATGCCGAAAATTTCTTGGCTGCCGGCTACTCTGCTGCCGAATTGCTGGCAGACGAAACCTTTCTTGAATTAGAGCGAAGGGAAACCCAACTGATTGCAGAACGCAACGCCATTTTTTACGAAGAAGTCAGCCACAATTAATCCCCCTGTCCAATTGTAGGCGACGAAAAAGCGAAGGATCAGCAGCACCTTCGCTTTTTTCTATCCCCCTCAAAGGCGTCCTTTGCCTTGAGGATCACGCTGCTTGATCGTCCAATAAAACAGCCCTGCAAAGAAACTGCCGAGAATCAGGAAATTCAAACCGTATAGACAGTAGAGGAAGAAAAAGTTCAGCTGCCCACTGCTCCAAAAGCCTGTGATTCCCATTAAAACCAGACTGTTGACGCATCCTGTCAACAGACAAACCATGCGACTGCACTCCAAACTTTGTAATAAGTATTTTGTGATTTCATATAACGGACTGACGAGCATTATCCCCAGCATGATTGGCAAAATAGCTGGCAACAGGTCTAAAACAGCGATATCTGTAGTAAACAACTGAAAAAAAGCAGGACGAAAGAGCCAGATCAGACTGGCAATTCCGACATAAGCCACGAAAGAAGAAACGAAGGCACTTTTCCCCACTGCTAAAATCTTCTGACGATTGTTCTGACCATTCGCCTCACTCGCAAAGACGGTCACTGCGTTGCCATACATCAAAGCAGGCAAACGTGCGATCATCAATCCTTGGCTGCCGATCGCATAGGCGGCCAGCGTACTGACACCCAATCGTGAGATGAAAGCTTCAAAAGCAATAATAAAGATTAAACCCTCAAAGCATTCCTGAATCATTAAGGGAACCGATTTTTTCAATAAAAAGGCACGTTTCCGTGGTCTTTGTTTCAGCCCCCTTGCTAGACTCTCTCTTAAAAGAACCCCATAAATCCCCAGCAAGCACAAAGTCGCAAGCATATTTGCGATGCCACTGCCTAAGACCCCCATTGCGGGAAAACCGAGATTGCCGTTGATCAATAGATAGCTAAGCAACACCTGTACCAACGCACTAATAATGGAAACACCGAGGATGTAGTTCGTTTTCTTTTCAATTTTTAAAAGGCTAGTAAAAACAAACGTGACTAACGTAAGTAAAATATAGGGAGACATAATTGCAAGATACAATGTTGCGGTCCTTAGCAGCTCCCCACTAAATCCGTAGACAACCTGCAAAATGTCGCGTCCAAAAAGCAGGAAAATCAGGAAAAAGCTCACGCCGATCGCGACTACTAGAAAAAGAACCGAGGACAGATAATCATTTAACTGCGTCTCTTCTCTTTGTCCGACTGCCTTTGCGCCATAAATATTAAAAGCCAGCCCAATCGCACCTAAGATACCCGCAAAAGCATAGAGAAACCCGTCGATCAGTGCAATCGCCGCCAATGCTTCCGTGGATCTTCTTGAAATAATCGCTAATGAAACTTGCGCAATAATGATTTGAAACAAATTGGAAGCAATCAAGGGTAATGTAAAAGACTGTATTTTTTTGTTCAAGAAACTCTCCTCTCTCCTTCGCCATAACTGCGCCACACCCACTCGCTTATTGTGATTTTAATCACAAGAAAAGCGATCGTTGGTCGCTATAAATACGCAACGACCCCTCGGGCGTTTTGCCGTTTCTCCCTCCATTTAACCATACAGCCTTCTCGGTGTATATTCCTTCGTAATTAAAAAACAAAACATACCGACAATCTCCGCTTATTTCCTCTATTGGCGTCGACAAGCAATCGCTGATGAAGAGTAAAAAGGTTCAGAAGAACATGCTGCTCTTCTGAACCTTTTCCATGGGATGATAAAAAACGCGACAAACCTTTCAAAAATCCCGCTACTTCTTCACGATCAGCTGGACGGCTTGATCGATTTTCTGCTTTTGGGTTTCCGTGTCGCTGTCTGGATTTTCCAAACAATTTTTCAAATTTTCAGCGACAATGATCCCCATAATACGGTTAACACTGGAACTGACGGCGGACAATTGCGTGATGACATCGACGCATTCTTTCTCGTCTTCGATCATTTTTTGAATCCCCCGCAACTGGCCTTCGGTTCGTTTTAACCGATTCAAAATATCTTTGTTGCATGCGGTCATCGTTTGATTTCTCCTCTCCATGCTGACATGCCGCCGAGGACATTGGTCACTTGAAACCCCTGCTGGCTCAAAAACTCAGATGCCATTTGCGAACGAGCCCCTGAATGACAGATGACATAGTAGTTTTTATCCTTCTCTAAGTTGCTGATTTGTTCCGTAAGCTCGCTCAACGGTAGGTTTTGTGCTGTTTTGATGTGTCCTTGTGCAAACTCATCAACTTCTCTGACATCAAGGATCTCAAGCGCCTCACGTTTTTCTTTTTGGGTAAATTCCTCCATAGATATGGCTTTAATCATGAATAATCATCTCCGGCTTAATAGTATTATACAACGAAAAGGCACCATCGAGGTTTTGACAATTGATGCCCGCTTGTTTTAAGATGCGTTCGGCAATGTAGCTTCTCAATCCGCTATGACACGTAACGACATACGAAACGCTTGGATCCAATTCAGACAACCGATCTCTCAATTCATCCAACGGAATGTGGAGCGCCTGTTGAAAACGCCCATTATTGGCTAATTCCATCTCTGAACGAACATCCAACAACTGCTTACCGTTTTCTAAGGCATCCGTCAATTCGTGCCACTGAATATTCTCACTGATTCCTTCCGCCAGATTGATCGCTGCATAGCCAAGCATATTCACTGGATCTTTAGCTGAGCCAAAAGGCGGTGCATAGGTGAATTCCAGTTCAGGCAAGTCAAAGATCGTTAAACCGCCTTTGATCGCTGTTGCCAAAATATCGATCCGTTTATCGACTCCTTTGGCACCGATGCCTTGCGCACCGTAGATTTTTCCAGTATCCGCATCAAAAATCAGTTTCAAATAAATATCCGTCGCATCAGGATAATACCCTGCATGGTCTTTGCCTGACAGATGAACCACCTGGGGATTTAGCCCTGCCAGTTTGGCGCTGCGCTCACTCAACCCTGTGGAAGCTGCGGCAAGATCGAATACGCGCACGATCGCAGTCCCGATACTGCCTTTGTTTTTGCGAGCCAGTCCACCCAACACATCAGCAACTTGCCGACCTTGGCGATTGGCTGGTGACGCCAAGGAGATCAGCGTGTCTTCGTTAGTGATTTGTTGTTTCACAACGATGGCATCTCCCACCGCGTAAATATCTTTCTTGCTGGTTTGGTATTGCTCATCTACCAGGATACCCCCCCGGTGTCCTAATTGGATACCGGCACGTTTTGCCAAATCCGTTTCTGGTTGGACACCCACCGAAAGAATCGTGATATCTGAAGCCAGAACCGTTCCATCCTCTAGAACGATTTCTTGCCCTGCTTTTTCAAAAGCGGTCGCTGACTGCGAGGTCAAAACATTGACCCCTTGCTTGATCAATTCATTTTTGACATACGCCGCCATTTCTTCATCCAAAGGTGGCAATACGTGGGGTGCTTTTTCCACGATCGTTACTTGTAGGCCTTTTTTATGTAAATTTTCAGCGACTTCTAAACCAATAAACCCAGCGCCAATGATCGTCGCTTTTTGAGGCTTTTTGTCTTCAAGATGTGCCATGATTTGGTCTAAATCAGGAACATTGCGCAAAGAAAAGGCGTTGGTTGCTTCTTCTAGCCCTTTGATCGCTGGTACTAGCGGTTTTGCCCCCGGTGATAAAATCAACGCATCATAAGATTCCGTGAAGACCTGTTCGCCATGTTTGACCGTCACCGTTTTCTCCTGCGGATCGATCGCCAGCACTTCATGAAGAGGCCGCACATCTAGGTTAAACCGTTTTTTTAATGCCTCAGGTGTTTGGACCAATAAGGCGTCTCGCTCTTCGATCTCACCAGAAATGGCATACGGCAGTCCACAATTCGCAAAAGAGACAAAAGGACCTTTTTCAAAAATAATGATCTCCGCTACTTCTTTAAGCCGACGTAAGCGCGTTGCTGCAGACATTCCTCCTGCTACCCCACCGACAATAACTATTTTTTCCATCGTTACTTTCCTCCTTTGGTTGTTCCCCGCCATTGATTCATGCCACCGCGAACATTGACAACATCAAACCCCTTTTTATTTAGGATTTTGGCTGCTTGTTTGCTTCGCATCCCTGATTGGCAAATGACTGCCAGTTTCTTGTCACCTTTTTGAGTGAAGCCCGCAATCTTGTTTAACGGTACATTTTTGGCGTAGGCAATGTGCCCGCTACGGTACTCCGCCGGCGTGCGAACATCCAGAACCGTCCATTCTTTGGCTCCTTCTTTTTGTAAATCTGCTGTTGACATACTTGGTATGCGTTTAAATAATGAAAACATTTCTTGCTCCTTTCTTATACCCCTCGGGGTATATTAAACAAGATGTTTCTCTTTTTGTCAACTAAGTGATTTTCTTTAAGAAAAGAAACTTGCTGTTGCGTTGCTCCCCACTCGATAAACTGTCATGTATCGGACATGTACCAATCAAGCAAGAGAAAAAACGAGCCACATATTTCCTTCCCCTTAGCCTCAGTGCTATAATAAACAAAATGATATGCAGTAAAAATAACATGCTTCAAGGTCACTTTGTCACAGACGTTTTTCACGACCTCAGAATGAAAACGATGCTCCTCTCAAAAAAACAGCAGATAAAAAACGACGCAAGCACCACTTTCCCTTGATTTATCAAGAAGCAAGCCCTGCTTTCTTGGAAACAACGCGGGTTTCGACTATGCTTAAGTCACATCAGCGAAAGGAAAAAAAGATGGAATTTGGCGAAAAAATCAAAGAAGTACGCACAAGAAATAACTTGACCCAAGAACAATTTGCCACTCAACTACACGTGACGAGACAAGCCGTTTCGAACTGGGAAAACAATCGCAATCTACCAGATTTAGAAATGTTGATTGCCATCGCCACGATTTTTCAACTCTCGCTTGATGAATTGATTTTAGGAGGAACTCAAGTGAACAAGATCACTGAAAAACTAATCAAAGACGGCAGCGAGACCCGACGCGCCAAACTCAATTTGATCACGACCTTGATCGGAACATTTTTACTACTATTCGGCTTTGCCTGCTTCTTCATCAAAGCAAGCTCCGTGGAATACATCGATCAATCCGGCATTTTACATGAAAATTTCTATCTAGTCCCCGTAGGATTTTTGTTCCTATTGGCTAGTTTCGTAGTATTTGCGGGAACCGGGATCAATTATTTTCGAGCTGCTAGAAGAAAATGACGCGAAAAAACTCGATTCCAGATGATGGAATCGAGTTTTTTTCTCTGTTCACTATCTTCCTTCAAAGAATCGGAACAAACAAGCCACTGATTTTTTCTTTTGTTTTCGTCAAAAGGCTTCTGGCTTGCCATTCTTCTTTTTCTACTAATTTTGCATGAGCTAAGTCTTCCATAAATTGCTGATTTAACTCTGTGATTATTTTCGACGGCCCATAGATGAACATAGATAACTCATGGTTAAGGTAAAAACTACGAATATCAAAATTTGTTGACCCGATCGTTGCAGCAAACTCATCGACGATCATATATTTACAGTGAATAAAAGCAGTCTCATCATAGGTGTAGACTTCGACGCCGGCAGATAATAATTCATCAATAAACGAATTCGTGCCATGAAAAGAAATTCCTCGATCCCCTTTTCCCGGCACAATCAATTGTACGTTGATCCCACACCGTGCTGCTCTTCTAAGCGCACCTAAACTTTCTTCATCAGGAATAAAGTAAGGCATTGCGATCTTAATCGAATCCGTTGCCTTTCCAATGAGGTCATTAAAGGAATCCTTAATGATTCGCTCGCTATCATAGGGTCCGCCGTAGATTACCTGAACGATTTCCGAACCGCTTTGAACGTCGGTCTTCAACGGAAAATACGTAGCTGTCTGTGTCAAAAAATGAGTGACCGTTTCTTCCGTTTCATCAAGAAAGAGCCAATCATAAATAAAGCATTCTTGTACTTCTAGAACAGCAGGTCCTTCTATCCGGATGTTTGTGTCTCGCCAATAAGAAAACTTACTGCCTCGCCCACTATATTCATTTCCAATATTCATGCCTCCTGTATGTGCAACCTCACCATCAATAACGACCATTTTACGGTGATTGCGCCAGTTCGCTTTATTACTTAGCCAAGGCGAGTTCAACAAATCATACGTGCGCACCTCTACCCCATTCTTTCGCATCAATAATAATAATTGATTAGGAAAGGCGATCGACCCCACGCTATCATACATAAACCGAACTTCCACCCCTTGTTTGGCCTTTTCGACCAGAACATTTGTCAGCTCCTCCCCTGTTTCATCCCCTTTAACGATATAAAAAAACACATGCACATGATGCTTGGCTTTCTTGATATCTTCCAGCAAAGAAGCGAACGCCTCAGCGCCTTCGTTTAATACAGTCAGATGATTATTAGTTGTGGGATACTTGCCCGAAAGATGAAAAATCTCAGTGGAGAGATCATGTTTTCCATGAATGATCTCTGAATGTTCTTGCAGAATAGCCGAAACCGTTCGCTGTACTTCCCGTTCATTTTGTATCTGCTGTTTGGGCAATTTCCTTAACCGAGGTTCACGACCAATTAAATAATACAACATGACTCCTACAATCGGTAAAAACAATAAAGCTAAGATCCAAGCAATCTTCGAAGTTCCATCCCTTTGATCAAAAACCACTAAGTAGCCACAAAGAAGAATCGCCAAAATTTCAATGGCCTGCCAAGCATAAATCATCTGATTTAAAAAGAGAATTAATCCAACCGTCACAAGTATCAGTAAAATCGTTAAAATTTTATATTGCTGTAATTTGTTTTTGATCATCCTTCACCCCATCCAAATATGCGCTTATTAATAAACGCTAAAGCAAAAAGCCTCACTATATACTATGATTATATACGTTCTCGTTACGCAAATGTAACTCATTTCATCCCCTACTACTCATTTTTTACCTATTATTTATTAAGAAGAGACGATTTGCAGAAACGAAACGGTAAATGACAAGCGCCTATTCAAATCGGCGCGCCAACTAAAGAAAACCCTATAAGTCCCTCGACTTGTTGCAACAGCAATTTTCTTTACGCAATCGCCAAATTTGAATAAATCCCATCTTTCCATTACTATAAACGAAATCCGATCGTTTTTTGCACGGTTATACTATCAGGGAGGTTTGTATGGCAATTCATGTGATGTGGTTTAGAAAGGATCTACGCTTAGAGGACAACACGGCACTGACTGAGGCGCTTGCGTCTCTTCAAGAAAACGACCATTTGTTGTGTGTATTTCATCTCAATGACAAGCAGTTTCTCCCCAAGGCGCCGAGCCATGATTACTTTTTTAGCGCAGTTGCTCACTTTATCGAGGCTGCCAAAAAGCAAAATCTGACGATCCACCTATTGACAGGGACTTTGACAGAAGCCTTTGATCAATTGTTCGCTTGCTATCCAGAATGGAGCCAGCTTTACTTCAACTTTGATAACCGTGGATTTGGTCGTAAACGTGATCTCTACATAAAAGAATTGGTCGAGAAAAAAGGCGTCACTGTCCATTCTTTTGAAGATCATCATCTGCATCAACCAACAGAAGTCACCAAAGAGGATGGGACGTACTACAAAAAATTTACCCCCTACTATAAGAAATGGATTCAATTGCCCAAACCGGTGTATCAAAAGCAGGCCCTCGATTTTGAAAAAGCCGTTCATTTTGATGATGCCCCTCACTTCAAAGCAGGGACAGCGCTGCTTGCTAAGCTGCTAGAAAATAGAAAGACCGATTTTTCAACGATCGTTGGGGAAGACTATGCGCATAAACAATTGCAGGCATTTGTGCAAAAGCGTTTGGCCGCCTATGAAAAAGACCGTGATATCCCTTCGATCAAAGGAACCAGCCGCCTGTCCCCTTTCTTGTCTTTTGGACAAATCTCCATTCGGAAGGTTTGGGCCGCTTGCCAAGGAATGCCATCCAGCACTGGCAAAGCGACCTTTTTAAAAGAACTGGCTTGGCGAGATTTTTATCATATGATCTACTTCAGCCATCCTGAACAAAAAAACTATGAACTCATTGAGAAATATCGAAACATGGATTGGCGAAAGAATGAAGAGGAGCTAACCAAATGGCAAGCAGGGCAAACCGGCTATCCGATCATTGATGCCGCGATGCGGCAGCTGAATCAAACCGGTTGGATGCATAACCGTCTACGGATGATCGTCGCTTCCTTTCTAACCAAAGATTTACTGATCGATTGGCGACAAGGAGAAGCCTATTTTGCTCGACAATTGATCGACTACGACACTGCCAGCAATATCGGTGGCTGGCAGTGGGCAGCTTCGACTGGCACCGATGCGGTTCCTTACTTTCGAATTTTCAACCCCATCACTCAGGGGAAAAAATTCGACCAAGAGGGGACGTTTATCAAACAATTTGTTCCCGAACTCGCCCAGTTGCCGCTAAAATTCATCCACGAACCTTACCTGATGACTGACGAAGAACAAGCCGACCTAAAGGTAGTTTTAGGCACCGACTATCCGTTGCCTATAGTCGACCATAACGAAGCCAGGAAAAGAGCCCTCGATTTGTATAGTAAAATCGAACCATAAAAAGCTGCCATGGACTGCTCTCAAGCATTTTCTGTAAAAAAACCAGCAAAGACGGTCCTCTTACGGAGCGCCTTTGCTGGTTTTTTATGAAACTGGTGCGCCCTTTTTCACCTTTCTATAGTGAAAAAAAGCGACACGTCTTATCAAACAGTCTACTACTGGGCATACAAAAAAGAAACATGTCACTTACTGCGTTTTTTAATTAAGGTCTTGCCGTCTGTTTTTCCCCTTATTTCTAGCGCTCTAAGCAAAAACACCCTGATGATTTATAGATAGGATCCTTTATTAGCGGCGTTCCCGGCTTTTTCTAGACTGGCTAGTAACGTTTCTCCTTGCAAAACTGTTCGTCTGATGAAAGGTCATCTATAGAACCATTCTGTTATAATAGCTCCATATTTGAGGATAAGGATGGTTTATATGAAAAAAATAATCGGATTCGTCTTAGTCGTACTTTTAGGGTTTGCCGGATACAAAGGCTATGAATATTATCAATCCACTTACTCAGGACAAACAGCTTACGCGTATGTCCCATCTGAGATTCCCCCTAAGGTAGAACATGAAAGTAAAAGCGGCATCGGCGACCAGTCGCCTTGGTATTCTTACGATTACACGTTAAACTTTGTAAAAGAAGATGGCAGTACCCAAACCCTTGAGGTTTCATTATCAGAAGATAACGCAAAACCCTTAACACCAAATTCTTATGTAAAAGCGGTGATCAGTGAAAAGCGTACAATAAAAGGCCCGAATGGCGTTGAAAAAGACGAAATTCCCAAAAAGGTTCTAGAGAAATTAGAAAATCAGAACTAATGATTGCAGACTCACATCTCTATGTGGGTCTTTTTTTACATCCTTCCAAAATCAGCATTTTGAATCCCTTCTATTATTTTCACGCTTGATGTCTTCTGCTCTGTTGCGATACGTTATACAAGGATATTGGGCACATTTATCTAGCAGAAAGCTGCTTGACTGATCCCTATTCTTATTCTGTCATCAATGATAAGAGCAATTCAAGCTCCTTTTCCTTCTCATCCTTCGCAGATAATTGAAAAAGCAGCGAATCACCTATCCGTTGACTCACTGCTTTTTAACTAACAAGTAATGGCTCACACCACAAAAGAATGGTACTTAGAATAAGCAATTTGATCGACAATCGCAGAAACCTGATTGACATCTAAATCGGCACCGATGGCAGTCACTTGATAAAATTGACCATAATTGTTGCCAAGTTGAGGGACACGGGCGTTTGAAATCAGCAAATCGTATTCTTCCTCATTGTTGTAAGGAGAAATAGTCACATTTTGTTTCCCTTTTAGTTCATTTTTTAACAAGTAAATGGAAGCATCTGCCAAAAGACTGGAGCCCATATTTAGGACCCCGATCCGTACTCGATATTCCTCTTTCGGTGATAACAGATAGATTAAAAAGACCAGACGTTTCTTGAGGTAGTTGAGTTTCGTGGGCGTAAACAAGTTGGTTGGTGCAATAATGTGTTGTAGGATGTCTGTAATCACTTGATCTCGCAAGGAATTGTGAAACAGCTTGTGGTAATAATTCAAGGTGACTCTGTCAATGGAGTAATTTACCCCATGAAAGTAATAGACTTGTGCGATCAAGGAGAAGACACTGGCTTTAATATCGATCGTCGTATGCGAGGCTTCAAGACAATAAATGGACTGGATCGCTGCCATGACTTCATCGGTAATCTCAAAAACAGGATTTTTATTGGTATACAACCCTAAGCGAAGCTCCTCGTAAGGAATTCCTCCTACCGTAACGAGAAAAAGACAGATAAAGAAGGGGACGATCTTGGTTTCGTCTACTGAACAGATGCTTTTTTTCGACACATAGGCCTGTCGAATAAAGCGACAAATCGGCATTTCTTGGCAGCGATTGATTTTGATTTGTTCCTCCGGACTTAAGCTTCCCAAGGTTGTGTGAGGCGTGACTTTTTTCATGATCACAAATAGCCAGATCTTCAACTGCTTTTGTTGCGCAATCGAGAGGGTTATTTTTTTCGCTAGCTCCGCCACCAGGTCATCGATCAAAACAGAATCGATCGCTGTTTCCCCCATTTTTAAAAAATTATAGTAAAAATAAATGCGTTGCGTCATCGTTCCCGCTAGCTTTTTGTTCTTTATCTTTAATTCAAAATGCTGCAGCAGCTGATTGCACTCTGCGATCACACGATTCAGTGTCCCGACGCTTATTTTTAATTCATCGGCTAATACGAAAGCATCATAGCCTGCATGTTGAAACAAATAATGGATAATTTGATATTTTACAGATTTTTTCAATAACGTGTCGGTCAAATCATCCAATGAGACGCTGTCGTTTACTTGCAGATCAAGGGTATAACGGTTGATTGCAAAAGAGACCTTCTCATTTTTTAGTTGTTGCTGAAGATTTTCTGATAGTTTCGTCAAGGTTGGCATCGTAATCTCTAATTCCCGACACGCATCACTTTTTTTGATATGACCCGTCGATAAATACAAGAATTTGAGCAAGATATACTCCAATTTCAAGTCTTTATCCAGTAAGTCTTCTTTATACATGACTGTTTTTCCTCCTGTGTAAATCCTTATTCTTTTCGAATAGTTACAACCAATTTACAGAAAAAGATAGCAGTACATTCCTATGAAACAAACAAATGCAGTAAAAACATGCCCTTTCTACACATACTTTTCCTTCACTTACTCCCCAAACAAACCAAAACGAACGAACAAAAATGCGCCACGCCAGACGAACTTTCCTCAGAATTTTCTCGCGACAATGTTCTCGGATTTTCTTTTTGTTTATGTAAAACATGCTTCTCTAAAAAAATATATTTAGACCATAATAATTAATACTATCACAAGCTAGAAATGTCAATAAATGAAATTATCAAGCGCCATTTTTTTACTTTCTCTTAAAAAATGACCCTATCAAGTACTTACCCGTTCTTATAAGCAAAAAAATCAAAGGCAGTCGATGCAACCGCCTTTGATTTTTCTATAAACCATTGTTCATTCAGAATTGCAAAAAACGTTTCATAAAGGGACTTTTTATTCATTGAAAAAAGCAATGAACGGGTTTCTAGCGATACCGTTTCTTAATGTGAAAAGCCATAGGTTTGGTCGGATGAAACATGACGGCTTGGTCGCTTGTTCAAGCGCTCAATTCCTTCTTTCATGTCTTGCACCAGATCCATTGCCATTTGCATACTTAAATCTGCCCGGCAGACAAAGCGTTGGATATTGATATGTGATAGATTATCAGGTAATGGATAGGTAGGGACTTGCCAGCCTTTCATGGCAAATTCATCCGTCAAATCATACAGATTCCAAGAAATGTCGGCATCTTCTTTTAATTTGTAGCAGACGATCGGCAACCGTGACCCATCATTATAAATATCGAAGTAGCCCATGTTTTCAATCTCTTTTGCCAAATATTGGGCAACATCACTGGTCTTTTTGTGGATCAAGCGGTAGCCTTCAAACCCATTGCGGATAAAGGTGTAATATTGTCCGATGATTTGGCTGGCACTTCTTGAAAAGTTGATGGCCATCGTTGGCATTTCACCGCCAAGATAACTTACTTTGAAGACCAATTCTTCTGGAAGGAAATCTTTTTCTTTCCAAAGCACCCAACCGATACCAGGATAGACTAACCCATATTTATGTCCAGACGTACTGATGGAACGAACGTTTTTCAAACGGAAATCCCATTCAAGTTCTGGTTCCATAAATGGCGTGTACAATCCACCACTAGCCGCATCCACGTGGATGTAGACTTTGTAGTCGGTTTGTTTGTTGTATTCCTCTAATTTCTTATCTAGTGCTTTGATATCATCGTATCGTCCAGTGTAAGTGATCCCTAAGATACCGACGACCCCGATCGTATATTCATCTAAATAGTCCGTGACCTTTTCGACATTGATGCTGCCATGTTCTTCATCGATAGGGATCGTCCGCATTTCAATGTCCCAGTAGACACAGAACTTTTCCCAAACGACTTGATAGGCAGAAGAAATCACTAAGTTTGGTTTTTGTTTATTGATATCTAAGCCAAGTTTTTTTGCCCGATTGCGCCAAGCAAATTTCAAGGCCAATCCACCTAGCATACACGCTTCACTTGAGCCTACTGTTGACGTACCGATAAAATCAGACGCTTCTGGTGCATGCCATAAATCAGCGATCATGTTAACACAGCGGTTTTCAATTTCTGCTGTCCGTGGGTACTCGGTTTTATCAATGGCGTTTTTATCAAGGGTTTCACTCATGATTTTGACTGCTTCTGGTTCCATGTAGGTTTGACAAAACGTCGCCAAATTTTGTCTTGAGACCCCTTCATCGATCAATTGATCTTTGACTAGTTCATAGGCATCCCGCGGTACCAAAGACTCTTTTGGTAATTTGTACATAGGGATCGCCCGATCCATTGCCTCATTCCCATAGATAGGTTCCAAATATTGGGCTTCTTTTCGATTTTTTTTACTAAATAACATGCAGCTCTCCTCCTCATAGGTTGTGCTTTTTATTTTTTATCGCTTGCTTTTTCACCTACGTATTTATAGATGACAAACGGTATCACGACAATTATCAGCCAGCTGATGATCAAGATGGCCAAATAGGTTCCGCCTTTTCCCGATCCAATATCGCTCGGTGGAAAGAAGGAAATAAAGAAAGAAAAAATAGAAACAAGCAAACCAACCATCGCAACACCAATTTTCACATTTTTCCCACCAGGAATATGATACGTTCTTGTTAAGTCGTCTTTTTCTTTGACTAACTTAATATACGAAAGAAACAAGAGAACATAAGCAACCAGATAGATGCAGACCGTCAACGCCATCGCAACGAAGAAGGATAGATTGGCGCCCCCGCCGCCTAATGTCAAGACAACCGCCCAAATAGAAACAATGATGCCTTGCACCAAAACGATATTGATTGGGACATTGTGTTGATTGACTTTGGCCATTTGTTTTGGCAGCAAGCCATTTTCAGCTGCTTCAAGCATCGCCGTCGATGGGCCGACTACCCAAGCAGCAATTTCTGCAATGACACCTAAACAGATGACCACGGCAATCAAACGTACCAGCCATTCCCCGCCGCCAAAATGATGGATCAAATAAGAATAGGCTTGAATCACACCAGTATCAAGAGACAATTGATTTTGGGGAATCGTGGCAGCCACCGTTGCCCCACCTAACGTATCCAAAAGAATCGTCGCTACGACTAAAATCAAAATGGCTTTCGGATAATTCTTTCCAGGATTGTCCATGTCTTTTACGTGACTGGCAGAAGATTCAACCCCTGCATAGGCCAAAATAAAGGACACAAAAACGACCAGCGTATTGATTTTCGTAAAATCAGGAATCCAAGCGCCTGAGCCAAAGGAAACTTTGATGGGATTTCCTTGAGCAATGTAGACAATTCCTAGGATAAAAAGTATGATCCCAGTTGCGACGATCCCCACAAAGAACCCTACTTTGGCAATCTTCGCGGTATTTTTTGTTCCGCCAAATTGTGAGATCGTAATCAACCAAAAGATCACTAAAGTGGCAATCAGCTTCAGCCAAACATTGGTATTAAGAGCCGGCCAATTTAGGGCATAGGAAAGCGCCCCGACAATAAAGTAAATCATCGTAATAAAGCCTACCGTGATTTGGAACCATTGGAAGAAAATGGCAGCAAAGCCCCATTTTCTCCCTAATGTTTTCGAGACCCAGGTATAGAGTCCCCCTTTTTCCCATCCTTTTACAGTAGCCATCTCCGCAGAGCAAAGGGCTACAGGGATAAACCAGAGGAAACCGCCGACGAGTAGATAAAAAACTAGATTCATCTTCGATGTCGCAAAGGTTGGATACTCATATACCGTCATCACCATTGAAGCAGTTATCGCAAAAAAACTCAACAATGATAGTTTTTTCTTGCTAGTATCCATTTTTTTCAACCTCCTATCGTTAGATACTATTTTTCAGCAGCGGAAGAAAGATCAATATGGTACGTATGTGTCAGATCACCATCTGCTTTAAATTCAATTTCGATTGCTTTGATCGCTGGCAAACTTTGTTCTTGCGCTACTTTAAAGTGAATAAAGCCATCTTTGTGTTTGTCATGGGTCAAAATTTCATCATCTAAATAGTCCACAAATACTTCCGCTTCAATTTTCTTGCCATCATTCAACACCAAATATGCTTTGTCAGGTTTGATTTTTTTGTCTTTCGAATCTTCATTAAACAATTGGTATTTCAGTGAAAGCAATGTTTTGTATTCTTTGTCTTTGTGTTTGAACGCTTCTACATTCACAATTTTTACATGGTTCACTAAAAAGCGAATGTGATCCCAACCAGCATTTTCATAATTCGTTTCATACCAAACAACATCTTTGACTTTCGGATCGATTCCCTTGGTTACGATTTCTTCAAAATACCCATCATCACTCAATTTTTCACTTCCCACGATCACCTCATCTGAAGAATCA
The DNA here is from genome assembly GCF_029215545.1 of Enterococcus casseliflavus. Classification (NCBI taxonomy): domain Bacteria; kingdom Bacillati; phylum Bacillota; class Bacilli; order Lactobacillales; family Enterococcaceae; genus Enterococcus; species Enterococcus casseliflavus. The sequence continues at coordinate 212,491 of NZ_CP119393.1, read as the reverse complement.
CTGATCAACGTTTCGGTTCCTGACCCAGAGACCACTTCCCCTGACTCTTCCACTGTTGAGCACGCACCTAGAGTGAACAAAACGCCTACACCTAAAACGAAACCTGCAACTAATGATGTTTTTTTCATTGTAAATCCTGTCCTTTCTTTTATTATTTTTATTCCATCTCAGGTATACCATTTATCTAAAAAAAGCGAATATCTAATTTTTTATTTTAAAAACAAAAAAACGCGAAAAATACTTCGCGTTTCGGTGCTATCATGAAGTGCAGATAAGAACAATTACCATTGAAAAGAAAGGACTGAGTTTTTTGAGAGCGCTTGTGGTCGTCATAACCGCCTTTTTGTTGGGTATCCGCCCACTTTCAGCTGCCTTTTTTCTGGAAAGTACGGACGGACATACTTCTAGCGCAACGATTTCTCGGATAAAAGTTGCCAAAAATGAGTGGGTGCCTTCTGGGTCACCAAGGTTTGTTGGAACGCTGATGCTTCCTGATGCAAAAGACAACGTGCTGACAGCTGACGGGCATTTTCTGAGAAAGCCTTCCAAGCTTGCGACGAATAGACGAGGAGCAATAGCAGCTTGTAGGGTTCAAAAAACACCAAAAACCGCACGGGGCAGCCAACTTACTCAGCGTTGCAGCTCTTCAGCTCCTACGAATTTGCGGTTAGAAAAAGCGTGTCAGGCACGGGCAATCAACCGTCCTTAGTTCTCATCCGAGTATCTGGTGTCGTACACGACGCCTTCATCCACAGGGTTTCCGCAGTGATGGCACATAGGTAAGTCAAAAACAAATGATCCTCAAACGTTTATCCTCACGTGTATCCTAGACAAATCTACTTCCCCATCCTGAACACAAAAAATAGCCACTACCTACTTTCCACTTACTTGTGCCATCCTCTGCTTGATAAAACGATCAACATTTTTTGATTGAAAACAAAAAATTGCCTATTCTGTTTTGATCATTTTTTAGTGATCAATCATTGCTTAGCAAGCTAAGCCCCCCAAACCAAAAGCAGCCTCCGAAACTATTTTTCGGGGGCTGCTTGGGGTGAGCTTTTTATTCAAATCGGAAAGTTTCTTGGAGGCATTGCAAATGAAGCTGACTTGATTGGGTAGCAGCCTTTCACATTACCAGCGTAATCTAAATGATGACGACCTATAAAATGATGAATGATAGACAGTCGTATATAACGACTGCTGAAAATAAAAAGCTTGTGACGCTTATCTTGTTTCTAAAATCGTCTTCAATCAACCTAATTTTAGATCTTCTAGGCATACAGCCAAGCAATCCTCAAAAATAAAGAAATAAAAAAACAGCTACTTTTTATCAACTTTCTTCATATAAAGAATCGGATAAGGATTTCCTTGTTCGTCTAACTCGCTTCTTTTGTATACCTCAAATCCCATATGCTCATAAAATCCTTTCGCCTGAGGATTCTGTTCATTTACTCCCAATTCATTTACAAAATAGTTTTCCATCCCGTATGCCAAGAGTTTCTTTCCTAGGCCCTTGCCTCTTTGTTCATTTGCTATAAACAGCATTTCAAGATTTCGATCCGAGATCCCCATGAAGCCAGCTGGCTCTCCTTGCTCACTTTCTACGACAATCAAATGCGGCACATGATGCAATGCCTCTGGAATGTATTGCTTAATGGCTTGGATTTCAGACTCTGACAAAAAGGTGTGCGTCGCCTTAACAGAACTCTCCCAAACTTCAATTAATTGTTGCTCTAACTTTTGATTCATACTACTTACTTCTTTTATATTCATGGATAGTCACACTCTCATTAGCTTATTTTCGTTTTTCATAACAAGAATCGCTGTTTCCTTGATCCAAGTTAAGAATTTTCATCATCATCATAACATGAGATGGATTTATTTAAAATCTATGGATAAAAAATGCCTCGCTCATATAGATAACGAAATAATCAATTCTAAGAGAGTATGACTTGCTTTGAAACACACTAAAAAAGGAGCTTTCAATACTGATGATTGCTCAAATCATTCTGTTGAAATAAAAATGCTTGTAGCTTTTTCTTCCCGAATAGTCGCCATAACGAACAAAATATATTCTTTTAAATAAATAATTTTAAACCACTTGCCCTAGAGTCCACTTTAGGGTTTATGATTACTTATAAAAAAAGATAAGGAGAACCAACGATGAATATAAAAAAAGCAGCGGAAATGTTTGATTTGAGCGTAGACACATTGCGCTATTATGAACGAGTCGGTGTGATTCCACCTGTCCAACGCAATGAGAGTGGCTATCGGGTGTACACAACGAATGATCTAAACTGGATCTATCTAGCAAAACATTTACGAAATGCAGGATTGTCCATCGAATCGTTAATTGAATTTGCTCAATTGGCACAAGTACGTGAAAGTCAAAATGTCGAAAAAGCCCAAAAACAGATTTTAGCCGATCAACTCGAAGAATTAGAGAAAAAGTTAGCAGAAATGCAGGAAGTACGAGACCTGCTTATTTATAAGATAGAAACGTATGATGAGCATATCGCAAAATTCAAAGCAGGAAATATGACTCCTGATAAAGTGGAAAAATTATGGGAACGAAAGAAATAACATCTTTTATTTGCTATGGACTTAACTCCAAGGTTTAGGATAGAACATGTAATGAAAATTAGAGGAGGAAACACTATGCAAACAATCACACTCAATAATGGTGTCACCATGCCGCAACTAGGATTTGGCGTTTATCAAATTCCTTTGGAAGAAACAGCTGAGGCTGTTTACCAAGCAATCAAAGCTGGGTATCGCCTGATCGACACTGCTTCTATTTATGGAAATGAAAAAGAAACAGGCGAGGGAATCAAGCGCGCCATCACTGAAGGTCTAGTCACTCGAGAAGAACTTTTTGTTACCTCTAAATTATTTATTCTCCAAGCTTCCGAAGATAAAGCTAAAGAAACGATTGAACATTCGCTTGAAACAATGGGATTAAATTATCTTGATCTTTACCTTATTCACCAACCATATGGAGATATTTATGGTGCTTGGCGCTCAATGGTTGCTGCTCAAAAAACAGGGAAATTACGTGCAATTGGCGTTTCAAATTTCAAATCAGCTAAGATGATCGAGTTTGTCGGCTTGAATGAGGTGAAACCTCAAATCAATCAAATCGAAGTGAACCCTTGGAATCAACGAGTGGAAGATCAGGAATGGCATGAAAAATATGACGTCCAAGTTGAAGCTTGGGCACCTTTTGCAGAAGGACGCCATGATCTATTTACCAATCCGACATTAGCAGAAATTGGCAAGCAATATGGCAAAACGGTTGGCCAAGTTGTTCTTCGCTGGTTGATGCAAAGAGGGATCGTCGCTTTAGCAAAAACAGTTCGTCCAGAACGGATGGCTGAAAACATTGCTATTTTTGACTTTGAGCTTTCCCAGGAAGACATTGAAAAAATAGCCTCTTTAGATAAAAAAGAGTCCGCATTCTTTGACCACGATGCCCCCCAACAAGTGGAATGGTTTATGAACCGGATGTTAGATACTGAAAACTAATAGGAAAAACAATATAAGTCCGCTCCCCTTGCAAAAGGAGGCGGACTTGTATTGGTTCTTACTGAGTTGTATCTTGTCTCTTTTCATGGTAATTCTTACAAAATTTTTGGAAATTCTGCCTTGATCAAGTAAATGAAGAATCCATCGATTAAACAAATTGCTCTGGAGCACTGTGCTTGTAGCTAAACAACGGACAGCGTTCTGTTACGCTCGCTCTTAAAATCTCTATTGTACGATTTCTATTTACTACTCCCTATTTATCAAAGACAATGATCTTTTTGCCAGTATTTCCGCCTGCTTGGAAATCAAGGTGAGCTTGCTTGATTGCTTCTAATTCAAAGGGATATGTCTTGTCTACAAGGACATCAAGTTTTCCTTGCGCATAAAGATCAATGAATTTTTCCAGCTCTTCAACAGTCATGAACCCCATAGAATACATACCAGTAATTCCTCTACGCTCCGTTTCTTCTTGGTTGATTGGCGCATTAACAGAAGTGACGCGTCCACCTTTTTTGATTACTTGATAACTGTTCTCCAATGTTTTAGGACCAGTCAAGTTGACCACTAAATCGACATCAGAAACCAATTTTGTGAAATCTTCTGTTTGATAATCGATCGTTTCATCTGCCCCTAACTCCTTCATATAGTCAGCTTGCTTAGCGCTGCCTGTTGCTATGACATACGCCCCGGCATGTTTTGCCAGCTGAACAGCTTTAGACCCGACACCGCCAGCACCGCCATGAATCAGTACTTTTTGTCCAGCTTTTGCTTGACCATCACGAATGGTTGCACCGTAGGCTGTGGCCACGCCAAGGAAAAATCCACCTAACGGCACCAAGTCCAGCTCCTTCGGTACAGCAGCAACAACTGCTGACTCGTCTAACAAAATGTATTCAGAATATGTACTCATAAACGCCATCCCAACCACATGATCACCTACTGAAAAGCGGGTCACATCATCTCCGACAGCTGTTACGATACCAGAAAAGTCTTGTCCCAAAGAGTGTGGAAGCACAGGTTTCAATTCTTTTGGCATCGTTGGAAATGGTCCATTCGCACGAATAACAATATCAGGATCATTCACGCCGATCGCTGCGGTTTTGATCACCATTTGTTTAGCAGCTGGCTCAGGGTTAGCAGCTTCAACCATTTGCATAACATCTACAGAGCCATATTGATTCAGTATCATTTTTTTCATAAAAAACCTTCTTTCTTAAGATGATTTCATTATGACCTGTTACCTCAATAATAAAAAGTACCATATTTTTTGATAGGTACTATCGTTTTCAATAGATTTGTGTAATCATACGGATTTCAGGCACAAAAAAAATCCTTGAACGCTTCAAGGATTGACTACTTTTTCGTTTTCTGACTCATAGGTAGAAGCAAATGTTTCTAATGCATCCAAAACTGGCATGAATTTATGCCCCATTTCGGTCAGTGAGTATTCAACTTTTGGCGGCACTTGCGGATAGACTTCACGATGAATGAGGCCATAGCTTTCAAGCATGCGCAATTCCTTTGTCAAATTTGCTTGGGTCACCATGGGCATTTTACGACTAAGCGCACCGAAACGAAGCGTTTTGTGCCGTAAAAAGGATAAGATGACCATGGACCACTTGCCGCGTACGACCTTCTGGACGCTAGCCACTGGGCATTCTACAAATAATTCAGTTTCTTCTGTTTGCTGCATCATTACTTCCTCCTATTCGCTCACTTTTGCTGCGGTCTTTCATATCAGCAATACTACCGAAATGATGACGACATACGAAAACATGAAGTATAGACATCAGTATATAACGACTGCAAAAAATAGCAAGCCCGTAACGCTTATCTGAACTCTCAAATCAGCTTCAATCAACCTAATTTTAGAGCTTCTAAGCGTACAGCCAAGCTATCCTCAATTCCTTTATGCTTATAGGCAGCCACTGCACAGTAATTTTTAGATCAAGATGGCTGCTGCCAGCACAACGAAAGAAGAGACGACATGCGCAATAATCGGTTCTCCACTATTATCTCTGCATCAAAGGCTACCCCTTTATTTCAATTAAATGATAGAAAGAGTGATCAAGGCAATCCCAAAAGTGATGCCATCTAGAACAAACCATTCTTTTTTACCTTGAGACGCCTTGGTAGCAATCAAACAACTTACTCCATAAAGAATCAATAGAAATCCTATGTTTATGGGAAAAGATAACCAAGCTGTCAGGGCATTAACAAATAAGAGAAGCATCAATGGTAAAATATAAAATAATGCATACCACTTTTTTAAATAGTGCGGCAGCTTCTGGTAATTTGAATACATCTATTTATCCTCACAATTCATTTCATATTGGTCATTTATTTCTGATATGAGCAGTAAGTACTTTCGTTATAAAATGAGACAAAACAAAGCTTAGGATGATAATCCCAAAAGTAATAGCAAAAGATAAAATCGTATTCTCCAGTAAATTAGCAAATAAGGGCAGCTTAATATACAAATAACACCCAATTGCCGCAATAATACTACCTGCTAAATAGAAACAAAGCATTTCAGCGACTGTTTTTGAAGAATGAATGTTTCGATCAACTGATGAAAAGTCGCCATTTTGAAAAGGTATTGGTGATCCAGTTTGTGAAGGATCAGATTTTGTATTCATTACGTTAAAGGAATTACTAGATAGATTGCTAATTGAATGTTGTTTTCGATTCTTTTCGTGATTGTTCATAGCTATTCAGACCTGCTTCCCTAAAAAAATTCATTATTTTCAATTCCTTCAAAATAATCTCAATACCATGATTTCATGCATTGTGCTATTGCATCTATTCAAAAAACTCTATATTTTCAAAACCAAGTCGAATCAACAGCACGTTGTAGGGTCATCGGTCCATGTTTTGCTTCATATATAAAATCTTTTGACTGTAATCCAGTATGCTCCTTAAAAATTTTCTCAAACATAGAAGAATCGTTAATGGGATCGTCATTGTGTGTCAAAGTCAATATATAATGTTTCTCTTTTGGATTACTCCAGACCCCCATATTTCTTAAAGAAGCTAAATCAAGCGGTGGAGTATTAGAAGATAAATTAATCGTATACTGGCGTCTATGCAAAACATCATTTATTTTCATAAAGCACTTCCTTAATTAGTTAGTATTTCCTCAAACATTACAGATCCAAACAAACAATAGTTACCTTTTCATTTAAATACAAACATACATCATATTATATTGCGTTCCTCTTAAGCATTTTTTTCAAGATAAGCTTCAGTTCTTCCTATCTCTAAAATAACAAAAAACCAAATAACCACTCGAGCATACTAACAAAGGAAGCCCGACATAGAGCATACCAGTTCCTAATGGATAATTAATAGCAAGATCAAGTTGGATATTCTTAAGTTCTTCTTTGCTGATTGTGTCAAAATCTTGAATAGGGATCAAAATCGTCTGTAAAAAAAGGCCAACGATCGTCATAAAAAGGCTGATCCCAAAACAGCCAATTGCAAATTTTTTCATAAGGGTCCTCTTTTCAACATACACTTTCTTACTGTATGTTCTTATTATACATATCAACCATTAAAAAAGAACCTTAAATTATTTTTTAACATTTATTTTACAACAATAAAAAGAAAATGAATCAATCGGTAAACAAAAAATTGACAAGACTCAATTAGTACTATATAGTTCTATTATGACAAATTATAAACGTTCAAATAAAAACCGAGTGATCGAAACAGCCGCCAGCCTTTTTCTCAAAGTCGGCTACACGTATACCAGTATGGATGAGGTCGTGCAGCAAAGCGGTGTGTCAAAATCAAATGTCTATTACCACTTCTCAAGTAAGGAGGAATTATTACTAGCAGTGATTGATTTTTGGATCACTATATACCGAGAAAAACTAGCAGACATTTTGAAACAGACCAATCTAACTTTGGAAGAAAAAATACTGACCTTTCTAGAAAGTTTGGCTGAAGAAATTGAAGAGCGGGACTATCAAGGCAGCTGTCCCTTCATTACTTTCATTATGCAAGCGCCGAAAAATGATCGGCAGGTCCAAGAAAAAATCAATCATTTTTTTGATTATTTAACGCGTATCTGCGAAGGATTGATTCAAGAAGGAATAAATACTAAAGCATTTCGTGAAGACATCAACGTCAAAGAAACGGCGGAGATTTTTGTGAACAACCTTGAAGGGGCACTTTTTTTAGCAGAAGTAAAAAAAGAGAGTCAGTATCTCACTACTACAGCCAAAAATTTATTTAAATTACTCGTTTAAGAGTAATTTTTTTATATAAAAATTAGGACTAAATAGTTCTAAAAAAGGAGAAAATAATGAATATTTTAATTATCGGGGCAACTGGGTTTATTGGCAAAGAAGTCGTCAAACAACTCGCAAGGGAAGATGTTTTTTTAACATTACTTGTCAGAAATCCAGCGAAAGCAAGACCATTACAAGCACTAGCCCTTGAAAAAATAGCATTGGTAACAGGCGATTTAACAAAAGAGAACTTAGGCCTAAATGCGATCGACCACGAACGAGCAATGCACTGCAACATGATTCTTCACTGCGGCGGTCCGATGGATATCACTTTATCAGAAGCAGCCGCGAAGAACTCCTTTTTAGAAGGCAGCAAAAACCTCATGACCCTTGCAACAGAAATCAACAAGAGAAACAAATTGAAAAAGATCATCCACGTAGCTGGGTACATGAGCCCATTCACGGATGATGCTTCTGTCTGGGAAACGACGGATGTGTTCAAAGAGGTGCATCCAGCGTTACTTGGAACCCCGCCCTATGAGCAGATGAAGTTTTTATCTGATATTTATATTCGACAAGAAGCGAAAAAGCACCATATTCCTTTAGCAGTAATCAATCCGCCAACCGTCATCGGTGATGAGCAAACAGGCAGCACCGAACAACTCGAAGGCTTTGGCTTATTTATAAAAATAATCCGAAGTGGAGCCTTACCTGTTATCCCCGGAGGAAGTGACTATCGACTACCGTTGATCAATAAAAATGTACTCGCTCAATTTATTGTCAAAACCATATTCAATGAGACAAAAGACGAAATGACGTATCCCCTTGTTGCCGATAAACACGCCGACAAAGAGATCGTTCAACTGATGGGGCTGATTTCTGAAAGTCTTAATCGAAACAAACCTCGGCTGACTGTTCCTTTTGGTTTACTCAAGTTCGTTATGGCAGCTGGCGGAAGCAAATTAACGGGTATTCCTGAAAGTAGTTTAAACTTTTTAACCAATAGAACGTTTGACAATCGGCTGACAAAACGCGATTTTGAATCGGAACTGATAAAAAAAATAGCAGCATCAAACATCCCATTAGCAGTAGCTGACATTGATTTTCGCTTGACCTATGGGGAAGAAAGCCTAACACCCTACACACGCATAGCTGTCAACGAAGCGACGGTCTATCAATTGGAGGGCTCTGCTACTCCTCTCGTGCTTTTGCATGGCTTATTTAGCGATGGCACCGATCTCTTTCAACTGGGACTAGCATTGAATAAACAAACAGGTAGAAAAATTATCATTGCAGACTTACCAGGATTCGGAAGATCTCCGTTTATTAAAAAGCAACAGCTGGTGACACCATATCTTGAGTTGATACGCTCACTAAAGAATATCCTGCCTGACGGCTCTGTCTTTATCGGCCATTCTTTTGGTGCCGCCTTGTTATTAACAGCCGCTGAACAGCGCTTCTTTTCAGAGAACGATCAACTGATTCTTTTACAACCACCTATTCATAAAACCGATTCGGTCCCTGCAACATGGCTCAGTAAACTAGCTTTAAGACATGCCTCTGAACGACAATTACTCGCCTATTTCACAAAAAAAGGACTGCTGATAGACGAAGCAGCCTCTTCTAGTGAATATTTAAAAAGAGTGAAGAAGAGTGCTCGTTCTTCACGGATAGTCAACACAACACTTCAACTAAATTGGTTGTTAAAAGAAATGTCCCTTCACCAAAGAATAGATCCTTCGATTCCAATCGTATGGGGAACCGAGGATAAAAGCTATTTACCGCCAAGAGAAACGACTAAAATAGTCGATCTGCCATTGGGTCATCATTTTCCAATCAGCCATCCGCAAGAAACAGCTGATGTGCTGGTAGAGTTGATCAAAGGTTGATTTTAGGGAGATATAATTTTCTCAAGAACGCTAATCTACTTACGAAAATTCCTACTTAGTATAATTAGTAATTGAAAGGTGACCCTCTCTTTGATGAGAATGGTGTCAGTACCTTCTTACCATCCTTCATGTAAGAAGATATGATTCTCTGTGAAATAAATTTCCATTAAAAATCTATCCATAGCTCTCCTGGCGGCACGGGTATCCAGATTCCAATTGTTAGCTTTCCAGAAGAAACGATTCTATCAGGAGCCTACTATACTATTTTTGATGAAAATAGAATCGGAGTCAAAATTGATATTTTGCTAAAAAGACTCTTGGTTATCGTTATAAGAAAATCAGACAAACAAAAAGTTATGATAAGAAAACTATCTAGGAATAAGTAAATAAAATGGTAACATGATATCTCTCCACAATAGCTAAGTAATAAAAAAGAAGCTAATTATAAGAAACGATTCTTTGATTAGCTTCTTTCTATGTTAGAGAGAATAATAAAACGAATAAATTATACAAGAAATGTAACAAAATCCAGGGTATTATAGTCCCTTACACTATATCGGATGATTTGCAAAAATTGCATAAAGAAATTCGTAAAAGTCATTTCTGAACAGTAAATTTAATAGATTCATCATCTATTTTCTGTTGTTCGGGAGTTGATTTTATGTAATCTACATGGCCTCTGTGAAGGTTTCTCTCTCTAACCTAGTAAGAAAGAGAAACTTGGCTGAAGTCTTTTTCAAATAAAATAAAGTACCCAGAAATAAATCCTGCATACTTTATTTTTTAGCCATTATGCTTTATTCGCTTTTCTTTTTTTCCAAAAGACAATTACACCTGTCAGAAGCACAATTATGACACCTGCTACTAATTCAGCTACTGAATTATTTTCATTTGTTTTAGGAAGTGTTACCTGTTTCTTACTATCAGAAGTTGTTTTTTTCTGATTCTCTTTCTTTTGTTCTGGTGTCGTATGCGTTGAATCATCTGCAGGTTTTTCTTGGCTAGGTTTTTCTTTTACTGTGACTGTAGCCGTTACCGTAATTCCATCATAACTATACGATACTTCATAGCTACCTGCTTTGCTCGTATCAACTTGACTGGCGTTTACTGTCAAGTCTTCGTACACGACTTTCTTTCCTGCTTTGTCTAATGCATTGTCAAAATTTTCTTTTGCCGTCCATTTATCTCCCACATAAATCGTAGAATCATGGACATTGATGGCTGTCATTTTCTCTTTAACCGTAATGATCGCTGTACTCGTTACACCATCATACGTATACGTGACGTCAAAGCTCCCTGCTTTGCTCGTGTCGGCTTTACTGGGATCAACTGTCAAATCTTGGAAATCTATTAAATTACCATTTTTATCTAACGCACTATCGAAGTTATCTTCTGCTTGCCAGTTATCCCCCACGTAGATCGTTGAGTCATGAACATTAACGGCAGTCATTTTTTCTTTAACTGTGACAATTGCTGTACTCGTTATACCATCATACGTATATGTGACTTCAAAAGTACCTGCTTTATTTGTTTCTGCTTTACTAGCATCGACCGTCAGTTCTTGGAAATCTATCGAATTACCATCTTTATCCAACGCACTGTTGAAGTTATCCTCTGCTTCCCATTTATCTCCCACATAAATCGTGGAATCGTGGACATTGACGGTGGTCATTTTTTCTTTGACTGTAACAATCGCTGTACTCGTTACACCATCGTACGTATACGCGACTTCAAAGGTACCTGCTTTACTCGTATCTGCCTTACTGTCATCCACCATCAGGGCTGAAAAGTCAACATCGTTGCCATCTTTATCCAAAGCACCGTCGAAGTTATTCTCTGCTCCCAATTATCTCCCACATAAATCGTAGAATCATGGACATTGACGGCTGTCATTTTTTCTTTGACCGTAATGACCGCTGTACTCGTTACACCATCGTACGTATAGGTGACGTCAAAGCTGCCTGCTTTACTCGTATCGGCTTCACTATCATTGACTGCAAGATCTTGGAAATCTACTGAATTACCATCTTTATCTAATGCACTGTCAAAGTTATCCTCTGCTTGCCAGTTATCCCCCACGTAGATCGTTGAGTCATGGACATTGACGGATGTCATTTTTTCTTTGACCGTAATGATCGCTGTACTGGTTATACCGTCGTACGTATAGGCAACTTCGAAGCTACCTACCTTACTCGTGTCGGCTTTACTAGCATCGACAGTTAAAGCTGAAAAATCAACATCGTTGCCATCTTTATCCAACGCACTATCGAAGTTATCCTCTGCTTGCCAGTTATCCCCCACGTAGATCGTGGAATCATGAACATTGACTGTCGTTTGTTTTTCTTTGACTGTCACGGTTGCTATACTGGTTACACCATCATACGTGTACTTGACTTCAAAGGTCCCTGCTTTACTCGTATCGGCGTTACTCTCATCAACCACAAGGTCTTGGAAATATATCGAATTGCCCTCTTTGTCTAATGCACTATCAAAGTTGTCCTCAGCTTGCCAGCTATCTCCTGCATAGATCGTGGAATCATGAACATTGACTGTCGTTTTATTATCTTTTACTGTCACTTTAGAGATACCGCTGACAGAATTAGTAGTATTGGCACTATTATAATAGTACCGATATTCTACTTCATAAACGCCTGGGTAACTTAAGTCTACTTGATCACCAAGGATCTTAATATCATTAGTCAGAGAATATAGTTCATCTCCCAAATCGTCTGAGGCAGAAATAAAACCATCTTGTGGGTTCCAGCTTTCCCCTGTATATAAGGTAATGTTCCTTACATTTAATTTAGGAACTTTCGCCCACATATAGTCGCCAGCCATCGTATCACCATCATAGGTTTTAGTTAGTTTTTCTCTATCATACCTAGCTTTAGTTTCAACATTTATCCAAACACCACCGTAAACTCCGTCATTCGGTGGCGCATTTAAATAATAGCCGCCAAGTACTGTTTTTTTACCTAAAGTTATATAATTCAAGTTAGGAGGAAATGCGCTAGTGTCATACTTCCACGTATCAATATTAGACATATCCCAACTTGAAATATCTAAAGTCGTAAGTGCACTTGAACCAAAAAACATAGAATCCATTGAAACTAAACTAGCCGTATTAAGACCGGATACGTCTATTTGTTTAAGTGCAGGCAGATGTTGAAAAGTACCTATCATAGTTGTTGTGGCATTCGTATTCAAGAAATTTAAATTATCAATTTGAGTTACATTTGTAAGGTACGCAAAAAAATAGTCAAGGTGAGTGCCTGCAATCACCTCTCCCTCCAACACAACTTTTTTAATTGACTGTCTGTAGTCAAACCACGATGGCTTATCACCTCCCGCTGGAAATTCAGGAAGCTTCCCTGAGTAAATATGTAAAATCCCATTTTCATCAATTACCCAAGCACTCGTTCCATTTGTTCCCGTAGCTATGTCGCCAACAGCGGAACTATTTGCTTGCTTCTCCTTGTCATTGCCCCCCTCCTTACTACTTAATTTTTGGTCGCTCGAAACTGTCTTACTTTCCGTTGGTTCAGTATGTTCAACGCTCTCCTTAGTTGCAACGGTTTCACTGACAAAATCAGCCCCATCGGTCTGCGATCCACTTTTTAAAGTATTATTGTTAATAACGGTCTCTTTACTCATTGTATTGCTTTCACAAGTTTTTTCTCCACTATCATCGATGCTTGTTTCATTTGGAGTAAGATCTTCTTCATTTTGTGTTAGCCGATTTTCAATAACATCAGCTACGACTTGGCTGGAATTTATCACAGAAGGGATTGTCAATATAAACATACTAAAAAGTATTACTAATCTTTTTTTCATTTTTAGCGCTGCCTTTCTTTCTTACATTTATCACATATTCAATTTATTAATGAAAATTATTTTCGCACAACATTTATTTGTAATTAATAAATTTATTAGCAATAAAAAAACGTTAGATTATTTTGCGTTTTTTAAATCATGGTGGTATGATAGCACACAGAAAAAGCGCTCGCTATCTACAATTCTGGTATACCAATGTACGGAAATTGTGTTGGAGAAAAGGGGAGGATTATGTGATACCTGATTACTTAAGAAGGGAAATATCTGTTTTATTTTTTATCATAAACAAAGAACAAACAACCACAAAAGAAATTGCCGAAAGCCTGCAGATCACTCCTCGAAAAGTACGTGATACCTTAACCATCATCAACAAGCATTTTGAGGAATTTCATAGCATCAGCAGTTTTATTCTCATAAAAAACTCTGGGATGATAAAAATCAACTCTGAATTTAAAGAACATTCAGTCTCTTCGGCATACTCGCTGAAACTGCAACTATTAAAAAATAATGCAACCTTCAATTATACAGTGTTATTGCTCACTAGAAGCTCACTGAATAAAGATCATATATTAAATGAGCTCTTTATCTCCCCTAGTTACCTAAACATACTAACCCAAAAATTAAATGAGTTTTTCTCAAGTTTTGATTTCCGCATTACAGTTAGGGAAGGCTACTATACTTTAGTTGGAGATGAAATGAATATTCGCTTGTTCTCTTATCTATACTTGCAAGATTCTTTTCATGATTTAGAGTGGCCATTTCAAGATATCTCCCTTCACAGTATTCGCGCATCAGTTCCCGAAGAAATCCTGGAAGAATCTTACAAACGTTCTTTTACAAAAAATAGATCACTTTATATTTTATATGCTATTTTGCAAACAAGAATCCATAGTAATCATCGTTTGGTTCAACCAGAATCCTTATTGACTCGAACTTTGTTTACAATTATTTTTGAAAGTTTTGATGCAGCAGTAATCTTTTAAAAAAACAGCTTCGGATCCCTTGATGATAGTACGAAAAATAACGAGATTCTCTATTTTAATTTTCTTTCCCATCTTTTCATTTCAGACATTATCCCTATAGAAGAAAAGATAAAACTAGGAAAAACTTTTTTCGAATCAGATCATTCTTATTGCACTTTCTCTCGCGACGTTTTGGCAGCTAGTTCTGTTCTAATAAACGACAAACTCTCTGATCAGAACAGGCATCTTGTTCTCTACTATTTAACCTTATTCAACGCTTTTTATTTTTTGATAGGAGATACGATTGACTGCTTCGCCCAACTATTTATTCCACCTTTATTTTTTCGATCAAATGTTCAAAATGACTATATGAATGTCATAAAAAAAACTGTTTCTATCTACACCAAAGATGAAAATCACACCAAATATTTATCAAGTCTGCTCTATACGCTCCACACCGCTAATATAAAGACAGAAGTTACAATCTACTTACAACTAGTAAAAGACTATTCCGCCAGTTTTTATATTGAAAATAGTCTTATGAACTTCTTTAATAAAGAACACATCAATATTACCGATAATTACGAGATAGCCGATATCGTCGTTACTGATACATTAGTGCGATCCGATCCTAAGAAAAAAGTGTTTTATTTGAACTCGATAGAAAATGACGGACGATGGGCTGAGTTACTTTTTCTGATTCAACGTGTTTATTTGGAAAAACAGCACATCCAAAAGGAAAAATTCAGTTTGTAAAGGTTATAGATGTGCATTTTTCTCGGGTACAAATACTCAACATCCAATCTATTCATTCATTGTTAGGAAGAAATTCCTTTTTCAATAAAGCATATGAATTATCTATTGAAGTGATACATCTATAATAGAACGGCTTAGTTCATGCTCATACACTGCTCGTTTTCTTGGTACGATTTTTTCAATATTCTCTTTAAAATTGATACTAATTTCTGAGAGTCTTATGCCAATCATTTTCGATAAATAATAATTTGCGACTATTAGGTTACATTTGTACCTTTAGTTCTGATAAAAATTTATCATACACAAATAAAGTACTTGGGATCCATTCCCAAGTACTTTATTTAATCATTACGATTTATTCGCTTTTCTTTTTTTCCAAAAGAAAATTACACCTACCAATAACACAATTATGAACCCTGTTGCTAATTCAACCATTGATTTACTTTCGTTTGTTTTCGGAAGTGCTTCATGTTTCTTACTATCAGAGTTTATCTTTTTCTGATTCTCTTTCTCTTGTTCTTGTGATGTATGCTCTGAATCATCTGCAGGTTCTTCTGGGCTAGGTTTTTCTTTTACTGTGATGGTGGCCGTTACTGTAATTCCATCATAACTATACGTTACTTTGTAACTACCTGCTTTGCTCGGATCAACTTGACTAGTATCTACTGTCAGGGCTGAAAATGCGACGTCGTTGCCTGCTTTATCTAACGCACCATCGAAATTATCTTCTGCTTCCCAGTTATCTCCCACATAGATCGTAGAATCATGGACATTGACGGCTGTCATTTTTTCTTTGACCGTAATAATCGCTGTACTGGTTATACCATTATACGTGTAGGTAACTTCGAAAGTTCCTGCTTTACTCATATCTGCTTGACTCGCATCAACCGTTAGGGCTGAAAACGCCACGTCATTCCCATCTTTGTCTAACGCACTGTCGAAGTTATCCTCTGCTTCCCAATTATCTCCCACATAAATCGTAGAATCATGAACGTTGACTGCGGTCATTTTTTCTTTGACCGTAATAATCGCTGTACTGGTTATACCATCATACGTGTAGGTAACTTCGAAAGTTCCTACTTTACTTGTATCTGCTTGACTCGCATCAACCGTAAGATCTGAAAGTGCAACGTCGTTGCCATCTTTATCTAACGCACTATCAAAATTATCTTTTGCTTCCCAGTTATCTCCCACATAGATCGTGGAATCGTGGACATTGACGGCGGTCATTTTTTCTTTGACTGTAACAATCGCTGTACTCGTTACACCATCATACGTATACGTGACTTCAAAGCTGCCTGCTTTACTTGTATCTGCTTGACTCGCATCAACCGTAAGATCTGAAAGTGCAACGTTGTTGCCATCTTTATCTAACGCACTATCAAAATTATCTTTTGCTTCCCAGTTATCTCCCACATAGATCGTGGAATCGTGGACATTGACGGCGGTCATTTTTTCTTTGACTGTAACAATCGCTGTACTCGTTACACCATCATACGTATACGTGACTTCAAAACTCCCTGCTTTGCTCGTGTCGGCTTTACTAGCATCGACCGTCAGATCTGAAAGTGCAACGTCGTTGCCGTCTTTATCTAACGCATTGTCGAAGTTATCTTCTGCTTCCCAATTGTCTCCCACATAAATCGTAGAATTGTGGACATTGACGGCGGTCATTTTTTCTTTGACCGTAATAATCGCTGTACTGGTTATACCATCATACGTGTAGGTAACTTCGAAAGTTCCTGCTTTACTCATATCTGCTTGACTCGCATCAACCGTAAGATCTGAAAGTGCAACGTCGTTGCCATCTTTATCTAACGCACTGTCGAAGTTATCTTCTGCTTCCCAGGTTTCGCCCACATAAATCGTGGAGTCATGTACATTGACTGCGGTTTGATTCGCTTTGACAATAATCGTAGCCGTACTAGTCACGCCGTCATAGCGATAATTCACTTGATATGTCCCCGGAGTGTTGGTATTTACGCTGCCTTCTACCGTTATATCTTGAAAGTCTAACGAATTACCATCTTTATCCAAGGCACTATCGAAATTATCTTCTGCTTGCCAGCTATCTCCCACGTAGATCGTAGAATCATGGACGTTCACCGCAGTTTGTTTTTCTTTGACTGTAACAACCGCTGTATTCGTCACACCGTCATACGTATAAGTGACTTTAAAGCTACCTGCTTTACTTGTATCTGCTTGACTAGCATCGACCGTTAGGGCTGAAAAATCAACATCGTGGCCATCTTTGTCTAATGCACTCTCAAAATTATCCTCTGCTTGCCATGGATCACCCACATAGATTATTGAATCAGAGACATTTATAGCGGTCAGCCGAGGCTTGACAACTATTGTTGCATCCTTGGTTAGATTATTGAGAGTATAACTAACCGTATAAGTACCCGCTGTCTGTGTGTCTACTGTACCAGAAACAATCCCGCCATTTGCCAAAAATTCCTCATAGGTTAGCTGTTTTCCTTCTTTTGATGAAGCTTCGATAAAGTTATCTACTGGTGACCATGTTTCCTGTGTATAAATAGTACTATCTTTAATCAAAATATCGGTATAATCAATTTGTGCTTTCTGATAAACATAGGTAACGGTAAACTCACCACGTTTAAATTTTCCAATAGCATCGACAGGTAACTTACTTGTATCTAGCTCATATCCAGGAATTTCTGGAATATAGTCACTAGTTGAAACGTCATAGGGCTGATTTGTACTATCATCAATTCGACGTGAAGGGTAGATTTCATTACCTGATTCATCTACATACTTAATGGTTAAGTGACTGTTTGTAAAACGGATATTGTACGTACCTGTAAATAGGTCATTCCCGTTAGCATCCTTATAAGGAATAACTACAGTAAAACCGAGAAAATTAAAACCCTCAAGCCCCCATCCCTGGAGGAAACTATCCCATGATATATGCAATGGATTTACACCTATTACTGGATTATTATGTGATGATCCTAGGACAAGAAATTTTTCATTTGATTTATACTCGTAAAAATTACCATAATCGCCACCCAATGTAAGACGAAAATATAGCTCATCCTGCTTATACTCTTCAGGGATTGGTAAATCTACATCCAATGAAATATATTTTAAAGGATCATATTCGACTGTTAAATCATAAGTGAACGTCTCTGAAGCTTCCGTTGGAGTCATAAGCATCTTCGAGTCTTTTTTATGTATTTGATTCTGGTCAGCATTATCTGTCATACTTTCGCTCGTATCGGATTCAGATGACTGGCTATCGGATAGTTCTTTACTATTATTCGCTTGCTCCTCATTACTAGCAGCATTATCTTCTTGACTGCTTGACGTTTCATTCTCCAAAAGGTTTTCCTTTGTTTCACTTTCAGAAAGTACATCTTTGTTATCAGGCGTCTGTTCCTGATTTTCACTTTTTTCAAAGCTATTCAAAGATTCCGATAAAAGATTGCCAGCTTCTTGTTCTTGAGCGGGTGCTATTCCAAGCGTATCTGTCAATGCTTGTACTGGATTCATTACAATTGACCCAAACAATAATCCAACTAAAAAAAGGTGCATATGTTTATTTTTCATTTTTTTCTCCTCGTTTCGATTTAACAAACGGCATCTTAGCATTAAATTACGCATTTTAATTTATTAAAAAAACCACCTAACTATGGTTATTACATAAAATTATTTGCTAAATGCTATGGTTTATAATGTGTATCTTAAAAGTGCGTAACCTACAATTCAAAGGGCCTTACTATCGATTATTTCTTCATCTTAAACCTCTCATCCATATAATTATTTAATCAAAAACAATAATCGTACTTTTTCTATTATCCTTTTTTTGTGTGTATAGGAATTTCTATTTTTTTCATGGGATTAAAATATTAGAACGGCAGACTTTGGATGCTTCTCACTAGAGAACTGACATTTTGGTATAACAGTGCACGAGAATGGTGTTTTAGAACCATGTATATTGTTTACTTTTTTCATAGGTTCTTGACTGACTGTGTGGTTATCCGACACTATATTGATATCGATTTACTCACACCTAAGGAACGGAGTGAAAAACTGGTATATATTCTTTGATAAAGAAAATATCTATAAACTCCATTAAATTCTCGTTTTTAAAAATGACGGATACAATCGATTTATAACTTCCAATATTATCTTAATTGTGGTGACAGCTCGGAGAATAGCGGTTGTTGGTAAAGAATAGAGAATGTTGTACATTTCTATAAAAAGCGTTTCAAAATAAAAAAAGCACGGTGCGGATTGCCGTGATCTAATTTATTTCTTTACGCTAAAGGAAGATACGTAAATGGGTTGTTACAACATTCGTAAGAATACGCAACGTGACCAACCGCTGTTCAGTTTTTGATTCGTGATTGTTTTTTGTCTCGCTAAAAAAACCTCTCAAATGGATGAGAGGTTTTCGATCTATTGAATACAAATCAATTTACCGATTTATAAATGGCACTTCGTAAAGAATACATAATGCTCTATTCAACTTTTTTCTACATCAACTAAAGTAAATAAAGATCTACAAACACTAACAGTTACTTCTTTTTCATATTCTCTATAGGCACACCCCCTCTAGACAATATTTAAATAAATAACCAGAAAAATGACAAAACAAGTGACGGTCAGTTCGATTATATTTTCTGTACGTCGCGTACGGTTCTTTAAAAAAATACCCGGAGCAGTCGAAGAAAATTGTGAGCGATATTTTTTGGGGATAAAAAATCCTCCTAATATTCCTACTAGGACCAAGTAGAAGGGCCAGTTCGGTGAGATCCCACGATTGAGAAAAGCCATGGCTAATGCAATCACGTAAATCACTACCTGAATAATCGTAATACTGTAAACCTTTTTTAAATCTTTTGACATCGTTGTGCCCCTCCATTTGAAGAAAAATTGATTGTAATAGAAGTGCTATGGCGTAACCGAATTTTGTAATACTGACTGACCAGAAGACGTATCCTTTTCAACCGCATAAACTGTCAATGAAGCGAATCTGCCTCGCATTTGAAAGGCTGTTGTTGGCTGATTCCCTATCCGCTATCTCTCGGTTAACTCATCCCTGAATTTCAGGAATAGCTCTTTCGCTTGTCCTGTACTCATGTTTGTCAGGTCTTTGATTTTCTTGACCATACCAATATCATTTTCGTTTTTTGAAAGCATTTGTCGTGCCATTTCTTCTTTGATTTCTGCTTCTTCTTCCTTCGTTAAATTTCTGACTTCTTTCTTTTTACCAAATAATCCCATCCTGCTCTCTCCTTCTTGTAAAATTTACACGCTTTTTACACTAGTCGTACTGAACCTAAAATGCCGTTTTTCTGTCCATGACTTGATTCCTATACCCTAATCTACCATTTCCGTCGAAATCGAGGAAATGGTTAGTTCTCCTTTTTATTTTTTGGGAAGATATAAAAATAAAACGCGGAGCCAATGATGATCGCTGGCGGCACAGAGATGCTCAATAATTTTAAAGCGGTGGTTAAAAATACTCCTAACTTTTCTTGAATAGAAAGATTCATAATCGTGCTGAAGTCTTGATTGAATGAAGTTACGATCATCGTGACAAAAAAGATCAAGCAAAAACTAATCACCCCATACTTGATGCTTACTTTTAGATCCTCATTGTCTTTCTTAGTTTCTTCCAAAAGTAATGTTTCTAATGAAATATCCAATTCTTCGGCTATTTTGATCATATTTTTTTTGCTAGGGTACGTAGCACCTAACTCCCATTTTGAGATCGTCTTGTCACTTACTTCTAATAATTCTGCTAGCCTACTTTGCGTTAGCTTGTTTTTTTCTCTATATTCTTTCAGCTTCATTGCTAATATCGTTTCTTTCATATCAACCACTCCTCATTCATTTCTACCTTTCATTTTGACATAAAACCTACCATTTAACAGGAATTCTTGAAAAAGAGAGTAGAATAGAGTGGCTTTTTAGCTATTTCTGGCGATTTGCCTGAAACATACTACCGAATCCTTCCTTACAACAATAGTTGCTGTGCATTATAGGAAACCTATTCTGATTACCTTCTAAATATTGTCCAATGAGACACAGTTAAATCAGAAATTAGAAACATGTGCAAATGACTAAAAGAGGGACAAAAACTTCTCAGTTTTGTCCCTCTCTCGTTTTTCAAGAAAATTTGATAATAGTAGATTTTCTCTCTATTAGAATTTTTCAAGCATTCAGTAAATCAATCTTATCCTATAGACAACAAGCTCATCCCTACAAAATGATTTCAGGACTTTCTTTACTTAGCACATAATCATCACCTGTTACGTTAAAATACTCTTGAATCAACAGACTTAATTCTTTGATTGCTTCATTCGCCCGAGCCCGTTGCGTTTCATTGATCGACTCAATGAATAAAACAGCATGGGTGGTCTCTTCTGTTAGCATCGTACGTTGGGCTTCCCGCCAATTCAAGCATCGGCAAATCGCACCTTTCTCATCATAATAAATGACTTCATTTGCCAAGGCTGGGGAGTCAATTTCTGCACCTAAAGGGAAAAAGGATTCGCCGCCTTTTGCAACGCCTAAATGAAGGTCGCCAACGATTGTATCGAGATCTTCTCCACCTAAAGGGACACCATATTTCAAGGAAATACTATTATAGATATCTACTAGGGGATTGATGGGAGAAAATTCTCTGTCTTGATTCACCCGTTTCAACAGTGCTTCGATGGAAGAGCGTACCCCTTTTTTCGTTTTAAATTGCTGAAAAGCACTTCGCCATTCTTGGATCACCTGATTTTCACTGAAGGTATCGGTCGTTAAGTAGCGCTTTGCTTGTTCTTTACTACTTTTTAGCAAGTCAGTAAAAAACGTTTCTTGTGCAGCATCGGCAACATTGTTTATATTTTTTACAACAAGGCAGTTGATTTGTGCTTCTGGAAACAGCGCCCAAAATTCTTGATCGATCATTATTTTCTTCACTTTCTCTACACTCCTACTAAGTTTATTTGAACAACTTCCTGTCCTTTATTTTTCAGGCTCTTTGTTTTTTCAGCAGACATCCTCGTTATATCCTTTTTAACAAAATATCAGCTACCTGTGCTTCCTTTCCTAGGTAACATGAATGTACATTCAATCAGAGCCAATCTCCCTAGCGGCGCTATTCGTTCAATAGTCTCTTTTGATCCCATTCTTGACGTTGACCCAATCAACTTCTACCGAAGATTTTATTTTTGCCAGCATTTCCGCAAGATTTTTTCTTTCTAAAGCAGATAACTGTTGAATCGCTACTTTATTTGAATAGTTATTTTCTCTTATGATTAATTGAACCGCCTGTTTTCCTTTGATGGTTGTGTATAAGTGTTTGATTTTTTTATTTTCTTTGTCTGACTCTTTTAGAATGAACCCATTTTCCTCTAACTTTTTTACTGCCCTGGACAAAGTCGTGCGATCAACTTTGATGAGTTCGGCTAATCGTTCAGGAATAATTCCTTCATTTTCAAATATACGAACTAAGTAAATGTATTGTCCTTTACTGAGTTGAACCTCTTTAAATTCAATATTAGCAATGGATTCCAACATTCTACTGATCGAACCTATCTCACGAAGTATATCCTCCACGAACTATCCCCTCCCTATCTAGCACTATAATAGCTCATTATTGTTGCATATGCAACAATAATGAGCTTGGTTTACTTTTTTACTCACTCTTAGAAAATGGGTGCATGGCATAAGCTTGTTGTTTCTGTTCTCAAAAAAAGCAGGAGAATACCGAGAAAAACTTCTCTGTACTCTCCTTTTACAATCATTCCAAGTAGAAATACTATCCGAATTTCTCCTAATTTCAAAATCAAATTCATAAAGACTGATTGCTTAGTACAACAGGGAATGAACCTACTTCGCTTTCATTTATTTTCCCAGAATCATATAATTCCTTCGCTTTTTGTTTGCTGAGTTTTTCTTCAGCCTTGTCTAACGTAGCTTGATTGGTTAAACCCAAATTGTTATCTAAAATCATGCAAAATCCCCTTAACTTTATGAAATAAATTTATGGAACGATCTCAAGCCTATTATACCGAGAGTTTACCCGCGTATCAAAAACTAAAAAGTTTCTGACCCCTTCCATTATGAATTAAATCAATTTCAAAATTCGCTGGTAATATCTCTTGCTACGGCTGATAGTAGAATTCAAAATTATTTTAGATATTTCTAAAGTCTTGAAAATTCTCTAGTTTTCTATCTTTTAACATGTATAGCTCATCGCAAATATTTGCTACGGAAGCGTCATGTGTCACCATTACAAAGCTCGTATTATTCCATTCAATTCTTTGAAAAATATCTAATACCATTAATTCTGTCTCTGAATCTAGTGAACCAGTTGGTTCATCTGCCAAAATAAGTTTTGGATCAGTAATCAGTGCTCGAGCAATTCCTACTCTTTGTTTTTCACCGCCAGATAAATAGCTAGGGTTCTCAGATAGTAAGTGTGAAATATCTAAGCGCTTTGACATAACATGAACTTTTTTCTCCACATTTTTTTTCTCCACACCTAAATATTTTAGTGGTAAAGCAATATTTTCAAAAACATTCTTACTTTCAATCATCGGATTATCTTGAAATATAAATCCAATATTCCTTAAACGATTGAAGCTTCGCTCATTCGCATTCATACTGCTTAAATTCTTTCCATCAAAAATGATAGCTCCTGTTTCTGCTTTAATCAATCCCGCAATTAGTTTTAACAATGTTGTTTTGCCACTGCCGCTTTTTCCCATGATTGCGACTTTTTGGCCTTCATTTAAAGTTAAGTTAAGATTTTCAAAAAGTTCTTTTTTATTCCGACCATCTTTTATTTGAAGTGCAACGTTTTGAATACTAATCATTTGTAATTCTCCATTTCTTAAGAATTATGGTTACTGAGAGATAAAATAATAAAAATAGTAATAACGCCAGGCATAGTAATGATATCAGAAAGCTACTGGTAACTACCCCTAAGTAATTGGTTATAATCACACTGATAATTACAACACTAGATAAAAGTAATATTTTTTCTCCAAGGAAGTACTGGCGAATTTCTTTTTTTGTAGCACCTAAAAACAAATGTAAATGGTAAACCTTTTTATCACGAAACATTTCTAAGTAAGAAAATACTATCGTTACCGCTATTAATACAACAATTGAAAAATAAGCAACTAGTTTTAGTAACCTATTGTTTTTAGTGATCGTATATAGAATAGAAGATAGATGAAATCCTGATTCTCCTATCAAATCAATTGTACCAACTTGGTAAGGCTGAGAAAGTTCATTCACGAATTTATACATTTGTTCTTGCGATAAAGAATCAGGCACCTGATAGTATCCATTAATTCCGTTTAAAAAATGTTTTTGAAAAAATGAAAAATCTTCTTTATTTAGTTGTTGGGGAGCCTTTTCGATGAAAGGAAGAATAATACGATCATCTAATACATAATCATCATACTCATTAAAAACAATTCTTTCCCCTTTTTCAACAAAACCGATTACTTTAGCTTCGAAATTCTTAAATAAATAAGAAATTTGAATTTTGTCTCCAACAGAAAAGTATTCTGAATAATTGTCTCCTAATATCACCGAAATTTTATTGTCATTGTATTGATAATCCTCTTGTGAGAACAAATTTCCTTGTGATAACCTAAGTTTAAAACGTTGAAGCACCTTATTGTTTATTTGCAGTGATTTATATGGAATTTCATCACTACTCATATTATCAATAACATTAACAATATGTTCATAGTTATCAATAAACTGAGTATCCAAATTGTTTTCCTCTAAATAGTTTATACCTTGGCTTCCAATCACTTGGTATTCTCCTATTGTGCTTCCCAATAATTCGTTATACATAGACGAGAGGTAATTTACACTCTGAAGATTTTTTAAAAAGTTCTCTTCGTCTTCTCCAATTAGATTATCAACTAACTTGAACGTTTTAGTATCTCCAGTGGAGATCCTTTTCTCTTCATTACTATTTTCTTGTGACATAACATTAGAAACTGAAAGTGTTAGAAATGAAAACAACAAAAACAAACTGTAGAAAAATAACAAATGTTTTTTTCGTTTAACAGATTCAAAAATCTCTGACAGATAATTACTAAATTTCATCAAGCTTCCTCCAATTTCTCAAGAAAAGAAGAATAAATAGGGTAGCTGCACTACATATGATAAGAAACTGAGAAGATATATAATTAGTTGTAAATGAATGTATCGAATCATAAATATATTTTTTAAAAGGAAAATATAGAATAGTTAAAACTAGAACACTCTCAACCAACCATACAGCTAATAACTGTTTTATCTCTTCTATAAGAACCGTATTTCTAGATATCCCTATAATTTTTTTTAAATAATTTGTAGATTGAGATAAAGTAAGATAGAAAAATATACAAATTCCTACCCCTAACAAGCAGAGTATTTGAAAAGAATAGCGCAACAAATTATTATTGCCTTCTGTATTTTTCGCATTATATATTTTGGTATCATCGGAATACGTAATGGCGGAAATATCATTGATCAAATGTTTTTTTACTTTTTCCATCGCTGATTCATTTGAGTTAATTTGATAAACACCTTGAGTTTGAGTTCCTTCCAGTGAATCAATGTTAATTAAAGCCGTTTTGTTTAAATTTTTTGAATAGGATCCGTCTAATACGCCAATGACTTCGTAATTTTTTCCTTCAATATTTACATTGTTTTTATTTTTAGAAGCCAATTCTTTTCCGACAATCGCTCTGTTCTTCCCATCATAGAAATCTTCTTTAACAAAGTTTCTCCCCTCAGAAAGTGGAAGATACCAGTCGTAGTTAGTATAGATTGCTTTATAGTAAAAATTACTTTCTAAATTTTTTACAACAAGCATTTTCTTTTGATCACCTAGCAAATTTCCCCATGTTTCGGAAGATAGATTATTATTAACAATAAGACGTACTGACTCTTTAGACGTAAAATTATTGGAAACAAAGTCTAAATTACTTTGATAAAAAAAATAAAAAAAGGAAAAAGCATTTATGAGTGTTGCAATCAGAAAAATTAGATTTGTTACGAAAAAAAGTGTTCTTTTCAAAAAATTCCCTCTTTTCTCTTTCCTAATGTTAGCATAACCTTTGGCGCTTATTGAATTAATCGGCCTAAATAAATATACCCAACTTCAAGAGTTGGGTATCCTAATTCGAACATTAGATTTTTTTAGCAATCAGCTTCCCCAGTAAGTATAAGTTACTAGATCTCGAACCCCTGTTGCTTCAGCATATGAATAAGCTTGCCCGTATTTTCTTCCCGAATCTACACGTACATCTTTAAGTATAGGGGCTTTTAGCTGCACACGAGAATAGTGGTAAACATTACGCCAGTAAGTCTCAGCCCATCCAGTTTTTTGTCGGGTAGTAACATTCTTGTTCCCACTATTATGATAGAAATCTTTTGCTCTTGCTGAAATTAAAGAGTTTGCATTTGTTGGTTTGTTTCCAAACTCCCCTTCTCCTTCTATCCAGCCACCAGAAAACTCAGACGTAGCTTCTGACGCTACAGCGGAATTGGGTTGATACGCAATAATACCTAATGATACAACACCAACTAAAAATAATCCTTTGATACTTTTTTTAGCAACACTAATCATTTCCATTATTTCCTCCTTGCACATTATATTTTATTCATTATTTCATAATAAAACGATATCATATAAAAACATTAAAAGTCAATAACAAAATACAAATAAGTTTATTCAATAAATTTATAAAACACACTATTTATGAAACGATTCGGTTTAAAAATAGCATTATATATAAATTCAGCTAAATTCTATAGTTTCTTTCAGTGCTTAACTTTATGATATGTCTAACAGCTGAAATTATGGTATCTTGAGCAAAAATTGTTTTCAGGGTTTCTATTTTTTTATCTGTCGTATTTGTAGACAAGACGATCATTTTTTCTAAAAAAGAAAAATTCCTTCTGTTTGCAATAGAAGGAATAAAGTAGTATTAGATTTCTTACCAAACTCTGTAACTCCATGTATAATAATAAGTGTCAAACCAAAGTCCTCTTTTGATACTGGTAGTAGTTCTCCCTGATTCTGAAACACCATTAGTGAACCAAATACTTCTCCAAGTTAGGACGGTTACCCCTCCCCAAACGTCCATTTTTTCTCTGCCCTTACATCAAGAAATCCCCATTCCTCACCCTTCCTCCTCCCAAGACAGCTCATCCAAGATCCTAATCAACTTCTGGACTTCTTGATTCAACATCGCACTCTTTAAATAGGCATATTGAATATAAAAGATTTCCTTATCTTCAGGGACCAATGGTATTTTCACTAAGCCTTCCATTTCTTGAAACACGGGAAATTCCGTCATCAAGGTAATGCCGATATTGGAACTGACCAGCTGGCCAATCGTCTGGACGTCTGAAAAATAAAAGGGGACTTCTGGCTTCTTCTTTGATTTCTCACTTAAATTCTGAAAGGCCCGCATATGGGTATAGCCTTTTTCCAATAGGATAAAGGGATATTCGGCAGCTTCTTCGAATGAGATTTCCTTTTTTTCTGCCAATGGGTTTTCTTTTGACACAAAGATAAAAAACTCTTGTTGATGCAGCAACTTCACCTGCAGATTCGGGTGGACGAGGGGATTGACACTGCCCAGCAAGCTAAAATCGATTTTTCCTGATAATAGTTTCGAAAGCAATTCATTGGATCCCCCAGATACTAAGTGGAAATTCGAAATAAAGCGGATGATCTCTTTTTCATCTAAGAGTTTTGAAAAGACTTTGGAACGAATGATTGGCGGCAAACCGATGTGGGTCCGATTGTTTTTAGCATGGTCGATGGCTCGGTCCAAGGTCACAAATTCATCTAAGATATATTGCGCATGAGCCTTCAAAATTTCCCCCTCTGTCGTCAATGAGATGGAGCGATGAGAGGCTTCTCGAGCGATCAAATCACAGCCATAATGCTCTTCCAAGCGTTTGATAGCGTAGCTGACGGTTGGTTGACTGACAGCAAATTTATGCGCCACTTGCGTAAAAGAAAGCATCTCTGCCAAAGCGTTAAAGTATTCTAAATCTCGTATGTTCATCGTCTGATTTCTCCCTTAGCCGATTCAAGCTCGCATCGGTTTTGTTATAAATAATTTTTATTATACCACCGATAGTTGACTATAATTCTGTCCGAGGATTAAAGTAGCTAATGGAAATGAACGAGTACTCAAAATATATCCATTGGAGGAACATAATGAAAGCACATGACATTTTAAATAACCCATTTTTAAACAAAGGAACCGCGTTTACGCAAGAAGAACGAAAAGAACTAGGGTTGATCGGTTTATTGCCCCCTCACGTGCAAACGATCGAAGAACAAGCAGAACAAGCCTATTTGCAATATGTCACCAAAGAATCCGACATTGAAAAACGTCACTTTTTAATGGAGATCTTTAATACCAATCGGACATTGTTCTACTATTTGTTCAACCAACATATCGTTGAATTCAATCCGATCGTCTACGATCCAACGATTGCTGATACCATTGAAAATTACAGCCGCCTATTCGTTGATCCTCAATATGCAGCATACTTAGATATCAATCATCCAGAAAACATCGAAGAAACGTTGAAAAACGCCGCTGGCGATCGGGACATTCGCTTGATCGTAGCCACAGATGCTGAAGGAATTCTTGGGATTGGTGACTGGGGTGTCCAAGGTGTCGATATTTCTGTCGGTAAATTGATGATTTATACAGCAGCTGCTGGGATCGACCCTGCTTCTGTTTTACCAATCGTGATCGATGCTGGGACCAACCGTAAAGAATTGTTAGAGGATCATTTGTATCTAGGCAATCGTCAAGAACGTGTCTACGGTGATGCTTACTACCAATTCATCGATCAATTTGTTCAAACGGCAGAATCATTGTTCCCTAAACTTTACTTGCATTGGGAAGACTTTGGCCGTTCAAATGCTGCAACGATTTTGGACAAATACAAACAATCGATTCCAACTTTCAATGATGATATCCAAGGAACGGGAATCGTTGTACTGGGCGGTATCTTCGGCGCATTAGATATTACAGGTGAAAAATTAACGGATCAAGTCTACTTATGTTATGGCGGTGGTTCCGCTGGTGCTGGGATTGCCAGTCGAGTCCATGCCGAAATGGTCAGCGAAGGTCTTTCAGAAGAAGAAGCCTACAATCATTTCTTTATGGTTGACAAACAAGGGCTTTTGTTCGATGATATGTCCGATTTGACTCCTGCACAAAAACCATTTGCCAAAAAACGGGCTGACTTTGCCAATGTTGGCGATATGACGCAATTGATCAATGTCATTAAAGTCGCAAAACCAACGATTTTGGTCGGTACTTCAACCAATGCCGGTGCCTTTACCAAAGAAGTTGTGGAAGCGATGTGTGAAAACACAGCTCGTCCAGTGATTTTCCCTATCTCTAATCCAACCAAAAAATTAGAAGCAACGGCTGAACAAGTAATCGAATGGTCTGATGGAAAAGCCTTTGTGGCAACCGGTGTCCCTTCAGGAACGATCCAATACAAAGGAGTCGACTACCAAATCGGTCAAGCAAACAACGCCTTGATCTATCCTGGTCTAGGGTTAGGTATGTTGGCTTCAGAAGCCTCTCTCTTGACCGACGAAATGATTGGTGCCGCTGCTCACTCATTAAGTGGTTTGGTTGATTTGAGCCAACCCGGTGCACCTGTTCTCCCACCATTTGAATACGTTGCGGACGTTTCTATCAAAGTGGCTGAAGCAGTTGCCAATAAAGCCAAAGAACAAGGACTAGCCCAAGCGCAAGAAACCGATATGGCAAAAGCTGTCCAAAATCTTAAATGGTATCCAACATACTAGGAAGGTCTGAAAAATGAATAAATTAAAAACGATGACGATTTCGGGAATTAGTCTTCCCTTGTATCTCTTTTTCATGGTTGTCATATTCAGTGCGATTGCCTTAGACAAGTTGCCATTAAATATGGTTGGGATCACCATTTTACTGGTTGCCTTAGGACACCTGCTGTATTTCATTGGGGAAAAACTCCCGATCATGAATTCTTATCTTGGCGGCGGGTCAGTTTTTACCCTGCTTGGTGCCACCCTTTTAGCCTCCTTCCATCTCGTACCCACGAAAGTCATTGACGCGGTCAGTGACTTCATGGGGGGCGGTTTTGGCTTTCTTGATTTCTATATTGCCGCTTTGATTTGCGGCTCGATTTTAGGGATGAACCGTAATTTGTTGGTGAAAGCTTCTACGAAATTCATTCCCGTTGCTTTGATCACTATGGTAGTAGGCTTTTTCTCCGTCGGCCTTGTCGGTATGCTGCTAGGCAATGGCTTTGCTGATTCGGTGATGTATGTATCTCTACCAATGATGTCTGGCGGGATGGGAGCGGGAATCACCCCACTTTCACAAATTTATGCCGATGGCTTGGCAAACGGCAATCAAGCTGCCATCTTTTCTCAATTAGCGCCAGCAGTTACTTTCGGGAATATTCTTGCCATTATTGGTGCTTTATTTATCGCCAAAGCTTTTGCTAAAACCAAATACAATGGCCATGGCACCTTGATTAATGCCACGAAAGAAGAATTAGAAAAACCAAAAATTACGCTTGATGCCCAACAAATCGGGGTCGGGATGCTCTTTTCCTTCTCACTGTTGGTCGTTGGTGCGATTTTAAGTGACTTTTTCCCTAAAATTCACGAGTATGCCTTTATGATCGTGATTGTCTTTATTCTGAAAGCCTTGAACATTGTCCCTAAGAAACTTGAAGATTCTGTGGTGATGTTCAACAATGTTGTGATGACGAATTTGACCCATGCGGTCTTGGCGGGGATTGGTTTGGCATTGATTGATCTGTCAACATTGGCATCTGCCTTTACTTGGCAATTTGTCGTGCTTTGCCTAACCAGTGTCGTATCTATGGGGGCTGCCAGCTGGTTCTTCGGGATGGTATTGGGGATGTACCCCGTTGAAACCGCAATTGGCGCCGGTATGATCAACAACTCCATGGGGGGAACAGGCAATATCGCTGTATTGTCTGCCTCTGATAGAATGGAAATGATTGCTTTTGCCCAAATGGCCAACCGTTTATGTGGTGCGATCGTGCTGATTTTAGGTGGGATCTTGATCCGTTTCTTCTATTCTTGATCTAAAACAAAAAAACAGGTGCTGCTGTGCATGACGCATAGCAGCACTTTTTTGCATTTATCAAACGAATTCGGCCAATTGGTTGCACGAATCAAACAAAGGTCCAATCATTTCCTCATAAAAGAGTCAAAAAGAGCAGTGCCTCCGCACTGCTCTTGCTTTACTGATTCATTCAAGGGTTACAGCTTCTTAAACAAGGTTGGTGCTTGATCAGGAGACCATGTTGTGTCCCCGTAATTTGAGTGGGTGTTGATCACGACATAGTTGCTGCCTTTATGGCTCACGTTTTCACCGCTTGTATACACTTCTGGTGAAGAGAAAGTACCTAGTTTCCACACACGGTATTCTGACTCCCCGCCTCCAGGTGTTTCCGTTTCTTCTTTGGTATTGGTTTTCACGCTCAGCTGGTTACTAAAGGCGGATTGTTCGCCCGTTTTGCTGATTGCTTTGATTTGGTAATTGTAGGTTGTATCCGCTGCTAGATTCGTGTCTTCATAGGTTGTTCCTGTGGCTGTAGCGATTTTGACGCCATTGCGGTAAACATCATATCCAGCGATCCCATTTGTATGAGTGGATGCTTGCCACATTAAGGACACGCTGCTGTCTGTCACACTCATTTGGTGTAGGTTTCCTGGTGTCGAAGGGGTTTCGACTTGATTGTCTGCTGAGGTAGTCACTTTCACTGCAGCACTTTTTTCTGAAACTAACGCCGTAAAGCCGACTGCTTCTACTTGATAGCTATAGGTCGTGTTGGCTTTTAATTGCGTGTCGGTAAAGGTTGGCTCAGTAGTCGTTGCCACTAAGGCACCATCACGATACACGTTGTATTCTTTCGCATCGGTTTGACCGTTCCATGCTAAAGCCACCGTGCTGCTAGTCACTCGTTCTGATCGGACATTTGCCGGTGCTGCTGGTTTTTCAGGAATGACTGTTGAACCAGAAACGTTAACGTCGATCACGTTATAAAAGGCATTTGGCGTATCGGCAACATCCCAGACCGCTAAAATGACATGGTAACCGAGACGATTTTCTGGAATGGTAATGGTATGGCTTGGGCTATTGCTGGCAGCCGATCCATCGTGATTCACAGTAGCGATCAATTCCAAGCTATCTCTTGAAAGTGGCGCGTTTTGATCCCATCCTGGTTTCGTGATATAGTAATGCCATTTTGTGGTCTTGTGAGGCGCTGTATAATGCCAGTTGACCCGCAATGGTCCTTGATTGATGTCTTGTTTGGTCCAACGATTGGTTCCTTGTTCATCAAGAACAAAGTCCCCGATTTGTCCGAGTCCACCATCTGCCGAAGCGATGCGACCATCTACTGGTCCTGCTTCTGGAAAGCCTTTTTTGGTTTCCAATGATTGTGGGTTTGAAATGACATTGCCATATTTTTCAAACGCAGCGCTCCACCCTAACGTATTGCGATCCAAAGACCCTTGATAGCCCCGACTGATCGGTGATTCCACATAACCATGAGCAAATACTTGTTTCCCCGTGAAGAACAAGGTCCCTCCAAGTAAGATTGCCACCCCGACCGACCATTTTACCAATGCGTTTTTCATACTCTGCCTCCTAAAATTTTTTATCATCGAATAAACCAAACTTATCAGTTTATTCCTTGATTCCGATTCAGTGAAAAGCAAACCCTCTATTTAAAAATAGTTTATTTATATATGTATGATAAACGACTAAATCATTATAAGATTATAATGACTAGTTTTCCGTCCTTTCAGTGAGAAATACAAAAAAACTTGAAACGATTCTCCTCCTAATCGCTTAAGAGGATTCGTTCCAAGTTTCTTTCTTTATATACGGTCTTTTTTAGGAAAAAACAGCCGCTTATTTCCCGTTTTCTTTCACATAGTCAGAGGATTGCGCGCCTGCTTGGCGACCAAAGACCATAATGTCGGCTACAGCATTGCCGCCGATTCGATTTTGTCCGTGGATACCGCCGGTCACTTCACCTGCTGCATACAAGCCAGTGATTGGTGTGCCATCTTCTTTCAATACTTGGGTCTTCGTATTGATTTTGACGCCGCCCATTGTGTGGTGGATCCCAGGTGCGATTTGAATCGCATAGAATGGCCCTTCCGTCAGATCATAGTCCATCGCCGTTTCACGACCGAAATCTTTGTCGGCTTTGTCTGCCACTGCTTGGTTCCATGTATCTAAGGTTTTCTTCAAGGTTGCTGGATCGACATCGATTTTTTCAGCTAAGGCTTCGATGGTGTCGGCTTCTACCACTACACCTTGTTCTTTGTAGTAATCGACTTGTTTGGCTCTGCCTGCTAACGCATTGTCAAAAATCAAGTAGGCATAGCTTTCTGGCAGATCTGTGATAGCAGCAGAAACATTGTCGCGGGTTTCTAATTCATTGTAGAAACGTTCTCCTTGTTGGTTCACCAAAATGGCGCCTTCTCCACGAACGGTTTCACTGATCAACATACCTGTATCTTGAACCACTGTTGGATGGACTTGGATTTGATCCATATCAACCGTTGCGCCGCCTAATTCTTCGATCATCTTGATGCCATCGCCTGTACTTCCTTCAGAAGTCGTGCTGACATAGCCTTTCAGATCTGGACGATATTTTTCGATCAGTTCTTTGTTGGAGCCAAAACCACCAGTAGTAACAACCACTGCATCACCAGCGATTTCTTTTTCTTCGCCATTGATTTTCACGTTGACGCCAGTGACTTTGCCGTCTGTTTCATTGATTTTTGTCACATCAGCATTTACAAATAAAGGAATTTCTTGCTCATGAATGTTTCTCAACAGGCCATCCACCAAATACGTACCGACTGCTGAACCGTCGTGAGGACGATGGATCCGTTTTACACTGGCACCGCCGCTGTAACTGATATTGTCTAAAGTGATCCCCATTGAATCCAACCAATCAATCGCTGAAGCAGAGTTGTCTACTAAATAATGCAGCAATTCTTGATCGTTGGTTCCTTTACCACCTTTAAGGGTATCTTCAAAAAATTGTTCATTCGAATCTTCAATGCCTTGGGCTTCTTGGAATTTGGTTTCTGATGCGTTCATTCCGCCAGAAGATTTCAAGGTATTTCCGCCTGCGATCGGCATTTTTTCTAAAATGACTGGATTCATTCCAGCATCTTTAGCCGACAAGGCTGCTGCCATCCCTGCACCGCCAGCACCAACGATGACGATATCATATTGATCTTTTAACTCTGCTGGATCGGTATACTCTTGTTGGGAAGCACCTGAAGTGACTTCACTTTCTGAAGAAGAGCTTGCCGCACTGCTGCTGGCTTTTGTACCGCCATCGGCACCACATGCACTAAGCAACAATAATGAGGCTGCCCCAATCACCCATTTTGACCATCCACTTTTTTTCATTTGTTTCCCTCCGTTTTTCTTGCTCTTTTCTCCTCACTGATCCCCGTCATATATGATAAGAAAAGAAGCATTTTTCTTGCGAACCCTGCTTAACTTGTTACTTTATTAACAATGGTAAACATCTTGCGATCGGACTATTTTTCTATTCGATAGCGATAAAAACATTGTTTAAGCAACGTTTCAACAGAGTTCTATTTTATTTAACCATTGTAACAAAAAAAGAAACTAAGTGTCTCGTAATAATTTGTGTATATTTTAACTATCCATTCTCATCTTTTTCTAATTTTATTGGAAAAAGATACTATATTTTCCTCGCTACTTTCTTCTATTCAAAGCTGCCACAAAGGTCCCGCTCATAGAATGACCGTTAAGTTCGCGGTCAAAAAGATATTGCCGCGATTGTTCTTTCACTGTTCTTTTCTCTTTGTCCTGCGCCTTCTTTTGTATAATAAAAGAAAAAGCAGAAATGGAGTGGCAAATGGAAAAATTGACCCGGATGTTCGAGCGAGTGATCAGTATCTGTATTGATAGCATGTTAGCGATCTTAGTCGTTGTCGTCTTGATTTTTATGGGAAAAGCGATTTTTATGATCAGCACGACGCTCTTTCCTTTAAGTGAAGCGCCCCACCTGTCCTTTTTGATTGAAGAAATTGCCACGTTATTCATTTTGTTAGAAATCATTTTGATGTTGCTGCGGTATATGAAGGACGGACACCATATTCCCGTCCGTTACTTGATTTTGATCAGTATTACTGCGATTTTGCGCGAGCTATTGTTGACGCAAGGCATGGCGAACGATGCCCTATTTTTTGCTCTAGCGATTTTTGTCTTGGTACTGGTCTTGCTAGTCCTGCAAAAAATCAATGCCTTCCAGCATGCCCAAGAAAAAGACCACTGAAACTAGCCCGTCGGATCAGTTGAGTTCAGTGGCTTTTTCGGGATCAGTTAGAGGAATACCAATATAAAAGGTGGTTCCTTTAGGCGTACTTGTAACATCGATCAACCAGTCGTTTTTTTCCACGATCGAAGAGACAGTAAAGAGTCCTAGACCAGTACCGCCAGTGGCACTCTTGGTCGTGAAGAAGCGGGTAAAGATTTTTTCTTGGATCGCTTCTGGTATGCCGGGACCGTTGTCGACGATTTCGATCAAAGCAAACTCCTGTTGTGCGGAGAAAGCTTGCTTACGAAACGGAAAGGTGGCGCTTTCTGTCGAAGTGCGACTCAATCGAATGCTGCAATCGGCATTTGCTTGGTACACATTCATCAACAAATTGTAAATAATGACTTGCAGATCGATCTTCTCGTAGACGGCATATCCTACTTCTTGGATATCATACGTAAGGGAAAAGGCTTTTGGCAACAGTGCGCGCATAGTATCGATGGCTTCTGTCAAGGTAGTAGTGATCGACTGCACAGTTTTATCGGCACTTTCGAGTTTCGAAAAACGTAGCACATTGCTGGATAACTCTTTGCCTTTTTCCGCCGCTTTGCAGACTTCTTGCAAGTCCTCCACTAAGACTTCATCGTGTTGGTTTTCCTCGATCAGCAATTGCAGATGACCAATCATTGGCGTCAAAAAGTTGTTAAGGTCATGGACGATTGAGGTCGTTAGCAAGCCAATGGTTTCCAGTTTTGATTCTTGCAAAATGTTTTTTTCGATTTCGTGCTTTTCTTTTAACAGCCGTTGTCGTTCTTTCAATGCTTGGTTTTCGACATAGGCTTGATTGCGTTTCATGTAGTTTTTGATCAGGACGGTCAATAAAATCATAATGACAAACAACAAACCCAGTAGGCCGATCAAAATCAAGTTGTCTTGTAAGAAGAGACCGCTTTGCTCCAAAAAATCGGCATTGCTAGCGACGATCAGCCGACTGTCGCCGATGGTGATCCATTGATAAGCAGCCAATTTCAGCACTTTTTGCAGTGTTTCTTCGTTCCACCAATAAGAATAATAGACGGAGGTGCCTTCTTCATTGTCGATTTGTTCTTGCTCCAAGCGCTCAAGATCGGTGAAATCCAGCTCTGGAAATTCTTTTTTGCGGCTCTCAACGATGGAAAAACCAATTTGTTCGTCCGATGGGTGCATAACGATCCGCATATCGGCGTTTTTGACCATCGTATAGCCGGAAACATTGCGATCGGTGGTAAATTCATGATGATACATGCGCTGCAGATTCAAAGGCATCACAAGAACCGCTTCTTTGTCGTCAAGGGTTAAGGACTGATACACATTTAAATAGGCCTGCTTGCCATCAAAATAGACTTGCCCATTTTGTACTTGTCGTCCTGCCAATACTTTGTCTAAGGATGGGTCTTTGAATAACAATTCTTGCACCGGCGGGTCTTCTGGTTTATTGACCGCCGTTACGGTATTTTGGGCGATGACCTGCCCCGTTTGGTCGATCAAAAACAATCCGACCATGGCATTGTTCGCGGAATTGATTACTGGTAACGTTAAGGGGCGCTGCAAATCAGCCAAGGCGGCGCCTTCGAGGTGGTCATCGGCATAATTGGTAAGAGCCATGTGGTACGATTCGATACTGCGACTAATCAGCTTGATCGCCGCTTGGTTGACCGTTTCCAACTGCCGCAACCCGACAGTTTCAGCTTGTCTTTGTGCGCTTTTATAACTTGTAAAGGTAAAAATAAGTCCAATCAATGTAATGAATAAGGTAGCGACCACACTTAAATACAGCCAAAACTTTGATGGCGGTTTCATTGTAAACCCCTTTCATATTTACTATAATACTATTGATACAGGAGGCGGATATTTTGCGAGATGAAAAAATTTTAATCGTTGATGATGACCCTGCCATTCGGCGGCTGATTTGGAAATCTTTACAGTCGACGGGTATTTTGATCTATCAGACCGATTCCGTTGAAAAAACGATTGCGATCAACTCTCGTGTCAGCTTTGATCTTTTTTTACTGGATATCAGTTTAGAGCATGAAAATGACGGCTATCATTTGGCACAACTGATTCGGGAAGAAAACCCCACGGTGCCGATCGTTTTTTTAAGCGGAAAAAGTGACGAAAAAGACATGATCAACGGCTATGAGATTGGCGCCGATCATTACATTACGAAGCCTTTTTCACCGGCACTCTTAAAAGCACAAATCGTTTCGATTCTTGATCGCCGCAACGTGCTGCGAGAAAAAGGGATCGCCAAACCGGAAGGCGATCTGTGCAGCGGCATGTTTCGTTTTGACCAAAAACGCTATCAGTTTTTCAAAAATGATCAGCCCATCAAGTTGTCTTCAAAAGAAATCATGCTGATGCGCTTTTTCATGGAAAATCCAGATCAAGTGTTCTCGAAAGAACAGATTTACAGCAATGTCTGGCAAGATGGCCAATTCGATGCCAATACCGTGATGGTTTTTATCAATCATCTGCGAAACAAAATTGAAGATGAGCCGAAGCACGCCCGCTTTTTAAAAACCGTTTGGGGGATCGGCTATACCTTTTTACCAGAAGGAGACGCCTTCTAGCTGCAAGAAATAAAGGGCCAAGGCTAAAAGATCCGCCGAGCCGCCGGGACTCAAATGGCGTGCGATCAATACTTGATCATAGATCGTTAATTCACGAAGCAAGTCTGTATCCGACAGATTGGCTTGGTGAATTTTTTGCATCTCCTGCTGCACGGTCTTCATCGCCTCGTAGCCGCCTCGGTGGACGAGGTTGCTGTCTTCGGTTTCACTCATTAGATAGACTAACCCGCGCAACAAGGAAACGGAGGTTTTTTGCGGTTGCTGCCGTAAGTACTCCAGCAGTTTTTTGACCGTTGGATACCCAGCAGCAGCTTCTCCACGAATCCCCATCGTGCCGTAGGTCAAATAATTTTTTTCTCCGTAAGACAATTGGTCTTTGTGGGTGATTTGCTGCAAGTCTTGCTTGACCAAATGCTGGCAGATATCAGCGGCAAGCTGCAGGATCTGATTGGTATCTTCAGCCGTCAGCTCCGCCTTGCCATTTTGTTGATAATAGACTCCTGTCGCCCCCAACAAAACTGCAAAGGAAAAATTTGCCCCTTTGTGGGTATTGATGCCTTTGGTTGCCTGAAACATCGCTTCTTCTGCTTCTTGACCGATGCCTCGTAACTGGTCAAATAGCTGGATCAGCGAGCCTGTATGGGCAAAGCCCGCTTGGCTATAGCGCTGAAAAAACGGCGCCAAACAAGTGCTACTGTTGATAAAGGTAAACACATTCATGTCCTGATGTGCACCAGATGAGCAAGGATCTACTAAACCAGGCTTGGGTGCTAACGCTACCTCATAAAGCAGCGCATTGACTGCATAGCTGCTGGCGGTAAAAAGACGGGAATCAGTCAATTTTTCTTCGCTCCATTTCAGCAAGAATAAATTGCAGGGAGTGATCCAAATGTTCATGGGTCAACAACGTGATCTGTTCCGTGTCATTGGTTCTCATGCCGCGATAAATCAGCCAATGTTCCGCCAATGCCGCATCCCTTCTTCTAGAAGAGCGAATCGCAATGTCACGAAAATACACGAGGTACGCTTGCAGATCTAGCACGATACTTTTTAACCGCAGCATTTGACTTTTTTCGTAAATAAACGCATTGAAGTCCGAAAAGTTTTTCAAGACCCCATCCACATCATCCTCACGATTCAGCTGTTCGCCATGTTCTAACAAGCAGCGCATCTCCTGGAAATCTTCCTCAGTCATCAAGTCCATCGCTTTGATAGTCGCCAACGTATCCAATGATTTACGGATATCGTAAATCTCATAAGCATCTTTAATACTGATCCCTTTTACGACGATGCCGATTTTTGGCACATGCTCCACCAGTTTTTCAGCCACGAGCTGAGTCATGGCGTAACGAATCGGAGTTCGGCTGATATTTAGCGTATCGGAAAATTCTTTCTCATTGATGCGAGAGCCTGCGGGAATATCTCCTAAAATGATGGTTTTTTTGAATGCTTCATAGATCAAATCTTTTAATGGTTTATTTTTGGTCAGATCCAGATTTTTATTTACTGCATCAATAATTGGATTCATGATTTACTCCTATCATACTAAAAACAAATGAGATTTTTGGGAAAAAATAAGTTTATCGATAAACAAGGAAAACTACCGAGCAAAATGGCAGCCTGCTCGATAGTTTCTGTATGAAATTACTGTGGAATATAAAACGGCATGTGACCTAATAGCACGATCGTAACGACGAAGATCACGAAAATCCCCAGTGCGTATTTCGCAGCTTCTTTTTGCCATTGCCCCATATCTAAGCCCGTCAAGCGCAACAGCAAGTAGATGAAGGCAACCAATGGACTTAGCAAGTGGAACGCTTGGCCCATTAAAGAGGCTAAGGCCATCTGCATATTGGTAAAACCATACGAACGACCTGCTTCTGCTAAGACTGGCAGGACCCCAAAGTAAAATCCGTCATTGGAAATAAAGAAGGTCCCAGGTGCAGAAATCAGGGCAATGACTAAGCCCCAGAAACCAGCCAATTGTTTAGGGATGATTTGCGTGAAGCTATTCGCCAAAGCCGTTGCCATCCCTGAGCCTTGGAACAAGCCCATGAAGACGCCTGCTGCAAAAACTAAAATTACGACTTGCACGGCGTCACCACCGTTGGCACCGATCCGTGACGACTGGTCTTTCAAGATTGGGTAGTTGACCATCAATGCGATACACGTACCTACTAGGAATAACAAGATTGGCGGTAAAGCGATACTAGAAATAAAGGAGCTTGCTACTAACCAGCCAATCAAGACGATCGTTAAGATACCGTTGAAGACAAAGTTTTTCGGACGGCGGATCGCTAATGTATCAGGATCAGTCACAGTTGTCATTTCTAAAATCTCATCATTCGTCAGCTCGGTAACTCCTAAACGTTTCCGTTCTTGGATCCCCATTCTGCGAGCTACGAAGAAAATCACATATAACAGAGACAAAATCATTCCTGGCAACAAATAAGAAAGAATATCCGCATCGACTTCCAGCACGGCCATTGCCCGAGCAGTTGGTCCGCCCCATGGCAACAAGTTCATGATGGTATTTTGCAAAATGATCAAGACACCAAGGTTCATCATTTTCATATTCAACTTCTTATAGATGGGAATAAACGCAGAACAACAGATCAAGGTCGTGGTCGTTCCATCACCGTTCAAAGAGACTGCAGCGGCAACGACTGCCGTTGCCATCAAGACTTTCATCGGATCGCCTTTAGCAAAATAAATCATTTTTTTCGTGATTGGATCAAACAATCCCGCATCCAACATAATGGAAAAGTACAAAATCGCAAACAGCAACATGATCCCTGTGTTGGCTGTGGTGGAGATTCCCTCAAGGACAAAATCACCGATATTGCCTTTTTCTGAAACACCAGCAACCATCGCAACGAGGGTAAATAGTAATGGGATAATTACTAAGGATGTAAAGGGTGACATTTTTTTCTTCATGATGACGAACATGAAGACAATAATCATAGCATAGGATAAAATCGTTAAGAACATTTTCTTCTTCCTTTCATGCATCGAAATGTGTAAGCGTTATCAAAAAACATTTTAAAAAAATTACAGGCCCGTAATTTGTTAGCGACAAGCGTCACTAGTTTGTGAATCTTTTTCTTTTCTTAAAGGAA
This sequence comes from Enterococcus casseliflavus, assembly GCF_029215545.1. NCBI lineage: Bacteria > Bacillati > Bacillota > Bacilli > Lactobacillales > Enterococcaceae > Enterococcus > Enterococcus casseliflavus. Next base: position 171,183 of record NZ_CP119393.1, on the reverse strand, counting down.
ATAATGTTATTGAATGCTTTACACGTCTAAGAATAAACAATCAAGAAATAGAAAAAAAGACCCGTTTTAAAAAAGAACAGCAAAAAAACAATTTCTCTTTTCAAATCTTATTTTTCGTTTAAAAAGTTCTTAATAGAATATTAACGCAATAAAAACCTTGATAAATCAACGTTTAATAAGGTTTTTCACTCTTTTTTCAAAAAAGGAACACTGAAAAAACAATTTTTAGCCGAAATAAATCTCGCTGATTGAACGGGAATTTCTATAATGAAAGGGAACGAATCATTGAGAAAGGAGAAACCCATGAATCTTATTAAAAGATTGTTCAAAAAAACGCATGATGAACCTGATGCGCCTGTCAGCTCCCCTTTGAAGCCCGAGGAAATGATAACGGATTCACCCGCGTCTGATTGGCAAGAAGTGTCGAGCTATCAGCCAGCGCCTGCAGAAGATTATCCATTAGTCAGTCTGATAGCCGCCGCACTAGGGGCTGAATGTTACCCTGAAAGTCAGTTTGTCATTCGAAGAATTGAGAAACGCAATCCTGAATTTAAGCGAGTCGCCCTGATTGCTGCCAGTATTGCCGCAGGAGAGCTGCCTGATTCTCAGTTCACAATCAAAAAAATAGCCAAAAAAAATGAAAACAAGTGAGGGAAAAACATGTTACGTAAATTTAAAATAGCGATCGATGGGCAAGAATACCTTGTCGAAATGGAAGAAATCGGTGCGCCGCAACCTACCGCTCCTGCCCCAGCAGCGCCAACACCGGCTCCCGCAGCGGTACCTGCTCAACCAGAGGCAGTCAGTACACCAGAACCAGAAGTAGCACCACAGCCAGCGCCAGCTACGCTTCTTGCTGATGGCGAGCCGATTCATTCTCCGATGCCGGGAACGATTTTACGTCTCTTGGTCAATGTAGGTGATACTGTACAAGAAAATCAGTCGTTGATGATTTTAGAAGCCATGAAGATGGAAAATGAGATCGTGGCACCAAAAGCAGGAACCGTGGTTGCCATTGCAGTCAATGCGGGCGACATGGTCAACCCAGGAGAACTGCTGATTACGATCGGCTAATTTATTGAAAAGGAAGTGACGTAGTGGAAACGTTAATTGAAGGTGTAGTCGGGTTAGGATCGGAGCCGGGACGGATCGTTATGATGTTCATCGGTGGTCTATTGATGTATTTGGGAATCAAGAAAGAATATGAACCAACCTTGTTAGTCCCTATGGGATTGGGCACGTTGTTAGTGAACTTCCCGAACTCAGGTGTGTTAAGTGCTGGCGGAGAAGCTGGCCCGTTCCAAGTATTGTTTGATATGGGGATCTCAACTGAATTGTTCCCCTTGCTTTTGTTTATCGGGATTGGCGCGATGATCGACTTTGGTCCCTTGCTGCAAAATCCATTTCTTTTGTTGTTTGGCGCTGCTGCGCAATTCGGGATCTTCTTTACGATCATCGTTGCCGTGTTGCTTGGTTTTGATTTAAACGACGCAGCTTCCATCGGGATCATCGGCGCTGCTGACGGTCCGACTTCGATTTTTGTCGCAAATACGCTGAACTCGAAATATATGGGTGCGATCATGGTAGCAGCTTACTCTTACATGGCGCTAGTACCGATCATTCAACCGGTTGCCATCAAAGCAGTGACGACCAAGCATGAACGAAAAATTCGTATGTCGTATCGTGCCGGTGAAGTTTCGCAAACGGCCAAAATTTTGTTCCCGATCGTGATTTCGATCGTAGCAGGGTTGATTGCGCCTGTTTCATTGCCATTGGTCGGATTTTTGATGTTTGGAAATCTCTTACGGGAATGTGGTGTTTTGGATCGTTTGTCCATCACTGCTCAAAACGAACTAGTGAATATCATTAGTATCCTCCTAGGTTTATCCATTTCTGTGAAAATGCAATATGAAGAATTCTTACAAGTCGATACATTGATGGTTATTGGTTTAGGGCTGGTTGCCTTCATTATGGACTCGGTCGGCGGCGTGTTGTTTGCGAAAGTGCTGAACTTGTTCCGTAAAGAAAAAATCAATCCAATGATCGGTGCCGCTGGTATCTCTGCGTTTCCAATGTCTAGTCGAGTCATCCAAAAAATGGCGACAGATGAAGATCCGCAAAACTTTATTTTGATGCATGCAGCCGGTGCCAACGTTTCAGGACAGATTGCTTCGGTCATCGCCGGTGGCTTACTGCTGGCACTGATTGCTTAGGTCACTAGAAAGGAGAGGAAAACTATGAGTCAAGATTTACTGACTTCATTTGAATTGTTGTTATTCGGTTGGGGCGGCGTCTTTGTCGTGATCCTGATCATCTACTTCGCATCCTTGCTTTTGTCGAAGCTCTTCCCAGTAAAAAAATAAAGAAGGCATTGTATGTATACCTTAAAAAGAATCTGGCTGCAAAAAGATCCGGAAGTCTTTTTGCAATGGCAAAAATTGATTACTCATGCTGGCTTAGCCGTTGGTGAAGAAGTAGCCTATACCGTCGGCATTTTTGACCAGCAAACCTTGATTGCTACTGCTTCTTGCTATGCCAATATCATCAAGTATGTGGTGGTCTGTGAAAAAAGACGCTCCGAACAGCTGTTGACGCAATTGATTTCGCACCTGAGCGATCATATCAAAGACGAAGGCTTCACCAAGTCCTTCGTCTATACAGCACCTAGAAACCGCCTGTTTTTTGAATCCCTCGGGTTTCGTGAAGTACTGGCAGCACAAGACATCTTGTTCATGGAACAAGGCGTTCCTTCTTTTGAAAGCTATGCCCAGCAACTGCAACGGCAGCGAATTGGACAAAACAACGGCGCAATCGTCATGAACGCTAATCCTTTTACCAAAGGCCATTTGTACTTAGTCGAAACGGCTGCGAGTCAAAAAGAACAGGTTTATGTGTTCGTTTTATCAGAAGACCGCTCGCAATTTTCTACCAGCGAACGGCTGCAGATGGTGACGGATGGTGTGGCTCATCTGCCAAATGTAACGGTGCTGCCGACCAACAACTATCTCGTCTCTTCGGCGGTCTTTCCCAGTTATTTCTTGAAAGAGCAAGCACCTGAGGCGATCGCCAAAAAACAAGCCGCCTTTGATGCAACCCTCTTCAAAGAAAAAATTGCCCCGCTGTTGGCGATCACTACGCGTTTTGTAGGCTCAGAGCCTTACTCGCCCGTGACCCAACTCTACAACGAGGCCATGGCTGCCGTTTTTTCACCCGAGCTTGAACTGATCGTGATCGACCGTCTGAAGATCAACCAATCAACCGTTTCGGCTACAAACGTTCGGAAAGCGATTGCAGAAAAAGATTTACTTTCCTTGCAGCAATTTTTACCAGAAACAACGTTCTCATTTTTAATGCAGCATAACTATATTTAGAGGTGATAATAAGTGGAAATCAAAAAAAGTGCGGTTGCTGGCTCTGTTGAATCCAGTGATATCTTGATCGCGATCGAGCCTACCACAACCCAAACCATCGAGCTGACCCTCGATAGCAGTGTAGAAAAACAATTCGGCAAACAAATTCGCGCCGTCATCCTTGAGACGCTGAACCATCTAGGCGTGACACAGGCCAAAATCACTGCCACCGATAAAGGCGCATTGGACTGTACCATCAAAGCCCGAACTCTGACCGCCGTTCATCGGGCCGCCGAACAAGAACAGTATGCTTGGAAGGAGATCGACACATGGAACGTTTAAGAAGAACGATGATGTTTGTACCAGGAGCCAATGCTGCCATGCTACGAGATGCACCATTGTATGGCGCCGATTCCGTTATGTTTGATTTAGAAGATGCGGTCTCCTTGAATGAAAAAGACTCCGCTCGGACACTGGTGCATTTTGCCTTAAAAACCTTTGACTATTCTGCCATCGAAACCGTCGTACGCATCAACGGCCTCGACACGGTGGGTGCCCTTGATATCGAAGCGATGGTCCTAGCGGGGGTCAACGTCATTCGTCTACCGAAAACTGAAACCGCCCAAGACATCATTGACGTTGCCGCTGTGATCACACAAGTAGAAGAAGAAAATGATCTGCCTGTAGGAACCACCAAAATGATGGCTGCCATCGAGTCTGCCGAAGGCGTTTTAAATGCCCGAGACATCGCTACAGCTTCCGATCGTTTGATCGGGATCGCTTTAGGGGCAGAAGATTATGTCACCAATATGAAGACTCGTCGCTACCCAGATGGGCAAGAATTGTTGTTTGCCCGCAGTATGATCTTGCATGCAGCTAGAGCTGCAGGGATCGCCGCCATCGATACCGTCTTTTCTGATATCAATGACACAGATGGCTTTATCGCTGAAACGACTCGCATCAAGCAGCTTGGTTTTGACGGAAAATCAGTGATCAATCCACGGCAGATTCCCCTAGTCAATGGGATCTATGCGCCTTCAAAAGCCGAGATCCAACAGGCCAAAGAAGTGATCTGGGCCATTCGCGAAGCCGAAAGCAAAGGCTCTGGTGTGATCTCCTTGAATGGCAAAATGGTCGATAAACCAATCGTTGAGCGAGCGGAACGCGTGATCGCCCTTGCCAAAGCAGCGAAATTGATTACCGAGGAGGAAGTGTAATTATGGTGTTAAACAAAGCAGGAAAAGACATCCCTGAATGCTATGCCAACCAATACGGGGTCTTTGAAAATGAAACGGCCAATATCCATGCCTACAAAGAAGCGAGTCGCAAGATCGAGCCAGTCCTGCCAGGCAAAAGCAAGGTCTTAGGCAGCATCCGTGAAGCCATTGAAAAAACAGGGCTAACGGACGGCATGACGATCTCCTTCCACCATCATTTTCGCGAAGGGGACTTTATCATGAATCTCGTTTTGGACGAGATCGCAAAAATGGGCATCAAGAATCTTGCGATTGCCCCTAGTTCCATCGCGAATGTCCATGAACCATTGATCGGACATATCAAATCTGGGGTCGTGACCAATATCACCTCTAGCGGTCTGCGGGACAAAGTCGGTGCCGCAATCTCCGAAGGCATTATGGATGCCCCAGTCATTATCCGTTCTCATGGCGGTCGGGCTCGTGCGATTGCCGCCGGCGATATCCACATCGATGTCGCTTTCTTAGGAGCGCCTAGCTCAGATGCGTATGGCAATGCCAATGGTACCGTCGGAAAAGCAACCTGCGGCTCATTGGGCTATGCAATGGTCGATGCAAAATACGCCGACCAAGTCGTGATCATCACCGACACTCTGGTGCCGTTTCCAAATACCCCAATCAGCATTCCCCAAACGGATGTCGATTATGTTGTGGAAGTCGACGCCATCGGTGATCCTGCAGGGATCGCAAAAGGCGCGACCCGCTTTACCAAAAATCCAAAAGAATTGCTGATTGCTGAGTATGCAGCCAAGGTCATCACCAGCTCGCCTTACTACCAACATGGCTTCTCCTTCCAAACTGGAACGGGCGGTGCCGCATTAGCCGTTTCTCGTTTTTTACGCGAAGCAATGATCCAAGATGAGATCAAAGCCAGCTTTGCCCTTGGCGGCATCACCAATGCCATGGTGGAACTGTTAGAAGAAGGATTAGTGGAAAAACTGATCGATGTCCAAGACTTTGATCACCCTTCCGCACAATCGCTAGGAAAAAACGCCAATCATTACGAGATCGATGCCAATATGTATGCCTCACCGTTAAGCAAAGGGGCGTTTATCAATCAATTGGATACCGCCATTCTTTCCGCACTGGAAGTCGACACGGATTTCAACATCAATGTCATCACCGGTTCTGACGGTGTGATCCGCGGTGCTTCTGGCGGACACTCAGATACCAGTATGGCGTGCAAAATGAGCTTAGTGATCGCTCCTCTCGTGCGGGGACGGATCCCAACGATCGTCGATACCGTCAACACGATCGTCACGCCAGGCGCCAGCATTGATGTTGTCGTCACGGAAATCGGGATCGCCATCAATCCTGCTCGCGAAGACTTGATCAGCCATTTTGAAGCATTGGATATTCCCCAATACACCATTGAAGAATTAAAAGAAAAAGCCTACAGCATTGTCGGTCAACCCGAACCAATCAAGTACGGGGAAAAAACCGTCGCTTTGATCGAATACCGCGATGGCACGATCATTGATGTGGTCAAAAATGTCTGATGCCCTATTTTCAGGAACCCCTGTGACGCTAACCGACATGCTGCAGGCGCGAGAAAATAGAAGCTCCCTTCAACGGGAGCTTCTCGCTGCGGATGAAAAAGCGGCATTGCTTGTTGCCACCATGAATATTCCTGGTCCCGTGAAAAATTCTGCCCCATTGACCGCAGTTTTTGAAGAACTCATTACGGAAATCGAAGAGGCCGTTAAGGAACTGATTCCACTGGCAAACCTCTACCGCAGCTTGGAGACCGGACCAGAATATTATCTCGTACTGCCCACAGATCCTTATGAACTAAAACGAATGATGGTTCAGATTGAGACCAATCATCCTTACGGCCGGTTGGTGGATCTTGATGTCTTAACCAAAACCCAAGACCAGCTTTTACCTATCAGCCGCACCGAAATTGGACTGCCTGCAAGAAGCTGCTACGTCTGTGAGCAAGACGCCAAAGTTTGTGGCCGTTCTAGAACTCATAGCATAGCAGACATGCAGCAGCAGATCCGTAAAATCATTCAGGAAAGAGTGAAAGAATGAAAAAAATCCAATTTACCGAAACCGTCTTGCGGGACGGCCAACAAAGTCTGATCGCCACGCGAATGCCTACCAGCGATATGCTGCCGATTCTAAAAACCATGGACCAAGCAGGCTATCATGCCCTGGAAATGTGGGGCGGCGCGACCTTCGATGCTTGCCTGCGTTTTTTAAATGAAGACCCATGGGAAAGATTGCGGGCGATCCGCAAAGAAGTGAAAAAGACCAAACTGCAAATGCTCTTACGGGGACAAAATCTCTTAGGCTACAAAAACTATGCCGATGACGTCGTTGCTGACTTTGTGACCAAATCGGTCGAAAACGGCATCGACATTCTTCGTTTGTTTGATGCTTTAAATGATGTCCGCAATTTGGAAACTGCCATCCGTGCCACAAAAGCAGCGGGTGGACACTGTCAAACGGCGATCTCTTATACTACTAGCCAGATCCATACCGTGGATTACTTCGTTGACCTTGCCAACAGAATGGCAGACCTCGGCGCAGATTCTATCTGTATCAAAGATATGGCAGGCGTTTTGACGCCGCAAACCGGCTACGAGTTGGTCAGCCGAATCAAAGACGCGGTCGATCTGCCGCTGGAAGTCCATACCCATGCCACCAGCGGCATTGCTGAGATGACTTACTTGAAAGTTGCGGAAGCTGGCGCAGACATCATTGATACTGCCATCTCCTCTTTTGCTGGCGGCACCAGTCAGCCAGCGACCGAATCTGTGGCGATCGCCTTAGAAGATTGCGGCTTTGCTACTGGACTTGATTTGCAGAAAGTCGCTGAGATTGCAGAACATTTCAATCCCGTTCGTGATCGTTTCCGTGAAGAAGGGCTGCTGAATCCGAAAGTCAAAGACATCGAACCCAAAACCTTGATCTATCAAGTACCTGGCGGCATGTTGTCGAACCTACTCAGCCAATTGACGGAACAAGGATTGCAAGACAAGTATGAAGAAGTCCTAGCAGAGGTACCAAAAGTCAGAGCGGACTTGGGTTATCCACCGCTAGTGACCCCATTGTCGCAAATGGTCGGCACTCAAGCCTTGATGAATGTAATTTCAGGAGAACGCTACAAACTTGTCCCAAGTGAGATAAAAGATTACGTCAAAGGACTTTATGGACAATCGCCAGCACCCATCAGCGACGAAATCAAAGAAACAATTATCGGAGATGCTGAAGTGATCACTGCCAGACCAGCTGATCTACTGGCACCGCAATTGCCAGCCTTCAAGGAAGAAATCGCTGAGTATGCCAAAAGCGAAGAAGACGTGCTGATGTACGCCCTCTTCCCTCAGCAAGCCCAAGACTTTTTAGGCCGACGAGAAGATCCCTTTTATGATGTCCCCGTACAGACAGTGTCTGTGAGGATTGCGGTGGATTAACAATGAAACCAGAAATAGAGAAAACAACTTAAAGTGCCCCTCACAAATTCGCTTGCTTTAGCAAATTTGTGAGGGGTATTACCATCTATAGGCTGTTTCTTCTTTTTTACTAATCAGCAGTGCAAAAATACGTACGCCACGGCCACTCCACCAATAAGCTTGCATTAATCGCTTCTCGCTCACGTATTTTGGGCAGCTGAGAAGCCAGGATTGTGCTTCTTCTCCATCCATTCTATAATCAGCTAAAAGAAGCGTTTTAAAGGAGGCTCTAGCCATGCAACGATACATCGCTTTATTAAGAGGCATCAATGTCGGTGGAAAGAACAAAATTTCTATGAAAGAATTGAAAGCCGGTTTTGAAGAACTGGGGTTTAGAGATGTGGTCACGTATTTGAATAGCGGCAATGTGATTTTTTCCAGTGAAGGGTATGATCCACAAGCCCTTGCCGAAATGATTAAAGCAATGATCAAACGGTACTTTTCCTTTGATATCGCTATTTATATCATTGGCCAAACAGATCTGCAGGAACGCTTGGCCCATAGACCTGACTGGTCAGGAACGGAAGATAAAACCATCTATGACAACCTGATCTTTTTGATGCCTTCACTGACCTACGAGGTGTTATCTGAAAAACTCGGGGCTCCAAATGCCGACCTTGAACAGGTTTTCCCTTACAAAGACGTCGTTTTCTGGTCCTACATCCGCAAAGACTATCAAAAAACCAATTGGTGGAAAAAAACAGCCAGTACCAGCGTCGGCAAACAGATTACGATTCGGACTATCAACACCGTGCGGAAGATTGCGAAGATGTGAGGAATAGCAAGCCTTCTAATAATTATAAAACCCGTCAGGTAGACTCTTCTGACGGGTTTCTTATAACATTCTAATGTCTCATTAGCTCTCGTTACTACTATTCGTGACGCACTTTAACTGACGTTAAGTTTCTACGCAATCATCCCAACTAGAAGCAATAAACTACCGAGAATAATAGATTTTCACATCGTGTCTTTCTATAATGAATATCTGTGATAAAACAAAAACCAAGCACTAAGAAGTAATTTTGAGGCAGCTAGACAACAATATAACTGAAGACGAGAACGAAAGAAAAAATTCTTATTTGCGACATTCGATTACGCAAAAAATATATATGAACATCTATTATTAGCCATCCTTTTTTCTAGCTCTCATTTTAGTTAACCTTTTTATCTATCCTAACTGCTATAAAAACTCTCTCACACGTTCTTTAACATGCTGCTATTGTTCCAACTTCTTTATTGCTAAAGCTAAGCAGCCGATCAAACCTGCATCGTCAGCAAGCATTGGAGTTAGTAGGTATTCTTCGAGAGTGGGCGTATCCACGTAGGAACCCATTTTTTCTTTAAACGCTTGGCGAATCAACTCGAGTAGTTGCGGCTGTTTCATTACACCCCCGCCTAAAATTATTACTTCCGGTGCATATAGTAACGTTGTATTATACACACACTGAGCAAGATAATCTGCCTCAATCGTCCAATAAGGATGATCAAATGAAATGGTCTGGGCTTTTCTTCCAAAGCGTTTTTCAATCGCGGGGCCTGAGGCTAACCCTTCCAAACAATCATGATGAAAAGGACAGATTCCTTCAAATTGATCTTCATTATGACGTTGTAAGAGCATATGTCCCATTTCAGGATGACTGAAACCTGTGACTATTTTTCCATCGACTACAGCACCACCACCAACACCAGTACCAACGGTGTAATAAAGAACACTATTTTTACCTTTTCCATACCCTGCCATATATTCTCCATAACAAGCAGCATTTACATCGGTAGTCCAATAGATGGGAACCGACAAGGCGTTTTCCAAAGCTCCTACAAAATGATAATTTTGCCAAGCTACCTTCGGAGTGTTGGTGATATATCCGTAAGTTCTTGATTCGATTTGAATATCAATTGGCCCAAATGCTCCTACACCAATTGATGCGATATTTCCTTTGTACTTATCAAAGAAATCAAACACTTGCTTCATCGTTTCTTCTGGTGTTGTGGTAGGAAAACTTTTCCGTTCTATCACTTGTAATTGTTCATTACCAATCCCACAGACAAACTTTGTTCCACCAGCTTCAATTCCACCATATAACATTTTATCTACACCTTTCATTCACTTATCTTCAAAAAAAGAAACGTATTTGCACTAAGCAAAATCGTTTCTCACTAAAGGTTTCGTTGTGCCACCTTCGCCAAATTCAATCGGCAATACGGTACGTTTTTCTACTGTCTCTCCATTAATGACAGCAATTAATTTTGCCACTGCCACTTCCGCCATTTGCTTTGTAGGTTGGGCAATTGTTGAGACGAGATAAGGGTCTCCTTCTGTCATCTTTTGACCATCAAATCCGATAACTTGGACATCCTCTGGTACGTTTTTCCCTATTTTTTCAAGCATACCAATGACAGCTAATGCCATCGGATCGTTGATCGTAAAAATCCCATCGATATCAGGATTCTCTAACAAAAAATTTGTTACACGTTCTGAGAGATGGTCTAAAGGTTCTAACATATCTAACGCTTTATAGGAAATCCCCAGTTGACGGCACTCGATCTCAAAATATTTTCGACGACTCTTCGTTTCATTCGGTGTTTCTTGGTACCCACCGATATATGCTACATTCTGACATCCTCGGCGATAAAGTTCATTTGCAGCCAAACGTCCACCGGCCGCATTGTCAGCGGTCACATAAATCACCTCTTCAGTGAAATAACGGTCAATACTAACAAAAGGCAGATTACTCGAAATGTATTCATCGATATCTGAATAAGTAATTCCAATGATGCCGTCTACTTTATTTTGGCTGACCATCTGGATATATTCTTGTTCTTTTTCACTATTCCCACTGGAGTTACACAAATAAAGCTTGTAGTTTTGTCTTTCTAATGCTGTTTCTACATGGTAGGCAAATTCGCCAAAAAATGGATGCCATACAGTGGGTAGAATCAAAGCAACCGTATTCGTATGCTTCATCTTTAACCCCCGGGCATAAAAATCTGGTTGATAGTTTAACTCTGTCATTGCTGCTTCAACTTTTTCTCTAGTAGAAGCTTTAACAGAGCCGTTATTCAATACCCGGGAAACAGTTCCTACTCCGACACCTGCTAATTTTGCGACATCTTTCATTGTTGCTTTCATAGTTGATCCCTCACATTTCTGCACAAGTTTAGTATAATGAATTTTGTCATAAATTACTAATTTTTTCAAAATACTAATAGCAAAGCCATGGGAAATCTAGCTATCTGTTCTTTTCTAAAAAATTATCCTTCAAAGCCTATTAAATAATTGATTCATCGCCTAAGCAATCAAACATTTATTTCACACTCGCTGTTTCAAAAGCTTGAATACGACTTTCTCCGATCGAATGAAATAAGATATCTCGAGCTTTTTCCAGCTCATAGAAAGTAGCCGTCATAACTTCTAACCCATTAATAAAGACTTCAACTGATGAGGTATCTCTAAAAATCTCAAGAACGAGCTGATTATCAATCAAAGGTATTTCAACTTTTCGGACATTCAGAGGGTCTTCTTCCGCCCCTGTAAGCTCTCTTCCTAGTTTCTGACGATCCAATTCAAAAACCTGTTTAGCAGTGTCATAAGTTAGTTTGAGACAATCCGTCTTAGACCGCAGTAATTCAATTGTAAAAACTTCTGCTTTCTCCAAATCTGCGACTAGATGTAAATATGAAGAATCAGACAGCGCGTTTCGAAATACGACTGATGTGTCAGTCACTGCAATATTTTCACTGCCTTGTTGATAAACTAAATGACTATATACAGTTGAGATGGGTTTTTGTACCAATCGATTTTTTTTCACTCTTAACTCTCGGGGCAAACTCATAGAGCCTGCCCAAAGATGGCCTAACTCATGTGTAGGCAATGTACGATCCCACATCTGCATCCAAGCAATCATCACCCGTCCACCATTAGGATCTGTTGTTGTTTGTGGTGCATAAAAATCCATTCCAAAATCCATTTCATGGAAATTATCAACTATCATCTGACCTGTTTCCCAGTCTACCTCACCAATACAAGCCATGGTAGAACTGATATTATGATATTCCAGTCCGTTCTTCTTAATTTGTATCGGTGACATGATTAAGACATCTCGTCCGTCTAAATGGAATAAGTCAGGACATTCCCACATTATTCCTTGCTCTGAAGTCCCTTCTAGCAACACAGAGTAAAAGTGCCAAGTATACAAATCTGACGATTGAAACATCACTATTCTACCAGTAGACTGTGTAGATTTAGTAGCTACTACCATATAGTAAGCATCGTTGTGAACAATTACTTTAGGATCACGAAATTCTTGTATCAGCCCATTCTCACCTAGCTGTTTTTCTGCTACCACAGGATTACCACTGTATTTGCTAAAATGAATACCATCTTCAGAGACCGCCAAACATTGATGCTGATGGCTAATACCATCAATTTCTTGACAGCCTGTATAAAATAAATATAGTTTTCCGTCTCTTTCAATTGCACTTCCTGAGAAACACCCGCCGCTGTCATAAGGTTGATCTGGGGCTAACGCTACTGGTAGATCTTCCCAATGGACCAAATCACTACTGCGCGCATGCCCCCAATGCATGGGCCCCCATCGACTATCGTAAGGATAGTATTGATAGAAGAGATGGTAATGCCCTTTGTAATATATAAACCCATTGGGGTCATTTATCCACCCGATGGGTGCGGAAAAATGATAGTTTTGTCGATACTGAGGGTTAACTTTTCCTCGCATCATTTCAATAAATCGATTTGCTTTATCCAAAATCGCCGTTTCTTCTACTAACACTTATTGTGCTCCCTTCAAAAAATTATCATAGCCAGTTTGTTTTATTTGAATCCATTCTTCCAAACCTACACGTTCCAATTCAGCAAGGTATTCTTCCCATTCTTCATCGATTTTACCGCCGGTGATCCACTCTGCTCTTTTGCGATAGATGTAATCCCACATATCTGTTTCAATTTTTGCTAATCGATCTGTTTCTTCTTTTTCTAAAAAGACACGTGGATAGATATTGTCTTCTGTAATATATGGCAAATACGTGTCATGCATCAAATCTAAACGCCACTTCGCATCATCTGGCATAGTAGTGACTGTGCCGTAATAAGAATCAAGAACTGCTAATGGTCCTCCAGCTTCGGTCTTTTGTCTTAGTTCCCCCGGTGCTGTCCCCTCTAAAGGCAAATGTTTTAACATACCATCCTTTAATTCAAAAATATTCGCCTGTGCTTCATCACCGTAGGTTCCCCAGTTATTTTGGACAGACTGTAACGGTTCATACATTTTATCTATCCACCTAGCTGTAAGTTCCAAGTTTTTATTCGCACTAGTAATTACGAAACGATCTCTTGAGAAACCCATGCCATTCGTACGAGTAACGTGTTTCGTTCCATCTGGTCCCGCTAAGACTGGCAAGACGTCATAACTATCATCTGCACCCGTGATATTTGCTTTATCCCAAGTAAAGTACACGCCATACTTATGTTCTTTCCCTTTGGCAACATAAGTATTCCAATCTTGTTCGAAAGCCTCTTTATCAATAAGACCTTTATTATTCATTTCATTGAAATATTTGATGGCTTCTTTATACCCTTCTTTGTTAGCAGTAAATTGTACCTGGCCATCGTTATCAACGACTAAGTGGTCATCATTATCACCTAGACCGAATGCCCCCATTAAAAATTTTAAGTCTTCGTTTCCTCCATTGTTAATAAAGCTAAAAGGAATTTCATCTGCTTCACCATTACCATTTGGATCTTGCGTCTTGAAAGCCTCCAACACAGTCATCAACTGATCAGTGGTTTGCGGCATTTCAAGACCCAAATTATCCAACCACTCCTTGTTGATCCAAGCCATCCCATTTACTGTATGAATCGACTCTTTTCCTTCGCCTAATTCTTCAATCCAAGGCATAGAGTAAATGTGACCATCAGGTGCAGTAGACATTTGTCGGTATTCGGGGTTTTCATCAAAAATTTTCTTCAGATTTGGCATATATTCTTCGATCAAGTCTTCAATCGGTACAATAACGCCACTTTCCGCCCAGTTTAATAAATCATAGTCACCTGCAGCGGCGTTGAAGATGGCATCTGGTAAATCCCCACTAGCGATATCCAAATTTCTTTTTTCGGCAAAATCACTACTGTAGTTTGTCCAATCAATATGGAGATTGGTCTCTTCTTCTAATCGTTGGAAAATCAATTTGTCATTAGGATCATTGGGAGCCAAAGGGGCACTTTGAGACATCATTTTTAAAGATACTTTTTCTTTCAATGGAAAAGAGACATTTTCTAGTTCATAATCAGGGCTTGATTTACTCTTTTCTTTTGAGCCTCCACAAGCCCCCAAAATTAGTACGGAAGTAAAAACGATTGGCAGCATCCATTTTGCTTTCATCTTAAAATCTCCTTTATAATTTTTATTCATACAAATTGTGAACAATACTTACCCTTTAACAGAACCAACTAAAACACCTTTATCAAAATATTTTTGGAAGAAAGGATACATTATGATTAATGGCAGACTAGAAATGACGATCGTTGCGTATTTGATCAACTCAGCAATTTGTTTCATTTCTGCCATGGCAGTATTGGCTCCCACCATGTCTTGTGAAGGTTGGTTTTGGATCAAAATATTTCTTAATACGAGTTGCAACGGCTGTAAGTCGGGATCTTTGATGTAAATCATGGCATCAAAATATGAGTTCCATTGCCCAACAAAGGCATATAAAAACAATACGAACATAATTGGTTTAGCTAATGGAAGCATGACTTTGAACAGTATTTGCAAGTCATTGGCGCCATCGATAGTAGCAGCTTCAGAAAGTTCTTTTGGCAAAGCACTAAAATAGGTACGGGCTAAGATAATATTCCACACATTTATAGCACCTGGTACGATAATCGCCCATACACTATCTAACATGCCCAAGTTCTTTACCAATAAATAGGTAGGTATCAAGCCGCCACCCACGAACATTGTAATGACAAAAAAAGTCATAATAATCTTTTTCCCCGCCAAGTTAGGTCGAGACAAAGGATACGCAGTGATCATCGTAATAAATACAGTCAATAAGCTGAAGCTAAAAGAGTAAAACAACGAATTTACAAAACCGCGTAAAATGGAATCATCTGCAAATACCCGTTGATATCCTTGTATTGTCCAATCTTTCGGATTGAAGCTTATACCTTTATTGATCAAAGTAGCTGGGTCCATAAAAGAAGCTACCAGTACATAAATCAGCGGAACAATGGTGATGACGACTAAAAAAGTTACAATCACTCGATTCAACCATAAGATTTGACGGTCGATTTTTGATAAAGCACTATTCATAATTTTCTCCTTTCATTACAAGCCTTGACCATCGTTTAGCCGCTTGGTTATATTGTTGACAATCAGTAATAAAACGACATTAATAATCATATTGAACAGACCAACAGCAGCAGAGTAGGCATAATCACCTGATTGCAAGCCGACTTTGTATACATAAGTGGAAATGATTTCTGATGCAGGGATGTTCATTGAAGTTTGCATCAAGTAGGCTTTTTCATATCCTACATTCATAATACCGCCGGCGGCCAAGATGAAGCTGATCACCATCACAGGCCTCAATGCAGGCAAATCGATATGCCAAATCTTTTGTAAAATATTTGCCCCATCGATATTTGCTGCCTCATATAAATCGGTACTGACTCCCGCCAGTGTTGCGGTGTAAAGAATGGATGACCAGCCGATTCCTTGCCAAATTCCCGATAAAATATAAATCGTTCTGAAATAAGCTGGATTAGACATGAACATAATTGGTTGCCCCGTAACCTTTTCTACTAACCCATTAATAGGTCCATTTGCGGATAGGAACAAAAACAGCATCCCCACGATAATAACTACTGAGATAAAATTCGGCGCATATAGAATCAACTGGATTTTCTGTTTTATTTTTTTATTGATAATTTGATTCAAGCTCAGTGCTAAAATAATTGGTGGAAAAAAACCTAACAATAAACCATAAATGCTAATTTTTAATGTGTTGCTCAGCAAAAGCGTAAAATTTGGTGAACTGATAAATTCCCTAAAGTGATCTAGTCCTACCCAAGGACTTTCCAAAATTCCTAGCATAGGATTATAGTCTTTAAATGCAATCACAGCACCGTACATTGGCACATACTTAAAGATAAACGTCATGATGATACCTGGTAAGAGCAACAAGTACATCCACTTATCACGTCGCAATTGTTTCTTTAATTTTTCCCACTTCGAGATATTTTTTTTATCCCGTTGTACCGCCCTTATCTCACCACCTGGTCCCAATGTCTTTTCCAATTCAATCTCCTCCCAATACATTTTAGAAACGTTTCCATTTTCGTTTAAAAAAATAAAAATTTAACGAAGATGCATTTTGGAAACGTTCCCACTATTTTCGTTTATAGATTACCATAGCCATTTTTTTAAGTCAATATTTTTTTGTAATTATTCTTTCACCCACACTAAGCTTCCGTCAATTCATTTATGATTTACGAAAATTGTTAAAAATTAAAGATCTCGATTATTTCATTAATCCTATTTTTTCTCTACTTTTCTTGCATTCTTCTTTTATGAATTTACTTATCACAACTTGCATCACATAATCTTTTTTCTAAGTATTATTCACTATTTAACCGTTCCAATCGGAAGATTATCTGGTTAATTACTTAAAAATAGCTCGGATTCACATTTATTTTTTGCGTTTTAACTAACTAAAATCGAAAAGATAAGAGTTAGATATGTAAATGTATATAAGGTTAGGAGCTGTTAGATGAGCTTTTTAGGGGAATCTCGGAAAACTAAAGATATTCAAAAAAATTGTGAGTTTACTCCAAATCAATACCAAGCTTTTTTTTTCAAGTAATCAAGTTTTATATAGAGATGCTTGCGCTTTCCTCCTATAGCAGCCCCATACTTAGTCAATCTCAACATTCAGCCACGAAATGCTTTTGCATATGAATGATCTGTTATTAGCTACCGATCAAATCTACAATAATCATTGTATTCTCGATGTAAGAACGTTTAGATCACCACACAAAAAGCTAGTCAGGGACTATTCCTAACTAGCCGTAATTACTTTTTCATCTTCCTGTGTGTACCATTATCTAAGCTAACCGTTAAAGCTAGTTTTATCTTATAGAACTTAGTAAAAAAGAGTTTCTCTTGACTACTATCTCTCTTACTTTTAACTAACTTTAAGCTTCCCTGCAATCAGCCCCACTAGAAGCAATAAACTGCCGGAAAGAACAAACACCCACCGTACATCAAAAACATCTGCTACCTGTCCCATCAACAAGGTGAATAAAGCAAAAACACCGGAATTTAAGATGCCTGAGGCAGCGTAGATGGCAACCAATCGATCGGCTGCTACTTTTTGTTGGATTAATGAGGCTTGTGGAATATTTTTGATCTGGGAAAAGAGCCCGATTAAAACGGATAGTCCTAGAATCAAAAAGCGGTCGCTTGATAGGGCAACGGCAACGGTGATCAGTCCGCCCAAGACAGCGCCCATTACAATCGCTGTTCGTTTGTTTTTATCAAACCGCTCGGAAAATCGCATCACCAGCGCACTTCCTAGCAACGCACCAACAAAATAAGTGGCGTTGATATAGCCCCACCAAGCATCAGGTGCCTGCATCACTTCTCGGACGAATACTAACACAATCGCGGACACCCAGGCTGTATTGGCGATACTTTCCAGCATGTCCATACCAACGATCACCCGAACCAGAGGATCTTTCATAATCCAGCGCCAGCCAATAAACAACTGGTGTCCTAATGGCTGCTTTTCGTTTTTTTCTCGAGTCGTTCTAGGCAAAAACGCTAATACTATCGAGGAACTTAGAAACAGAAAGCTGTCTAATAAAACCAACTGATGAACAGAAAATACTAGCAGCAAGGAGGTTCCGATCGCCCAGCTGCCGATGTTGACTGTTTGAAGCATCGAATTGAATATTCCATTGGCTTTGACGAGGCGATGCTTTTCCACATATTTCGGGATCAAGGCACGACTAATTGGTTCTGAACAGCCGTCCAAAAACGAAATCAATGCGACAAGGCAATATAAAACCAATAGATTCATCGTTTCAGCTTTCAGATAGAGATACGCGGTCATAAAAAAGAGTAAGGCTGTTTTGCACATCTGGCTGACCTTCAGCACTTGTTCTAAGCGAAAATAACTCGTGATGACCGGTGAGAGAAAGCCGGAAATGACACCAC
Source organism: Enterococcus casseliflavus (assembly GCF_029215545.1). Taxonomy (NCBI): domain Bacteria; kingdom Bacillati; phylum Bacillota; class Bacilli; order Lactobacillales; family Enterococcaceae; genus Enterococcus; species Enterococcus casseliflavus. Next base: position 152,881 of record NZ_CP119393.1, on the reverse strand, counting down.
CTCCTGTTACTAGCACTGGGACAAGCGCCGCTGCCAAAGCAGAGTCCGTCCAGCTAAAAATAGAACTGATAATTGCCACAATATAAATGGTATCCCCGACATTCGCCACTGTTTGGCCAATGATCAATTGGGTAAATCCCTGATTCTTCTTCATTTGTTTTCCACCTTTACTTAGAAATAACGATTGCTCGTTTTTCTAGTTATTGATCGCCATTTGCTAAGTAAAGGATTTTATTTTGACTGATTCATTGTTCGGGCCCCCTCTATTTCTTGTGGGATAGTTTAATTTAGCTTTTCTAATCTGGTAACTTAATAATCTTCAGCGATCTCCATTATAAAACAACATAATAATCAACTAATTATTTTGCGATAACTATCAAGCTGTAGCATCATCTCTTATCTTTTCAACAAAAAAGGATTTTTATTTGCTTTAAAATATTTAATAGAAATATTTATATAGTCTGTTATGGAAAGGCTCTTTGCATACCCATGAAAATAGAAGATAAGCAATAAAATATTATTTATCTTTTGTTTTCTATATCTTATAATATCGGATTCGTTTCTTAATGACTTAGTTTGTGTATATTCATTCTTAAGTTATCGATTGACTGATAATTAGTTTTTGCTAACGTATATCTTCTTCAAGTCTTTATCACTTACAGATGCCACGGTTTAATAAGATATTCAAGGTATTTAGGTCTTTTAAACAAATTAGGACTTTTTTTCTGTATTTATTCTTTTCAGGTTATCAGTGTGTTCTCTAATTAGTTTAAATGGAAATGGATAGACTGTCATTGAACCATTCCTCACCATATCAAAATCAAATAACTTAACAATCTCTTTAAATTGTAATTTTGGGGTACCGCTTACTAAAAATTCTCTCATTCTTGTTGTCCTCGCTACAGGGCTATTCGATATATTATTAGCAAATCCCGCGAAGTAAAAAGTTAGCCCAGATGAATTTGAATCTCGAAATAAGTTGATATTTAAGAGATTTCTATAGACTTCTTGATATTCTACGGTTCGGATAGGTGGCCAAATATAATAACCTAGCTTATTATGAATCTCTTCATTTATTGCTTTGAAAATGGATGGGTTTCCCCTTAAATCATACCCTTCCTTAATTAGTCCAACTTTTTCAATATATCCTAACTTCAATAGATGCTCATAAAATAGCTTGCCCTTTTGGATGTTTGGATGATGCGGGTTTTCCTCTAAGAAGTCATAAACAACTTCCTTTAGTTTAGCAGTGCTAACATCCTTGTCTACAGTCTTAGTATCCAAAAGAATATCATGGATGTATTGATAATCTGCAATCGTTGTCATGTCTGTTTCATAGATCATAGCTAAAGAATGCTCATTTTTCATAACAAAACCTGCAACCTTGCTGTAATTTTCATACTTATCATAAGGTTTTTTTCGTTTGCATCGTAGATTTTCTAGCTTGACCAGCAGTGGAGAAACCCTGTTTTTCACGTTGTCTGAGGAGTAATAAATATATTCCAGCACTCCTCCCTTCGCTATCTTTAGTACACATAGTCCATACTCACTGTCTTGCTCTCGAACATAACAGCCAAAAGTCCAGATATCATCTGTGTTAAAAAAGTCTAACAATGTTAATTCGTTTAACTGCTTTTGATCATTTACTTCCTTTAATATAAGTTCGTGGAATAATTTAAATAACAGAGTTTCTTTTTGCTTCTCATTTGTACTCAAAAAATCAAAGTCCTCGATTGTAATGTGTTGGATAATTTTTCCAGGTTGCATCACTATATAAGGATCTTCTACATTTGATTCCTCTTGGAATTGGTAATACTCCAGATTATGAAGCAAAGCTATGTTATAGCCTTCTCGGACATCATCAGAATACTGGAAATGAATCTCTTCACATCCTTTCATTGTAGTTAATAATTCTAACGTTTTACTCAAAATATCTTTTGATTCAGAAGTTTTTACTAAATCAATCAGATAAATTGTTTTTCCTGAAAAATAATCTGTATATAATTTTTTGTTTTTATTACTCGCACGTTTTGCTGAACTATACGCAACATCATCCATTGTTGAAATGGTTACTGTCATATAATCAGACATATGGGTTTTCATTTCTTCCATGAATGAGTATAAAATCCCCGTTTTTGATTTAAGAAAATCTGTATGCGATTTTAAATCTAAATGGTTCACAGATGCTCTCATACTAGGAACTGCACGATTTGAAAAAACTTTCTCATTCATATCTATAGAAGCATTCTTTATTTGCTTCAATATGCCTTTCTTGTCTTCCCAAATATAAAATTTAGTAGTTTTTTCTCGATTAAACTCAGTTAATTTTGTAAAATTTCTCGCTCGTAATTTGAAGCGGTTATTTTCAAATAACGGTTCGATCATTACACCCATTATTGAATTTTTACGATGCCAACTGCCCTCTTTTTTGGGAAGAAAAAAACAAGTATGTCCATCAATCTGGCCCCAACCGTTTCTGTCACTTAACCTTGGAAGTATTCCAAGAATTAAGCATTTTAAGGGAAAAAAATTTTTTTCAGCGTCAGGATATCTCCCTTGATAGAAAACGTTATAACTTTTTGTTAGGAAAATATCAATTGGTATTTTCCCGAAAAAAACTGAAATTTCATCTAAAAAATCTGAGTTCTGATCGCTTTTCTTCAGTAGAAAGAATGCTTGACCTGATATTATTTTAAGATTGAGTACTTGCGACCAGTACAATGGAATTTTTGTGCAAACAGAGTTGAATTCTTTATGTCCTTCTTTATTGATAATCGTATAGAAATAAAAATCTTGGTCCAATCGTTCAAAATGAAACTGTATATTCCATTGATTATGATATAACTGCGCTTCTTTATTCACTTAGTTCCCCCCATATCATTCGTGCCTGTTTTTTTAATATACTTTGACCGTTTAGATCAATTAAACCAGCAATTTCAATAATTTTTTTGTCATTTGTCATATCAAAATGAAAATTTCCGCTAGTATCAATTAAATTAATTATCCACGCATGTTTCCCACCTATATCGCAAAATTTACTACGTACCTTTTCTCTTGACTCTTCCAGTGAAACTTCAAACGTTAAATTCCAATTTTTAAAGTCATAATAATTTCCTGAATCATCACGATAATCAAATAACTCAAAAGCTGCATCCGTTCTTATTTCGTGCAATGTCGTTTCCAATTCGGCTTCAACAATAAACTTCCCAGCTATCTCCCCGTAAGCTCCCTTAAGTATGGCTTGAAAGAAAATAGGATTTACCATAAATGGTGCTTCGGAAAATGTTTTAGAATAACCTTCTTCTTTAAACAACTCCTTCATTCTCGGATACTTCAAAAGTATAGGTAAATTAGTATTTTCTTTTGACACTCGAAAAATCGACTGTTCTTTCTTTCCTCCAAGCTTTTCCACTTCTAACTTTGTCTTTCCTAAGTAATAATTCCCATAATCATCTTTTGCATAATAGTAAGAGTCTGCCATTCCTCCAGGGCTCTCAATATAGGCACTTGCTAACTCGTCATTAGGTAAGTAGTCCAAGGTTGGGTTAGTCAAGAGTCTTCTTCGTATTAATCGCCACTCTTCTCGTGCTTGCTCACTGTGGTGGATACTTTTAAGAAGCTTATTTAGATAGTTAGCTGCATTTTTCATAACTAAATTGTTTCTTCTATTTCTTTGTACTTCGGCATCCACAACTGGTTCTAACCATTTTTCTTTTTTATGTGCTAGAACTGCTGCCATCTCAGGAGTTATGAGCTTGGTATTTAGACCTGATTCAGTAATGTTTCCGAGTAATTTCGGAGAGATCAAAAATAAGATACGATTGGATTTATTGGTTGTTCGTGTGATTCGACCAACAGCCTGAATAACTAGTTTGGTAGCTTTCAAACGGACACTTATTGTTTTAGAAAGTTCTCTAGTATTGAGCTTGCGCGATTGTCTTGTCGCATAAACTTTTAAAATACTATCAATAAGTTCATTTTTATAGCCTAGATCGATCTCACCTCCTGTATACAAATACTCAATTTCCAAAAGCAAATAAAGAACCTGCTTATTCAACATTTCCCATGGGACATCTACATTCAGATAGGAAAGTAGGTAAGTGATATTTCCTAAGTAAACACCATCAATATCTTTCATTATTGTTTGCAAATCATCTTTAGTAAGTGATGTTTCCATCCTAACAATAGCTTCGGGCTCACAAGCTTTGTATTGGAGATTTTGACCAGCTCCAGTAGTCGCATATGATGTCAATATATACAATTTTTCCCCGCCTGAAAGTCTAGTTAACATTTCTTCTTTTTTCTTCTCAAAGTGATCGCCCTTCAAAATAAAAATGCCTACGGTTATTTCATAATAAGCTACAAGTGCGTTGAAAATTTTTAATAAGATAGTTTCATCAAATTCAGGATGATTTTGTTTTGGTAATGCTGTTTGTAATGCTAGTATTGACTGGTATTGGGAAGAATTAATAAAAATACAAAACGATTCAACGACCTCCATGTATCGATCAGCAAAGTAAGAAGTCTCTTTCTCCTTGATTTGGCTTACTGCATTTTCGATATCTGTTGATATCTCAACGGCAAGTTTTTCTAATAATGTTTCGTCATCGACTTCCTTAAATTCAGAAATTATATTTTTTATTTTTCTTTTTGAAAATGGTTCATCAAAATATTTATCGAAACTATATGTATCAAATAAGATTCTGTTTTTTTCGTACAATGAATACTGCTGACTATATTCTTGCATTGTTTCTTGTGATATCAAATTTTTCTGTTGCGTTGCAATATGAAAATCTGTACCTAACTGTTTCTGTATTCTTCTTAGATCGTAGTTACCAAGTATAGTAGGAACCATTGCTGTTGCCGAAAGGCCAATCACTCGTGCGCGACTTGCCAATGAAACAATTGCTGATTCTGGAATATCATCAATACTTAAAATTTGGATCATCGTTTCAAAATATCTGCTATCTGAATCAACATATTCATACCAACGCATAGTTATTTTTGTTTCGTCAAAATAATAACTGTTATGATTCAGTTGGTTCGCTACTTTTCGATTCAACAAGCGCTTTATTTCATCCTCCGGAAAGTGGAACAGTCGATACAAAGACTCGATAGATTGATTTCTGGTCATGCGACTATCGTTTATGTTGCGATTCGCATTAGTATTGGTTCTTAAAATCTGTGCCCATTGTGTAACAGCGTAATGAAATTTTTCAACAAAGTTGTACAATATCTTTATTGTATTTAAAGGTTTCATCTGCACCCCGCTTTTTACCGACTCACTGTATTCTACTTTTGAAACAAAAGATAATTCCACTTGCTCTTTCTGTTCGTTAACAATGCCAGAAGTCAAATTATTTTCCGCATCATAAGAATAATGATTATCGCCATCAAAGAAAACGACTTTGACCGAATTGGTACCAGTATCTATGGTTTTATATGAAAGATCTAAGCGATTATCCTCATAAATTCCTTCTACTTCTTCAATTAACCCAGGAAATCCATCGCCTTTACCAACGAGAAAACCTCTATTCAATTCTTTATCATACTTTTGTATAATTTTTACGTTCCTAGGATTTGTTAAAGTTGAATGTATTCTTCTGAAGGAATCAAGCAAGTTGCTTTTAGACTTCATAGCAGATTCTACAATCTCATTTAGTAAAACTTGCTTCGTTTCATCAAACTCATCGATAACGATTGTGGCATCTTCTGTAAAATCAGAATTCATAAAAATAAAGCTCGCATCAACAATTGGATCAACAACTTGAATAAACTTTTTAACTGTCATAAAGAAAATACTATAGTTCCAAATATCGGCAGTTGGATATAAAGTTCTTAACCACGCCCACTCATCACTCCTGCTTACAATTTTTTGGCGTTCTTCCAATTTTGAGGGAAGATCGTGCAGTACTAATTTCTTTAGTTCTCTTCTAAATTCGGGTTCCAAATCTTCTCTAATAAAAGTATGCAACTGACGTTTTCTTTCGCCTGATTCATTCTTATACTCATTAATCGCATTTACTATTTTATGATAGATGTCTGTTTTATACTTATCAGGATATGCCAACATCTCATTTAAATTCTCTAACACAAAATCAACGTTCGATTTTACATGAAGCACTTCTTTCTTAAAACAGCACTCTCGACCATCAGATTTGTATAACGCTTTCATTTCTTCGGATGATAAATTTTTAATATTATTTGTTATGAAAATTTGCTTTTTATTTCCTGCTTTACTGTTACGATAAAGCAAATTTCTTGCCGCGTAGCTCTTTCCCTTTCCCGTAGGTGGATCGTATAAGAACAGTCCTCTACTATATTCCATTACCCCTTTTAGATCTCTATATTTCATATGACTCCCCCTATTCAATAATTATTCTAAAATTTTCAGCAAGATGTGCTTCTTGAAATTTGTATATTTAACTCTCCCCACAATGCTTCTTATTAAGCTTATTTCTATTATTTTACCAAACGTGATTTTTTATTCAATAAAAATAAGAAACTCATTGTTTTTAACAATATTTTTGAAAAAATAAACTTTTGGTCTGTGTAAGTATCTTAGTCTGTTATATCGACACACTCTCATAAAAATATGCAAATCCATTCCTTAATTTGAAAAAAAAATAAATAGTCTCCTAACATTCATTTTTTAGCCTTCTTAAGTACCACCTACAAATAAATTTTTCTTATAAAAATCAATGACAAAATTATTTTGATAGGAAAACGTATCTTCCCCAATAAAATAATGAATAATATCATAAGCAATAAAAGCAGCCGTAATCAAATTAGTTGGACAAAAAGATGCTTTCGGTATTTCAGATCTTATTTGACTTCTTTGTACGCTATATTTCGGCTTACGCATAGCATTAAAATGAATAATCCCAAAATTGATTCCTACTCCACCTTCTATACATGGAATATGTTGCTCTGAACAATATTCAGTTATTTTTTGAGGTAGCCCATTAGGTTGATCAATAGCTACGACAACTATATCTGGGTGTTGAATGTCTACACATTTCTTGAAATCATGAATGGTATTGATCTTTTTATCAATTTTTAAAATTTCTGAATCACAATAATATTCTTTGACCAATTCTTCGCACTTATCCGTTTTCTTTTTGCCAATATCACTTGGATAGTAAACCATTTGTCTATTCAAATTAGTTAATTCAACATGATCATAATCAACTAAAGTGTAGTTTTTTATACCCGAACATAATAACTGATGCAACACCATTGATCCAATTCCGCCTAATCCTATGATTGCAATGTGAAGAGTGCTCAAATACTCTTGCACTGCTTTAGGATTAACAGTAAAATCACTTAAATAGTAAAGTTGTCGATTTGTTATGGTTTCCTCATCCTCAAAAAGATAAGTTAACATCCTCATCTCATTTAATTTATCTATCAACAAACAATAGTCTGGATCCATTCTTTCCAGAACTACGGTGTCTACTCCTTCTATAAGAGATTCAACCATTTGTTCTATTCCTTCAAAATGCGCAATTTTCAAAGTTTCTCTATTAATAAAATAAAAAAAGTTTTTGTCTCTCTCGACTGTGATATGGTTTTTCAATCCAATTTTCATATACTTTCTCCAATAATCACTACATCACTAAATTTATCTAATACTAACTGGTCAAAATGATGCAAGGTTAGTAAAACTATTTTATCGTCAATCTTAAGCAAATAGTCCAGCACAACTTCCTCCATTACTTTGTCCAAAGCAGAAAAAGGCTCATCCATAATTAAAAATGACGCGTCTTTATACAAAGCTCTGGCAATTGAGACCATTTGCTTTTGACCACCACTAAGGGCGCTAACCTCTTTCGAGAAAAATTCATCCTGCTCATTAATAAACAATTTTTTTATCTTACGTAGTTTCTCTTCATTCACATCGCTAGAAAAGCCTGTAATGTTGTCGATTACACTACCGTTGTATAGTTTTATGTTTTGTGTCACGGCACTGATTTGAGAAAAATAGCCTTCTTTTTTCAAATGTTGGATGTTTTTACCATTAATCAAAATTTCTCCACGATATTTATTATTAGCCAGCATCAAAGCAGCATATATCGTTGACTTTCCGCTACCATTTTTCCCTATCATTGCATAAGAATTTCCTTTCTCCAAAATAAAACTATTTGGACCAACTTCTCGTTTGTTTTCCATAAGAAAAGTTACATTTTTCATTTCTACTTTATCTATAACAGAATGGAAATCCTCCCGCTTTTGTGAATCTTCTGATTGCAAAAACTCCATCATTTCTTGTCGAATTTCCTTTGAAGAGTAAATATCTGCTAGCGTATTGGAAAACCAGAAAATAGGTGTTGTAATTGTACCAGCAGCTTGTGTGATAGCAATCAATTCCGCAAAAGATAAGCTCTTTTGTGTAATGAGAATAGCACCAATGACATACATACCAATTTGTAATAGCCAAGCAAACGAATCATTTGAGACAGTTACGATTGACTTTTCTTTTTTTAATACAAACATTTTTTTTGCACTCTGTTCACTCGAAGAAGCAAACCGTTTTTCCAAAAAATTATCTAGAAAAAATACTTTTCTAATTATGGAGTGATCAAAAATATCTAGCAAAACGTCTGAGTTATTTCCCAAACTATCATTGTATTTCTTTTGAGAAGGGGATATCTTGTTTGACATTTTTTTCGAGACGAGTAACGAACAAACAGCAATAAGAATCAGATAGCACAGAATAATTTTGTTTAAAGAGAAAATAAGAATCGCACCAAAGCTAAATGACAAACCAAAATATATTAAACTAATCAATGAAGGAATATAATTATCCACGATTAAAGGGATGTCATTACTAAATACCTTGATTAGTTTTGAAACCTTTAATTCTTCTGTCACATGTTTAGCAGCTTTGCTGTAAAACAATTGATTTAACTCGTTTTGTGAACGAGAATAAAATTTAATTGAAAAATATTGTGAAAACCAATTAACTAGACACAAAAGAATCAATACACTCAGATTTATTGTTGTCAATCTAACCAGATCTAAAGCGTACTTACCTTCTGCGACAGACATATTGTATTGAATTAATTTTGATAAAATAGGACTATACGCTGAGTAACATACTAAAAAGAATATCGATAAGAAACCCAAATATTTATTTTTTTTCAATAAAAGTCTAAACATTATTTACCCCCAATATGTATCTTTTATACTGATCTTTCAACATTTGGTGCTGATCTATTACTCCATTTGGATTATCAATATTATTCATCTCATTATTCATCAATAGAAAACGATAGAAAGTAGATTCTTTTATTTTACTATCTAGCAATCCAAGCGAATAAATATCATTTTCTTCACTAGGTAGAGGAAAATGTGAATATATATCATTGTTTCCAATCCATAAAGTTCTAAATAAATTTGTAACTATCGGATTCAAATAGTGCTTCAGTTTTTCTCTTGTACATAGGGATGTATAAATGGGAATTTTAAAAAAATATTTTTGATATACTCTTTTTATTTCTTCAAATATCTTCTCATGTACTTCTATACCTTGTTCGATATGAGCTGCCTTACCATCTGGAATAACAGGATTAATTGTGATTGACTGTGCTCCTAAACTGATTGAAAGCAGATAAACAGCTTCTATTTCTGAAATATTTTTTTCAGAAACAGTCATTGTCGTAGAAAATGGGATTTTTTTAGGGAGATGTTCAAGAAATTTAACAGTCCTTTCATAAGCACCTTTCTTTCCACGCAAAAAATCGTGTGTTTCACTTTCTCCATCAATACTCACGACAAAATGACTTATATATTCGTTTTGATATATTTCTTTATCTAATGTAGTTGTGCCATTTGTTAATACTTGAACCGGCAAAGAAAAATTGTTTGTTACTTTCAAGAATTTATAAAAATCTGGATGGATTGTAGGTTCTCCCCCTGTAAGAATTACTTTCTTCAAACCATAGTCTTTTAATTCATTAATTTTGTTTTCAAAGTAACTAAGATCCATTTTATCTTTATTCGAATACTGAGCAGATGCAAAGCAGAAATTACAACGAAGATTACACCTGTTAGTAATTGGAAAAATAGCAGTTTCTACTATGTTAGGCATACTCAGCCCTCCAATATTTGATAAAATATTCTTTCCAAGGAAAAAACTCATACGGATAGTTCAGTATTTCCTCTGTAAAGATTTTTCCATTTATATTCAAATAATTTTCTTGACTATCATGCAGTAAATCCTTTAAATTGTCATACTTCAAATTACCAATATTACAGTCCGAGAAAATATAAATTCCATAATCAAATTTAAGGTATATATTTTTAGGTAATCCAGTTTTCTTCATATGGCATTCCTTCGCACTACAGGCACCTATATGACAAGGGTGTTGTCTAAGGGAATTCACATGTATATGATTATTAGATAATCGTATATTCTCGTATGGCATTTTAAATATCCATTCAAGAAAATTGGCATACTTATCAATGGCTATTTCATTTTTATAAAAAAAAGGATCAAAGATAATGACGTGTTGATTACAAATTATAAATTTCTCGATTTTATCTTTATCGTAATCCCGAGATAAATTTAATGGAAGGTTTATGAAAGATAAATTTTTATTATCTCGAAAACATAAATTTGGTTGGATCATTTCATAATCGAGCGTTAAGCTATAACTTTGGTTTCTACTCAAAATTGGCATATTTTGAAGATTTTTCAGGTTACATTCAATATTAATATTGTTTGAGGTAAATATATTTTTTAACTCAGCAAAGTTTAGGTTCACATTCCGAGAGTTTTTTATATTAATACTGGCAAAATTAAACTCAACCAAATTGCAAAGTTTTTCTTTGTCCTCATCTCTTTCAAGAAGTTCAGCTTCAATAGTTAAAATAGCATATTCTTCATCGGTAAATCTCATTTTTCCACTCCATCATCTCAGACTTTTCATTTTGATAAATACTACACATGATAGGATCAACTTCTTGAACATCCCCTAAAAAATGGTATGCTCGAGAACGACAACCTCCTAAGCATTGCTTTGAGTAAACACATTCTTGTTCAAATTTACAAGAGACATTTATATGCTTGTTTTTAAAGTTATGCATAATCGTTTCAAAAGAATCTTCTTTTAAATTCCCAAACCAAAATTGTTCATTGTGAGTTTTTCGCATAGATGGACAAATAGTTACATTGCCATGACTATCCACAAACAAAAAACTTTTACCAACACCACAATCGTTGGCATATATGCAAGCTATGTTACACTCTATTTTTTTACTTAAATCTAACTTATGGTCATTCAGAACAGCATCTACTGCAATTTGTTTATATTTAAATGAATTTTCCCACAATTCCGTTAAATTGTTTCTATTTCGCCCTCTTCCTGTAGGTATAATCACATCTGCTATATAGGGAACTTTTAAATCTAATTTTAAAAAGTTGATAATACTCTCGAGTTCAGTATCATCTTTGTTATCAATCATCATATTTACTCTTACTTCGATTGACTCATTTTTTAATTTTTTTATGTTTTTTATAGTAGTATTTAAAGCACCCGTTTTCCCTCTAAAAGCATCGTGTTTTTGGGGATCAATGAAATCGATACTAGTTACAATTTTTATACTGTACTTACTTAAAAGAGCCACTATCCTTTTGGGTAAGAACGTCAGATTAGTAAAGATAGTAATTTTGAATCCGTTTCTTCCTATATAGTCAATAATTTCCTCTATATCTTTCCTAATCAAGGGCTCACCACCTGTAATTTGAAAAATATAGCACCCTTGTCCTTTAGCGTTGTCAATTAAACCTTTTATATCACTATAAGATAAAGCATCCTCCATCAATACTGAAGATTCATTATAACAATGACTACATCTTAAGTTACATTTTTGACTAACTTCCAAAAAAATACGGTTCACACTATAATTTTCTTGGATAAAGACTATATCCATTTTTGTTGTGCAATATGAAACTAGAACTTCCTTTTGAATTAATTCATCTAGTACGTCTATTTTACGAAGATACTCTATAATCTCCTCTGTCATAATATGTTCATAACTTAACTCTATAAGTAAATTAAACATATCTTCATTCATTTTCTCTTTTTCTTCACTTATTTTATTGAACAAGAAAAAATTTTTATTGCCATATTCCTTTACCAATAAAAAGTTTGTATTAAACCAAAACATTGAACTCCTCCTCACAATTTAAAGAAAAGCCCACTATCTTTCGTATAGTGAGCTCCTTAAGCTTCATTAACTTCTGGTTGGGGCTCCACTACAATGACAAGTGCCACAAGTTATGATTGAAGCTTTGGGTTTCTGTGTATCAGATACGAATGCTGGGTTTACTTTTTTGAAAGTAAACTGTACTTTTGTTTCTTTTTTTACTTTCGTTGTCATAATACACACCTCCTTAAATTTTTGTTGGCGATAGATGTACACCAACTACCTTCAGATTAACAAGATTTTATTTTCCAACTACTTTCTGTAAAGATTAATCACTCTTTTACCCGCCAATTAACCATAATGTAAGACTAGATATACACAAAGATAGTATAATATGCATAAAATTCACCCTTTCTTTTTTTGAAAAAGCATATTACACTTTCTTTAGAGAAATTAATTTTGTACAGAGTACTCACTTTTTAAGGAGGTTGTTTATGAGATGGGATGCAGGAAGTATTTACAAAAAGATACGAAAGAGTAAAGGGTTAAGTCAAAACGAGGTTTGTGGCACCAGCATTTCTAGAACAACCTTGTCAAAATTCGAAAATAATAAACTTTCACCTTCCTATGACACGATGGTCTATCTGTTGTTGCAAATTGATATGAGTGAAGAAGAGTTTCAATTTGTATGTAATGACTTCAGCTATGATTTAAGGGATGAAATTATTACTCTTTTCTTTAGACAAACGTCGAACTTAGAAACTGCTCAACTTTTCAGGTTACTTGAAAAAGGAAATAAATATTTGAAAACAGCAGACGATATTTTTATAAGAAACTTGATGAAAATCATTCAAAGTCTCACTCTACTGACTAATGACCAGATTGAGCAAATCGATTGTTTACCAAAAATCATCATAAGTGATGTCTGGTCTAAATTGTCAAAAATGGATGAATGGTACTATAGCGAGCTTCGTCTAATTAATAGCTTTATGTATTACTTTCCGATAGAAACCGTCCTTTCGTTTCTTCCAAAACTGCTTGAAACGGTTGAAAAATATGAAAAATTTACCCCTATGATTACAATTAGACTATCTATTCTATTAAATGTAGGATTACTTTTGATTCAGAACAACCATAAAGAAGTTGCAATTCCTCTACTCAAAGAAGCAATCGATCTAGGAAAAGAAGCGAAACGATATGACTATTTGTCGATTGCCAAAGTACGTTATGCTATCTGCATAGATGATTACAAAATAGCTTGTGAAGGTTTTCTCTTGTTGGAAATGACCGAAGAAAACGATATTTTAGAGCATGTGAAAAAAGAATGGGCAGTTTTCTCTTCTTAATTAAATGCTTACCTATTTCCTTTTATGTACCGATGGACAAAAGACTGAACTAAGCAGAAACCAAAAAGCTATAACAACGTTGATATTCACTTTTTTCCGCCAACTGAAAGAAATTAGAGAAAAAGAGTAAACTCACAAAAATCGTGAATTTACTCCAAATCGATATACGGATCTTCTTTTATGGAATCAAATTTTCTAACGATGAGCTAGTCGTTTCTCGCATATAGCTTCTCCCTACTTCACCGATCCCAACATCCCAGCCACAAAATACTTTTGCAGCGAGAAGAAGACCACCATTGTTGGCAGAGTTGCGATCACGATTGCTAACATCATTAAGCCATAATCTGGATTATTGGCGGCGCCGATGGCAGAAATCATTAGGGGAAAGGTTTGCTTTTCTGGTGATTGAAGGGTGATCAACGGCCACAGGTAGCTATTCCAACTATTGATAAAGGTAATGATGGCAGCGGCCGCATAAGTTGTTTTCATGGTTGGCATGTATATTCGGAAAAACAAGCCTAGTTCCGACAGACCATCCATTCGCCCTGCTTCAAGCAGTGATTTGGAAAACATTTTTGTGTTTTGTCTGAAAAAGAAGATCAGAAATGCGGTCGATAATGTTGGCAAAATGACTGAAGCTACTGTATCGAGTCCGATAAAAGGAATCGTCGTTGAAAAGCTGCCGAACATTCGAAACAGTGGGATCATGGTGGCGGCAAAAGGCAACATCATCGACAAGAGCAAGATATTAAAAAGCATATTTTTTAATCGGCTTTGATAGATTTCAAATCCGTAGCCGGCCAACGAAGCGATCGTCACGGATAATATCGTCTGTAACAACGCAATCCTTGCACTATTAAAGAACACTTGTTTCAAGTCATAGGTTGCGACTAGGTTACGCCAGTTTTCTAGCAAATGGGTACTTGGCAATAGTTTGCCTTGCATGATATTTACGGTAGGATTGGTGATACTCACTAACATGAAATAAAAGGGAAAGGCAAACAGAATGGTAAAAACACCCAAAAATACATACGTGCCTACTTTTTTCATTTGTCCTCTCCTCCGATCTTAAATTGGATCATGGAAAAGAAGATGACCATGACGACAATGGCATAGGAAACTGCAGAGGCGTAGCCAAAATCTGGTGTATAGCGAAAAGAAAGATTATAAATATATTGGGAAATCGTCGATGTGGCATTTCCTGGTCCCCCTTGGGTCAAATTCATCGGTTCATCAAATAACTGTAGTGTGCCAATCGTTGAGGTCACGGCTGAAAACAAAATGACTGGCTTTAGCAAAGGGACGGTGATTTTAAAAAACTGTTTCGTTGGAGAAGCACCATCGATTCTAGCAGCTTCATAAATTGCTGGGTCAATGTTTTGCAAAGCCGATAAAAAGAAAATCATATTGTAGCCGGTCCAGCGCCAAGTGATGGCTAAAATGATAATGACTTTTGCCCAAAAGGGACTGGAGAAAAAGGCGATTGGCTCAGAGACAATCGACAGTCTCACTAAAAGGGCGTTCACCACGCCATTTGTTGCAAACAGTGATTTAAAGACCATGGAGTATGCGACTAATGAAGTCACTGCTGGCAAAAAAATGATCGTCCGAAACAGGCCTTTTAGCTTTAGGGTTTTCTGATTGAGCTGGACGGAAAAGAACATGGCCAACAAGACCATGACAGGCACTTGAAAGCCCAAAAAGATCAAGGTATTTTTCGTGGCTGTCAAAAAGGTTTGATCCGAAAACAGCCGCCGATAATTCGCTAGTCCGCTAAAGGTCAGCCCGTTACCGCTTCCTGATTGCAAGGATAATAGAAACGCTTGGATCATTGGATAAAAAGAGAAAAAGAAGATTAAGAGTGTCGGGATAGCAATAAATAGCCACCCCGTGATCACTCCTTTTTTATAAAATAATTTATTTTTCATCATACATGCCCCTCAGTCCGTGTTAATTCAATTGATTGTCAGCAATCATTTGCGTGTTTTTTAAGACTTCGTCCAAATCTGCTCCATTGACATAGTCCAAAAAGCCTTGATTCATGATGTCTTCCAACGCATATGTGTTTTTTCCAAAGTTTACCGAAGGAATTTCATTTGCCCAGTTCATGAAATCTTGATAGATAGCCTGATCGTCGAAGAAAGGATCTGGTGCATGATACGCATCTCCTTGTGAAGCGGGAACGTAGGAACCGATTGCTCCAACGGTTTGAATCAGCTCTTCGTAAAAGGCGATATTTTTGCCGAATACGTCAGCAATATAGCTCAGGGCTTCTTCTTTCCCATCAATGTCTAACACATAAATTGACGAGCCTCCGAGATTGGTCGCATTGACAGAACCTTCGATCGATTCTTGCTTGGGCACTGGAACGACTGCCCAATCGCCACTTTGGCTTTCTTCTGCTTTCACCGATGGAGTGATCCAGTTGCCTTGTAAAACGCCCGCTACTTCGCCGCTGTTAAAACCTGCTAACATTTGGTCCCAGCCATTGTGCGTTGTCATTACTCCTGAATCAAGCAGCATTTTCAAATCTTCAAGCCCTTGTTTCAAAGAAGGATTGCCGTCAATAAACGGCGTTTCACCATCCTCTGCGGTATACCAATAACCACTGGAATGCATCATCATTCGCAAATGTCCTAGATCATTCATATCGATAGACAGCAATGGTTTGCCAGTTGCTTCTTTCACACGGATCCCCAATTCATTAAAGGTTTGCCAAGTGATATTGGTGAAATCTGACAGTTCCAAGCCCGCTTCTTCAATGATCGATTTTCGCAAGTAAACGCCTGCTACCCCTGAATCAAACGGCATCCCATACTGCTCGCCATCGATCGAAGAAACCTCGATTTTGTAATCCATAAAGTCGTCAACATTTATATACTCAGTCAATGGAACGAAATACTCTGGAAACACTTCTAAAAAATTACGAGCGCGAAAATCTTCAATCAAGACGATATTAGGCAATCCTTGGGTACTGCCTGAACTAAAGATGGTATTCATTTTTTGTACGCTGTCTTGTTGGGAAATCTCGGTGACATTGATTTTGAAATCAGGGTTTTCTTCTTGATGGTATGATTCCGCCAACTCAAAGGCTGCGATATTGAATTTTGGGTCCCACGCCCAAATGGTGATTTCCTCTGCGCCGTTTTGATCGCCCCCCTCACGCTCTGGCGTATCGCTGCCATTCCCACAAGCAGCTAAGCCTCCTAGTCCTATCATTGCCATACATAAAGCTATTTTTTTCATTGTTTTGCTCCTTCCACTTTTTTTTGATAATTCATATGAAAATCAAAGGCAAATGCCTGATTTTGCAATAAATACTTCGGTAAAATACCGGGACCGCAACTGGCGCTTCCTAGTCCTTGCACCCCATAGTCAATGTTGACGGCAACTGCGTCGCTGGTTTCTAATTGATTGGTATGGGTCGCTTGTTCCAAATTGTTCTGGGTGTAGTGATGCACACTAAAATTCAGCGATTTGCTGGAAATAGTCAGTCCCGCTCCAGAAGGCTTAGACAAACGGAAGAATTTGGTCTTCATGCGGTTGCCATTTTCTTGCGGCCGCACATACGGCGTGTGCATCTCTGGAACGGTTCTTTCCCACCAATCGAAAAACCCGCTTTGGCAACTATCAGGATAGGTTTCATGCGGCCCAAGTCCCAGCCACTGCACGTTCTGATGTTCTTTATCAATCATCAGCTGCACACCGATTCGCGGTAGGGTTTTCGGTCCATTGCCAAACGGGGTTCCTTGGACTGCTATACGGATGTCGCCTGCCAATGAAAGACGATACGTAAAGAACAATTCAATTCCCCAGTCGAGGGAAATAGGCATTCTGTTGCGGTGAATCTCGACTTTTATTTCATCAGGGCGCTGTTCATAGGTAAACGCGAGCACACGCTCCTTTAAGTGGCGAATGCGAAACGCTTCCCATTCCTTGGCGATGCTTGCCGAACCAAACTCTTCACTGCCTAACAAGTCGTTGTCAGTCGGTGCCCGCCAAAAGTTCATTTCAAGCGGTTCAGTAAGCAAGGCTTGCCCTTCGATGATCCACTGGCTCAAGGTACCTGTTTTCTTATGAAAAACATAGGTCTGCTCAGCCAAAGTAATACTCAGTTCATCGGCCGTTTCTGAACAGTGAAAGGCATCCGCTTTGGGTATTTGTACGCTCTTTACTGATTGATCAATAATGGCTTGTTCCCAAGCAATTGCGTGATCTAAAGAAAAATCTGGCGCACTTTCTTCAAAGAAAAACAGCGTGACCACTGCCTGTGTTCTTCCTTCTAAATTCAGCATAGCTTCTTCTGGCAGAGAAATAGTTGTTTCTTCCTGAGGCAGAAGGTCGATTCTTGGCAACTCTTGTAAGAAAATCACCTGATCGTCTTCTTTGATTTGCAGGACTGGCTGTAAAGACGCTAAATTTCGAAAGTCGAAACGATTAGTGATGTGACAGGTCTGTTCTGAGAGCTGGAAGGTGATTTTGACAGGCTGAATCACTTTCTTATACTCAACCAATGCTGGCGATGGCGTACGATCTGGAAATAGCAATCCATCAATCACAAAGTTGCCATCATGGATTTCTTCTGCGAAATCACCGCCATACTTGTAGTACGTTTCACCAGAAACGTGATCTATACTCTTGATGCCATGGTCGATCCACTCCCAAATAAAGCCGCCTTGCAACCGAGGATAGCGATAAAACAATTTCAGATAATCACTCAATCCACCTGGACCATTGCCCATCGCATGGCCATATTCACATAAAATATGCGGTTGTGTTAGTGAAAGTTCCCCTTGTTCTGCCATTTCGCCAACAGATGTATACATAGTCGAAATGACATCAGATGCTTGGCACGCTTGCCATTCTCCCAAGGATTTCAAGTGCCGTGCTTCTCCTTCATAATGAACCAGACGACTGGGATCTAATTCCTTGATCAGCTGCGCCATCTTCAAATGGTTTTCCCCATAGCCAGACTCATTTCCTAACGACCAGAAAATGATCGAAGGATGGTTTCTATTTTTTTCGACCATTCTTTTTGCTCGGTCTAAATACGTTGGCAACCATTCCTCACTACTACTCAGTTCATTGATCCTTTGGGTGATATCCATCCCGTGGGTTTCAATGTCTGCTTCGTCAATGACGTATAACCCATAACGATCACACAGGTGATAAAACTTTGTGTCTGCTGGATAATGAGAACACCGTACAGCATTGATATTGAATGCTTTCATCATCTGCACATCTTGTTCCATCGTCTCAACCGTCAGACTTCTACCAGACTCACAATGCCATTCATGGCGATTGACACCCTTCAGAACCACCCGTTTTCCATTGATTTGGAAAATACCGTCAACTATGGAAATCTGTCTAAAGCCGACTTGGAACGGAATGACCTCCAACAGTTCCTCGCCTTGATACTGTTTCACCAAAAGATGGTATAGATATGGTTCTTCTGCGTTCCAAGGAATTATCTCTTCAATGGTTGCAGAAATCGTCCAATCTGCTTTTGCTCCTCGGTGGCGTCTCTCAGCTTTTTTTAAAACGGTTACATTTTCTTTGTTTAGCAATTCGATTTCTATCGTACGTTCTAACTGCTCTGGCGGTGCTTGTTGAAAGAAAAGCGAAACTTCCAAGATGCCATCTTTATATTGATTGCATAAATCTGCTTGGATCGTTACATTTTGAATCGACTGCGGCTTACGGGAAAACAAGTAGACTTCTCTAAAAATTCCGCCAAGCCACCACATATCTTGATCCTCGACATAGCTCATCGCGCTCCACTGCTTCACCTTTACACTAAGCACATTTTTGCCCTTTTGAAGATATGGTGTGATATCAAACTCCGATACCAAGCGACTACCGGTGCTGTAGCCAACATATTGATCATTGATATGCACCTCAAACACCGATTCCACACCTTCAAAGTGAAGCACATGCTCAAGATCAATGTCCTCCACAATAAATGCTTTTCGATAAAAGGCGGTTGGGTTCTCCATCGCAACAAATGGCGGATCAATCGGAAAAGGATACTGAACATTCGTATAGATCGGTTTTCCATGCCCTTGAAACTGCCAATGAGCAGGTACCTCTATTTTTTGTTCATATACAACTTGATTTTCAGTCTCACCCAAATAAAAATCCCATAGACCATTTAATGACTGATACCCAAAAGATGCCTGCGGATCTCCTTGCATAGCTGCTGCGACCGTTTCATAACTAAAAAAACTGGTTCGAGGCGACAAGCGGTTTTCATGTAGTATTGTTGGATTAAATATTTTTTCTTGGTACATAGCTTCCTCCTAATGTGTTTTTCGTACTTCTTTTGACAATCAACTGACTTCTCGCTATTTCTATTTCTTGGCATAGTGATATCGTCTAATCCAAAATGAATTAAGCGCTATCATAAAACCAAATCAGAAATTTCTAGCCGTGTGCATCTAATACCAAGCATATTTTTTCTGTACATCCACCTTAAAAACAACAGAACCTCTTATAGACGAATAGAAACCGAGGCTTGCCGACACTCTGTTTTAGAATTGGAATGCGTCAATCCCCTGTTATTTTAACTTCCCCATTTGAAACACAAAAAAAGGATTGGACGACTGTCCAATCCTTTTGACATAGCGAAATAAGCATAAGGCATCCTGCATAAAATCCCAGAAAATCTGCTTTTCCTACTAGAAAAAGAACAGAATATTAGGTACAATAAACAGGTCGATACCTTAGGGTATTGACTATGGCAACTTGATTAGTCAGTCCGATTGACTTTTCAAGGCCTCGTATTGGAGCGCCAACTCTGATACGGGGTGCCTTTTTTTATTCGGTTTCTATTCCCCTCTATTGTATAGAAACCCGTTTTGGAAAGCAAGACCAAATCTGAGGGAAATGATTTAATAACAGAAAAGATTTATGGTTTTTTGATGTTTTCTTATGCTTTTTGATGGATAATGTAATCGAGTGTGTACAATTTGTTATTATGCTGTAATCTCCTTGACCGTAGTAGTATTATCATATGGGGTGATTTTGTGTATCATAGAATTCGAGACTTACGCGAAGACAAAGACTTGAATCAAGAACAACTTGCTAAACTACTGAATATCAGCCAAACAACTTACTCCCCCTATGAGTCAGAAAAATTAGACATTCCTACTCAACTTTAATATCCTCGAGATATCATCAATCTCCAACGCATCTGCAATCCTTTCAATGTGTTCTAAATAAATTTTTTGTCTTTTTCCATTTGCCAAATTACTTAAATTTGATGGCTCAATTCCCGACAACCTTGCGAGTTCTCTTAAAGACATCTGACGTTCTGCTAATAAATCGTTGATTAGCACTTCCACTTTTCTATCACCTTCATTTTCGTTCATTTATATTTCCTCCTTGTGTTGTCTATATAAACATGGTATAGTACAATAATTTTAGATTGTTGTTCGTATAGACATGAAGTTTATAAATATAGAAGAAGGTACCCTTATGACATCGGAAAATGAAAATAAAGAATTACTGACAAAGAAGAATCAACCGATTAAAACCATTACTCAACAAGATATCAATGCGCTATAAACAACACATGAGCAACTTCGATCATGGTCATCGATGCTAGAGGTATTAATCAAATTATTTGATTGTAAAAAGAACCGATTAATAATGAAAAAATTACTAAAACTTACCATTTGATACGAAAAAGGTTCTACAATATTTAGTGTTGGTGGAAAATCTACGGATTTTCTACTGACACTTTTTTTGTAAAAAAAGATAGAAAAAGAGATAGCCTAACTAGTAGAATTTAGTCGTCTAAAACAAAACTACACCAAGAAAGGGTATCTCCATGGATCATTGTACTAAAAAATTGTTAGTTTTAACAGAAGAATGGTTAGAGACTATAGAAGAAGAGGGGTTTTGCACCAAACTTAGCTATATACCAAGTCATTGCCGTAAATGTGGCATCAAAAATGAAGGACAAACCATCAAAAATGGCTCCCACAAAACGAAGGTCCAACTTCTGCCTTATCGAGCAACCAAAACAGAATTACGCTTGGTACGTACGCACTTTTACTGTAAAGAATGTCAGTCGACATTCAATACTCAGACAAATTTGGTAGATGAAAACTGCTATCTTTCAAAGGAATTAAAGGTTAAAAATACCTTGGAACTGGCGAAGAATACAACAAGCAAAGAAACTGCCGATCGCTGTTTTGTCTCTGACTTAACCATCCTGCGTGTCCTGCACATCTGTTTAAAAACATAACCTACAGCTATCGAAATTTCTACAACTTTCGAGCGAAAATTCACCTCAGTCAAGGCTTAATCTTCCAAGTGAAATAAAAACCAGTTAAACACTCTGTCTAACTAGCTATAACTAAATTTTCAGTTGTACCTTTCTCTATAAATACAAAATGTTAAAGAGCAAAAAAAATACCCTCCAAAAGGAGAGTGTTTTGAAATCTTCGGTAAAAAGATTAACGTTTTGAAAACGGACAACCGTAATTTTTTAGATTCTCAATCTATAGGAATCCTTTCATATCAAGGATTAGGCAGTATTCATGTTACACCAAAATCGATAAAAAAGGATTTCTATAGACAATATTTGAACCAATTTGAACCACGATAGATGGTAGTTGAATACAATTTTTTTACTAGTTTGGGGAATTATTTCAAATTCCTTTTATTTCTTTAAGACCGTATTGTGTATTCCCTTAAAATCCAGTTGCATCTGATTTAAAACAAACCGCTTCAAATCAATGTTTCATACAAAAGCAAAACCTTGATGATTGTTAGTAAAACTTGTTCGAGAAGGTAAAAAGTATGGTAAAAAAATATTCGCCGGTATTCCTTACTTCATGTAATATTCAGCTTTCAGTAACTATTATTTGGGATTAAATAGTTATCTCGACATCACCAGAAATTAGTCTCTGCACAATCGCATTATGAATAATTCCTACAAAAGTTTTTGCGGTTTTATCCGTAACATATATTTCTCTTTCATTATCATTAAAGGAAACTCTAAATTCCTCATCTAGTTTATTGACCGCGCTCTTTATTTGATTTATTCCATATTGTGATTCATTTGGAGAGTACTTAGCCAGTCTTCTAACTGCTCTGGCACTGCTTAATAGCTGATTGGATACGTCCAAGCTATCTAACCCCCGAAACTTGTATCCTTCTTGTGATATTTTATAAGTTCCATCTTTAAATTTTTCAATCACTCTATTAGATTTTGCCTTAAGATTCTCATTTAACGTCAACATCTTTTCAAACCTGTTTACGTCGTAAACAAATAATGTTTTTGTTTCAATATTTAATCTAGCCGTTACAGTTGGTGGGATTTGTATGCCCTTTGGAATATTAAAAACAGTTGTGTCCTCTGTAATAGACAACGACATTACAGGTTTGTTCTTAATAACAGAATTTCTAGAAATTTCTAAAAAAAACAGAGACTCTTTTTCTTGAACGATCAAAAATTTAATGCCTTCATTTTCTTCAAAACTATCGATTATTCCCGTGTTAGAGCTTCTTAATGCCTTTTTAAACTTAATAACTTCATCCGTATTATTTTCTAACAAAGTTTCTATCGCCTCTTTGAATTCTATTAGATAACTATCTGAATTAATTCCCGAGAAATCGATCTTATATGGAATATCCTGAATTAATGAATTTTGATTATAATACTCCATATCGTTTTCATTTTCCATCTTTACTGTTAAATCTGCTTTAAAGGCCGAAAAAATTTTTTCTTTTTCTTCATCACCAGTCCGCAACTTGTGAATTTTATACAATTTTGTTTGTTTAGATGTACATACATATACCCTTTCAAGAAACACATTTTCCAACTCCATCCTTATCATACATTGTAATATAAATTTTAGAAGCGTTAACGTCACCGAGTTGATAAACTTTTAATTCCCTGTATCTTTTTGATTTAAACGAGAAAAAATATCTAGTATCGGACGTTTTATATAAATCAATCTTTAATATAACTAATAAAACATTAGGAAATATATCAGAACTCTTCATCACGAGAATATAAATTATTAATTGTAATGATATAAAAATAAGAATAGAAGATAGCGGTGATTTACCTAAAATAAAAACTGCAGGCAAAACATTTCCCAAAAGAAATGCTACCATACCACTATTTTTTTCTTCTACATTCCTTGAATCGAAATACTCTTTATCCGATTCAAACACTTGGTCAGTACTTGAATGGAAATATTGTCTCATAAGTATTTTTTTTAGTAAAAATGCACAAAAGAGAAGGAAAATAAATAACGTGAAAACAGCAAAAATTATTTTTACTTTTATTTCACCTTTGAAAATAGAAAAGGTAAGTATATATCCGAATTCCTTACCTAATTGCAATAAAAACAATAAATAGGAAGGAGCCATAGCTGTAATGAAATATAGAACTTTATAGTACAACCGTGTACCTTGAAACATATTATACCTCCTTCATCTTGGGCACTAATATTTCAACGTTCTCATTAAATTCACTCTATACTAAAGTTTGAGATATTCGGTAATATAGTATAGTAGATAAATATAGTTTTCCTTAAAAACAATTTGAGGTATTAGTTAAAAAAACCTGTAAAAATATCCATAATTTTTTGAATACCTTTCAACGCAACAACAGCTTCTGGTATGCCCTTAATAACTGTAGATAGAGTAGACATTGCTGTTTTCATAATGGATTTTTGGGGATTTGCTTTCTTTGACTCCGCCTCAACAATATTAAGATTTGCTAATAGCATTTCTTTAGTATCTTCATCAATATCAGATTCTTTCAAATTTTGGCGAACATCTACAATAAGTTTACTCAATAACTCTAAATCAGCACCATTATTCTGTGTCGCAATTAAACTACTGTTGTCGTTAGAAATATTTACTTGCGGATTACCGCCATTAATTGTAATCATAAACATATTCTCCTCATCAAATCCCATATCTGTTGAAATATCCATTAGGTAATCATCAATATTTGAAATAAAAGGTTGAACAACTCTATTTCCAAACTCTTCTACCATATCTTGAAATTTTTTCGAAGAAGTATATCCCCAACCAAGCATAGCAACGTCCATTTCGGGACGTTCAGAAATATACTTTAATATCTGATATATGGTATTAACCTCTTCCTCCGGTGTATCTCCAGTTTCCATAGTACCCTGACCATAACCGGAAGCTTGAATTAAATTAGATTCAAAATCCGGAATTTCTGTATAAAGACTTCCCACAAACTCCTTTATTATGGGTGTACTATCAATGTAGACAACAAACATTTTTATTATCGAATTTACTTCATTATAATGAGCGTGCATCACTCTTGATCCCAAACCTCTAAATCTTCTACTGACTTTTCTAAGCTCTTTTTTAGTTATCTCCATTTGTCATCTCTCCACAATACGGACAATAGCCGCCTTCAAATTTTAAACTTGGGGTAATTCTAGCTTGTTCATTACAACAATAATATTTTTTTAATTCCAAATTTTCTGTTTTTGAAACGATAGGATCAATAGGTTCGGGCTCAAGCTTTTTCCCAGCTTTAAATACAACAGGCCTTTTTTTGTATTTTTTTTCCATCCCTTTAAAAAAATCATTAAGCATATCGTAAGCAGCATTTGCAGCCATATTTTCTGCCAATTCAATTTCTTCTTTACCGATGAATGATTGTCCATGCAACCCACAGCAGGGACACCATTGCAAAATCTGAAAATCTTCTTGAATTGCTTTTCCAGACAATTTGAAAATTTCTCCACAGTTAGAACAAGTCCTTAGTATAAAACCCTCAGAATCCGCAGGAATAGAAAACCTAATTGTATCTAAATCATTCATAGTTTAACACTCCACATGTATTTTTAATTCAATAATACAGAATGTACGTTCGCTTTTCAAGTACCTAATCAATGGCCAGTTAAATATATCCTATAATTACAACTAATATGAGTTACCATTCAGGTATTCCAGAATTATTTCTTGGATTAGTCAATCCGCAAGAAGGGTGTCGCCTCAAGCGATTCACCCTTCTTGTGGATTTTGCCTGTTGCATAGTGGCGCGCCGCTATGCATGCCCCGTTCTAACAGGGGGCTAGCTATAAGCAGTAGATGCTTGAAATTTCCGATTAGACGCTGAGACATCAACCTTTTCACTGTCTCATTAACAATGATAGCGTCACAAACAGAGAGGTCAATGTTCCTTGTCGAAATATGCTACTATCTTTTCTAACTCAACCTTAAATGGATCATAGAGATTTATTTCATCATTCCTTTGATTAATGCTATAGGATTTCTTTTGATCATCATACTCATATCGAGCAACGTTTGCTGTATTGTCTTGTTCTTTGATTCCATAATAAAAAATTATCGATTCCTTCAACTCTACATCCAATAAAGGAAATTGACGGGTATAATAATCAATTTCTAGTTGAGGTCTCAAATCCGGTAAAGTATGAAGCTGTTCCTTTTGATGTTCTGAGAAAGTAAATGGTAAGTAGTGAACCCTATTTCCTTCCTTTTCAATATACACGTAAAAAATCGGTGCTCCAATTTCTTCATTTTTCATCTCTGATGCAATATACAGATTGTCATAACCGATAACTGGGCTGTAAATTAAATGGCTGCTCTTTTCTTCAACTAATGAACCTGAATCAATTATCCCTTGAATAAACTCAATGATTGTCATTTCATCATACAAATCAATTTTCTGCTGTTTCAAAAAAAGAATAATCTGCTGAACAAACAGTGGATTTAACTGTAAACGAAAATGATCGACTACAATTTTTGTAATGAATTCTTCTGGCGAACCATAAAGCAGCTCATTAGTTGTTATCTTTCCCAGAAGAGCAATTTTTTTCAGTTTATCTTCTTTAGGTAGATTGATGCCACGTTCCCAATTATGTACAGTCGTTTTTGGAGAGTTCCTAATTAGTTCTCCAAATTTATTATTATTTAAATCATAACAGACTATCTTAGCAACAACAATAGATGGATACTTTATAGTCGATAAAAATATACCGAGGGCGTATGATTGAAATGCGCTCCAATAAGTACTTTTCTTTATCTTTGAAAACCATATACTGAATGGATGGACTTGTGAATGGATTAGTATCGTAATAAACAAGAGTTGCTGTGAAAGAAACTCGTTTAGAGAAATAATGGTCTCAACAGAAACTCGCTGAACGGACTTTGCTAGTTTAGTTAAAACACGGGGGAAAGTTCTAGAAAAGCGCAACCGAACCTTGTCTATTACAGAGTTAAAAAAGCTACGGACTTATGTCATTCATCATACAGATAATGAATTTAATGTACTTGTGCTACTAGCTTTAGAAATTGGGATACGTCGTGGAGAGCTTTTTGGCATCCGGCCTGAGAACGTTTTCAAATATGGCATTGAGGTTCGGCGATCTATAAGTCCTACTTCTGAAGATACTTCATTAAAGACAAAAAACTCTAAGCGAGATGTTTCTATCAACAAGGAGGTCTATGAGATTTTACAGACCATCCCAATTAAAGAGAATGGCTACTATTTCGATCCTAACGGCTTTAATCAATCCTCTAGACTAGCGCAACTGCTAAAGAAGCTAGATATTCCAAAAACAACTTTCCATGGTCTAAGGGATACTTACGCTTCATTTCTTTTCTCACAAGATATTGATATCGCCTATGTCTCAAAACGCTTAGGTCACACCAATATCCAAACAACGCAAAATTATTATCTGCAATTAATGCCAGAAAAAAGCACCAGCAAGATGCTGATGCCTTAAATTTATTAAATTCTTTGTCGAGTTGATTTGAACCAACTTGAACCAAAAGACTCTTGTAAACGTTGATACAATAAGGAATCGATTAACGTTTTGAAACTGTGAAGCTTTACGAGCTTTCTTAAGACCTGGTTAAACAAATTTTTGTTTTTTAATGTTTTACACTGCTACAAACAGCGCAAAATTAAGGTTCTCTTATTCATGAAGTTTTACTAAGCTATATAAAATTATATTCTGTCATTACCTCAAATCATTACCACAACTTGGCGAGTTGGTTGATTGAAGAATAGCAATCACTTTTTCATTAAACCCTTAACCCTCTATCGTCCGGTGACCAAAATAGCGATATACCGGGTTTAAAGACATAGCGTCCGGTGAATCGTCCGGTAAAAGGTTCTAAAACTATGAATCTTATGAAACATCGTCCGGTGGTTAAAACGTTGATATAATAAGATTTATATTCTATCTTCCGGTAAATCGTCCGGTAAAGATAAAAAAATCAATTAAAATTAGCTAGCGTCAGTGGCTATCAGGTAATATCTAGTAGCTGGCCCTCGCCCCTCAGAACCAATTATGCCTGCTTTCTTCAAACTAGATAATAGTTCAGATGTGTAGCTTTTTTGCAAGTCTAGTGCATCTTGAATCTCTTGGCGGCTAGCAAGTTTCCCACCACTAAGATATTGAACAATCGAAATCATATTACGATTCAATTCCATAGTATTTAGCTTATAATTCATATTATACAAGACAACAGTAAATAAATTATGTGTTGCAATTAATTCTGGTTGACGCATAAACCCCTTATACAGAGAATAAATACGGCGAATTCCAGAACCGTAATTTTCAATATAGTTCATTTTATCCAAAGCATTTATCAAAATAGGATTCCGTTTAGCATTCGCTCCTTGTTTTATGTCCTCAACCGTTAATCCATCTGGAAGAGAGCCCGGTGAAGAAATCGCTAATCTATCATCAAAAATCTCTATTTTAATATCTGAACTCATAGTATAGTCTCGATGAACGAAGGCATTCATTATTGCTTCACGGACTGCATCAATCGGATAAGAATAATTCTCTATTCGCTTACCATTGTGTCCTAGAGTAATTTGAACCCTGTTACTTAGATGAATATATTGAATTGCATCATCAATTTGTTTTGCCACAGAGCCTGAAAATATTTTTTTATCTCGAAAAGTGACTACATCCAGTCCTTCATACACCGCTACTTTTGAAATAAATGGATTCTCATCGCTAACTATTAATGCAGCGTTATTGAATTGATCCTCTACCTTTTTCTTAAAATCCAACCCAATAACATCAAATTTTATTCCTTCTTTTGTAAAAGCCTGCTCGGCGTAATTAAAGGTTAAGTCATTCCGTTCAATTTTTTCGCTATCGAAAGAATTGGCAATATGCCGATTCATCATTCTTCTTATCTCCGAATCACTAGCACGTCTTTTCGAACTGCCATTACGTATATATACGCCTTTCCAGTTCATTCCTTCCCCGTCAGTATAATAATAGGGTTTATTGGAGCCCGCACTTACAGAAATTTTAAAAGGTGTACAATTAGGATCAACCAGAATTAAACCCGTAACTTCTGGCCTAAATGCACTGGCTACCCAATTACTTAATAGTTCTTCCCATTCTTTATATTGCTTACTCTTATTAGGAAGTTCAACTGGTATTCCATCATCACTAGCACCTAAATAAATCGTTCCGCCTGTATCGCTATTTAAAAAAGATACGATCTCTGCCTTTAGATGATTAGGCTTCTTGGGAACTGATTCCTTGTATTCTATGTTATATCCTTCATTAAGTTCAGTCAATTGTATCCCCCCCATAGTTATAAATTATAATTCAGCTTTATGTCACCCATTAATCACGAAATGTTTTTTATATCACTGAAATTTTAATTCATTTCAACAAAGTACTACGCTTCTATAACTAATCGATTTTAAAAAATTAGCATAGTGAATATTATATTATTCTTCATATTGCGAAATAAATAGCTCTAACTCTTTAGCTGGCGTAGTCAAGCTTAAATTCGAAATGCAAGCTTCATTAATTATTTCACTTTCATCAAATCCATCATTCAACCAATCAGAATTCCACAATGTGAATCCTTTAGGATCAGAAACTTTCTTACATAATTTTGCACTGTAAGGTTTCTCTCGTGAATGAATTAAAGAAAGCCTTTGTAACCAAATTTCAACTATATCAGTATTAGGAGTATTAACGAATTTTCTTAAGATTTTATCCAAGTATAAGTTGATTTCTTCTACAGCAATAAACTCAAAAAGCTTACCTAAAATCACAATACAAGCTTCCAAAGTTCTAGGATTCTTTTGCATTATATTAACAAGAATGCTAATCAATTGGTAGATATCATCTGGTCTTTTATTTAAAGTAGAAACTCTATGTGTGTAAACCTCACTTAGCGCTTTACTTAAGCTCCCACAATTTGGATATTTATCTCCTAAAAGCTTTACTTGTAACAAATGCTTTTGAAGACTAAGCTTAAACTTCCACTTATTATTATTTTTTTCTATAAAACTTGCATGCTTAAGATCCCAGTAAATCTTATCTGACTTAATTGCATCTAAGATTATATTATCCGATAAAAATGTTTTGTTTGAATTTAGCTTCAAATTTAAATCCGATAATACTTCAGATAATAATCTGATAATCACTTCGGCCTGGTCTTTTCGAACCGAGAAAATTCTGTAATCATCTCTGTAACGAAGTATTTTAAATTCTTCAATCCCCGCCTCTTCTATCTTGTTTAACAACATTTTATCAGCATATCCGAGTACTATTTCAGCTATAAAATCCATTAATACATTTCCTTGGGGTATACCATTCGTTTGACCGTTTTGCAAATATTGTATTTTAGAATCTATTAAATTTCCAATACCTTGGGAATTTTTTCTATGTGTTTTAGCCCATTCTTTTGAATGTAACGCCCATGGAATGGTATGTGTGTACATTGAACTATAGCAATCGGTAATATCTGAATGAATACAGTACTCATATTCCAATGCATAACCGATTTGTGCCTGTTCAAGATTTTCCCACCAATTTAAAATAGTTTCCGCAGTATCACTCTTCGAAGAAATCGATTCCACAGGAAGCGATATACATTCAATTCGCTTATCAGCTTGGAATTCTTCAAACTTATTTTTGATGTGCCTCCAATTATTTTGCTGTGTAATGACGTTTACCAAGTCTACATATACTATTGGATGTAATATTTGAAGAGGTCTCCAAGCGTAATTTCCATCTTTGTTAGCTAATATTCGATGATTAACGTCAACTGCTTCAGATAGCGACCTCTTATGTTTAACTAGTTCAGAAAATGGCTTGTCTTTTAATAAATCCACCGCTTTTCCTATAACTACTGATAAATTGATATAATTAGGCAAAGACGTCTTAAAAAAGCTTGCTGACTTTAATAAAAATTGTTTTGCTTCTTGATTATCCATTTCTAATATGCTTTTTCTAGTACTATTCAAATTCAAAATCTCCTAGATAAATAAAGTTGTAATACAAGAGTATACCCTAACGTTACATATCTCATTCATTATTATACCAGTATTTCTTCGCGACACATAAGGGTGTAACATAATAATTTTAAACGAAATGACTACAAGTAGTTATTGAAGCAAATCTCCATAAGACATCTGTAAAATCTTCTAAAAAGAAGCGTTAAAAGAAAGAATTTTTCTTCAACGCTTCTTTTATTGATTCAATTTGCTATATTACTTGAACGAATAATCTTATTTCTAAACTCTCGAAAAACTTCTTGTGGTTGATAATAATCTGTATCTATTTCAAATATTTCCGAAAACAATTCAAGGAACTTTTCTACTGAAATGATGATGTTACCATCTTCCTCTTGGCTATTTTTTATTATTTCTGCTTCTAATTCAAATAAATCTAGTGACGAACTAAAATCATAAATCATGTCATATTGAACAAAAAAATCAAGAAAAAGTTGCTCAAATTCTTTCTTATTTATCACTAGTGTTTCAAGCGGATCAACTTTATTTTCTTCAGCCATTCCTCCAATTTCCTCACTTTCATTTTCAAAAATCACAAAAATAATATTAACTTAAAAGCCACTAACAAAATAAGACTTACAAAGTAAAGGGTAATCCAACAAAATAACCATTCGCTCTACGTACTACGATTTGATATTCCTGTGTATCATTCGGTAATTCATAATAGTAATTTATTGTTTCTGCTTTGTCACTTTCAATATATTCTGGATTATCCAATATCATAGCATACTCTTAAAGTTCTTCACCATTCTTATTTTCAATCGACCATTGTTATGGACGTATCGGATTTTCTGTATCATTTTTTAATGTATAAGTCACTTGTAATACACGATCATGTTGTGCAAATTCATTTCTTTTTTCGGTCAATTCAATATTTTTAAATGTTAGTTCAACCGCATCTGCCTGATAAGTTTCACCTATTTTTAAATCATTTGTTACAATTTTTATTGGCTTTTCTTCTGGAAAATATCTGGCTTTAATTGTTAGATAACTTTCAAAAATAATCAATCCTAGTAGCACTAAAAGAATTCCTTTAACGAGCCACTGAAACGGGAAGTAAACTTTAAACATCTTTCCCCTCCTCCATTTTGTATTTATTTTTTGGAGAAAACGATAATTTTGATCAATATCATCCAAGAAACACAAGATCGATTGGGTCATAAAAATGCTGAAACTGCCCTTAACACTTATTCTCATGTTACTGAAAAAGCTCAACGAAATGCGTTAAAAAAATTCATTGCTTACACTGGTTTATAATATTGTTATTACCTTTCTCATTACCAGAACAAAAAAACACCCTCCAAAAGGAGAGTGTTTTGAAATCTTCGATAAAAAGATTAACGTTTTGAAAACTGTGAAGCTTTACGAGCTTTCTTAAGACCTGGTTTTTTACGTTCAACCATACGTGCGTCACGAGTAAGTAAGCCAGCACGTTTAAGAGCTAAACGGAAATCAGGATCAACTTGTAACAATGCGCGTGCGATACCGTGACGGATTGCACCTGATTGTCCAGCGTATCCACCACCATTTACGTTTACAAAAACATCGTATGAACCTTTAGTTTCTGTAACGCCGAATGGTTGGTTGATTACTTCACGCAAGTCTGCGTGTGGGATGTATTCTTCAACATCTTTTTTGTTAACAGTAATTTTACCAGTACCTGGTACTAAACGTACGCGGGCTACTGCATTTTTACGACGGCCAGTGCCGATATATTGAGCTTGTGCCAATGAAATTCCCTCCTATTAGATTAAGTTTGTGATGTCCAATACTTCTGGTTGTTGTGCAGCATGTGGGTGTTCAGCGCCAGCATAAACATGAAGTTTCATTCCTTGTTTACGGCCTAAAGTGTTTTTAGGAAGCATGCCTTTTACAGAAGTTTCGATCAAACGACGAGAATTTTTAGCACGTAATTCTCCAGCAGAGACTGATTTCAATCCTCCTGGGAAGTTTGAGTGACGGTAATAAATTTTATCGCTTGCTTTGTTACCTGTTAATTTGATTTTTTCTGCATTAATGACGATTACGAAATCGCCTGTATCCACATGAGGTGTGAATGTTGGTTTATTTTTACCACGTAAGACAGATGCTACTACTGCTGAAAGACGACCCATAGGAACATCTGTTGCATCTACTACGTACCATTTACGTTCTACTTCGCCTGGTTTGGCCATATATGTTGTACGCACAATTTTTTCCTCCAATTCAATTTCACGAATGTTTGACATACACTTGAGTTTCCGGGGCTCTTGTGGGGCAAACAATACCATATAACATAATACCTTCTATAAAGCCTAATGTCAACGTAATTCCGCCTCTTTTTGAAAATTTTCTCCATTCGTTTTCTGCCATTTTCTCTGAAAAGCGAAACTTGTTGTTGCAGGTTTCTAAAACTGAATACCATAATGAATATTATGTATAAAATTTCATTAACAAAGTGAGCATCCACTTCTTTTCCTTAACCACCGATAATAGTATAAAAACCTGATAATCGCCACTTTTATGTATAAATATTTAATTTTACCCTTGATTTATTATTTTTATTCTGATAAGATAGCTTCAATCACTTGAAAACACGCGGAAAAGGAGTTAATAAGTATGAAAGAAAAAGTAATATTGGCCTATTCTGGAGGATTAGATACCTCCGTTTCAATTAAATGGTTAACGGACCAAGGATATGATGTGGTGGCTTGCTGCCTAGATATCGGTGAAGGTCGCGACACCCAATCCATTAAAGACAAAGCTTTGGCAGTTGGCGCGATTGAATCTTATGCCATCGATGCCCGCGAAGAATTCGCCCAAGATTTTGCTTTGATCGCTTTACAAGGCAATACTTTTTATGAAAATTCTTATCCTCTTGTTTCCGCTTTGTCTCGTCCATTGATCGCCAAGAAATTGGTGGAGTTGGCATTAGCGACTGGCGCAACGACCGTCGCCCACGGCTGTACTGGTAAAGGCAACGACCAAGTTCGGTTTGAAGTAGCGATCGCCGCTTTAGCGCCTCACTTGAAAGTCATCGCGCCGGTTCGGGAATGGAAATGGTCCCGAGAAGAAGAGATTGCCTATGCGGCTGAAAAAGGAGTGCCGATTCCCGCTGATTTGGACAATCCGTATTCCATCGATCAAAACTTGTGGGGACGTGCCTGTGAGTGTGGCGTCTTAGAAGATCCTTGGGCAACGCCGCCAAAAGGGGCCTACGCTATCACGCAAGAATTAGAAGATACTCCTGACGTACCAACGATCGTTGAGATCACCTTTGATCAAGGGGTACCGACGGCCATTGATGGCGAAACGATGAATCTAGCAGAATTGATCATGAAACTGAACCGGGTGGCTGGCGAGCATGGCGTTGGTCGGATCGACCATATCGAAAATCGTCTGGTGGGAATCAAATCACGGGAAGTTTATGAATGTCCAGGAGCGATCGCTTTGATGACGGCTCATAAAGAATTGGAAGATTTGGTCTTTGTTCGGGAATTGGCGCATTTCAAACCAATCATCGAGCAGCAATTAGCCCAAGTCATCTATGATGGTCTTTGGTTCAATCCATTGACGGAAGCCTTGATTACCTTCCTGAAAAGCACACAAGTCTACGTCAACGGAATCGTGCGTTTGAAATTATTCAAAGGCAACGTCATTTGTGAAGGACGGAAATCTGAAAACAGCCTGTACGATGAAAACTTAGCAACGTATACTTCTGCAGATACCTTTGATCAGCATGCGGCTATCGGCTTCATCAAATTATGGGGACTGCCAAGCAAAGTGCACGCTGAGATCCAAGCACAACAGCAACTAACAGAAACATTGATTTAAGTATGCACGGCTGAAGCTGCCGCTTCAGCCGTAATCTTTTTTTGAGGTGAGAATATGGCAAAATTATGGGGCGGACGTTTCGATGGAAAAAATGAAGCATGGATCGATGCTTTTGGGGCTTCCATCACGTTTGATCAAAAGTTAGCAAAGCAAGACATTCTTGGCAGTTTGGCACATGTCAAAATGCTGGTCCATACGGGCATCATCAGTCAACCCGATGGCGAAGCGATCATTGACGGCTTGACCACGATTCAACAGCAATTAGCCGCTGGCGAATTGACCTTCACGATTGAAAATGAGGACATCCATTTAAACATCGAGAC
Source organism: Enterococcus casseliflavus (assembly GCF_029215545.1). Taxonomy (NCBI): domain Bacteria; kingdom Bacillati; phylum Bacillota; class Bacilli; order Lactobacillales; family Enterococcaceae; genus Enterococcus; species Enterococcus casseliflavus. The sequence goes on along the minus strand of NZ_CP119393.1, from coordinate 117,929 downwards.
ATTCTTGCATGAATTGATTGGACCAGTGGCAGGCAAATTGCATACTGCCCGTAGTCGTAATGACCAAGTGGCAACCGATATGCATTTGTATTTGAAAGAAGTCGTGCAAGACGTGATCACTTTGATTGCTGAGTTGCGAGAAGCGCTGGTTTTACAAGCCGAAGCCAACATCTATACCATCATGCCCGGTTATACCCATCTGCAGCATGCACAGCCGATTTCTTTTGCCCATCACCTCTTAGCCTATTACAGTATGCTGACGCGTGACCAAGAGCGTTTCAGTGAGAGTTTGAGCCGCATCGATGTGATGCCTTTAGGCAGTGCTGCTTTGGCAGGAACTACCTTCCCTATCGATCGTGCTTTCACTGCTCAAGAGTTAGGGTTCAGCAATATTTACAGCAACAGCCTAGATGCGGTCAGCGATCGTGATTTTATCTTGGAATTTTTAAGCAACGCCTCTTTATTGATGATGCATCTGTCTCGTTTTTGTGAAGAGCTGATTCTTTGGTGCAGCCACGAGTACCAATTCGTGGAACTGACCGATACCTTCTCCACTGGCAGTTCCATCATGCCTCAAAAGAAAAACCCTGACATGGCGGAGCTGATCCGTGGAAAAACAGGACGTGTCTATGGGAACCTCTTTGGTCTTTTGACGGTCATGAAGGGCTTGCCGCTGGCGTACAACAAAGATTTCCAAGAAGACAAAGAAGGCATGTTTGACAGCGCCGAAACCATCACGAAAAGCTTGCAGATCATGACGGGCATGATCGCAACGATGAAGGTCAATCAAGCACGAATGCAAGAATCCACTGAAAAGGATTTTTCCAACGCAACAGAATTAGCGGATTACTTAGCTGGCAAAGGCGTGCCTTTCAGACAAGCCCATGAGATCGTCGGCAAGCTCGTCAGTGAGTGTTTGAGCAAAGGCATCTATCTGCAAGATGTTTCCTTGGAAGACTACCAAGCGATCCATCCTGCCATCGACAGCGATATTTTTGAAAAACTTGATTCCTACACCGCCGTCAAAAATCGTCATTCTTATGGCGGCACCGGTTTTGATCAAGTGGCACAGCAAATTGAAGCCGCTAAAGCATTATTGGCAGGCCAGTAAAAAAACCAGCGAAGAATGCTCTTCGCTGGTTTTTTGTTGATTAATGACGTACGCGAGATTTCGCTGGATCGATCAATGGCGCTTCGCCTAAGTGCGCTTGGATCATCCAAATACGTTTTTCGATGGCTGTTTTGAAGCCGATGAAGATATCTTGGGTTGGATCGTCGCCTTCTTCACCAGATACTTCGATCCCTTTTTGGTATAAGTCCGCTAAGTAACGGTAGCCTTCCACCAATGTAGCTAAGCGTTCTGGAATCGTGCGGTCCCAGTTGCCGACTTCATCAGGGATTTGAGTGTGTTCTGCCATTTCACGCAAAGTTGAATATGGTGAACCGTCTAATGTAATCAAGCGTTCAGAAACTTCATCCAATTGCTCATTTAGATCATCCATGAATTCGTCCATCATTGGATGCAATGTCAAAAAGCCAGGTCCACGCATGTACCAGTGTGTTTGGTGAACGACCATAGCCATTTGGCTTAAATCAGCAACAAGTTGGTTTAATACTTCTTTTGTTTGTTCAAATTTCATAACGATTCCTCCTCTAAATTATCTATTTTAAGGATAATACGAAACAATTAAAAAGTACAACAAAATCATCTATTTGAGAAAATTTCTCACTCTCTTACGTATTTCTTTATGAGGGGGTACGAAAAATGACGATTTTCGTGTTTTTTTTAGGCGCTTTACTCGGCTTCTTTTGGCTTTTGCTCTTACAAACCCTGTTTTGGAATCTGCCAAAAAGTGATTCTCGTTCTCATTACCAGAAAGTGAACAAAGTTTCGGATAACCATTGGTTTTTTCTCCTTCCTACAAGATGGCTTTCACCCCCACTTTATTGGATCTTCGCTTGCATATGCTATGGCGGACTTTGCGGGGTTGCCTTTCATGCTTCAGAAAGCTTCCTGACCTTTGTTTGGCTGACCAGTGCCTTTTTACTCAGCTTGACCGACTTGATAGACTATAGCGTCTACCCGCAACTGCTGTACCCCGCCCACCTACTGCTAGCGCTGGCACAGTTTAGAAGCGGCGCTTCTTTTCAATGGCTGTCTTTAGGCTTGCTGGTTCCACTGGTCTTTTTTGTCTGGCAGGAAAAAATGGGCGGCGGCGATCTCTTAGTGCTGGCAGGTTGGAGCATTTGGCTAGCGCCAACGACCCTTTTGGCCCTCTTACTAGTAGCCAGCAGTCTTGGTCTCCTCGCTTTTTTTAGCTATCAAAGCATCTGGAAGAAACGATTGGCGCAGTTGCCCTTCGTTCCCTTCTTGAGTCTTGGTTTGCTGATTGTTCGCTTTCTAGTGTTTCATACTTTTGACGCTTTTTTTCTTTGAAGTGAAGAAAAACAGGACAGGAAAAAGCGGGACAAGTTGGTCTCATCCCGCTTTCTCTTTCTGCTCTGTTGCTTCTCCTGCCTATGATAACGGCGCCCGTTTTTTGCGATCAAGGTAGATGCCTACTGCGATCACTACTAACAACAGTCCCAAGACGACCCAACCAGCGGTCGTGGTGTCATTGGTTTTCGGTAAGTTGTCAGTTCCCGGCTTCGTTGTTTTGCCTTTTTTGACACGATTGTTGAATACCATGTCTGCCGTTTGCTCCGCTTCAGCTACTAATTTTCCTGCTTGATCTTTGACGGTGACCGTTACTTGATAGGTGGTTTCATCATAGATGATCGTGGCGTCGTTGCCAGCTTTTTCACGAATCGTGTAACGATGTTCCCCAGCATCGTCATACGTCAATGCATCAAAGGTAATCGTTCCATTTGCGTCATTGCGTTGGGTTTGCAGAACCTTTCCAGCTTCATCCACTAATTCAAATGCGAATTCGTTGGCTTGCAAGTTTCTACCCGTCAAGACTTTCTTCGCACTTAGTACGACACTGCCTGCTTGTGGTTGGTAGCTGTTTTCGAAGACTTGATCGCCTTCGTATTCGGCAACTGCCGTGAGCTGTCCAGCTTCATCCGTCACGGTCACAACTACCGCCAGCTCTTTTGTATCGTAAGTGATGGTACCGTCAGTTCCTGTTTTCTCACGAATGGTGTAGTGATACTCACCTGCTTTGTCATATGCAAGAGCATCGAAGTAGATCTTGCCAGTGGCGTCGTTGGCTTTTGTTTGAAGAACAGTTCCGTCTTCATTGACTAGTTCAAAATCGAATTCATTTGCTTGTAGCGTACGACCAGTTAAGACTTTCTCGGCACTTAGTACGACACTGCCTGCTTGTGGTTGATAGCTGTTTTCAAAGACTTGATTGCCTTCGTATTCCGCAACTGCCGTGAGCTGTCCGTCTTCATCCGTTACAGTGACAACTACCGCCAGTTCTTCCTATCGTACGTAATCGTGCCATCGATTCCTGCTTTCTCACGGATGGTATAGTGGTACTCACCTGTTTCCTCATAAGGGAGTGCGTCAAAGTAGATCTTGCCAGTGACATCATTGGCTTTTGTTTGAAGAACGTTCCCTTCTTCATCCACTAGTTCAAAATCGAATTCATTTGCTTGTAGCGTACGACCAGTTAAGACTTTCTCGGCACTTAGTACGACACTGCCTGCTTGTGGTTGATAGCTGTTTTCAAAGACTTGATTGCCTTCGTATTCCGCAACTGCCGTGAGCTGTCCACCTTCATCCGTCACAGTCACAACTACTGCAAGTTCTTTTGTATCATACGTGATCGTACTATTGTTGCCAGCTTGTTCACGGATAGTATAGCGGTATTCGCCCGCTTCGTCATATGCAAGAGCATCAAAGTAGATCTTGCCCGTGGCGTCGTTGGCTTTTGTTTGAAGAACGTTCCCTTCTTCATCCACTAGTTCAAAGGCAAATTCTTCTGCTTGTAAGGTACGACCTATCAAGACTTTCTCGGCACTTAGTACGACACTGCCTGCTTGTGGCGTATAGTCGTTTTCAAAGACTTGATTGCCCTCATACGTTGCTGTTGCCACCAGTTGCCCGTCTTCATCGGTGACTCTCACAACAACGCCAATTTCTTTCGTATCATAGGTAACGGTACTATCTGCACCAGCTTTTTCCCGAATCGTATAGCGGTATTCGCCGATTTCGTCATACGTCAATTCATCGAAATAGATTTGGCCAGTGGCGTCATTGCTTTTCGTCTGTACTACATCGCCTGCTTCATCGACTAGTTCAAAGGCAAACTCGTTGGCTTCTAACGAGCGACCCGTCAACACTTTCTCTACATTCAAGACCACACCGCCAGCTTTTGGCGTATAGTCATTTTCAAAGACTTGATTGCCTTCGTATTCGGTAACTGCCGTGAGCTGTCCGTCTTCATCGGTGACGGTCACAACTACCGCAAGTTCTTTTGCATCGTAAGTGATGGTGCCGTCAGTTCCTGCTTTCTCACGAATGGTGTAGTGATACTCACCTGTTTCCTCGTAAGGGAGCGCGTCAAAGTAGATCTTGCCCGTGGCATCATTGGCTTTTGTCTGAAGTACGTTGCCTGCTTCATCCACGAGTTCAAAATCGAATTCATTTGCTTGTAAGGTACGACCAGTTAAGACTTTCTCGGCACTTAGTACGACACTACCAGCTTTTGGTTGATAGCTGTTTTCGAAGACTTGATTGCCTTCATATTCCGCTACTGCAGTCAACTGCCCGTCTTCATCCGTGACGGTCACAACTACCGCAAGTTCTTTTGCATCGTAGGTGATGGTACCGTCAGTTCCTGCTTTCTCACGGATGGTGTAGCGGTATTCACCTGCTTTATCGTAAGGAATAGCGTCAAAGTAGATCTTGCCCGTGGCATCATTGGCTTTTGTTTGAAGTACAGTTTCTGCTTCATTGACTAATTCGAAGTCAAATTCTTCTGCTTTCAAATCACGACCGATCAGTACTTTCTCAGCATTCAAAACGACACTACCGGCTTTTGGCGTATAATCATTTTCGAAGACTTGATTGCCTTCATAGACTGCTTTCGCAATTAACTGGCTGTCTTCTTCAGTGACGGTCACAGTTACCTTTAGTTCTTTGTCTGTATAGGTGATGGTTGGATCGTTGCCGGCTTTTTCCCGAATCGTATAGTGGTACTCGCCAGGCTCGTTGTAAGTGATGGCGTCAAAGGTAACTTGACCGTTACCGTCATTGGTTTGCGTTAAAATCACAGAGCCAGCTTCATCCACCAGGTAGAAAGTAAATTCGCCGTCTTTCAACTCGCGTCCATCAAGCAGCTTCTGAACATTCAAGGCAAGGGTTGTTTCTTTGATTTCTCGCTTATTGGCTAGTTCAAAAACATAATTGACTTGCTCATCAGAAATAGTGAAGGTGTACTGAGTCGCATCTCGTTCGTATCCTTCTGGTGCGGTGATTTCTTGGATCATGTAATCGCCGTAGCGCAGATTGTCGATCCGATCAATGGCGTTGCCGTTTTCCATGATCTGATTGTTTTTCACCACCAGATTCGACAAGATGACTTCATAGGTGTTTTGCGCATTTTTGCGGCTTAATTGGAAAACTGCTTCTTCATCGATCCCTCGTTCTTTCGTGCCATCGGCATCGTATTTCACGATCGTCAAGGAGCCGTTTGTCCCAGAAGAGGTTCCGCTACCGTCTGTCGACTTGATGGTAACTTCTTTGGTCACTGTGTGAATTTCGATCTCACTACCCGTCAAATTGACACTATTGGCCACCCGTTCATTGTTCAAAATCCCGGGATCAAGCTGTGTTTGATAAACGATAAAGTACGGTTTATCAATCATTTCTTCAAAAGCGATCACTAACGATTGCGTCCCTGCGACCACATCCGAGGTGATTTTCGGATTGTCTTCGTTGATGAAGGTGACTTTTTCCCCTTTTTCCCAAGTGCCATTGTTTAAGACCGCTTCATACACCTCTACGATCACGTTATCGTCGGCATCGCGTAAAAAGGTGTGCTGATTGTAGTTGATGGTATCGGTGACTACCGCATTGTGGATTTTGCGACTGTCAGCGTTGATCATGATTTCCCAATCGAGCAACCGATTGTTCTCGGCATTCTGGCTGCCGTTTTTCATCAACCAGTCCGTTTTCGCGGACTTGTCGACTTGGCCATCGGCAGTCAAGGTTGTGTCATTGTCCGTCAATGTGATGGTATTTTTGTAGGTAAATACCTCTTCAGCTGCTTCGGTTGCCAAGAAGACCGCCAGTGTTTCAGACGTTTCTTTCAGCAAGGTGATCGTAACTTTCTTCGTATCAGGATCATAGGTGTAGATGTAATCCTCGTTCTCCACCAATTGTTCTTTCAGTGCTCTGACTTGCGTCGTATACCCAGTTACTGTGACCGTGTAAAGCGCCAAGTCCTTCAAGGTTTGGCCTTCTTGCAGCTGGTCCGTGATGGTTGCATCTTTATTGATTTTTTCTTTGTACGTATTGAATAGCCCCATCCAATAGACTTGATCGCTCGAAGCGGTCTGCTCATCAAAAATGGTTCCTAGGTCTCGATTAAATACGGTTTTAATCGCGGTGGCGACATCTTCGCCTTCACCAATAAATAGTCCGTATTTCAAAGCATTTTTTAACCAACTGGTGTCCATCCATGTATTGGTTTCAGAAGCTTCCGTGAACGTATTGCCGGCTTCGTCTTTATAATGGACAAACGCTGCATTACTAAAACGTCCGGTAGAGCTGCCCGGTAACGTACCCTGTTGCACGATATCAAAGCTGGTTTTGAAGTTGACAGTGATCGTTGCCGAAGTCGTTTGGTACGCCCCCTGCAGCTTGATGCGAAAACCCGTCTCAAGTTCCTTCGTTGTGCCGTCCGTCAGTGTTTTCGTTTCTTTGATCCGCTCCAGCGTATAGTCGGTATCAAGAACCAAAGGCTCGGTCACGCCGCTCGCCGTCACTACCAGCGTATCCGCCAACAAGGCCAGTGCGCTGCTGTTTGCGCCAGAGATCAATTGATAGCGGTCTTCGATGATCAGGTCGCTAACTGTTTGCTGATTCGTATTGGCATCAATCTTCCATGCGACAGTCTTCGTCTCATAATCTTTGGTGCCAGCTGTTTTCACGACACCAATCGTTTTGGTTGGCGTCACGATCCCACTGCCCGTCAACGAGGTATTTTGATTGTCGCGGACCGAAGCGTAGTTGTAAATACGGGTATCGGCTAAAACCGATTCATACAGCTGGGTATCGTATTGAATCTTGTAGTAACCAGCTTTTGCAAACGTGATACCAAAGCGTACGATTTCCCCCTCTTTGTCCAGCTGGTACGTCCCATCAAAGGACCAATCTTCTGCTGGAATCGAGTTACCATCTTTGTCTGTGATCACCAAAGTCTCTGGCACAAAAAAGTGCAGGGCTTTTTCAGGATCCGTTCCTGAATAGGTCTGATCCAAAACTTTGGCTTGGTCTTTGTCCAATGTGACGGAAATTTCCCATGACGCACGTTTCGTTTCTTTGTCATACCCTTTAAACCGTTTGTATTCTGATTGTTCATCATAGGTCACCGTTGCTTCTGCGGTTTTTTCTGTAAAATCACTGCCGTTGATTGTTGCCGTGTTTTTGAAAGAAGAAGCCGTTGGATCAGTGACCGCACTATTGATGACGATGCGGACCGGTTGATCGACGGTTTGATTGAAGGTAAACGTGTTGTTGACGCTGTTAAAGGTATATAAGCCATCGGTACGAACCCACTCCTTGGTAGCTTCATCGTACAAGTAGCCCGTCGAGGTACTATAAGATAAGCCTTGGGGCATCTTATCGGTGATCACCACATCGTGCAATTCACGACTGGTTTGGTTAAAAATAATTTCCCAGACCACTGAACCGCTGGAAGTCACATTACCAGTCTTAATGATATCGACTTCATAAATCGGCAATGTAATGATGATCTCATGACCATCTTCATCGTAGATCCCAGTATGAATCGTCACTTCTTCAGTAACAGTACTCACACTTAATTCCGTGATCAGATCAATGGTTCCCGAACGATTGGATAATGTCTGTGCGGCCTCATTAAACGTGACAGTCAATGTACCATCATGATCCAAGGTAAAGGTTCCGATCGATTGTCCGCCAGAACGAGTCAATTCGCCGCTAACGGTATTATGAATGGCAAAATAGTCTGGCAATTGATACGTATAATAATCGCCTGCGCGAATTTCTTCCGTGTCTGCTAACGACCAGTCAAAATGGATTTTGATGTTGCCGTTATACATCGGTGGATTTTCGGCAGTGAAGGGTTGATCGTTTAAGTCAGTGATCCGAACATTATCAAATAGCTGCACGCCCCGTTCATTTAGGTTGGCACTAAGATTCTCCGCGGTAGCCGAAGCTTCCGTTTCCGCCTCAGCATCTGGTGCTCGCGGTTGAATACTGTTTTGATTCAATGTCGAAGATGCTTGGGTTGCTTGACTTTCACTAGGGACGGTTGCTTGTTCTTCTTCTGCTTGACTCATTTCTGACTGAACTGCTCCCGCTGTCGATGAATCCGTAGGTGCTTTTTCCGTATCGATCGTTCCGGTCTCAGGTTCGGTACTTTCCAGCGTTTCAGCCGTTCTTTCGGTACTTTCGGTTGCGTTGATTGCTTCTGCTAGTATGATCGTTGGTTCACAAAAAATGGAGCCAAGCAAGACTAGCAAACATATATAGATAGAAAATTGTTTTTTCATAATTATTCATTCCTTTTTTATTGAAATTTTTTCAATTGATTTCGGAAGCGCTCGACGAATAACATTGTTCAACAGTGAGCAAGATATCCCAACAAACAACTGCTTTTTGCCTCCTCCCCATGATTCAAAAATTTTGGTCTTTGCTACTTGTATCAAACGTATTACTACTATTCCACACTTCTATTTTCCCAAAATTTTGGGGTGGGATGTATTCAAAAAAAATACAACACGCAATTTTTTTGAATACATGTAAAAACGTGATACTATTTACTTAAAAGGGGGCTCAGGGGCAATCATGTTACGGAAATTGTTATCATCTACAACACAAAAGAAACTACAGCTGATTGAGTATTTATTAGACGATCAGGGGACGAGTCTTCACGATTTGGCAGTGAAATTTTCCATTTCAATGTCTGCAACAAAAACCTATATCGCGGAAATCGACAATGAATTTTCGTTTCTGGACTTACAATTTGACGATTATTCAGCTGTTCGCCTACACTTGCATCCTTTCGCTACTCGACTAGACGTATACAGCCAGTTTTTAAATCGCTCGTCTGCGTTTCAATTGTTAGAACTACTCTTCTCATCAAGTTTCACTAGTTATGACATGCTGGCACTAGAATTAAATTTAAGCAAGTCATCGATCATTCGTTTGATCAAGAGGATCAATTTGGTTCTGGCACCGTATGATTTCTTCATCGCAACCAAACCCATCCAGTTAAAAGGAAATGAAAACAATATTCGCCAATTTTTTCTGATTTTCTTCTTAGAGAAGTACCAGTATGAATTTGTGGATGCCAACATTAACCAAGAGCAGGATTTCTTGAAGATCGCCCGTATCATGGCTGCTGCGACACCCTTAAAACTTTATTTTTCCGACATCAAAAAAATTGCCTTTGTAATCTATATCAACACGAAGCGCGATCGCTTATACGCTTCCAATCCCAATGGGAACCACATCGAATATTTCTTAGAAAAAATCGATTTAAGCGAATTTACTGGCTACAGTCGTGCTTACGTCGAGAAAATGGTCGGCTATATCACAACCCATATCGGTCAAGACCCCGCTGTCTTTCGCGAGACCAAACAAGAGTTTTATCAAATGACCAAGCGTATATTTAAAAAATACAACTATCATGAAGCCAATTTTGAAGAGAAGTTGGATGCCGTCGTCTTTTCCTATTTTCTTGGAATCAACTTGCAGGTTCCTTACTGCATCTTGGATGATCGCTTTGCTCGTTTTGTCAATAACTGTGATTTGGTCCAACAGACAGTCAATCAAGACATCGTTCAGGTTTTGACCCATTCGAATTTGCCAATCATTCGACCAAGTACGATCAATTACCTAATTTATATTTTCCATACCTCTTTTCCAAATTTCGCCAAAGAAATCATCGATACCCACGCTGACTTTCGCTTAGCTTTGTTTTATGATACAAATAGTTACCATACGGAATTTATCCAGACGAAAATCCAACAGTTTATTCCTTATCAGCTAACAATCACGATTTTAAATCCTCTGGACTCGTTTTCTCTGACCAAACTGGACGAGACTTATGATTTGATCATCGGCAATCTGACCCCCTCCTGCAGAAAAAATTTGTTTCATTATGCAGACATCAACCTGACTTCGAATGACTTGGCGTTTATCGCTCGGCAGATTCAGGAAAAGGGGATTCGGATGCTGCAAGAAAAGAATGCGCAATAAAAAAACCTCGAAAAGCCGCAATTTAGCGATTTTTGAGGGTTTTTTTGTTGTTTATTTACTGTTTAATTTTGCTCACTACGCCATGGCTGGACGTTTTGCTGGCGATACAGAGCTGCTTTCCCAATTGCATTGAAGAGGGTCATTTTTTGCGTAACCACTGCTTTGGCTGCCTCAATACATTCTGGGTAAATGGCATTTGGATCCCACAATTCCGTTTCTGCTAAGATTTGGCGGCATTTTTTATAAAAGGCGTATTTATAGTCAGAGGAGATATTTACTTTTTGGATACCGATTGCCACGGCCTGAGCGATTTCTTCATCGGGATTGGCCGATCCACCATGCAACACTAATGGGATATCGACACGATCTTTGATTTCTTGCAAGACATCCATTTTTAATTCCGGTTTGATATCTTTCGGATAAATACCATGGGCAGTTCCAATCGCAACTGCTAGTGTATCAATGCCTGTCTTCTCAATGAATTCTTGTGCATCTTCTGGACGAGTATAAATCACTTCGGAGACGCCCCCTTCCACGGAGGTTCCCGTATTGCCGATCGTTCCCAGCTCGCCTTCGACAGATACCCCAATCGGATGGCAAATCTCGGTAATCTGTTTTGTCAGAGCAATATTTTCTTCAAAAGGCAGCAACGACCCATCGATCATCACTGAGCTGAACCCGCAATGGATCGCCCGCATAATACTCGCCAGACTGTCGCCATGATCCATATGGATCACGATTGGCACAGAACTGTTTTTCGCTCTGGAAACCGCATAGTGGAAAAATTCATCCTTTGTAAAGGCCAATTCTGTTGGGTGGACCGCAATGATGGCTGGTGCATCGTTTTCTTCCGCTGCTTCGATAACGACGCGTAAGAAGTTACTGTCTGCGACATTAAAGGCACCAACAGCAAATTGATTTTCTTTGGCAACGGTCAGTAATTGTTTCATATTGATCAACATATAAGTGTGCTCCATTCTTTTTTAAAGTGATTTGTTTTTTGATCCAGATAATTCGATATACTCTTTAACGACTGCTTTTCCTGCTTCGATGGTTTGGTGGATCAGGGTCGGATAATCGCTCTCGGGACAAGCATCCAGCTGTTGGTGTAGGGCATTTCTTTGGGCTTTCATAAAATCAGCCCCTACATTGATTTTATTGATTCCTAGTGCCACGGAACGCAAGATATTTTCTCTGCCGGCTCCCGAGCCACCATGTAAAACCAGCGGCAGGTCAGTGGCTTCTTTGATGGTTTGAACGATATCAAAGCGAAATGCCGGGCGGTACCCTTCTGGATAATCCCCATGACTGGAGCCGTAAGAAAGAGCGAGACAGTCGACCCCGGTTGCTCGAATAAAATGGATGGCTTCCTCTGGATCGGTATACATCCCATCGCTGGTATACTGATTCCCAGCCACTGCTCCCATGTCCCCAACTTCTGCTTCGACACTGGCATTATAGGCTTGCGCAAATTGCACGATCTCTTTGGTGATGGCGATGTTTTTTTCTAAAGGATGCATAGAGGCATCCATCATAACGCTTGAGAACCCTTCGTGGAGACATTGTTTGACGAAGGCGATATCCTGTCCATGATCCAGATTGATGGCAACCTCCACATTGACATTTTCCGCCATTCGAACGATCGGCTGGGTTAAGTAGCGATAATCCAGATGGGCCTTTAAATGGTCTTGGAGCAAGTCGACTATAATGGGTGCATGTGATTCTGCCGCGGCATCGATTACAGCTTTAGCGGTTTCCAAGTTAAAACAATTGATCGCCATAACCGCATAGTTTTCTCGATTGGCTTTTTGCAGCATCTCTTTCATTGATACATACATTTTCTTCGCTCCTTCTCTTAAGAAATTTCAATCGACGAAAAGTCAACGTCTTCTTCCTCTTCCACGATCGGCGTTTCAACGGGTGCCTTTTTCAAGGCAAACAGCAAAACACCGGTAATGGCAGAACCAATCAGTAGCGCAATGGTAAATTTCAGTGGATCCGTCATGGCAGGAATGATGAAGACCCCACCGGATGGTACTGGTGAACCGACACCCCAAATCATACTTAGACCACCGCCGACGGCTGCTCCGACCGTACAAGAAAAAATGACGCGAAACGGATCAACGGCAGCGATCGGGATCACCCCTTCTGTGATCATACAAAGACCCATTGGAAAAGCGATCTTGATGTTGTCTTCTTCTTCCGTAGAATATTTGGGTCGGCGTAAGAGACGAGAGAGAACCCAAGAGATCGTAACACCAAATGGCGGCACCATTGAGGCTAAAATTTTCACGGCTTCGGGTTCTTGAATGCCTTCCAGTAATAGCCCATCAGCAAATAGCGAGGCGACTTTGTTGACGGGGCCGCCAAAATCAAAGGCAGCCATACCACCGACAATCGCGCCAAATAAGAAATTTCCCGAGCCTTGCAGATTCGTTAAGAAGGTAGTCAACGCCTCAGTAGCCCACACGATCGGTACACCGATGACGAAGAACATCAAAGCACCAACGATCAGTGTCGACAAGACCGGTACGATCATCATTGGCATCAGACCTTGTGCCCAACGTGGTACTTTAAGGTTTTTTACTAAGAATAAGACCAGATAACCTGCGAGATAGCCTCCTAACATTCCCCCTAAAAAGCCTGCACCAATCGCATTGGCAATCAGTCCCATAAAAAGACCAGGAGCGATTCCTGGACGATCGGCAATGGAATAGGCGATCGCGGCAGCGATCACTGGCGCCAGCAGTCCCATCCCTAAAACCCCCAGCGAGACCAGTGCATCCGGGATCGTATAGGCAGCATCGTAATTTTCAATGACCGTGCCGTTGGCAAGATTGCCGATAGCGATTAAAAGCCCAGCTGTTACAACGACAGGTAGCATATACGAGATGGCGGTTAAGGCATGTTTTTTCAACTGCAGCTGTTTCATCATTTGTTTCATCCCCCTTTGAATTTAAGTCGTTAAAACATTCGTTGATTCATCCCTGATTTAATTTTTCTTCAATTGTTTCAAGCAAACGCTTAGGCGCTTTGATCACCATACTAGTGGGAATTTCTACTATTCGCTTGCCTTCAAAACGGTCTCTGCCGCCGATTTTGATATCTGCCGCAATAATGACAACATCGGCTGCTTGAATAGCTGCTTCCGTCAATTCACTTTCTGTCCCGATGGTTCCTTGGGTTTCGATATGGACTTCATGACCAAGTTCTTTCGCAGCTGTTTCGATTTTTTGCTTAGCGATATACGTATGAGCGATGCCTGAAGTACAAGCAGCTACACCAACGATTTTCATCTCTTCTCCCCCTTTCTTAGTTTTCTGCCATTGGATCTTTAGCAAGCAAGGCCATCATTTGATCCTTTGTCCCTGACGCAACGAGACGATCAATAAACGATTCATCCGCTAGTAGCATCGCTACTTTTTGCAGCAGCTTGATATGCATCGTATTGGCATCGGTATTTTTGACTGCAAACAAGATGATTACTTGAACGGGCGCTTCATCGATGGACTCCCATTCAAGCGGACGCTTGGTTTTTCCGATCACTAAGGAAGTCTTTTTCACACTGTCTGACTTTCCATGTGGGATTGCTAAGCCATGTCCGATACCGGTCATTCCTTCCGTTTCTCGGGCAAAGACATCTTGGGTGAACCCTGCTAAATCGGTAATTATTTGGTTTTCATATAAAAGTTCAGACAGTTCAGTGATCGCTTCTTCTTTTGAATTCGCTTCCATTTCCATCTTGATAAGATTGGGATTGATTACATCTGCGATGCTGAACGTTTGGATCGTTTGGCTTTCGTTTTTCATCTTTACATCTCTCCTAATAGTTGTTTGACTCGCTTTTCATCCTGTTTGGTAAATACCGAATTGACTAAAATCGTCGGCACCTGCGTTTCTACTGGCAAATTAATGGTGGTTAAGATCAAATCGATATTCTGGTAGTCTTGCGCATGCTTTCGGTACATACGAGCGGAAAGCACATCCACGATATCCAGTTCAGGAAATGCCCGTTGGACTTTGACTTTCAGCAGCTCAGAAGTCCCTACGCCGCTGCTGCACATGATTAAGACTCGCTGTCTGCGCCGACGAATGACTTTAAATTTCACAAAATACAGCACCAAGAAACCAATCTCGTCTTCCGATATGGGATTCGTTCCATAGGTTTGCTCCACTTCCTTGCTGACTTGTGCCACTTGCTCAAAAATCCTTGGGTACTCCAGTTGGATGTCACTTAACAGGCCATTTTTCACGATAATTTTATTCTTTAGCCGATAGAGCATCGGCTGAATATGGCAAAGTAGATCGGTCTTGTCTGTTTGCTGGTTCAATTGAATACCCAGTGCTTTTTCCATCTGCTTAGTAAAAAACTCCGTGATTTCGCTGGCTTCTTTTGTCAGATTGGTCATTGCCAAGGGTTTGTTTTCCACTCTGGAAGACACTAAATACTGGTAGAGATAAAATACCTCACTTTCTGGCAGCTCCGTCACGAGATAGGCATTGATTTTTTCAATCACTTGTTGGGCAATTTGATAAAACTCTTGGTGCTGTTCAATCAAATGCTGTTCTTCCTCATCTAAGCCCTCAATAAATTCTTCGCGGTCAATTTCTCCTTCTCTCATTCGTAAAATCAGAATATACAGATGCGAGAAAATATTCATATTGTAAGGATACGCAATACTGTTCGCGAGTTTTCGCTCAATAAATTCAAGAATTGAGGTAATAAAGTTGATATCAAAGGCATTGATGGGATATTTTTGCGTAACCATTTCTTCATTCCACACATGGGTCTTCGTAAAGAGATCATTGACACAGCGACGGATATTTTTTTCGGTACCAATCACTGAAATTCTCTTATCGGATCGGATCAACTGGAGTTCAAAGTACTGAAAATATTCCGAAAGACGATTGATATCACTACTTATCACTGCTTCACTCAAATAGTAAGGGGCGAACAGCTCTTTGATCATTAAACGCTTCGGTGATTTAAACAATAAATGCAGTGCAATCGCATGACGCCGCTCAAGCGGCTCATCATTTTGATCCGTTTCTTGATTTTCAATCGTGCCTTTGAGATACGCTTCATAGTCCAAACAAAATCCTTTGCCGATTTCAGACCGAATGATTTCTGAACCAGCAGCCTCATTGATCCGTTTGATCGTCCGATAAATGGTTTTTGTTGAAACCTTAGCAGCTGTGGCTAGTTCATTAGCGGTCAAATTCATCCCCTGTATCATAAACTGCTCAATCAAACGTGTTTCTCTCTTGCTCAGCTTCATACTGTCTCCCTCCGTATCTTTACTATAGTCCTCTTTGGCTCGAGTATTTCTTAATCGATGTCCACTGATTTGGACATTTCAAAAAGAACGCTTTCATTAATCGTCCCAAATGCCCTTTTTCTAGGATGAAAGAAGGACGCATTCTTTTTCGTGATATTTCCTTTTGCTAAACAAAAAAAGCTTGCCATTCCGAAGAATGACAAGCTTTTCCGTCACACTGAGTCAATCAGGTGCTGGGCATTGATTAGTTTTGGCTGTTCAATGCGTCTTCAGCAGCCATTTGTGCTTCGATGTCTGAGATGCTGTAGACATTTTCGCTGGCAACTGTTACTTCTTTTGGTTCCATTTCACGGTAACGAGGCATACCAGTACCAGCTGGGATGATCTTACCGATGATAACATTTTCTTTCAATCCAAGAAGTGGATCTTTCTTGCCGCGGATCGCTGCATCGGTCAACACACGAGTGGTTTCTTGGAAGGACGCAGCAGACAAGAAGCTGTTGGTTTCCAAGGATGCTTTCGTGATCCCTAATAGGACTGGACGGCTAGTTGCAGGAACGCCGCCGGCTACCAATGTGTCGTAGTTGCGGTCTTTAAAGTCGGCGATATCCAACAATGTTCCTGGCAAGATGCCTGAATCACCTGGATCCATGACGCGGACTTTACGCAGCATTTGACGAACCATTACTTCGATATGTTTGTCGCCGATTTCTACCCCTTGCATACGGTAAACGCGTTGAACTTCCCGTAATAGGTAGTTTTCAACCGACAAGACATCGCGAACTTGTAACAGTTGTTTTGGATCGATCGATCCTTCCGTCAATGGCGCACCACGATGGATAAAGTCGCCTTCTGCTACTTTCATCCGGGCAGTATAAGGAACGGTATACGTACGCGTATCGGTTTCCCCTTTGATGGTCACTTCTTTGGTCCGAGTTGAAGGGTCTTCTGAGATATCGATGACTTCTCCGGTAACTTCGGTAATGACCGCTTGTCCTTTCGGATTACGGGCTTCAAAGATTTCTTGGACACGAGGGAGACCTTGCGTGATATCGTCTCCGGCAACCCCGCCGGTATGGAAGGTACGCATGGTCAACTGAGTACCAGGTTCACCGATTGATTGGGCAGCGATGGTACCGACTGCTTCCCCAACTTCAACTTCAGAACCAGTGGCTAAGTTGCGGCCATAACAATGTTTACATACACCATGTTTGGTGTTACATGTGAAGACAGAGCGAATGGATACTGTTTCGATGCCAGCGTCCACGATGGCTTTAGCTAAATCTTCAGTGATCAATTCATTGACCCCTAGAAGGACTTCGCCAGTTTCAGGATGGATCACTGATTTACGTGTGTAACGTCCAATCAAACGTTCTTCTAAGGATTCGATGATTTCGTTTCCTTCGCGAATTGCTTGAATGTCTAAACCACGGTCAGTACCACAATCGTCTTCACGGATGATGACATCTTGGGCAACGTCAACTAAACGACGTGTCAAGTAACCGGAATCGGCTGTTTTCAAGGCGGTATCGGTCATCCCTTTACGGGCACCATGGGTCGAGATAAACATTTCCAAGACAGATAGACCTTCACGGAAGTTTGAGATGATCGGCAATTCCATGATTCGTCCGTTAGGCGCGGCCATCAATCCACGCATCCCAGCAAGCTGAGTAAAGTTGGAGATGTTACCACGGGCACCGGAATCAGACATCATGAAGATTGGGTTTTTCGCTTCCAATGATTCCATCAGTTTTAACTGAATTTCATCTTTGGCTGCATTCCAAACACCAATAACTCGTTCATAACGCTCGTCATCGGTAATCAAACCACGACGGAATTGTTTCGTGATCGTTTCTACTTGTTTGTGGGCATTGTCGATGATGTCATGTTTTTCGTGCAAGTTCATGATATCAGCGATACCAACGGTGATACCTGCCATTGTTGAATGGCTGTAACCTAAGTCTTTCATGCGGTCAAGCATGCGTGACGTTTCAGTGATGCGGAAACGTTTGAAGACTTCTGAAATGATGTTTCCTAAGTTTTTCTTCTTGAATGGGCCCACAAGCTCTTGTTCTTTAATGAAGGCAGGCACATCTGTACCAGCTTCAATAAAGTACTTGTCTGGTGTTTGAACCGTCAAGTTGTAGTCAGTCGGTTCGTTCAAGAATGGGAATTCTGGCGGCATGATCGAGTTGAAGATCACTTTACCTACCGTTGTTACCATCAAACGTTGTTTTTGTTCAGACGTGAATGGTTTGTCCCCTAAAGTGTTTGGATTGATGGCGATCCGTGTGTGTAAATGCACGTAGCCATTGCGCCATGCCGTAACTGCTTCGTCCATGTCACGGAAGATCATGCCTTCCCCTTCACGGCCTTCTTCTTCCATCGTCAAGTAGTAGTTTCCTAGGACCATATCCTGAGATGGCGTTACAACTGGTTTTCCGTCTTTTGGATTCAAAATGTTTTGAGCTGCTAACATAAGCATACGTGCTTCTGCTTGCGCTTCTTCGTTCAATGGTACGTGAACGGCCATTTGGTCTCCATCGAAATCGGCATTGTAGGCTTCACAAACAAGTGGGTGCAAACGAATGGCACGGCCTTCAACTAAGACTGGTTCAAATGCTTGGATACCTAATCTGTGAAGCGTAGGTGCCCGGTTCAATAGCACTGGATGTTCTTTGATGACATCTTCTAAAACATCCCAAACTTCGTCTTCTTGACGTTCGATTTTGCGTTTGGCATTTTTGATGTTTGACGCGATTTCACGAGAAACAAGCTCCCGCATCACGAATGGTTTGAACAATTCGATCGCCATTTCTTTTGGCAGACCACATTGATACATTTTAAGGAATGGACCAACGACGATAACTGAACGACCTGAGTAGTCGACCCGTTTTCCTAGCAAGTTTTGACGGAAACGACCTTGTTTCCCTTTCAACATGTGAGAAAGAGATTTCAATGGGCGGTTCCCTGGTCCTGCAACTGGACGGCCGCGACGACCGTTATCGATCAAGGCATCGACTGCTTCTTGCAGCATCCGTTTTTCATTTTGAACGATGATGTTTGGTGCATTCAAGTCTAACAAGCGTTTCAAACGGTTGTTACGGTTGATTACACGACGATACAAGTCGTTCAAGTCACTTGTGGCAAAACGTCCACCTTCTAATTGCACCATTGGACGCAAATCAGGCGGGATAACTGGGATAACGTCCATGACCATCCAGCTTGGTTTGTTTCCTGAAGCACGGAATGCTTCTAAGATGTCCAAACGGCGGATCGCACGGGTCCGTTTTTGACCAGTTGCGTTTTTCAATTCTTCTTTCAATTCAGCAACTTCGCCTTCAAGATCAACGCCATCTAATAATTGTTTGATGGCTTCGGCACCCATCGCTGCTGAAAATTCTTGACCGTATTGGTCACGTTTTTCACGGTATTCCCGTTCAGTCAATAGTTGTTTTTTCTCAAGGCTGGTGTTTCCTGGTTCAATCACTACGTAAGAAGCAAAGTAGATGATTTCTTCCAATGCACGTGGGCTCATGTCTAAAACAAGACCCATCCGTGAAGGAATGCCTTTGAAGTACCAAATGTGTGATACTGGTGCTGCTAGTTCAATGTGTCCCATGCGTTCACGACGCACTTTTGAACGTGTTACTTCCACGCCGCAACGGTCACAAACGATGCCTTTATAGCGGATCCGTTTGTATTTGCCGCAAGCACATTCCCAGTCTTTGGTTGGACCGAAAATACGCTCGTCAAACAACCCTTCGCGTTCAGGTTTTAACGTACGGTAGTTAATGGTTTCTGGTTTTTTTACTTCACCATAAGACCAGCTTCTGATTTTTTCAGGAGAAGCCAAACCGATTTGCATACTTTCGAATTTATTTACATCGATCAAAAAAGGTTCCCTCCATTTCATTTCATGGACATATCCGATAGAACGGGGGCTATTTCCGCTAGTGGCGGAAATAGCGAGGGCCGTCTATTATTGCAAGCGATCTTCTGCTGTCTCGATTTGTTGGTTCAACGCGTCGGCGGCATTTTTAGCTTCTGTTTGTGCTTTTTGTTCTAATTCACGGGCTGTTTGTTGCTCCGCAAATTTTGTTAAGGCATCAACGGTGATCAAATCATCATCGTCATCATCCATATCACGTAGTTCGATCTCTGCATCATCGATATCTAGGACACGCATGTCTAGACCCAGTGATTGCAATTCTTTTACTAATACGCGGAATGATTCTGGTACACCTGGTTTTGGAATTGGTTCCCCTTTGACGATCGCTTCGTATGTTTTCACACGACCAACCACGTCATCTGATTTGTAGGTCAAGATTTCTTGCAAGGTGTAAGCAGCACCGTATGCTTCCAGTGCCCAAACTTCCATCTCTCCGAAACGTTGTCCACCAAATTGGGCTTTTCCTCCCAATGGTTGTTGAGTAACCAATGAGTAAGGTCCAATGGAACGGGCATGCAATTTATCATCGACCATGTGGGCCAATTTGATCATGTACATGACACCAACGGAGATGCGGCCATCAAATGGTTCGCCGGTACGTCCGTCGTAAAGCACTGTTTTGGCATCGCTGGCCATTCCTGCTTCAGCAACCGTTGCCCAAACATCTTCATCGCTGGCACCATCAAAGACTGGTGTTGCCACGTGAATGCCTAGTTGACGCGCAGCCATTCCTAAGTGTAACTCTAATACTTGTCCAATGTTCATCCGAGAAGGTACCCCTAATGGGTTCAGCATGATGTCGACTGGTGTGCCATCTGGTAAGAAAGGCATGTCTTCTTCTGGCATAATGCGAGAAACGACCCCTTTGTTTCCGTGACGTCCGGCCATTTTATCCCCTTCATGGATTTTCCGTTTTTGAACGATATAAACGCGAACCAGCATGTTCACACCTGGTGACAATTCATCGCCAGCTTCGCGGGTAAAGATTTTGACATCGTGGACGATTCCGCCGCCGCCGTGAGGCACGCGTAGAGAAGTGTCACGCACTTCGCGGGCTTTTTCACCAAAGATTGCGTGCAATAAACGCTCTTCTGCTGAAAGTTCCGTTACCCCTTTTGGCGTGACTTTCCCAACAAGCAGATCGCCATCTTTGACTTCCGCACCAATGCGGATAATCCCCATTTCGTCTAGGTCTTTCAATGCGTCTTCCCCAACGTTCGGGATTTCGCGAGTGATTTCTTCAGGTCCTAATTTTGTGTCGCGGGCTTCTGATTCATATTCTTCAATATGGACAGAAGTGTAAACATCATCTTTCACCAAACGACGGCTCATGATGATGGCATCTTCATAGTTGTACCCTTCCCAAGTCATGAATGCGACTAAGACGTTTTGTCCTAGTGCCATTTCGCCTTGTTCCATAGATGGGCCATCTGCTAAGATGTCGCCTTTTTCGACTTTTTCACCAAGTGCCACTAATGGACGTTGGTTGTAGCTGGTTCCTGAGTTTGAACGACGGAATTTGGTAACAGAATAAACGTCCAATGCGCCATTGTCACGACGAACGCGCACTTCGGCTGCGTCCACGTATTCTACGATTCCATCATGTTTACATAACAAAGCAGCTCCTGAGTCATGTGCTGATTTGTATTCCATACCAGTACCAACCCAAGGTGCTTTCGGATTGATCAATGGTACAGCTTGCCGCTGCATGTTGGCACCCATCAAGGCACGGTTGGAGTCATCGTTTTCCAAGAAAGGAATACATGCGGTTGCGACTGCGACTACTTGTTTTGGTGATACGTCCATGTAGTCGACTTTATCGATCGAAACTTCCAAGTTTTCAGAAGTAGCACGCGCCATAACAACGTCGTTTACGAAAGAGCCGTCTTCATTTAACAAGCTGTTTGCTTGGGCCACAACGTAGTGGTCTTCGGTATCGGCAGTCAAGTAATCGATCTTGTCAGTAACACGGCCTGTTTCGCGGTCAACTCGACGGTATGGTGTTTCAATGAAGCCATACTTGTTGACTTTGGCATAAGAGGCCAAGCTGTTGATCAACCCGATGTTTGGTCCCTCAGGCGTTTCGATCGGACACATACGGCCATAGTGGGAATAGTGAACGTCTCGGACTTCATAGCCGGCACGGTCACGGGTCAAACCACCAGGTCCTAAGGCAGATAGACGACGTTTATGGGTCAACTCACCCAGTGGGTTTGTTTGGTCCATGAACTGTGACAACTGAGAAGAACCAAAGAATTCTTTGATACTTGCGACAACCGGACGAATATTGATCAATTGTTGCGGTGTCAAGGTTTCGGTGTCTTGGATCGACATCCGTTCACGCACGACACGCTCCATCCGAGCAAGCCCGATCCGGAATTGGTTTTGCAATAATTCACCAACAGAACGAATCCGACGGTTTCCTAAGTGGTCGATGTCATCGACATTGCCAATGCCTTCCATCAAGTTGAAGAAGTAGCTCATTGAAGCAATGATGTCTGCTGGACGAACCGTACGTGTAGCAGTATCTGGATAGCCATTACCGATCACGTTGACTTCTTGTTCTGGATCTTTTGGTGAAAAGACTTTGATGACTTGGACGGTCATTGGTTCGGTCACGACCCCATCTTCTGATGGATAGTACGTTACACTGTTTAGGCCATTATCGATAAATGCGCCTAGTGTTTCCATGACTTGGTGAGTCAAAACAGTGCCTTTTTCAACAATGATCTCGCCTGTTTCAGGGTCAACCAAGGTTTCTGCTAAGGTCAAGTTCAATAGACGTGTTTTCAAGTCTAATTTTTTGTTTACTTTGTAACGACCAACATTTGCTAAGTCGTAACGTTTTGGATCGAAGAAACGTGCGTTCAGCAAGCTACGTGAGCTGTCTGCTGTTTTTGGCTCGCCTGGACGAAGACGTTCGTAAACATCTTTCAATCCTTCTTCGGTACGAGAATCGCTTGCGTTTTTATGCAAGTCTTTTTCGATCGTGTTGCGCAATGATTCACTGTCGCCGAAAATTTCAAAGATCGTGTCATCAGAACCAAACCCTAGGGCACGGACTAAGACCGTCAAAGGAATTTTACGGGTACGGTCAATCCGTACGTAAGAGATATCTTTGGCATCAGTTTCCATTTCTAACCACGCACCGCGGTTAGGGATAACAGTTGAACCAAAGCCTTCTTTGCCGTTTTTATCGACTTTGCCATGGAAATATACACCCGGAGAGCGGACCAACTGAGAAACGATAACCCGTTCTGCCCCGTTGATGATAAAGGTTCCTTGTTCAGTCATTAATGGGAAATCACCAAAGAATACTTCTTGGGATTTGATTTCCCCGGTTTCACGGTTCGTCAAACGCAAAGTAACATGTAATGGTGCCGAATAGTTTGCATCATGGGCACGTGCTTCTTCTACTGTATACTTTGGTTCTTTCAATTCATAATCCACAAATTCTAGGGACAAGTTACCGTTGAATCCTTCGATTGGCAAAATATCTTCAAACATTTCTCTTAGGCCCTCATCTAGGAACCATTGGTAAGAGTCGGTTTGAATTTCAATCAAATTCGGTAATTCTAATACTTCACTGATCCGTGCGAAACTTCTACGTTCGCGATGCTTTCCGTATTTTACTACGTGTCCAGCCAAGCTCTTCACCTCTTCATAAAGTCTTTCAAAAAGGCTATCCGATTATTTACAAAACTGTAACAAATATTAAATATAGGTTACAGAAAGCATTTTTTGCGGCTTTTAGGCAAAAAAAAACCAAAAATAGAACGGATGCATTGGGCATTTTCTACTTTTGTTTCCTTATTCCTAAGCCGAAACGGACAATATTTCGTTTCTGCTTTTTTCGTTCAGATAGTTTTTGCAACTCCTTATTATACAGATGAAGTACTTTTCTGTCAAGCTTTCATTGGAAGTTACAATGCTTTTCTGACGCACCCATTTCCTAAGATTTTCTAAAGAAAAAAACAAGGCTGGTGAGGACTGTTTTTCGTAAGAAACTACTTTGCTTTTTGCCGATTTCTTGCTATGCTAACGAAAACGTTACACGTGAAACATTAGGAAGGATATCCTTATGACGACAAAAGAAAAAATACTGACCTTATTACAAAAAGAAGATACTGTACTGTCCGGAGAAAAACTAGCCCAAGCCTTGTCGATCTCTCGTACAGCAGTCTGGAAAGCCATTAAAGAACTTGAGAAAGAAGGCTATCATTTCGAACACTTGGCCAACGGCTATCGCTTTGTCTCCGCTGACCGCTACGATCAAGCAGCACTTGCAGCCGCCTTGCCGATGATCCCCACGATTCAAATCAAGGATGCTGTTGAGTCTACTATGAAAGAAGCCAAGATCGCCGCTTTGGACAGTGGACTGGCAACCCCCGCCCTTTTTTTGACCGAAACGCAAACAGGCGGCCATGGCCGCTTCGAACGACCGTTTTTCTCACCGAAAAAACAAGGGATCTACATGAGCTTGCTCTTAAAACCCAACCAAGCGTTTCAAGAATTGCCGCAATATACCGTTTTGGCTGCGGTGGCAGTCGCAGAAGCCATCGATGCCCTTCTAATGAAGGAAACGGCCATTAAGTGGGTCAACGATCTGTACTTAGATGGAAAAAAAATCTGCGGTATTTTGTCTGAAGCAACCAGTGACTTTGAAACAGGCCGCATTACCTCGGTTGTGATCGGTATCGGCATCAGTTTTTCGATTCCGCAACAGCAGTTTCCAGCAGAGATTCGGGAAAAAGCGACCTCACTATTTCCTGGTGAAGAGTATCCAACCTTTTCTCGGGCAACCTTGATCCAAGAAATTTGGCGTCGGTTCTTCCAATTATTGGCAAAGCTGCCTGACATGGATTATATGGCCCGCTATAGGCAGAAATCCTTCGTTTTGGGCCGCACCGTTCAGTTTACACAACAAGGTGTGACCTATGAAGGAATCGCCAAAGACATTACTAACACCGGTGAATTAGTGGTGGAAACAGCAACGGAGCGCAAGGTGCTTTCTTCTGGAGAAATCAGTTTGGAACGGTATTGATGCTGCTTTCGTAGGTAACCAGTCACAGCAAGCGTAAACACAAACACTCCATAAACAGACCTGCTTATTCCGAGGGGTTAAATAAAAAGCAACCTAGGCAGCTCCCAAACAAACTTTACTGCTACGATCAATTTCGCGGAAAAAGTGAGCCTCATCTTTTCATAATAAGTATCATGCTCGTTCTTTTATCATGTCTTTTCTACAGTTTTTATGCGCTATTTCATTCCCCACATAAAAAAGATCGACCTGCTCTTTCAAGAGCGGGTCGATCTTTTTTTTAAAGCAATTGCCACAACAGACAGAAAAGCAAGCCTAAGGCATAGCTGCTGTTGAATAAAATCATGTTCTTAATCGAATAGCCGAAACTACGTGGGTGGGGCAGGCTGGCTTGATGCTCTTTCAAATTTTGGTGGATTTTCGGCAGTGTCAGAAACACGAGCAAAATCGGCCATTGGAAGAGACCAAACAAGAGACCCAATAAAATAGCGGCGTAGGAAGCCACCATCATTCCTTGAAACAGACGGATACCTGCTTCGCGACCGATGTAGTACACCAGCGTGTAGCGGTGATTTTCGATATCGGCTTCCAGATCCCGTAAGTTATTGGCTAACATGATGTCAGCAATTGTGAAAATCAATGGTAAGGATGCCAACACGATGGCACACACGGCCCAGAGGTTCCCCACTAAGCCAAAGGTTCCGTTCGCAAAATCCAGTGCCAGATAAAACACTTTTTGATCAATGGTATTGATATAGATCGTGATGGCAAAAATCCCTAATCCCATCGTTACGCCGCTGAACACTTCGCCTAAAGGCATCCGCGATAACGGAATGGGGCCAAAGGTATAAAAGACCCCGATAAAACAAACCACCAGCCCCATCACTAGCAGCAGCCAGCCGGTAACAAAGGTCAAGTAAAGACCGATCAGTAAGGTTCCTGCCAGCATCGCAAAAATCAGATTGCGAACAGTAGCTTCTGAGATGTTTTCGCGCCCGATCACATTGTGCTGGTATTTGTAGGTTTCTGATTTGGCTTTTTTGAAATCCATATAATTGTTGATGGACGTCGTCGTCAAATCAAACAGCAGCATCCCCAGAAAAAAGATTGCGGTATTCAACGGATGAAATTCATGAAAATACACCAACGAGAACAATACACCCATAATGAAGGGGAAGACACTGGCCACTTTGGTACGGATCTCCACTACTTCTAAAAACACTGAAAGAGACATCTTTCACTCCTCCTATTCTAAATCCGCACGATCACCCATCGTGTAGCCTGATTCCTCTGAAAGTTCAAAGGTATCTTTGATACCGTCGGTTACATACACTTTGTCTTCTTTTGTGATAAAGATCGCATCGGTACCCTTTTCGGTATGTTGTTCGATATAGGCTAAGCCTTCCTTGACCCCTTTATCAAATGCCACCGTAGTTAACCCATCGCCATCGATGGATTTGTCGGTGATGACAGTTACACTT
This sequence comes from Enterococcus casseliflavus, assembly GCF_029215545.1. Classification (NCBI taxonomy): domain Bacteria; kingdom Bacillati; phylum Bacillota; class Bacilli; order Lactobacillales; family Enterococcaceae; genus Enterococcus; species Enterococcus casseliflavus. The sequence goes on along the minus strand of NZ_CP119393.1, from coordinate 91,753 downwards.
GCTACATCGCTATCGTAAGGATAGCCAGTCTCAGAATCAAAAATATGGTGATACGTTTTGCCGTCTACTTCTAAGTAGCGTTCGTAGATCCCTGAAGTAACTACTGTTTTATTGGTTTCTTTGATACTGCCGATAATCGAGCCGCGAGATTTGTTTGGATCTTGGATTCCGACATTCCATGGCTCATCTGCACCGCGGTTGCTATGACCTAACACATAGACATTCCCGCCCAAATCGACGATCGCGGAAGTCACGCCATTGTCCTTCAGCACTTTGACGACTTCATCCGTGATGTAGCCTTTGGCGATCGCCCCAAGGTCAAGGATCATGTCCTTGTCTTTTAAATACACCGTGTGGTCTTCGTCGTTAAACTCGACTTGTTCATAATTGATATGTTTCAACGCTTCATCGATCTCAGATTGCTCTGGCTTGCGGGCATCATCAAAGCCGATTCGCCACAATTGGGTGATCGCACCGATGGCCATATTAAAGCCGCCTTCTGATTTCACACTATAATCATAGGCTTCTTTCAACAAATAATAGATATCATCTGAGACCTTCACTGGCTTGATGCCAGCTTGCGCATTGATTTCATCGATCTCTGACCCTGCTTGGTTGATGGTGATTTTATCGCCTAACTCTCTGATGCGGTCAAAGGCAGGCTTCATAGCGTCCTCTTTGCCTTCATCATAAATGCGAATCCGAGTATACGTGCCTAATAAAAATTCTTCTTGAAAATATGGTTCTTCTCGCAGCGTCGTTGCTTCCTGATCACTGCCACAGGCTGCCAACATTGTGCCTAAAAAAACAAACATCAGAAAAAACGTTACTTTCTTTTTCATGATTTTCCTCTTTTCTATTGTCTTCAACCTTCATATAATAGCCTTTTTTTGGCAGAATGAAAAGGGGCATTCCGTGATTCCTCAACGTATTTTAGGAATCCTTAATCGAACCTTTTCTTCTTTGTAAAAAACAGTTCTTTTTTAAAAAAACCTTCCCACCAGATTGCTTCCTTTTGCACGAACTTGCCTTTGTGACCTTGTTGCCCACGAAAAAAAGACAGCACTCAAAACGAATGCTGTCCTCTTAATAGAAAGAAGTTGTGATTATTCAGTAACGAAGTTATCCACTTCGATTGTTGTTTGGTCGCCTTTTTCAGCGGCATTCAACAATTGTTGTGCATAGATAACAAAGCTGTGGAAGCTGTGGGTTGCCCCTGAAACAACATCCATGTCTGCCACAGAGCCGTCTTCGGCATTGACTGCAGAAACAAAGGCTTCATTGAAGTTTGGAATGAACTCTTCTGGACTTGTACCAGATTTTGCTTCCATGTTTTCGTTGTATGATGCATCATCTTTTTTCGACTCGCCTGCTTCGTTTAGGTAGTCGTAGTTTGATTCAGAGATTTTGCCGTCAGCTACAGTCATTGAGAAGACTACGCGGTAACCGTTTGAGTAGTTCTTTTCTTCTAATGTATAGGTTCCGTCTTTCAAGTCTGCACCATTGTCGATTTCAATGGTTTCCGTGTTGCCTGCTTGCGCCGCTTGAATCAATTGTTGTGCATAGTTTTGGAAGGAATCAAAGGAATGAGTCGCGCCAGAAACTACTTCGATTGAAGAAGGGCTTTGTGCGGCAACTAACTCTTCATTGAATTTAGGAATAAATTCTTCTGGGCTGATGCCTGCTTTTTCTTTCATTGTTTCATTGTATTCCGTGTTTTCTGTTTTTGATTCGCCATCCGCATTGACGTTGTCATATTTTGATTCAACGATTTTGCCGTCTTTGACTGTGATCTCAAATGTGACACGGTAGTCGTTTTTATAGTTCTTTTCTTCTAAACGATACGTACCATCTTGCATTGGCTCGCCTGCAACGACGGTTGCTTCTGAGCTTTCTGTAGTTGCAGAATCGCTTGCAGAAGTTTGTGATGTACTTTCACTAGTTGACGAAGAACCTGTATTGTTGTCGTCTGCTCCGCATCCCCCTAACAATAATGCTGCGAATGAAAATACCGCCATACCTACAATCAATTTCTTTGCTTTCATAATTATCCACCTTTTACTTGTTTATTTTCCCCACAAAAAAGTTTGTGATACATCTAACATTGTAAAGTAAATTTACGAGATGTCAACCGCTTCCTTTCCGCTTTTTCAATAAAAAATGACTTATTTTTTGATTTTCGCAAGTTTTCACGAATTTCAGGAAATATGCGTTTTTTTCATCAGAATCGTTAGACAAATGAACCATTTGTCTATATAATAGGAACGATTGTGTAATTATTATCATAGATTATTTTTATTAAGGAGAGATTTGCAATGGCAAAGAAAAACATTGTCGTTGTCGGTGCCGGTTATGCAGGCGTTTCTGCTACGAAGTACATGGCAAAGAAATTGAAAAAAGACAATGATGTTGAGATAACATTGATCGACCGTCACTCTTATCATACGATGATGACTGAACTGCATGAAGTCGCTGGAGGACGTGTAGAACCTACCGCAATTCAATATGACTTGCAGCGCTTGTTCTCACGCAAGAAAAATGTTCGTTTAGTAACCGATACAGTAACTGGGATCGATAAAGAAAATAAAACCGTCCAAACAAAATTAGGCAGCTATTCATTTGACTACTTGATCTTAGGGATGGGTGGCGAACCGAATGACTTCGGTACACCTGGTGTCAAAGAAAATGGCTTTACTCTATGGTCATTTGACGATGCTGTCCGCATTCGCGAACACATTGAAAAAACTGTCGCAAAAGCAGCGATCGAACCAGATGCAGCATTACGTAAAGCAATGTTGACGTTTGTCGTTTGTGGTTCTGGATTTACTGGGATCGAAATGATCGGTGAACTGATCGATTGGAAAGATCGTTTAGCTTCCGATTATAAATTGGACCCAAGTGAAATCAGCTTGAAAGTCGTTGAAGCAATGCCAACGATCTTAAACATGCTTGATCGTAACGATGCAGCCAAAGCAGAACGTTACTTGAAGAAAAACAATGTTGATCTTGTCTTGAATGCACCAATCGTTGAAGTTGCACCTGACCACATCAAACTAAAAGATGGTTCAACGATCCCAACCCACACATTAATCTGGACTGCCGGCGTCAAAGGAACTAGTGATGCTGCTGATTTCGGTTTAGAAACAGCCCGTGGTTTCCGTCTAGTTGCCAATGAGTACATGGAAGCAAAAGGCTACGAAGACAAAAACATCTATATTATTGGTGACTTGGTTTACTTCGAAGAATTCCCGAATACACCAACACCACAAATCGTGCAAGCAGCTGAACAAACAGGTCACACTGCAGCAACGAACATCGTTTCAGCCATCAAAGGCGGCGAAAAACATAAATTCAAAGGAAACTACCAAGGATTTATGGTTTCCATCGGTGCCAAATGGGGCGTGGCGAACTTATTCAATAAGATTCACCTGAGCGGTTTCTTAGCGATCATTATGAAACATATCGTTAACTTGAAATACTTCTTTGATATTCGTTCTGGTTACTACATGTTCCAATACTTGATGCATGAAATCTTCCACATCAAAGATGACCGGACAGTCGCTCGTGGTCATACGTCTCGTTACGGAAACGTCTTGTGGAGTGTTCCGCTTCGTATTTTCTATGGTCTTGTCTGGTTCGTTGAAGCTTTCAAGAAAATTTTGGGTACGAATGGGGAAGTCTTCAAACCTGGTACATGGTTTGGTGAAGGTTCTTGGTTCCAAGGCAACAGCGTTTTCCCTTGGACTTGGGAATATCAAACAGTCGCTGATGCAGCAAGTGGTGCTAGTGAAGCAGCCGATGCAGCAAGTGCCGCTAGTGGTGCCGGTGAAGCAGCCGATGCAGCGACACAAGCCGCACACTTCGGTTTGAGCTATGCCTACGGTGAGCAACCAATGATCGTGATTGAAAAATCACCTGACTGGTTCACAAAAGTTATGCAATTTATCATGCCAAACAATGACGTTGCCATGTTCTTCCAAAAATTCATGGTCTTCTTTGAAATTGCTTTAGCTCTTGCATTGATGGCTGGTCTCTTCACTTGGTTAGTAAACGCAACGACTATCGTTTTAGTGTTGACTTTCTGTATGTCTGGTATGTTCTACTGGGTAAACATCTGGTTCATTCCAGTTGCATTTGCCTTGATGAACGGTTCAGGACGCGCAGTCGGTTTAGACCGTTGGGTAATCCCATGGTTGCAACGTACCCTTGGAAAATGGTGGTACGGTACCCCTCGCTCCTTATATGGCAATAAATAAGCCAGCAAAATAGAATACCTGTACGACTTCATGAGACTAAGACATTCTGATTTTCAATCAGTGTCTTGGTCTCTTTCCAAGTACAGAACTTTTTCTTGATCGTCCTTGCACAGAAATCGGTGGATTATTGAGGATTCAGCTAGTAGAATCTTGTCTTCTTATGCTAGAATGAGACACATCACATGAAAGAACAGGAGTCTTTTTTGATGAAACTAAAAGAATTTATCCGCGATGCCCATTTAAAACCATGGGATGGCGTCATCATACTTGTTTTGATCCTCAGCTCTTTTTTACCGATTTTTATTTTTGGCCAGACGCAAACAGCGGACAAAGAAGCCGTCTTGCGGGTCGATGGGACAGAAATCAAGCGTTTTGACTTAGTTGAAGGTCAAAAAACGTACACCTATCTTTATGAAGATGAAGATGGCGATACCAATTTACTGGAGATCGAAGGGGATCGGATCCGAATCAAGGAAGCCGATTGCGGCGACCAGATTTGTGTCCGCCGTGGCTGGGCTAGTAAAAATGGGGAAACCATTGTCTGTCTGCCTCATAAATTGGTGATCGAAATCCAAGCCGCAGATGGGAGTGAGACCGACGATCTAATCTATTGATCGTTTGCTTATGAGTCGATTACAACGAATAATTTTCATCTCACTGCTGGTCGCCCAAGGGGTCGTGATTGGTTTAGTTGAAAATATGATCCCTTATCCATTTGCCTTTGCGCCTGGTGCGAAACTAGGTTTGGCAAATTTAATTACCATTATTGCTTTGTTCACTATGCCGAAAAAAGACAGCTTTCTCTTGATTTGGCTAAGACTGATCTTAACGACGTTACTAGGAGGAACGGTTTCGACCTTCTTATATAGTATGAGCGGTTCCTTACTGAGTTACTTTGGGATGTCTTTGGTGAAACAGTTGGGGCCTAAGCGTGTCAGTATCATCGGCATTAGTGCGGCCGGCGGTTTCTTGCACAACGTCGGACAGCTGATCACTGCCTCATGGATCGCTCAATCATGGAGCGTGATGCTCTACTTGCCGGTCCTATCTTTCTTTGGGATCTTGTCCGGGATCGCTATCGGGATCGCCGCCAACTACTTGCTGCGCCGTGTCGAAACACTGCGCCGTTTTCAAATTGATTATGAACGCCAGACCAAAGTCAAATGGCGCTCGGATTCAGAATAAAGGAGTTAATTATGAAACTTCATTCCATGTGGCAAGAGTATCCAGCACTGCAAGCTGACTTATCTGCCTCCTTGCAATTGATGGAAAAATCATTAAAACTAAAAAACAAAGAGGTCGAACAAGCGATCCTGTCCATGATCCATTCAGGTGGGAAACTGCTGCGTCCTGCTTATCAGCTGCTCTTTTCTGCTTATGGCAGCGACAAAGATCGCGAAAAAGCCGTCGCATTGGCGGCCTCGATCGAAATGCTCCACACTGCCTCGTTGATCCACGACGATATCGTCGATCATGCGGACACCCGCCGCAAGCTGCCGACCATTCGTTCCGAATTTGGCAACGATGTCGCTGTCTATGCTGGTGATTACCTCTTCGTCTGCTGCTTTAAATTGATGGCGGATTATGCTAGCTCCATGAAAAGCTTGCAGATGAATTCCCGTAGTATGGAAAAAATCCTGGCCGGTGAATTAGGACAAATGAGCAAACGATACGATTTGTCCGTCACTGTCGAGGATTACTTAGAAAACATTCGCGGCAAAACCGCTGAGTTGTTTGCTTTAAGCTGCTTCATCGGGGCTTACGAAAGCGGCACCTCCTTGCGCTTTGCCAATCAAGCCCGTGAGATCGGTGAAGCCATTGGCCTTGCCTTTCAAATCATGGATGACGTCTTAGATTACAGCCAAGATGCGGCTGCTTTAGGAAAACCCGTATTGGAAGATGTTCGGCAAGGCGTCTATTCCCTGCCGCTGTTGATGGCATTGAAAAGTGACCGCCAACAGCTGCTCCCATTGCTGGAAAAACAAGACGCCATGACGGACACCGACACCCACGAAGTCTATCGGATCGTCCAAGAAAGTGCTGGGATCGAGGAAGCCAAGAAACTCGCAGCCGACTATACGAAAAAAGCTTTGCAGGCGATCCAGAAATTACCTGAGACCAAAGATGAAACCAAAACGTATCTTTACCAGATCACTGCTCAGATCCTAGGGCGTCAGAACTGATCAAGGATCTAGCAAAAGCCCAGCAGCTGGGATCATCCTGAAATAAGTCCCCAAGGTTAGATTTTTGATCTACTTTTGGGGACTTTTTAGTTGATAGCTAGAATTTTATACGCAAAAAAAAGCCTCAACGGACAAATCATCTGTCCGTTGAGGCTTTTTTCTATTAACGCATCGTCACAAATTCTTCTGACCCCGTCGGATGAATGGCCACGGTTTGATCGAAATCTGCTTTCGTAGCACCCATTTTGATGGCTACAGCGAAGCCTTGCAGCATTTCATCGACACCGATCCCGATGCCGTGCAGACCGATGATTTTTTCTTCTTTTCCTAAGCACACCAATTTCATCTCACATTTTTGGCGATACTCATTTAAAGCAAAGTACATCGGTGTAAAGCGCGAGCGATACACCTTTATCTGCTCTTGGCCGTATTTTGCCAAGGCTGCTTCTTCGGATAAACCAATCGTGGCAATCGGTGGATGAGTAAAGATGACCGTCGGCACTAAGTGATAATCCAAGTACGCATCACTTTGACCGTTGAACAAGCGTTCAGACAAGCGACGACCGGCGGCGATCGCAACCGGGGTTAAATCCAATTTTCCGATGACATCGCCCACCGCAAAAATCGAGTCAGCTGTGGTATTTTGATATTTGTCCACAATGATAAACCCTTTTTCATCCAATTGGACATCGGTGTTTTCCAGACCTAACTTATCCGTATTCGGCACGCGACCACCAGCAAAAAGGACGCAATCGCCGGTCAAGGTTTCGCCATTTTCAAAGTGAACGAGATACTCGTCACCTTCTTTAATGATACGAGAGGCCACGTAGCCTGCATAAGTTTCGATTCCTGATTCTTGGTACATCTCCACGAGATTATCCGCAAGCATCTTGTCAAAGGTTCGTAATGGCCGCTCTTTGCGGTACGCCCAAGCCACTTGGCTGCCCAGCTGCTGGCTGACACCGCTGATTTCGGCTGCGATGTAGCCTGCCCCTAAGACGACCATACGCTTTGGTGCTTCTCGCAACGCAAAAAAACCATTCGAGTCAATGGCGTACTCACCGCCGGGAATATTCATCGCGCTAGGTTTTCCACCGGTGGCAATCAAAATGTTTGTTGCATGGTAGTTTTCCCCATTGACGGTAACCGTGTGGTTATCCACAAACTGTGCATAACCGTGGATAACTTCTACATTGTTGCTGTCTAAGCCTTTTTGATAGGCTGTGTGTAAAAAATCAATGTATTTTTCACGGTTATCCACAAGCTCAGTAAAATTAAATTTATCCACATGTGGATAAATGCCGTAGCTAGTTGCGTCCCGTTTGATCATTTCTAACATCTCACTAGCTTGCCACATGACTTTTTTCGGTACACAACCGACATTGACACAGGTGCCGCCTAATTCATTGCCTTCAATCAATAATACTTTGGCGCCGTGCATCCCTGCCCGATTGGCTGAGGCGATTCCGCCGCTGCCGCCACCAATTACTATGTAGTCGTATGTTTCCATATTTGTTGTTTCCTCCTTAAGATTGTCTATGTTCTCATCGATCCTTTTTGGCTGGATTGATTCAACAAAAAAAGCCGAGAGAAACTCTCGACCTTATTTTTTCTTCCGAATCATGTCTCCGACTTCCACCGGTTCTTTGACCGGCATCGTCAACAGCATCATAGGATTTGGTGCACGATCGATGGATTCACCGTCTTCATTATACATGACTTCGACGGTTTGGTGAAAGTGATGGAATCCGGGACCGTAAAATTCGATTTCATCGCCAACGGAAAAGTGGTTCCGTTGCCGAATCGTAGCTGTTTTTGTTGCCGGATCATACGCCATGACTTCCCCAATAAATTTGTATTGCGGAATTTTCCGACGCGGACCAAACAACTGCTCATTTTCACTTGGGGTATCGTAGTAAAAGCCTGACGCAAGCTCTCGCTGCGCAACTTTCCACAGTTCATCGATCCATTCTTGTTTGCAGACATAGTTCTCTGGATCGGCCATGTAACTGTCCACGGCTGCTTTATAAACGTTCGCCACGGTTGAAACATAGTGGATCGATTTCATGCGGCCTTCGATTTTGAAACTATCCACGCCGTTTTCAATCAAATCCGGGATATGTTCGATCATCGACATATCCACAGCACTCATGGAAAACTCTTCTTCCACTGTCCCGTTTTTAGTCAAACTGTTTCGTTCCGTTGCAAAGGGCATGTCAAACAGATCATATTTCCAGCGGCAAGATTGCGAACAGCCGCCGCGATTGGCGTCTCGCATCGACATATGATTGGACAAAGTACAACGGCCAGAATAAGAAATACACATGGCGCCATGAATAAAGGCTTCGATCTCCACGCTAGTATTTTTGCGGATCTCAGCAACTTCCTCCATCGACACTTCTCGGGCGAGAACGACCCGTTCTAGGCCTTCTTCCCGCCAAAATTCCAATGTTTCATAGTTCGTGGCACTGGCTTGGGTGGACAAATGGATCGGTAGACCTGGCGCTTCTGTTGCGCAGATCTGGATCAAAGCGGGATCGGAAACGATCACTGCCGAAATACCGACATCTCGCAATTCCCGAAAGAATTCCCCTGCACCTTCTTGATTGCCCTCATGGGTCACCATGTTGGCTGCTACATAGACTTTTGCGTTGTGGGCTTTGGCAAAAGCCACCCCTTCCGCCATTTCTTCATAGGTAAAGTTTCCCGCGCGACTCCGTAGACCATAGGCATTGCCGCCGATATAGACAGCGTCAGCGCCATAGTGGATCGCTGTTTTTAATTTTTCTAACGTACCAGCTGGTGCTAACACTTCTGGTCGTTTCAATGCTTGTTTAACGGTCATTTGTTCTTGCTCCTTACTTGATATCGTCAGGATCGATGGCATAAAATCCAGTGTCTAACCCACGTTCTGCTGGATGAAGTTGGGCAACTTGTTCACTGAGCACAGCTGCTTGCTCTGCTTGCCACTCCCCACTTTCTACAAGGCTCTTGGCTTGGGCAAACAGTTTAGCAATAGACACAAAGGCAGCCCCTCGTGTATAGATTCCGTCCAGCTTCCAGGTTTGAAAGCCTGTTGCGGCTAATTCCGCCAGTTGCAGCAGCAGATTGATGTCGTTATTGGCAAAAATGTGCGTGCCGTGGCTATCTTCATAAATGGAATAGTGGGTTTCTTCTTTTTTTGGTTCGGATAAAAACAACCCACGGTCGTGGTTCTTTTCTTCCGATTGTTGGGTATAGTTATAATAATTTTGTAAAAGCGGACGCTTCGATTGGTGAATGCAGGTCGCACCATAAACCAATACTTCCACAGGAATATTTAGTTGCGGTGCCATGATTTTCATTTCCTCGAAAGGAACTTCTCGCGCTAAAACGGCTGCCTTTGCTCCTTTTTGTCCCCAAAAATTGATTTGACGAGCGCTCGTTACTAAGGTTTCCCCTGCATAGATAAATGGCAAGGCACATTCTGGATTTTGCTTCATGCGGTAAATGATCCCAGGATCTCCGAGAGCGATTTGATCGGCTTGATTGGTCTTCAGAAATGCTAGGTATTCTGGAATCCGCTTCATTTTTTCTGGATGCATGATGCCATTGACTGCGATCGTCACTTTCTTTCCAGCTTCGTGGGCCATGTCGATCAGTCTGATTTGCTCTTCACGAGAAAAAGAGGCCGGTAGGCGCAGCCCGAATGTCTCTTCTCCAAAAAACAATGTATCAACATAAGGGATGAGCTGCTGTGCTTGCTCGATCGATTCCACCGTGGCGATAATCTCAACCATAATACTCCTCCTTTTTTCAACTCATTCATAGTATCACACAGCAGGATTCTTTCCAAGAGGTCTCGTTACTCTTTTTTTCACGAATATCGCTTTTTCCGTTAATCAACCGTTGTCATAAAGCTATTTAAAAGGATATTTTTTTGTGAATCATCAATCATAATCAGTGGAGACTTCTTGATCACTACTAGACATAGCAAGACAAAAAAGCGACGTTTCTATGGATGCCGATTACTCGACCATAGAAACGCCGCTGCCGTTATTGGCTCGACTTAAACTTGTTGCAAGACCCGCGCTTGTCCCTCTTTGACATTGAGGGTGATCGATCCTTTTGAAGCACCGATCGTCACTTTGTCACCTAAATGAATTTGTCCTGATAGGAGTGCTTCACTTAAACGGTCTTCAACTTCTTTTTGCAAGGCCCGACGAATCGGCCGTGCCCCATATTCTGGATCAAAACCAGCTTTGCCGATCACATCGATGGCAGATGGCGTGATCTTCAATTGGATGTCTTGGTTGCTTAACCGTTTGATGATCGCTTTGCTCATAATCTTCACGATCTCGTGGATCTCCCCTTCACCTAAGGATTGGAAGACCACTGTTTCATCCACACGGTTCAAGAACTCTGGACGGAAGGCTTTTTTCAGCTCTTCTAAGATCCGTTTTTGCATCGCTTGGTGATCTTTCGTTAAATCAGTGACATTGAATCCAACGCTTTTTTCTTCGCGGATTTGTTGGGCACCGATATTAGAGGTCATGATCAAAATCGTGTTGCGGAAATCGACCTTCCGACCTTTGGCATCCGTCAAATGACCATCATCTAGCACTTGCAAGAGGATATTGAAGACATCGGGATGGGCTTTTTCCACCTCGTCCAATAAGATGACGGAGTAAGGTTTTGAACGGATTTTTTCCGTCAATTGCCCACCTTCATCGTATCCGACATAGCCTGGCGGTGAACCGATCAAACGGCTCGTGCTGTATTTTTCCATAAATTCGGACATATCGACACGAACCAAGGCATCTTCACTACCAAACATCGCTTCTGCTAAGGCTTTGGCAAGCTCGGTTTTCCCGACACCGGTCGGGCCTAAGAACATGAAGGAACCGATTGGGCGGTTGGGGTCTTTCAACCCACTGCGGGCGCGGCGGATCGAACGAGCGACTGCTTTGACCGCTTCTTCTTGGCCAACTACCCGTTGATGCAAGATCTTTTCAAGATCCAACAAGCGTTCGCTTTCTTTTTTCTCCATCTGCTGCAAAGGTACACCAGTCCATTGGGAAACGACCGTAGCAACATCTTCTGCAGTAACACTATCGGCATAGCCTGACGCTTCTTTGACTTCCATAAACGCCACTTCCGTCAGTTGTTGGGTCAATTTCTTTTCCTTGATCCGCAGACGAGCTGCTGCTTCAAAATCTTGCTGGCGAATGGCTGCTTCTTTTTCTTCGATCAAGTTAGCGATCTCGTTTTGTAGATCTGCCAATTCCGAACTTTCATCGGTTTTGTCTAGACGCACTTTGGCTGCTGATTCATCCATCAAATCGATGGCTTTATCTGGTAATTGGCGCGAATTGATGTAACGTACGGACAATTGCACAGCGGCGTGTAACGCATCATCAGAAATTTCCACCCCATGATGTTCTTCATAACGAGGACGCAAGCCTCGTAAAATTTCTTCCGCTTCTTCTGGTGTTGGTTCGTCGACTTGCACCCGAGCAAAACGGCGTTCTAACGCAGAATCTTTTTCAATGTATTTTTGGTACTCATCTAGCGTTGTGGCACCGATGGTTTGCAATTCTCCACGGGCTAAGGCTGGTTTCAGAATATTCGAGGCATCAATCGCCCCTTCGGCTCCGCCGGCCCCGATCAGTGTATGCAATTCATCAATGAATAAGATGATTTGACCATCTTGATAGATCTCATCGATAATTTTTTTCATTCGGTCCTCAAATTCCCCACGGTATTTCGTTCCGGCAACTAAAGCCCCCATGTCCAGCATCATCAAGCGTTTGTTTTGCATGTCTTCTGGGACTTCCCCACTGATGATTTTTTGGGCTAAGCCTTCGGCGATCGCGGTTTTCCCAACACCAGGTTCCCCAACGAGAACAGGGTTGTTTTTGGTCCGACGGCTAAGGATCTGGATCAGCCGTTTGACTTCTTTGGCACGACCGACAACAGGATCTAGCCGTTTTTCACGAGCTAATTTGGTCAAATCACGGGCTAAGGAATCCAAGGTCGGTGTTCCTTGCTGCGCTTTGGCTTGGGCTGGACGACGACGACCAGCACTTCCGTTGGTTTTGCTTTCATTGAAGCCCATTTTTTTCTTCAAAAGCTGACGCATTTTCGCGAGACTCAAGCCGAGATTCAGCATGATTCGTGAAGCCAAAATGTCTTCGTCTCTTAATAAGCCTAATAATAGATGTTCGGTACCGATCTGTGGTGCCCCTAAACGCTTGGCCTCATCCCCTGCATAAGCAAATGTATGTTTTGCTCGTGGTGAATACGCGAGATAGGCGTTTTCTGGGTATTGACGAACGGTGCCGTACCCTGTTAAATGCTCGATTTCTTCACGAATATCGTTTTCTGTGATATTCATTTCCCGTAACGTTTTGCCAGCGATCCCGTTTTGTTCAATGACCAGTGCCAATAGAATATGTTCAGAACCTACTGCTTGGTGCTTAAAGTATTTTGCTTCTTCTTGGGCGATAGCCAAAACGGCTTTCGCGCGTTGGGTGAATAATTCATCCATCTCTTTCACTTCCTGTCTTCGTAACTTAATCGTTCTAGAATTGCATGGAGCAAATCAGCTCGTGTTCTATTTTCATAAGGAGAACGTCCTAGAACTGCTTTCGCGATGACGGTCAACAATAAATTGCCTTCTCGCTTGGACAGGATTCCTTCCTCATAAAGTTTCTGGATTATTGCATATGCATCTTTTTCCGAGATGGTTTCATCGAATAATTGATTCATTTCTTTTAAGTAGTGGTGGCTATCAGTAATTTTGACTTTCTCGATCCGAATATAGCCGCCCCCGCCGCGTTTGCTTTCAACCGCATAGCCTCTTTGAACGGTAAAGCGGGTATTGATCACGTAATTTATTTGTGAGGGCACGCAGTTGAACAAATTTGCCATTTCTGCGCGACGAATCTCAATGGTTTCACTGTCTTCAAGAATTTTCTTCAAATATGCTTCAATCAAATCGGAAGTGTTGTGATGACTCAATTCATTCCCTCCCTTGACTAATTCTGACCTTCATTATACCCAATTTTTGAATCCTTGGAAAGATGTACGCTTGCACAAAAGGAAGGTCTAAAGGAAATTTTAAAGACACTTATCCCTCGCTTCAGCTTTTTAGCTACAAAAAGAAACAAGCAGCTCGTCGGGGAACAAAAAGAAAATTCTTTGGTCCCCGTAGGCTGCTTGTTCTTCTAACATAAACGTTCATCTTATTGCGTACTTTCTGAACTACTTTCACTCGTTGACGAGCTGCTGCTTGAGGAGGATGAGCTGCTTGACGAAGAAGAATCCTGTGGTCGAGGACCTCTGGAAACCGTCACGGTGACAGAACTTCCTACTGCTACAGAAGTACCTGCTCCCGGCGTAACGCGCACTACTTCTCCAGCAGGCACAGAGTCGTTATAATCAGATTCTTGTTCTATCGTATACTGCAATCCTGCTTCATTCAAATCTGCTTCTGCATCGGCTTGGCTTTTGCCAACGATTCTTGGTACATTGACCATTTCTTGCCCGCTGCTGACAGTTAATGTAATGATGGTTCTGGAAGTCACAACGGACTCGCCACTCGCTGGTGCTTGACCAATGATCGTACCTTCCGGTTGGCTACTGGATTCGTAAGTGACATTGATTTGTGAAAGGCTTACCCCGCGAGAAGTTAATGCTGCTCGTGCATCTGCCTCTGTCATACCATAATAGTTGTCCATTGCGAAGCTATCTGGTCCGGAGCTGACCTTAAAGGTGATTTCGTCTTCTGCTGGGGAAACTTCCCGCCCTGCTGCTGGTGATTGACTGATAATATCCCCTTCGTCGACATCATCTGACGACTCTAACTCTTCTTTGATTCTGTCTTCATCAAAGCCCAAATCGATCAATTCTTTTTTGACATCATCGAAGGAACGACCTTCATAGTCATCAAGGGTGATTTTCTTCGTTCCGCTACTGATGTAGAGAGTGACGACGGAATTCTTTTTGACTTCATTGCCTTCTGGGGGATCGGTTTTGACGACATTGCCTGCTTCGACTTCATCGTCTTCGATTTCTTCCACCTCGTCTGCTACTTTCAAGCCGGCGGCTTCTAGCTCGGCACGGGCAGCTGCTTCCGTCTGACCACTGACTTCAGGAATCGCCACATCTCCTCGACCACCGCCGAATAGGAAGTAACTGCCTATCCCTAACAGTGCGATCACCATAATGATGGGCAGCAACAGCCAGCGTTTGCGTTTTTTCTTTTTCGGTTGCGCTGGTTCTTCGGCTTGATCCGCAACCTCATCTTCTACGGGTTCCTCCACTGGCGGCGTTTCGACTTGGGCTGCTTCCACTGGAGTCAGCACTCTCGTTTCATCCATCAGGGCATGAGGTTCCCATCTCGGTTCATTGAGGCGGTCAGGAGACAACACGGTATCGAGATCTGCCCGCATTTCATCGGCGGTCTTGTAACGATCCGCCGGTTCTTTGGCGGTCGCCTTCAATACGACGTTTTCCAGCGATTGCGGAACATTTTTGTCATAGATCCGAATCGAAGGGATCTCATCTTGGAAGTGTTTCAAGGCGATCGTTACGGCTGATTCGCCATCAAAGGGTACTTTGCCGGTTAAAATTTCATAGAGGATAATTCCAATCGCATAAATATCTGATTGATTGGTGGCCATACTGCCTCGTGCTTGTTCTGGTGAAAGATAATGCACCGAGCCTAGCATCGAGTTGGTTTGGGTGATCGATGTTTCTGATAAGGCGATCGCGATCCCAAAATCGGTGATTTTCACCACGCCGTCTTCATTGATCAGCACATTTTGGGGCTTTAGGTCCCGGTGAATGATGCGGTGCTGATGGGCCAATGCCACCGCTGATAAGATTTGTTGGATGATATCAACGATCTGCAAATAAGGTACGGGATAGTGCGTTTGGATATAGCGCTTGAGATCCATCCCTTTGACATATTCCATCACCAAAAACTGCATGCCGTCTTCTTCGCCGACATCATAAACAGTTACGATGTTGGGATGAACCAGCTCAGTCGCCGCCAATGCTTCTCGTTGAAAGCGCCGAATCGCACTTTGGTCGTTTTGGAAGTCAAAACGAAGCACTTTGATTGCCACTTCACGGTCTAAGATCAAGTCATGCGCCAAAAACACATTTGCCATTCCGCCGCTGCCGATATTGCCGATGATTTTGTATCGGCCGTTTATCTTCTTCCCAATTTCGATCATGGGCGCTCTCCTCCAACTTTAATCAATAATACCGTGATATTGTCGACACCGCCGCGTTCGTTGGCTTGATCGATCAATGATTGCACTGCTTCTTCTAGCACAGGGGTTTCTTGGATCGTTGCTGTGATCTCTTCATCTGAGACCATGTTGGTCAATCCGTCTGAACACAGCAGCAAATAATCCCCGTCTGCAATAAAGTGGATCGCCACATCGACTTCGACTTCGCTTGGCATGCCGATCGAGCGGGTCAAAACGTTTTTGCGAGGATGATTCAAGGCCATTTCTGCCGTGATTTGTCCCGACTTCACCAATTCATTGACCAGTGAATGGTCCTCTGTGATTTGGGTCAGCACTTGATTGCGTAAAAGATAGGCACGGCTGTCCCCGACATTGGCGATCGTAAACTGGTCGCTTAATAAGGCCACGGCAATGATCGTGGTGCCCATGCCGCTAAGTTCTTCTTGTTCTTGTCCTTTTTGGAAAATCACTTGGCTTTCCGCTTGGATTTTTTGGATCAGCCATTGGGCAGTTTTTTCACTGTCTGTCAGCTCTGTCTGTTCCCAAGCGGTGCCGATCTCACTGACTGCTTGACGGCTAGCGACATCTCCGGCTCGGTGGCCCCCCATGCCATCGGCAAGCAAGGCCAATGTCACATTGGCTTTATTTACATAGGTTGCTGCAAAATCTTGGTTTGTGTTGCGACGTTTGCCGACATCTGTTTGAAAACGAATCTCCAATTTCTTTCACCTCGTTACTTTTTGCGTAGACAACTGATAAAAAAGCCATCTGTCATAAAATCTTGCGGATAGATCGTCAACATATCCTCTTGAACCGCTTCGGCTGCCAGCGGTCCTACCGCAAGAGGCATTTGCTCAAATTCAGGATGGTCAGCGAGAAACGCTGCCACGACTTGTTGATTTTCTTCCGCTAGAATCGTGCATGTGCTGTAGACCATTATACCCGATTTTTTCAGGGTTGGGGCGGCACTTTCCAAAATCTCTCGCTGAATCTGCGGCAAGCGTTGGAAATCGGCTTCCGTCTTGCTGTATTTGATGTCCGGTTTACGGCGCATCAACCCTAATCCAGAACAAGGGGCATCCACTAAGATGCGATCAAATTGTTCGGGTGCAAAGGTTTGAGCCGTCTCCCGCGCATCCATCACGCGGGTCTCCACAACTGCTTCGACGCCTAAACGTTGGGCATTTTGCTGAATCAGCTTAACCTTATGGGCATGGATATCCAGTGCTGTCACTTTGCCGCCCTCTGCGGCAGACAAGAAGGCAGCGATATGGGTCGTTTTGCCTCCTGGTGCGGCGCAGGCATCCAGTACTTGATGGTCTCGGGCTACTTGTAAAACGGGGGCAACCAGCATCGAACTTTCATCTTGGATCGTCAGTAAACCTTCTTTGTAGAGGGACGAGCCCGCCATAAAGCCTTTGTCAGCCACAACCCCATAAGGGGAAAGCTCACTTGGTCGTGCGTCGATGCCTTCTTCTTGTAGCCGTTCGATCGCTGCTGCTTGCGAGATGCGCTGCAGATCGATACGACCACTGGCATGATTGGGTTCAAATAGGGCATAACCCAGCTCGCTAGTTTCTTCGATCCCAATTTGTTTGACTAGTTTCTTCGTTAGCCACAGGGGCAAACTGATTTCCGTTGCTAAACGTTCCATTGGGTCTTTGATCAATGCCAAGTCTGGCACTCCTTGTCGTTGGATCGTGCGCAGCACGCCATTGACGAACTTACCAGTCCCCGGATTGCCTTTGGCTTTCGCAATATCCACGGCTTCATGAATGATGGCATGGGCGGGTACTTTATCGAGATACAGCATCTGATACAAGGAAAGCCGCAGCAGCGTTTTGACCCACGGGTCGACTTTGCGGGCATTTTTAATAAACCGGTCCAAATAATAATCCAATAAAAGCTGACGACTGATGGTGCCGTACACCAATTCAGTCAATAAGCGACCGTCTTTGTCATTTAAGCGCCCTTGATTCATCAATTCCCGCAGCAGTAGATTGGAATAAGCGCCGCCTTTTTCGATTCGCAACAACGCTTCTAGTGCCACAAAGCGCACTGTATATTGTATGTCTCCAAGATTACGCTTCATAGGTACCTACCTGATCCCCTTTTTGAATCTGTTGTCCACTGCCGTTTAAGAATGCGGCAATGTCTTGTCGGCCTTTTCCAGCTGGCTGCAATTCATCGATAGCCAATACCGTGCCTTCCCCACAAGCGATCAGCAACGTTTTTTTCGTCCGTTCAATGATCGTTCCTGGTTGGGCTGTCGTCGTTTGCTCCAGCGGTGTCACTTGCCAAAGTTTCCAGCGGTTGCCATTTTGTGTCGTAAAGGCGATCGGCCATGGTCGCATGCCTCGGACTTGGGCATCGATTTGCACCGCCGTTTTCTGCCAGTCGATGGCTTCTTGTTCACGGCTGATATTTGGTGAAAAGGTGACTTTTGCTTCTTCTTGCGGGACAGGCTGCAGCTCTCCTGACAAGATTTTCGGCACAGTTTCCAGCAGCAAGTCTTTGCCTAATAGGCTCAACTTATCAAACATCGTCCCCACATCATCTTGTGCCGTGATCGGCAAATGAGCTTGAGCAAAAATACCGCCAGCATCCATTTTTTTGATCATTTCCATGATGGTTACACCCGTTTCTTGCTCCCCTTCCATGATGGCATAATGCACAGGTGCTCCGCCACGGTATTTCGGCAGTAGGGACGCATGAACGTTGATAGCGCCATGCTTTGGTACTTCTAGTAAAGCACTAGGTAAAAATTGGCCGAAAGCTGCCGTGATCAGCAGATCAGGTGCCAAAGCTTGAATCTGCTCCATTTCTGGTGACCCACTGATTTTTTCTGGTTGTAAAACCAACAAGTCATGCTTCATCGCCGCTTCTTTGACGGGGGTCGGAGTGATGGTTTTTTTGCGACCGACGGGACGATCCGGCTGGGTCACGACTGCTGCCACTTCATAGCCGGCTTCAAGCAAGCCTTCTAAAATTGGGACGGAAAACGCCGGGGTACCCATAAAGACGATTTTAGTCATTTTCATGTTCCTCCATATACTTTTCTAAGTCTTCTTCAGGAATGCGTTCGACGAGCTTGTCGACAAACAGCACGCCATTTAAATGATCGATCTCATGCTGCATCGCACGCGCCAAGTAGCCGAATGCTTCCACTTCCATTTCTTCTCCTTCTCGGTCGAAATAGCGGACAGTGATCTCGTCTGCTCGTTTGACGGTCCCAAAGGTGTGGGGAATACTCAAGCAGCCTTCCACATCAAGGGATTCACCAGAAGAAGCGATGATCTCAGGGTTGATCATTTCAAAACGATCGTCTTCTTCGACTTCCACGATCGCCACTTGCAGGTTTTTGCCGACTTGCGGTGCGGCAATACCGATCCCGTCGTGGGCGACCATTGTTTCATAAAGGTCGTCTAGTAGCTGAACGAGTTCATCGGTAATTACTTTGACGGGTTTTGCTTGCCGACGAAGACGTTCATCGGGGGTGATAATAATAGGATAACGCATATTTTCTCCTCTAAATAAAATTCAACGGCTCTTGGTCAATCGACACGTACAATCCTTTGCGCTGATCGATTTGACTTTGATCCAACAGACGGGTCAACAAAGCAGGTAGCTGCGGTTCATTTTTGTATTTAATGATCAATTGGTAGTAATAACGGTTTTTCACCCGCAAAATCGCACTTGGTGCCGGACCCAACAAAATACTTTGCGGTGACAGCTCCTGCTGCAGATCCCGCGCGATCGCAAACATCTTCTGAGCGGCGACTTGCTCTTCGGGATGGCTACAGGTGATTTTGACGGTGAAATAATACGGTGGATAGCCGCTTTGGTGTCGCATCCACATCTCTTTTTGATAGAAATCTTCGTAGTCTTGCGACTGCGCCAATTGGATGGCGTAGTGCTCAGGGTTGAATGTTTGGATCACCACTTCGCCGGTTTTTTCTGCCCGACCTGCCCGACCACTGACCTGAGTCAACAGCTGGAACGTCCGTTCACTCGAACGAAAATCTGGCAAATTCAAGGCGGTATCGGCATTCAAGACCCCTACCAGTGTGATATCAGGGAAATCCAAGCCTTTGGCGATCATTTGAGTCCCTAACAAAATATTCGCTTTTTTCTCCCCAAACAAGGTCAAGATTTTTTCATGGGCGCCTTTTTTGCGGGTGGTATCGACATCCATCCGTAAAACCCGCGCTTCGGGAAACAGTTCCTTCAACTCTTCTTCCACTTTTTGCGTGCCCGTTCCGTAATAACGAATCTTGTCTGCATTGCAGTTGGGGCAACGATGGGGGATGTGTTCTTCATGTCCGCAATAATGACAGCGCATCGTTTTGGTATCCATATGCAGCGTCAAGGAGATGTCGCAATTTGGACAGGGCAAAACATACCCGCAATCGCGGCACATCACGAAGGAAGAGTAGCCGCGCCGATTCAGCAGCAAGACGATCTGTTCTTTGCGGGCCAATCGGTCTGTAATTTTTTCCTGTAACGGACGAGAAAAGGTTTGATACTTTTTATTGGCAAATTCGGTACGCATATCCACGACTTCGATCTGCGGTAATTGCGCACTGATTTTTGCCCGCTGATTCAATTTCAATAAGCGGTAGACCTCTTTTTGCGCCCGGGCACGAGATTCCAATGACGGCGTCGCACTGCCTAACACCACTGGACAGCGATGGTACTGGCTGCGCCAAATCGCTAAATCTCTCGCATGGTAACGAGGGGCTTCATCTTGCTTGTAGGAGGCTTCGTGCTCCTCATCGACGATGATGACCCCGATGTTTTTCAACGGAGCAAAAATCGCCGAGCGGGCGCCAACCACCACCTGCGCCTCCCCACGTTCGATCTTACGCCATTCATCGTATTTTTCACCTTGGGACAAGCCGCTGTGTAAAACAGCCACTGCGTCGCCTAGACGGCTTTTAAAGCGTTCGACCATTTGCGGAGTCAACGCGATCTCTGGCACGAGCATGATCGCGGTTTTGCCTTGTTTCAGCAATTGGGCGATCGCTTGCAGATAGACTTCTGTTTTTCCACTGCCGGTGATCCCTTCCAGTAAAAAAGTCTGTGCCTCTTGGTTATCCGCACAAGCAGTGATTTGCGCTACTGCAGCTGCCTGTTCTTCATTTAATTCAAGCGGGACCGTTTTTTGAAATTGACGGTCTTTGTAAGGATCACGGTAGGCTTCAACTTCCGTAAAGGTCAGCCAACCAGCTTCTTGCGCTTGGTTCAAAGCCGCGGTGGAAATCCCTTGTTCGGTAAAAAAGGAAACCGGCAAGCGGGCTTCCTCTGTCAAAATCTGTAAGATTTCCAGCTTGCGTTTGGCCCCTTTGCGCAGCTGTAGCTGGACGGCGGGGATTTCTGCTGGATCGATCTTGCGTTCAATGTAACGGGTCATTTTCGCTTTGTTTTTATTTTTCACGAGATACTGCAATTCAACTACTGCGGATTCCCGCAAAGGCTTCAACTGCGGCAACAGCCCGGCACTTTCGGCGTCTTGCCAGCTGAGGATGCCATTTTTGGGAAAAAATTCTTTGATGGGATGATTTCCTTCCAGCAAAACGATCTGCTTTTGGTACTCGGCTTTCATCACACTAGGCAGCATCGTCTGCAAGCAAGTGATCTTAAAGGCAAAGGTCGTTTCCTTCATGTAGTCGGCTAATTGGAGAAGTTCTTCATTGACGACAGGCGACAAATCCAACAAACGAACGATTGGTTTTAAGGTCTGCTGCGGTTCGGCAACTTCTGAAAGGCCGACGACGAACCCTTGGATATGGCGGTCACCCTTGCCAAATGGCACTTCGACCCGCATCCCTGTCTCAATGGCGGCTTGTAATTCTGATGGGATCAGATAGGTAAAAGGCTGATCGGTCTGCATCGTGGGAACATCCACGATCACTTCTGCTATGTACGCCATTTCTTCTCCTCCTTTTAGGTTCTATTTTACTAAATGGGTGGGGGTTTGTCTGTACCCCTTACAAAAATTTAACCATCATCATTCAAAAGAAAAAGCCAGAACACAGGCGTGCTCTAGCTTGCTTTTGTCTATAGCTTTTGTTCGTCGCGGATACGCGCTTCTAATTCTTTTTGTTCTTGGTCTTTTTGCGCTTTGCGCTCTTCTTGTTCCATTTTCAAGCGGGCACGCTTGATTTCTGGATGCGGATCATTAACGACTAATTCCGCTTCGATTTCTTCAAGTGCTTGACCCACGCTTTTCACTGAATCAAAGTTTTCTAGTGTTGCTTGCGCACCGGCATCAAGTTCATGCGCCCGTTTGCTTGCTAAGATCACTAATGAATATTTTGAATTGACACGATCCAACAAAGAATCGATTGAAGGTTTTAACATCATATTTCTTACAGCTCCTCTAACATTTTGATATAGGTTCCGATCACTCGGTCAACGCGAAAATGTTCACTCGAAATAATTTCGCGAATTCGTTGGACTGCCTTAGGTACTTCATCATTGACAACGGCATAATCATATAAAGCCATCATTTCGATTTCTTCACGGGCGACACGCATCCGTTCATCGATCACTTCGGCAGAGTCGGTTCCTCTTCCTGTAATACGAGAGCGTAATTCTGCCAGATCAGGTGGCGTCAGAAAAATAAACACACCATCGGGAACTTTGTCTTTTACTTGTTTTGCCCCTTGCACTTCGATCTCTAAAAACACATCTTTTCCTTGATCCAGTGTTTGTTGGACATAAGATAATGGGGTTCCATAATAATTGCCGACATATTCGGCGTATTCCAGCATTTCACCGGCTTCGATCAAGGCTTCAAATTCTTCACGCGTGCGGAAATAGTAATCGACCCCTTCCACTTCCCCCTCGCGTTTTTGACGAGTGGTCATTGAAACGGAATATTGAAAATCGTTGTCGTCACTCTCAAAAATTGCTTTGCGCACGGTCCCTTTCCCTACTCCGGAAGGTCCTGATAAAACTATAAGTAATCCTCGCTCTGACATAATGACGTCCTTTCACTGACATTTGCTTAACGTCTATTTTGCACTTTTTTTCAGCAACTTTCAAGAACTACTTTATTATAATGGGAATTTCATGAAATTGCTAGTCTACACTTCGGCCGCTTTCTTAAAAGCCCATGTTGCTTAAGGTATTGATGACCCCTGCCAATTCGTCTTTAGCGGTGATCGCTTTTTCAGTAGGATCCGTCACTTCTTGGCAATCGATACGTACGATGTACCGACGATTTAAAGAAACAGCTACGCTATCAACTAATAGATGGAGAAAATCTGGCTCGATGGCTACACAGGCATCTTCCCACGCAGAGAAATTCTCTTTGTCAGAAGGAATACTGCGCTTGATGACATTTTTTCCGCTTAGTTCGTGAAAGGTGATATCGTAATATTTCATTGGTTCATTCCTCCTACTCGATGTTTTGAACTTGTTCTCTGATTTTTTCAATGATCGTCTTCATTTGGACGACACTGTTTTTGATTTGGATCGGACTTGATTTTGAGCCAATCGTATTGACTTCTCGGTTCATCTCTTGGATCAAGAAATCCAGCTCTCGACCTATCGGTGTCTCAGCTGCCAGCAGCTCCGTCATCGTCGTTAAATGGATACTTAAACGATCCAGTTCTTCGTGGATATCGCCGCGTTCTAATAAAATCGCTAACTCTGTCAGTAAACGATCGCGATCGACTTCTTCCCCTAAATAAGCAGTCAGTTTCTTTTCAAAGCGCTCTTGGTAGTCCGCCTCATAGAGGCCCACGAATTGTTTGAGTTCTGTCAGCTTTTCCTGCAGCTGTCGCTGGTTTTCTTGCATGATCTGCAAAATACCTTGCCCTTCCACCCAGCGGCTTTGATCGATCGCTGCCAGCGCTTGATCTAATGCTTCCATCACGCCATCGGCCAAGGTGCTTTCTTCTGGCTCTTGATCCGAGATCGTTAGAAAGGCCTCATGGAGCAGGAATTGTTCCAGCAATGCTGCTTTTGGCAGCTCTGCTAGGTCAAAACGGTCTTTGGCTTCGGTATCGATTTCCTGCATGAAACGTTCCAGCAAGTCCCATTGGATCTCGATCTGTTTCGTATTTGCGGTTTTTTCTTTTAACGTCACATACAATTCGATTCGTCCTCGCTGGAGGGTCTGCTTGATCGACTGCCGTAAAGCACCTTCTAGAGGATTCAATTGTTTGGGCATTCGCAGCTGCAGGTCCAAAAAGCGCTGATTGACACTTTTGATCTCAATTTCGATCTGCACATCTGGCGTTTCTGCACTGCCTTTGCCAAAACCAGTCATACTTTTCATTTGATCACTCCTCACCGCTTTGCTTTCTTACATGGAAAGCAGGGCTTTTTTAAGTTCTGCAAATTCTTCATTGGATAAGGTCACGCCTTTGCCCATCTTCTCGTGCTCTGGGCCCCAATCTCTCAGATCAAATTTTGGCGGGCGCCCATTCCAGCTCACCAAATTCAATTCTTTGCGCCAGCCTCTTTGATTTTCCGAAAGCACGGCGATCTCTTCAACGATTTCATACGAAAATTTATCCATTTTCTGCTCCTTTCAAAAGATAGTGACTATACGCTGCCATTAAAGCAGTCAGCGGGTAACGCCGACGAATCTGCTGAAGGGCGGGCAGATTCAATTGCTGCGTCCGATAAAAAAAGAAAAAGCGGTTTTGCTCGGACAAGACAAAAAAACGGTCGCGATAATAGCTCAGCCACTCGGTGATCGACCAGGCATCGGCTTCTTCCACTGCCTTTAGCGCAATTTTTTCAGCTAAAGCCGTTAGAATCGTTTCCTGCTCATAAATCACTGTAGGCGCTAGATACAATACTTTCGCGGTACACTCTATCAGTATACGCCCCCACTGCTCAAATGGCACATCCTGTTGATAGAATTTACGCATTTTTTTCCAAAATTCTTTTTTCTTTAGTTCCTGATAAAGCAGCGGGTCTGTCTGGCGCAGCTCCTTCAAAAAGCCCCGCCATAACGGCTGAAAATCAACCGTCCTTTCAAAGGTATACCAATGGCCTTGGTATTTGCCGAACACTTTCAAGGTTTCCAAATAGCCTAAGGTCATATTATCCAGCGAACGCTGGGCATCAAAAACCAAAAAGCTGCCTAAGGACCAAGGAGACCCCAACGAAAGCTGCGCAGTTTCTTCCGTCACAACCGTCCTTTTATTGATGCCAGGTCCTTGGACATCCACGGTGATACATTCCGTTGCCCCTTGCTGGACAGCGACATCGATGGGCAGGTTGTTGCGATAGCCGCCATCGATGTAATAAGCGTCGTTAATTTTTTGCGCCTGCATCGCTGGATAAAATGAAGCGGATGCCAACAACCAATGCAGATTTTCCTCTACTGCGGATGGATCAAAGGCATAAACCGTCTCCTTGAAATCGGGCAGACGAGTCGTACAGATCAGCAAACGACAAGCAGTTTGGCTGAATTTTTCTTGATCAAAGGTCTTTTGCAAAAGCTTTGCCAACGGTTCGGTACTGGCACCGTTGCTTTTGACCGCTTCGCGGACCAGCGAATTGGCTTGATTCATCAAATCTCGCAGTGTTTGGGCACGTACCGAAGCAAGCGGATAGTGCAATACTTGCTCGTTAGAGATATTTGCCCATAAATCGACGGCCGCTTCCACATCGTTCATTAAAATCAAGGCGCCATTCAAGGCACCGACGGAAGTTCCCGTAATCCATTCAAAGGTGATGCCCCGTTCTTGCAGCGCTTGCCAAACACCAATTTGATACGCCCCGTGAGCACCGCCACCGCCTAAAACCAGCGCCGTCTGATAAGCTAGCGCTCTTTGATACCCTTGAGGGACCACCTGATACCCTTGCTGGATAAACCACTCAGCCAAGGGGGTTCGATGAGGAAGTTGCCACGAGACAGCTGCTACAAAACGACTGCGAGCAAAGCTTTCTGTCACGGCTAGCAGTTGTTTCCAAGTAAAATCGGCGGCTGCTTCCACCAGCAGATTGGTGATAGTCAGTGTCTTTTGGTCAAAATCAAACTGCCCAGCAAGGTAAAAACGTCCGTAACGGCTGTCGATCTGCCAGCCCTGCTGCGCTATATCGGCTAGAAAGGCTCGTCGCGCTTTTGAATGCGACTCAAAAAAGGAAAAGACGAGTCGGCTTTCTTGAAACCCTGCCCTTTGTGCAAGAAAATCGATCGAAGTCAGTTTTTTCACTTTCATCAAGACGCCTCCTCAAGCAAAAAAGAATAGACGAATGACACGCCAGCTGCCGTACCACTCGAGCTATTCTTTTGATTAAAATGTTCGTTGTGCCATGTTGAATGCCGCCAGCATCTCATCCGTTGCTTCGTCGACAGGCGTTACAGATTCCAGATCACCTTGGATCACACGACGGGTGACACCGCCCATTTCGCCACAGGTGATCAGCGTGATCATTTTACGGCCTTCCACTTCGTCAAGCAAATAGACATCGGTCGGGTCGACCCGCACAGAAGAAGTCGCGGTATACGTGTAAATATTTTCCAGATCGGTCACATAGATAGCCGCTCCGATGGCGACATCATCCAATGGCGTAAACAAAAGCTCTGGCGATTGAGCGCGATGGCTGGCTAGTGCGTAATTGCCTTCCCCCATTTTTTGGGTGGGACTTAACGTACCAGCACCATACAGCAAGGCCTCGTTGGCCAAGCCTTTAAAAATCGGCAGATTGATCCCCACACTAGGAACCGCCACGCCGCCGATCACTGGTAAGGCTTTGTTGCTCAGCTGCGCCCGTAAGACTGCTTCTGAACTCGCCGGCTCCACGGCATCAAAATCAAAGGTCGCTTCCGCTTCCATATTTTTTTCCACATCACTGCGATCAATGGTGCCGACTGCGTATGCTTCACCTGTTTGTTTAATAAAATAATTTTTGATTTGATTATTAAAAATCAATGCTAAACCAATCAATAACAGCAAAAGCAAAAAGAGATTGCTCAGCCAATTCGAAAGTCTGCGTTTCTTTTTTCTCATAGGTTTTCGTCTCCATTAGTTTCTTCTTTTATCATACCAAAATCCTCATAAAGACGCCAATTTTGGCCAGTTTTTTTACGAAAAGACAAGATTTGCCTTTTTATGTCGAAAAAGGGAACTTAAAAATTGTTTTTTCTGTTATTTTGTAATATAACTTTAAACGAAAAGATACAAGCAATTTTCAGCGCTTTGTTGTAGAATGAACTTAGTATATAGGAGGGATCGATCGGCATGTCTAACACGATTTACGTACATATTGATACAACCAGCAATGCCGTCTTGACCCGCGGGCTTGCCCCCCAAGATTTTAACAAGAGCATCGTCCATCAGCCCAAGAATTTGCTCTTGCTTGATCCTTCCAGTGATTTCGGCGAATTCGACGGTCATACGGGCTTAAAAGTGATACGCGGAATGGAAGACGTCCAACTGTTTTTTCAGCAGGTCAACAAAGGTCGTGTTGCCGAAGAAATGAAGTGGATCGATTTTAATGATTACGAGATGGTCAAAGAATTGACGCCTTTAGAGATCTCCGAGTTGTTATATTTTGGCCACATGAAGACACACCTCCACTCCCCTTTCTTTTACAAACTGCAAAATAACTTTGTTTTCTTTGACTTAAAAGATGCACGTTCCCGCGTTTATTATCGCTATTTAGATGAATATTATCGGATCTTGGCGGATCGGATCACCCACATCGTCTTAGAAAAAATCAATGATCGCCTCTCCTTTTTTAAAAAAGCAACACCGGTGGAAAAGCTCGATTTTAATTTGCTGAAAGAATTGCGGGGAATCATGCAAGAAGGCATCGTCTTTTGTCTAACACAAGAACAATTGATCGACAGAACCTATACGATCCCGATCTATCTGTCAGAAGATGCTGGCTTAAAAAACACGCTGGTCAATCAAAAAGAGCTGGATCAAATCGCTGTTTTACGCTATTCAGCCAGCAAAAAAAGCTGGTCGTTGGAAATCGACCAAGAAGATCTAGCGTTTGGCTTTATCGACAAAAAAATGTCTTGATGCTTCTCTTTCTCAAAGAGCATCAAGACATTTTTTGATGGTTCCATTTCTAAAACTAAACTTTCGGGACAAATAATTTCGGGGCTGCCTTGACTAAGAGACCTAGGACGACCCCTACATAAACGATATTGATAATGACCGATGATCCATTAAAGATCAAGGAATACAGATACGGACTTTGTCCTGGCGGTGCGTACATTCCCCAGACAAAGACCCCAGCCCAATAATGCCAAAACCAACGGCTGATCACCGCCACGATGCCCCCTAAGACGACATACCACGTAACGGTTTTGCTGTTTTGACGGATCGCTTGCTGGATTTTATTAGCAAACAAGCCGCCCATCCCGCCAAAAGCAAAGGCAAAGGGGTATTCAAAGATGATCTGTGGAACGGTGATAAAGTTACGCATGGCGCTACCAATCAAAATATTCAGCAAGCCCCACATAAATCCAGCCGTCATTCCCGGCAGCACTCCGCGACGATACGAATACAAGACCAAGGGCACGAGACCTAGAGACAAGTCGATACTGGAATTGGCTGTCTGGATCGGGATATACGACAAGACGACCCCAATCGCAGCGATCATCGTTCCTTCCGTCCACACCTGCAGCGACATTTTTCGTTTCAAAAAAACTCCTCCTTTAGAATCATCACAATTCACAAAGGAGAAGTGTTGGACACTTCAACTCGTCACAATTCCTACGTTCGCATGATCGAAACAGGTACGAAGGGTTTAGAGTACTCTCATTCTCAGCCTTTGCAGACTCCCCTTTGTGATTAGATTCTATTTTATTTTTTGCTTGCATTTCGCAAGTCACTTTCAAGAATACCATAAATTGGTGAAAAGAAACATGACTGCGATCGTTTTTTCTAAAAACATCCTGAAACTCCTCAGAAAAAAACAACCAATGAGCGGTTAAAGACCGACCATTGGCTGTTGTTCTCATGCTTATGAGGCACGATTAAATTGATAATTTTGATTCAAACAGTGGACTTACTGGTTTGTTCTCATGGATTCGTTTGATCGCTTCGCCCATCAAGGCACCAACACTGATCTCATCGATTTTTTTCGACTTACGGTCTTCTGGCAAGTAAATCGAATCTGTCACAACTAGATGCTCAATGGCCGAATCTTCGATCCGTTCCAAGGCCGGTCCTGACAAGACAGGGTGAGTACATGAGGCGTAAACACTTTTGGCACCTGCTTGTTTCAACGCATTCGCAGCCAATGTGATGGTACCCGCAGTATCGATCATATCGTCGATCAAGACACAAGTTTTGCCTTCAACATGACCAATGATATTCATGACTTCCGCTACGTTGGCTTTCGGACGACGTTTGTCGATGATCGCGATTGGTGACTTAAGAAACTCAGCTAATTTACGGGCACGAGTCACGCCCCCGTGGTCTGGTGAAACGACGACGACGTCATCGCCTTGAATGCCTCTTTCCAAGAAGTAGTTGGCGATCAATGGTGCACCCATCAAGTGGTCAACTGGGATATCAAAGAACCCTTGAATCTGTGAAGCATGCAAATCCAGTGTAACCATGCGGTTCGCACCGGCTTTTTCGATCATGTTTGCTACAAGTTTTGCGGTGATTGGTTCTCTTGATCGCGCTTTGCGGTCTTGTCTTGCATAACCATAATAAGGCATTACTACATTGATCGTCTTCGCACTGGCGCGCTTCAAAGCATCGATCATGATCAGCAATTCCATTAGGTTATCGTTTACAGGGCTGCTGGTTGATTGAATCACGTAGACGTGGGCACCACGAATACTTTCTTCAATATTCACTTGGATTTCACCATCGCTAAATTGTTTGACTGAACACTTACCTAATTCAACACCTACTGCAGCTGCGATTTTTTCCGCCAAAGGACGATTTGAGTTCAGAGAAAAAATCTTCAATCTTGGATCAAAATAATGATTTGACATGAGAACCTCCACTTTCTTTGCGTTCATCTAGAAAAAAATGACTCCTTTTTACTAGAATCTTCTTCCTAATAAATAGTAGTCATTTTTCCTTAAGAAATCAAGTCATTTCGCTATTTCTAATTTAGATAAGGTAACTTTTTCGCGTAATCCGCTTTATTTTCCTGACGGGCGCGGGCAATCGCCATACTGTGTTTAGGAACATCTTTGGTGATCGTTGAGCCAGCAGCGATCATCGTTTCCTCTTCGATGGTCAAGGGCGCAACCAGATTAGACCCGGAGCCGATAAAGCAATTGTCCCCGACAGTCGTTTTGAATTTGCTCTTGCCGTCATAATTAACAAAGACTACACCGCAGCCGACGTTAATGTTTTTGCCTAAGGTCGCATCGCCCACATAAGACAAGTGTCCGACTTTGGTGCCTTCACCAATCGTCGCATTTTTGACCTCCACAAAGTTCCCGATATGGGCATGGGCCAAAATTTCCGCATTAGGACGAAGATGGGCATTGGGACCGACATCGGCGCCATCATGAATGATGCTCTCCTCGATCGTCGATGCCTTGATCGTCACTTGGTTGCCGATCTTGCTGTCTTCAATTTCAGAAGCTGCCGTAATGACACAATCTTCTCCGATCGTCGTCTTCCCTTTGATGGTGACACCGGCTTCGATCAAGGTATCTGAGCCGATCACAACGCCTTCGTCGATATAAGTCGTTGCCGGATCGATCAAGGTCACGCCGTTTTGCATGTGCTGACGATTGATCCGCTGACGCATCAAGCGATTGGCTTCGGCTAAAGCGATGCGGTCATTGACTCCTAATGATTCATGAAAATCTTCGGTTTGATAAGCAGCGATGATTTTGCCGTCTTCCTTTAAGATCTCGATGATATCAGTCAAGTAGTACTCCCCTTGGGCATTGTCCGTATCTAATTTTGCCAAGGCGTCAAATAACAATTCATTATCGAAGCAATACGTCCCTGTATTGATTTCTTGGATCAGCGCTTCTTCGATCGACGCATCTTTTTGCTCAACGATTTTCTCCACGATACCGACACGATCCCGCACGATTCGGCCATAGCCTGTTGGGTCTGCCGCTTGCGCCGTTAAGATTGTCGCCGACGCATTTTTCCCTTGGTGGTAATCGAACAAGTTATTCAAGGTTTCCGTCGTCAATAACGGTGTATCCCCACTGATCACTAAGGTCGTCCCTTTTTTGCCTTTTAAAAACGATTCGGCTTGAACGACAGCATGGCCTGTACCCAATTGTTCGGCTTGTAAGGCATAGTTGGTGCGATCCCCCAGTTGCTCTTTGACCATTTCTGCCCCGTGACCGACGATCGTCACGATCTCTTCAGGATTTGTTTCCACCACTCGATTCATGATGTGCTCCACCATTGGTTTGCCACAAACAGGATGTAACACTTTATATAACTTCGATTTCATGCGCGTGCCTTTTCCAGCCGCTAAAATTATTGCAAAACGTGTGTCCACGTATTCCACTCCTATCAATCTGAACGATTTTTGTTCATTGAATTTCCTATAAACAGTTTAGCCCAAGTACTTGTAAATTTCAACGATTTAAGGAATCCCCACCTAGACCAATCAAAAAAAAGACTGGCGGCCGCCGTTTAAAAAACAGCTGCTTGCGCCAGTCTAAGAGCCACAAAAAATCAGGCTTTTTTCTCAAAGTAATTTCCCGGTACTACCGAGATCGTTTTGGTCTGGGTATCGACATCTTCAACATACAGCAGAGAACTGTAATCGCTGATGGCCCGCTTGCCTTTGAATTTCGTTTCGGCAAAAACCGTAATACCGACTAATTCGGCTTCAAATTCTTCAATCAAGCTCTTCATCCCATTGACCGTGCCGCCGCCTTTCATAAAGTCATCGACCACCAATACTCTAGAGCCGCGCTTTAAGCTGCGTTTGGATAATTCCATTTTTTCGATGCGCTCTGAAGAACCAGAGACATAATTGACACTCACGGTCGAGCCTTCAGTGATCTTGGAATCACGACGCACGATCACGAAGGGAACATTCAAGTAGTAAGAGACTGCTTGAGCGATCGGCACTCCTTTAGTAGCAACGGTCATCACCGCATCGATTTGTTCGCCTAAATATTTGGAAGCGATGATGCGGCCGACTTGGCGCAGCAATTCCGGTTCGCCTAATAAGTCAGATAGATAAACATAGCCGCCAGGCAACAAACGGTCTTGCTCAGACAAGCGTTCTGCCAGCCCTTCGACGTACGCATACGCTTCTTCTTCAGAAATTTCAGGCACAAAAAAAACACCGCCAGCAGCGCCTGGCACGGTATCAAGAATGCCTGTTCCTCGTTCTTTAAAGGTCTTTTTGATAATAGATAAATCTTCGCTAATCGATGATTTTGCAGAGGCATATCGTTTAGAAAAGAAGGACAATGAAATCAATTCATGGGGATGATTCAACAAGTAATGTGTCATATCGATCAGTCGTTCACTTCGACGTATTTTCACACCGGACAACTCCTTTAGTTTATTCGCCTTATTATAAGGCTTTTTCGGGATAAATGCGAGCATTATCTAAAATATTGCTTATATTGTTCGGTTTTGATTAGAGTTTAAAAAAAAGAAACGAAAATTCTTCGTTTCTTTTTCATAAAGCCCTTTATTTTAGGCGTTGTTTTCGTTGGACGAGGATCACGATGCGTTTGATCAAATTGATCACTAAGAAAAGAGCGATAAAAACCAGCGTGATCGTCGCTCCCGGTGGTGTGTCCAAATAAAAGGAACTGGTCAAACCAGACATCATCCCAATCATGCCGATCACGACACTGATCAAAATCACGGCATTGAAGCTCTTGCCTAAACGCATACTGATGGCAGCTGGTAAAACCATGATCGCAGAGATCAACAATGCACCCGCAATCGGGATCATCATGGCGATTGCCACCCCCGTCAAGACATTAAAGAGCATCGACATCACTCGCACAGGCAAGCCATCGACATGAGCGGTATCTTCATCAAAGGTCAAAATGTACATGGGCCGTTTGAATAAGAAGAATAAAGCAAAAACGACTAAAAACAAAAAGCCTAAGATCCAGACTTGTTCTTGTGTGATCGTAACGATCGACCCAAACAAATACGATTGGATACTCGTTGCGGAGTTCCCCCCGCTAAGGTTCATCAAGACGAGGGCTAACGCTAAGCCGCCAGACATCAAAATGGCGATCGAGATCTCTGAATAACTGCGGTACAGTGTTCGCAAGTATTCCAAAATGATTGCGGCAATGACTACGATCAATAGCGTCGTCAAACTCGGATTTAGATTTAGAAAGAAGCCTAGTGCCACCCCTGCTAAAGAGACATGGGACAGCGTATCAGCCATCAATGACTGTCGCCGAATCACTAGAAAAACCCCCAGCATCGGTGCGATACCAGCAATAAAAATCGCCGCAAGAAAAGCTCTTCTCATGAATTCATATGAAAGCAACGCCATGGTGAATCCTCCTTCCGCACTAAACGGATCTGACGGTCCGCGTATTCTTTGATATCTTCGTGATCATGGGTGATCATCAAAATCGACTTGCCGTGGTCATGAGCATTGTGCCGTAGCAGTTCATAAAACAGATTGCGAGATTGTTCATCCATCCC
Organism: Enterococcus casseliflavus; assembly: GCF_029215545.1. NCBI lineage: Bacteria > Bacillati > Bacillota > Bacilli > Lactobacillales > Enterococcaceae > Enterococcus > Enterococcus casseliflavus. The sequence goes on along the minus strand of NZ_CP119393.1, from coordinate 58,502 downwards.
CGTAGTCGGTTCATCTAAAATAAATAAATCAGGGTCCGTGGCAAAGACCCGTGCCAAGCTGATCCGCTGCTTTTGGCCACCGGACAACTCGCCGATCCGTTTATGACGCACGTCCCACATCCCGACGGCATCTAATGCACGGCGGACATGTTCATGGTCTCGTTTCGTCAAGCGCTTGAACCAGCGATCTCTTGGGTAGCGGCCCGATTGGACCAATTCCAAAACGGTGCTGGGGAACCCGACGTTAAAGGAAGCAATCTGCTGAGGAATGTAGCCGATGCTTAATTTTTCACCAGCAGCATTTTTGGTCGCCAAGGTGACTGCTCCTTTAGAAGGTTTCAACAAACCAAGGGTTGCTTTGATCAAAGTAGATTTTGCCGCCCCATTTTCGCCAGTCAAAATCACGAATTCGCCGTCTTCGACAAAGTAGGAAATGTCTTCCAAGACGGGCTCATCATCATAATAAAAGGTCAAATCTTTTACATCGATATAACGCACGCAGGCGCCTCCTTAGTGAATACTTTTTTGTAATGCTGCCAAATTGTCTTCCATTACAGACAGGTATGTTTCGCCATTATCCATCTGCTCTTGCGTCAAGCTTTCTAATGGATTCAAGACCGCCAGCTCCACTCCTGTTTCAGACGCTAAGGTCTCAGCCACCTTCGATGACGCGTTTTCTTCAAAATAGATAACTTTGACTTGTTTTTCTTCTACATATTCTTTCAGCTCAGCCAACCGACTTGGCGTTGGTTCTTGATCGGGTGAAATGCCCGAAATCGATTCTTCGACTAAATCATACTGCCGTGCCAAATAGCCAAAGGCTGCGTGCTGCGTAACGAAGGTTCGTTGGGTCGCATCCTTTAACGCCGCTTGGTAGGCTTCATCTAAAGCAGAAAGCTTTTCGATATAGGCAGCTGCATTTTCCGTGAAAGTTGCCTTTTGCTCAGGAAACTTCGCAATCAAGTCATCGCGGATCGTTTCTACTTCTTGGATCGCTAAGACTGGGTCGGTCCAAACATGAGGATCGTACGTATGATCATGGCCTTCATGGCTGTCTTCGCTTTCGTGATCATGCGCGTCATGATCTTCCTCCTCTGTGCCTTCCACCAACTGAATGTTTTTGGCCGCTTCGATCACGGCTGTTTGCTCAGGATCGACGGAATCCGTCAAACTAGCGACCCAAGTTTCTAGCTCAGGACTATTGTAGACAAAGGCATCTGCATCCATGATTTTGGTCATATCTTTGGCACTTGGCTCATAGTCATGGGGTTCGGTTCCTGCAGGGATCAACAAGGAGACCTCTGCTGCGTCGCCTACGACTTCTTTCGTAAATTCGTACATTGGATAAAACGTCGTGACGATCGACAGCTTCTCTGTGTCACTCGATTGGCTTGTCGCTTCTTGCTGCCCACAAGCGCCAAGAAGCACGCCCCCTAAAAGGAGTGCTGTAGTAAGTAAGATTTTTTTCATCGGGATTTCCCCTTCCATTTGCTGGCTCTTCTTTTTATTTTAAAACGGAACAACTCCGTTTTGTTAGCAAAAGTTACTCTATCAAATGATTTCCGGTTCGTCAAGACAAATCGTACGTTTTACGATTTAAAACTTTTATTTCGAGATAAATCGGAAAACATAGGAGAAAACGTTCATTTGAAGCGGATTCTTCTCTCAGGAACTTAGCCATATTTTACGCCATTCGCCATGCGCCCCTGCTGTACCAGCTTGAAAAATTAGAGAGTATGTAGGATAATAACCTAAAAGCACTTGGAGGAAACGAAGATGAACGAATTTGTAACTGTGCCGCCAACTGTAAACAACAGCGAACTGCTGAATCGAATCGATTTACCAGAAGATCCTGCATCGCAGCAAACCGAAGAAATCCGTAAAACGATCGACAAACCATTGTACGAAGAAGACAAAAAGAAAAAATCCGCAAAGAAGCAGCACCAAAAAGAATAGCCTTTGCTTTAGGTAAAGAATCAGACCCCGACGCCTTTTTTTCGTCGGGGACTTTTGTGTAGGGCAGCTTCTAGATGCTTCCTCCCTACCTCAGCTGCCTTTTTCTTCGCTATATGACTGATTTTTATCGAAGGAACGAAAAAACACAGGCACTTCCTGCCTGTGTCTTGACTCATTCATTTCAATGTACGTACAAGATAAACCTCGTCGCAGAACCCTTTTAAGGCATTGTAGACCCGCTGTGCCCGTGAATATTTTTGACAAAGAGCAAAAACAGTCGGTCCGCTGCCGGTCATCAAGGCAACATCGGCACCATATTTCATCATGCGATCTTTGATCTGTTGGACGATCGGATATTTGGGGATCGTGATGGCTTCTAGGCTATTGCCCATGGCAGCGATCATAGCCGAGTAGTCTTCGGCTAAGACGGCGGCCGACAATGCTGCGATATCTGGATGGTGCAGTTGGTCCAGCTCAACTTCTTGAAAGATTTTCCCCGTTGAAACACTCAGACGAGGTTTGACTAAGATGACCCAACATTGCGGCATCGGCCGCAGCGGCGTCACCAGCTCCCCTTTTCCTGCAATATGAGCAGTGGTCCCATACAGACAATAGGGAACATCAGTGCCAACTTCCATACCAATATCGATCAGCTCTGCCATGGAGAGATCCAAGTCCCAAAGGCGAACCATCCCCCGCAGCGCTGCCGCACAATCCGTACTGCCACCACCTAACCCAGCTGCCACCGGGATATTCTTGGTGATGCGAATACGAATGCCTTTTTTGATACCATAGCGTTTTTTTAAAATACTGGCGGCCTGATAGACATTATTGCGTTTATCGATTGGTAAAAAAGCTTTGTTGGTTTCTACAATGATCTTATCTTCTGCTATCTCTTCCATTATCAGACGGTCGGCTAGATCAACACTAGACATCACCATTTCCAACTCATGGTAGCCGTCTGTTCTTTTCCCTAACACATCGAGACCGAGGTTGATCTTAGCTGGCGCTTTTTCAATAATCTCCATCTTCATTCATCCAATCATCTGATAGTTATTTAGTTCTATCATAGCAGATTCTTATAAGATAGTTGAGTGATTTCTCTTGTTTTTATGATTGTTGCCATTTTGGTTGCCCTTTGGCTTGGTTCCTCGTAAAATAGAGGTACCAACTCAATGGATAAAAGAAAGCGGGGGAACCACATGGCAAATTTGATTCCAAGAGATTTAGCAGGCGGCGAAGAACTATTAGGCAAATTAATGAACAGTTTTTGGCAAGAACGACAAATGAACACGGACATTAAAGAATACGAAGACAAGTATCTCGTTCAAGCAGATTTACCCGGCATCAAGAAAGAAAACATCCGCGTCAGTTACGTCAACAACACGCTGACGATTTCAGCGGCTCAAACAGAGACCACGGAAACCGAGGAGGATTTCGGACATTATTTGCGCAAAGAACGCTCTAGCAGTGCCTATCAACGGACCTTCACCATCACAGACATTGATGACGAGTCCATTAAAGCAGTGTTTGAAGACGGCGTTTTGACCCTGACGTTACCAAAAGCCAGCTACAAAGATGCACCCGCAAAAAATATCCCAATCGAATAACCGAGATACCAAAAAGGCAGTCCCTTCAGAGAACGCTCTGAGAGGACTGCTTTTCTTATTTGCGTGCTTGTCGTCGATACGCCTGTCTTGAGGTCTGTGGTTCTTCTTCAGAAATCTCTTTTTTGACGTACAATTTCAAACTGTATGGTTCATGGTATTTCACATCATTTTTGATAAAATCACCGCCAGTGATAAATAAACCCACTGGCTCTAAAGGTTGTTTGCCTGTCCATTGGATCGTGCCGACTTTCGTCATCTCCGTGTAGCTAGTACCGATCTGCAATGCGTACTCATTTTCCCCTTGCTGTTTAACAAAATAGTAAGGATACAAGGTGTTTTTCGGGATCGTAAAGCCGTTGGATGACGGTTTGATCGCCAATTCTTCTTGAGCGATCAAGGTCTGCAAATGATTCGCCAATACCAGCTGATAGTCTTCTTCAAAATGGATCACCGCTTTTTCAGTCGTCAAACGATCAATGTCGGTGGTGCTGATGGTTTCTCCTTCAATATTGAAGACTTCGTCTGGTAAAACTTTGACAAAGGCCTGTGTGACATCGAACTTCATATTTTTGTTTAAGAAATAATAGAAGATATTCAGTACCCAGAAGTAGACTAAGACCAAAAAGCCGACCGTATAAAGGATCGCTTGAAAATAGTTTTGGTTCGCAAACATCCCGTAGACGATCCGCAAAATATACGCCGTTGGAATGATACTGAGGATGGTATAGGCACGGTTCAAATATTTAGGACTGATATCGAGATAGCCCAAAAATTTATGGATGCCGTTGATTAAATCTAAAATAAGCGTCATTTTCTCACCTACTCATTTCCTTGATTCTCATCCATGATCCCTTGTGGATCTGGCGTGGTCTCTTCACTTGAAGAAGGTGTTTCCTGATTGTTTTCTGATGGTGCTGGTGAAACATTGGCATCGCTTGATGGCGTCGTTTCTGCAGGCACCGAAGAAGACGGAGTCGTTGCTGGGTCACTGCTGGATGACGGTGTTGTCTGCTGGTCATCGTTCGTCGGTTGTGAGTCCGTGCTAGCAGGTGTCTGATTTTGACTGTCTTCTGTCATAGAAGAGGGTGTGCTTTCACTTGGTGCTTGTTCGGTCGTTTCTGTCGTCTCTGTCGTTTCCGTCGCACGACTTGGTTGGCGGTAGCTGCCTGAATTCACCACGCCGGTGGCAGTGGCAATGATCGTTGATATCGTTAAAAGTGCAATTGGTTTTAAAATAGGCGGGACTTTTCGCATGATTCTCATCCTTTTCTTACCCGATGTTGCCCATTGGCAGCCTCGGTTCCTTCAGCCTCTTCTTACCTTTATAATCGTTTCTGACAAAAGGGTCAAGATTCCAGAGGCTTCTGTCGCAGGATTTAAAAAAAACTAAACATGTAACTGTTTTCACAAAAAAACAACGACGGCAGTTGCCGCCGCTACACAAGGTATTCATAAAACTTTTCAAAGGTCAGCCGCAACGTGCCATGGTAATCCCGTAAAAGGGCGGGCAAAGCGATCACTTCTTCATGTAGGATCGGGGCATCGATTTGGATCACCGCTTCTTCCTCATCCAGATAATAAGAACTAAACAGTTCATCATCAGCAACTTCTTCTAGCTGATTGGTCAGCTCTTCATAAAACTTTTCTACGATCGGTTCTGCCAACTCATCAAAGACTGGCTGCAAGGCTGCTTCTACAGCTGGAAACGGCTGCGCGAGTAATTGCTGTCCGCTGAGGGAATGGCGGGTATTCTCATAGGTCAAATAAAGCAGGTCGAAATAATCCTCTTCTTCCCCGATCGCTTCTAGCGTCAAAAGGGCTTTTTCTACCAATGAAACCAAGGCCGAGGATACCTCCTGATGCATCACCGCATCAACTTTTTCAAATAATTGCTGTTTCTCGATGACAAATGTTTCTTCCATAAAAGTGAATTCCGCTTTTTCAAAGCAAAGGGGGGTATCAGAGATAAATAGTTGGATCGTTGCCATGGCGTTGCCTTCTTTCTTTTTCAAGCTGCGGACAAACAGATGATTTGTCAACAGCGAAAATCTTCGTTAGCATAAATAATAGCAGGTGAACAAATTGTTCATCAAGTAATAAGGAGGAGATCGAATGAGTAAAGTTGCTGTTATTGTCACTGATCTAGTTGAAGATGTTGAGTTGACGTCACCAAAAGAAGCACTGGAAGCGGCTGGACACGAAGTAGTCGTTATTAGTAATGAAGGCGCCGAGACCGTCGAAGGCAAACAAGGTGGAACATTTACCGTCGATGCGACCATCGATACGATCGATCCTGCAAGTTTTGATGCTTTGTTGATCCCAGGCGGTTTCTCCCCTGACCAATTACGGACCGATGAGCGCTATGTGTCATTGACGAAAGACTTTTTGACATCTGATCGTCCCGTCTTTGCCATTTGCCACGGCCCACAACTGTTTATCCAAACAGGACTGACAAAAGATTTGACCTTGACGGCTTATGATTCTGTGCGACCAGATTTAGCCTACGCAGGTGCCACCGTCAAAGATGAGCCCGTCGTGATCGACGAAACCTATCGGTTGATCACCAGCCGAAACCCAGATGATCTAGATGCCTTCAATCAAGCCATTACCGAGGCATTGAACTAACCACGAATAAGACTTGGTTTCTTAGAGAAAAAAAGCCGCCAGTTGCAGCGTTCGATCCTTCGTATCGATCGAGCTGCAGCTGAGCGGTTTTTTCTTGCGTAGCTTTTCAGTTTTCAGTGAATGGCTCTTTCCCCGTTACTCGTCAGAGGGCAGCTCAAAACCATCGAAAGTCTCGCCATCATAGTAGCGCAATAATTCTTCCGTCGATAATAAGGAAGACGTCATTTCTTCCTGTGTCTCATTGGCCTCTCGAAGTTGGGCAAGGTAAGCCGCATAGGCTTCTGCCAACTGCCGATAAACAGCTTGCCGCGAAGTTCCTTCTGCTTGGATCGTCGGCAATTCACGGATAAAGGCCCGATAGACGGGGCGGTTTTCCTGCCATTCGATCGGCAACTCAATTACTTGAAGCTGGGCTTCTTCAAACCATCGTTCCATCGCTCTCCCTCATTTCTTTTCTTATTATCGTCAAGTTAGCAGCAAAGGTCAATCGGTGAGCAAAAAAATACAGAACAAGCGTTGAAAGAAATTGCCGCATCCGCAAAAGCTCGCTTGTTGGGCTAGCTTTTACGGATGCGGCAATTTATTTGCTTGTTCTGTGTGTTACTCGTTTTTATGCGGCAACATACGCATATTTTTCAATGTTTTGTCGGATCGTTTCAATCATGTCTTCATCTTGTAAGCCAGTGATTTCTGCAATGACTTCCGGTAGTGATTTTTCATCCAAAAGTGCTTGCAATTGTTGGCTTTGCTCATCTTCCGGATCTTTGTAGTTGAAGATCATGCCGATCGTTTCATAGAGATGATCTGGCTGCATGTTGCGTTTTTCTAACTCAAGGACTGGTCGGATAAAGCGTTCTTCGGTCCCTAATTTGCGGACAGGTGTCCGTGCCACCCGAGTGATAGCATCGGAAATGTGCTTGTTTTTAAAGCGTTGGATGATTTTTTCGATATACCGTTCATGTTCTTCGGGATCAAAGGCCCACTTCTCAATTAAAAGCCGCCCAGTTTCTTCGAGAACGGATTTTAATTGGATCACCACTAAATGGTCCTGCATCGCTTCATCGATCGTCTGGTAGCCTTGGAGGGCGCCTGTGTACGCTACCGTAGCATGACCCGTATTGACACTGAATAATTTCCGTTCAATATACGGTTCCAGGTTCGCCACATAATGGACCCCTTGCAGATGGATCGAGGATTTCATCCCTGACTCTTGGATCACCCATTCGCAAAAAGGTTCTACTTGAACGAATAAGGGATCTTCATGGTGCTGCAGCGGTACGATACGGTCCACCGCTGCATCTGGAAAACCAACCGTCGCTTCTAACGCGGACCAATCCGCAACGTATTTTTGCACTTCGCTTTTTAAAAAGGTCGATCCACCGATCATGTTCTCACAGGCGATCACATCAATGGCTGGCTTGTCTGGGTATTGCTGACGTGCTTCTAAGCCTTTGGCGATCAGCTCAGCGATATGCGGCAAAATGTTGGGACCAATGGCGGTCGTAAGGATGTCTGCCTCGGCGATCGCTTGGATCACCGCTTCTGGTTCTTTGGCATTGTTTAATCCCGTCACATGCTCGATGTGGATCTGTTCTTGGGTCTCATCGGCTAATTCGATGGTATACCCTTGTCTTGCTTTTAAGGCGTCAATGATCGTTTCATTGACATCAATAAATGTGATTTCAAAGTTGTTGGCAGCCAATATCTCGCCGATAAAGCCGCGACCAATATTACCTGCACCAAAGTGAACTGCCTTCATGTCTTGTCTCCTCCTTAAATCCTTATGCTACGGTCAAACTTTGGGCGATTTCTTCTTTATCTAAGGCATCCGCCAATTCGACAACGTTATCGATATCGCTGCAAAAGAGGGCGATTTGTTGGACCAATTGCAGGTGATCTTCCCCTTTGCCCGCGATGCCGAAAAGGACGGTGACGATTTTTTCTTCGTCCGCGGTACCGAAATTCACGCCATCAGGTACTTGCACGATACAGATACCAGATTTTTTGACGTATTTTTTGGCTTCATCCGTGCCGTGAGGAATCGCAATAAAGTTCCCCATGTATACTGAGAGCATCTCGTCACGCTCAAGCATGGCTTCGACGTATTCTTTTTCCACACAGCCTGCCGCCAGCAATTTTTCGCCGCAGTAACGAATGGCTTCTTCTTTGGTCGCAAATTGTTTGTTCAATTCAATCATGTCTTTTTCTAATACTTGCATTCGGCTCATCCTTTCTTAATTCGCTGCTTTGATCGATGCTACGATCCGTTGATAGTTCGTCGTTCCCATCAAATTATTGACAGATAGGTGGATCGCTTCTGGCGCTGACGTTTGCGCTTGCGGCGTTAGGGCTTCTTTTGTGATCACCAGTGAAGAGGCGTTGGCATGGAGATCATTGATATGGCTTTTTCTGATTGGCATCGTCAGAGCTTCTTTGGCTAAAAGATCTTGGAAAACTTTCTGAGCCATCGTTGCCGAACCTTTGCGATCATCGTGGGCCAAAATGATTTCACTGACTTGCTTAAGGTCATTGGCGGAAGGAACATCTACCTGATTGCCTGCTTCAGACTTTTTTGCTGACTCCCCCGCTGTCTTAGTCCCTGACAATGTGGCTACGATTTCATCGTACCGTGGAGAGTTCAGGAAATTTTCAACCGCGACAAAGGTCGCATTTGGCGCTTTTTGTTTGGCACGTTCTTGCAATTCTTCTTGAGTGACGATCAGCGTATTGGCATCGTCCGTCAAATTGTTGATGGCGGAATTCGAGACATTTTGTGGAAGACCCGCTTCTTTGACTTTTTTCCGTAAGATCGATGCCCCCATAGCACTGGAGCCCATGCCTGCATCACATGCGAAGATGATACGATTGATGCCAGTCATTGGTTGAGCCGCCAAGCCTTTTGAGCTAAGTTTTGCTGCTTGCGTTTGTTGTACTTTTTCTTCAAAATTATCCACCGTATCCTTCGCATCCGCTTTCAAGATCGCGGCAGCGACGATAAAGGATACGCCTGCTCCTACGGCAATTCCCGCTAAGACAGAAACGACACTCATCACCGAGTTGAATGGCGTCATTGCTAAGATCGCAATGATCGAACCTGGTGAAGCAGGTGCCCGTAAGCCTGCACCTAGCAATTGGAAGGTAAAGCTTCCTGATACACCGCCGGCAATCACTGCTAAGAACATCAATGGTTTCATCATGACGTATGGGAAGTAGATCTCATGGATCCCACCGATAAAGTGAATGATGATCGCTCCAGGTGCCGAAGATTTCGCTGCTCCTTTTCCGAAGAAAGTGAAGGCTAGCAAGACTCCTAAACCAGGTCCAGGATTGGCTTCTAATAAGTAAAGGATCGATTTCCCAAATTCGCTGACTTGCTCAGTGCCTAATGGTGTCAAAATTCCATGGTTGATAGCATTGTTTAAGAATAAGATTTTTGCTGGTTCAATAAAGATATTGGCTAATGGAATCAAGTGGGCATTGACGATCACTTCGACCCCTGCTGCCATTGCTTCTGTCAAGGTGTTAACAACTGGCCCGATTGCTACAAAGCCCAGTAATGCTAAAGCAAAACCGATCAAACCTGATGAAAAGTTGTTGACCAACATTTCAAAGCCAGCGCGAACTTTGTCTTGGAAGATCTCGTCAAATTTCTTGATGACCCAACCGCCTAAAGGACCCATGATCATTGCACCCAATAGCATTGGGATATCCGTTCCGACGATGACCCCCATCGTTGCGATCGCCCCAACCACGGCTCCGCGGTCACCAGCAATCACTTTCCCGCCAGTATACCCGATCAAGATTGGGATCAAATACGTTAGCATTGGACCGACCATCGTTGCAAAGGCTTCATTTGGTAAATACCCATCTGGAATAAATAATGCCGTTAATACACCCCATGCAATCAATGCGCCGATATTCGGCATCACCATACTCGACAACGTACTGCCTAATTTTTGAACTTTTGCTTTGACTGATGATTTGGCTGCTTTTTGTGTCTGTTCCATTTTTTTCTCTCCTCTCGTCTGCTTACACCCTTATTGTAGGCGCTTCCCAAAAAGCTCGAAAGTCGTACTTTGGCACAAAAAACTGTGCCAAAACTTGTAGCCAAACGGATAGAACAAAAAAAGGCGAGCAGCCCCTGCACTCGCTTATTTTTGTTATGTTTCACGTGGAGCATTTTTTTGGATTTTGCCAAAACGCAAAAAAAACGTGTACCCGCTCCTTCTACACAAGGTAGAAAGAGCAAGTACACGGAGGCAGCTCATTCATTTATTTCGTTCGCTGCTCTTGTTGCAAGCCAGCCTGCTGCTGATCGCTTATTCTTCTGCCAGCAAAATCTGTTGGATCTCTTCAACCGATTCGGCATCACTAAGCACCCGAACATTCTGCATATCAGAACAAAAAAAGGCGATTTCTTGCAAAACAGCTAATTGCTGCTCTTTCAGGACGACTACGAAAAGGATCGTAGCGATTTTAGGCTGCTCCTTCGTGCCGAAGTCGACGCCATCAGGCACTTGGATCAAAAAGAGTCCTTCTTCCTTGATCCATTGCTGGGCTTCTTCTTCCGCATGGGGCAATGCCACAAAGTTGCCGATGTAAACACCTGTTTTTTGATGGCGACGCAAAAGGCTTTTGACATAGGGCAAGGAAACGATCTCCTGGTTGACTAAGTACTCGCCAATTTTTGTCAGAGCCTCTGTGGCATCGGTAAAGTGTTGATCCAACAAAATCCGCTCCTGTGGAATATACATCGCTGATCCCTCCTATTGTTTTACTTCTTCAATCAAGAGCGAAGAGAGCAACTGATAAATAATCGAATCATTGCCGGAATTAAAAATCTCCGTATTTAGATCATTCATAATAATCGAACCACTGATTTTTCCTAACATCTGAGAGCTTGTTTCATTGATAGGATAGGGCGCCAGCATGACTAATAAACGGGTAACAGCGATTTCTTTTTTATCCATCGCTAAAAGGGGCAAAGGTTGTTTCAAGTCGAAAATACGAAAAACTGGTTGCAGGATCGCCGAGCTCGCCGCGTGAAACAAGGCAAAGTGAGTGTCAGGAATGCCCACTGGCGCTTGGAAGTAGCGCCGTAAGAGACGATCAACGACTTTCTCACGATCCAAAACAACATGCTCATCAAAAGACGTCAGCACCAGCTGCAACGTTTCTTCCAAGTCCGCTGGGTTATCAATGGCTTGCACTTGAAACAGCGCCAATAGCTGGTTAATGGCTTCGATAAAAGCCAAGACCGCTTCATAGGATTCCTCTTTGACCAAAGCAGAGGGTGCTTTTTTTGCGGAACGTTTTTTCTGACTAATGGCTTGGAAGGCCTTCTTCAACTCTTGAATATCTTCTTCTAGCAGGATCGGTGAAACGAGTTTGTACTCTCCTTGATACCCTGGCAGCAAGGAAGTCGAGATCACCAAGTCATAGGTCTCCTCGATATTTTCCCGTTTGACATCTCCCACTCGAAAGAAGGTGATTTGATTGATAAAGGGAAAATGTTTCCGCAGCTGCATCTCTAATAAACTGATGGAGGCTAATCCGCTAGGAGAGATCCCTGCAATATTGACTTCTAACACTTTCGGATTTTTTTCCAACGAATTGGCAAAATGCAGGACCATATAGGCGATTTCTTCTTCCGAGAACTGCTGCTGCGGAAAGACCTGTGGCAGATGATTGCGAATCCCGCTGGCGATCTCGACATACTGGTTCATGATTTTTTCTAGGATAGGGTTGTTCAAATGATCTTCTTCTAAAATAGCCCGCGTCATCACTCCTGAGATATGGGTCAGCAGCATTTTATACAAGTTCGTATCTTCATAAAACGCCACTTCCGTTTGCTCACTGACCAATTCGATCAAGCGTTTCACACGATAAGCCAAGTCAGTATCAAAATTGTCATCAAAAAAATCACGATCAAAGGAATTAGCAAAATCACCTAGTAACACGGCAAAAAAGACGATTTCGTTGATGGAATAAAGCAGTTTCGTCTTTTCGGCGATCTGAGCAAAAATCTTTTTCGCCACCTTCAGCAAGTCTTTGTTGATCTGACTCGGGTACGTCTCTTCTTCCACCGTGTAGCCCAAAGCTACCCGATCCATGGCTAGCGCCAGCATCAAGACGATAAACGCCAATTTGCGGTCACTAAGTTCCTTGAACTGCGGCTCGATGGTTTCTCGAATCAGCCGCTGGGCTAGCAATAGATGGTCACGGGACAGAAATTGAAAAATAAACGGGGCTTCATCATCGGTTTCCAGTAAATGGAAAAATTGGTACTCATTGATCTCCATCACTAGTGTATTGGCTGTGATCAACCGCCGATATTTTTCGGAGCCTTCGATCTCATACCCTTGATTGCGCACGATCCTTAACGGCAGCCGTGCGAGACTTTCTTCTAGCTGTTTGATATCTGAAAAAAACGTCGTATTGCTGATTTGGTAGCGATCCAAGAAGAAATGACTAGATACAGGTTTCGTGGCGGTAGTCAGTTGCAGCAAAATACGATGTTGTCGCTCACTAGCCGCGAATTCTTGATCGGTATCTGCCATAATGGCTTCTTGCAATTGGCGAATGCTCGTTTCTGATGCAAAAATTTGGAAATGACCACGACCGACCTTCTCTAAGGTAGCTCCTACTGTTTCCAGCGATTTTTCTAAATTAGCCAGTTCACGGTACACCGTTCGTTTACTGACTTTTAAGACTTGCATCATGCGATCTAAAGAAACTGGACCGGTACTATTCATCAATTCCGTTAATAAAAGTGTTTCACGATTGGTCAAAAACATAGTCGACTCCTTCTGTCAGTAACTGACGATACGCATCTGTCGTCAATAAATCATCCACCACCAGCAAAGGAACATCTGGGATCAGGCACTTTTCTGCAAGTTCTTTCGGGAGGATATAGATTGCCGTAGGGTCAAGAGCTTGTCCTTCATACGCCATTTTTTTGATGGTCAAAGACAGCGCTTGTTGGCGGGCCATTTTGCTTAGTATCTCCACTGCCATCGTTTGTGAACCGCGTTTTTTTCCAGTATACAAAAAGATGATCGTTGAAAATCCTAACGAACTTGCTGCCTCGGTTTGCAGCGATTTTTGCGGATCCTGTTCTCTTCTTTGTAATTCTTTAATCAGCGGGGCATACTCATCTGCCGCCAAAAAATTATCTAACACATAATGCTGTGCGTGTGGTGTCTGCTTTTGGGCAATAGCTGCTAATTCCCGTTGGGTGATCACCAAAAGCGCGGGATCATCGATCACACGATAAATCGATTGATAGCGGACAGGAAACGTTAGCTGGGCTTCTTGTAATTGTTTTTTTAGTATGCTGGCACCAATCGCACTGGACCCCATCCCTGCGTCACAGGCCACGACAATCTCCGTGACTTTCTTCATTTTCGGCATCTTACGCTCCTCATTTTCTGTATTGGACTTCCGTTTTAACAGCACACTAGCGATCGCAAACGATACGACCGTACTGACGATAATCCCAGCTAAGACACCTAGGATCATAGACGGCGGTGTATTGAGTAAAATCGCTAAGATCGAGCCCGGAGATGCAGGCGCTCTTAAGCCTACCCCTAAAAATTGGAAGATCAGCGTGCCACTGAAACCACCAACGATCGGACCGAGCAACACCCAAGGATCGAGCAGAACAAACGGGAAATACACTTCATGAATCCCACCAATAGCCTGCACAAAAACGGATGCTGCGGCATTCGTTCGGTTTCGCTTTGAACCAAAAAAAAGATACGCCGCTAAGACCCCTAATCCTGGACCGGGGTTGGCCTCGATCAAAAATAAAACCGACTGACCATTGAGTGCCGCTGCTTCGATCCCTAGCGGTGTAAATAGACCATGGTTGACAATATTATTAAAAAACAAAACCTTCAATGGTTCTACAATGATATGAATAAAGGGCAAAACGTTTTGCTGAACAAAATAATCAACGAGCTGATAGCTGCCGAGACTGAACCAATTAAAAAGCGGCGCCAATAGGAAGTAACTGCCTAAAAAGAGGAGTCCGCCAAACGCACCTGCAATAAAATTGCGCACCAGCATCTCATAGCCACTTTTGACTTTGTTCACGATCGAATCACTGCGGTACAATAGCCAGCCCGCTAGCGGCCCCAGCAGCATCGCCCCAAAGACCTGGGGAATATCCGTTGCGAGAATAGCCCCTAAGACCGCCACTGCTCCTACGACCCCACCTCGTTCAGGCACCAACATCTGCCCACCTGTATAGGCGATCATGAGGGGCAGCAGCACAGTCAAGACCCCTTGTTCCATTTGCTGGATCACTTGTTGATCGACTGAGAAAAAAGGCAACAGGAATGAAATCAGCATCCACGCAATAAAAATACTTAAATTCGGCATCATCATGCGAGAAAGATAATTCGTATAAAACTTAACCGTTATCATTTTTTCTCTGGAAGACGAGGTCTTGTTCATTTTATCGCTTCCTTTCTCTTCTCTATTATAAGATGTTCTGGCAAGACTGAAAACAAAAAAAGCAGGCTCTATAATTTATGGGACTGATGAATCAGAATTGATTCTTCAGCCCCATTTTCATTTTAGGTATTAAAAAACATATCGTTCTCTAGTATGATTAAATCACCACAAAATAAACAACTGAGAGGACGATATGCTATATGAATGATTCTATCAAAAAAATGCTGAGAATAATAGAGAAAGATTTGATGATTACAGAGGTCTCTTACGAGACCCTTCAGAAGAAAAAGACGTTGGTCGTCGATGCTGTTCTCTCGCCTACTCCTCGTGCTTGTAGAAGTTGTGGTTCTACTGTGGTAGATGGAAACGGGAAAGCAATTATAGTGAAAAATGGGAAGAAGGAAATGATTGTCCGTTTTGAACAATACAATCATATGCCTTTGGTTATGCGCCTAAAAAAGCAGCGCTATACCTGTAAAAACTGCCGAACCCATTGGACGGCTCAAAGTTATTTTGTCCAACCCAGACATTCAATCGCAAATCATGTGAGATATAAAATTGCTTCTTTACTGACTGAAAAAGTATCTTTATCTTTTATTGCGAAAAGCTGTCAGGTATCTTTGACCACCGTTATTCGTACATTGAAAGAGTTTAAAAGCTATTTGCCAAAACAATCTAAGAAGATTCTCCCAAGAGTATTGATGGTTGATGAATTTCGTTCGCATGCTTCCATAGAAGATAAAATGAGCTTTATTTGCGCAGATGGCGAAACAGGCAAATTAATAGATGTTTTGCCTACGCGTAAATTACCCCGATTAACAAGCTATTTCTCAGGTTGTACCAATCCGGAAGAAGTAGAATTCTTGGTGACAGACATGAACGCCGCCTACTTCCAGCTCACCAAACGTGTTCTGCCAAATGCGAAAGTAGTGATTGATCGGTTTCATATTGTCAAACACATGAATCAAGCGTTCAATGAGTTGCGTATCCGTGAAATGAATGAACTTCGTAAAGCCGGACAGAAAAGCCAAGCAGAAAAACTGAAAAAGAACTGGCGCTTTTTGCTAAAAAATCGTGCAAACATCAACCATTATGAATACAAAACATGGAAAAGTTTCCGAGCGCCAAAATACCCATTTCTTACTGAAGCAATGATGATTGATCGATTGCTTGAGTTTTCTGCGCCCCTAAAGGAGGCGTATCCCTTTTTTCATGAATTAGTTGAAGCCTTTCGAGACAAAGACCCTGACTTATTTTTCTCCTTATTGGCAGAACTTCCCGAAACGTTAGATGACGGCTTTCGAGAAAAGCTTCAAAACCTTCTGACCTATGAAGAAGGCATCACCAACGCAATGATCTATCCTTATTCCAATGGAAAAATAGAAGCGAAGAATACCCACATAAAGACAATGAAACGAGTATCCTACGGATTTAAATCATTCGAGAACATGAGAATTAGAATCTTTTTGATCAATCAATTAATCAATGTAAGATAACAAAAAAATCTGAGCCAGAATGTGGTTCATTCTGACCCAGATTTGATTTTACACAACTCATCAGTCCTTATTGACAAAGAGCCAAAAAGCATACGTTTTTTAAAACAGAAATCAAAAAAAGCTGACGTAAAACGCCAGCTTTTGAAATAGCTTCAATTGATTTAGTTTACGCGTACCGCGAAATCTGGTGAGTAATAAGAGTAACTGCTAACAGAAACATTTTGACCTGGTGTTGGTGCATGAACGTATTGTCCGTTACCCATAGCGATCGCCACGTGGTGTGTGCTTCCGCGGCTACCCCAGAATAACAAGTCACCAGCTTTTGCTTCATTGATCGAGATCACCGTACCAGAAAATTCTTGTGCGTAAGTTACCCGTGGTAATGAGATCCCAACTTTAGCAAATACATATTGTGTAAAGCCAGAACAGTCAAAGCCGTCTGGTGTCGTACCACCCCATACATAAGGAGTACCAATGTATTTCATTGCTTCTGCTACGATTGCTGAACCGTTGACCGTTTGTGCGGGTGCAGGAGTATTGCTTGCACCATTGCCGCTATTGTTCGATCCTTGGTTGTTATTGCTATTGTTATTGTTGGCAGGAGTCGATGGTGTCGTATTTGTTGAACCGCCACCTTGTGATGAACTGCCTTGTGTGTTATTAGTCGTAGAACTAGAATTTGTTGTAGCGCTTGGTGTTGTTGAATTTGATGTTGAAGAGTCACTAGACGCTGCTGCTTCCTGAGTAGCTGCTTCAGCTGCTGCCGCTTCTTGAGCCGCTGCCTCTTGTGCTGCTTGTTCACGAGCGGCTGCTGCCGCAGCTTCTTCTGCAGCGATGCGTGCTTGTTCTGCTTCGTATTCTTCTTTTTGTTTTTCTAAATCAGCTTTTTCATCTTCTTTAGATGCTTGTTGAACAGCCAATTCCGCTTGTAAAACATTTAAATCGGCTTGTTTGGCTTGTAGATCCCCTAATTGTGTTTCTAATTCAAATTGGTTCGCTGCGATTTCTGCCAATTTATCGTCGTTTTCCGCTTTTTTCGCTTCAACTGCTTCTTGGTCTGCCTTTTGTTGATCCACAAGATCTTTGTTAGCATTGACGATCGTCGTCATTGCTTGCACACGGCCAATAGCATCTGTTAAAGAGTCAGCTTCTAATACTGCATCAATAAAGTTCGTGCTTTGACCATTGACTTGAACGTCACGGGCTTGTTTTTGGATCGCTTCTTCACGCTTTTCGATTCTGACTTTCAAATCAGCAATTTCTTGCTTCAACTTTTCAGAATCCGCACGCAAATCACCTTGTTGTTGCAACAAAGTTTGGGCTTTTTCATTGATTGCAGCCACGTCGCTTTCAAGTGCTGCTACTTGTGACTGGATGCTCGCTTGCTGGTTTTGCAAGTCAGAGATCTCTTTATTTTTTTCTTCAATTTTATTGTCAAAATCTGATGCAAAGACAAGTGTCGGTGCTGCTGCAGAAGTAAGAACAATTGAACTTACTAACAATAAAGATAAAATTCGCTTTTTCACTCTTCATTCCTCCGGCTGTTGCTTCCCCTAATATGGTTTTTTTATGTATAAATGCTTAAGAATACCTAAAGTCCCTCACGATAGTGTGATTGTAACACAGCCGTATGTCAGAGAGATAAAAGGAATATTACAAAAACATTTCAATCGCTGTTGTTTTTATACAGTCAAACGCAAAAAAAACGAAGCTATTCGTCTTTGAATAGCTTCATGAATGGAACGACTAAAAGGATAAACAAAATGATGTTCAATAAAAGCGTTGGTGCTAAAAAGCGGGAAACGAAGAATGACGTGCTAACTGAGGCGATCTTAAATAGCAACTGGACGCCCAACGTCACAACTTCTAAGCTTGTAACAAAGATGATCATTCCGAAAAACATGGTAAATACATTTTGATAAAGCGTATTTTTCAAAATATACATGATCCACACGATCAAGGGAAACGCCACCGTGTAGATGCCGATCACACCGACATAATACACGTCATAAAGGCAACCGATCACAAGCGCCGTTGTGATCAAAAAGTTTTTCGGCAAATACTTCGCGCCACATAAAAGGGCGATCAATAAAAGATGCGCACTGGCGATATAATTGTCTTGGGTCCATTTTTCTAAAAAACGCGTCAGTTGTCCATCTGCCAACATCATCAAAAAGAAGACGCCCGCTGCCAGGTATTTGATGTAGTCATGCTTTTTCATGGCTATTCCTCACCTGCCAAGCGTTTGATAATCGTTACTGCTTGAATATCATACATTTGGGCATACGGTTTTACAAACACTTGGGTATCAAGACCAAACTCATCTTTGGTGGTACGGATCACTGTTCCGATCGCTAAGTCGGCAGGCGAGTTTCCTCCTAATCCAGAGGTCTGCACGACATCGCCTTCCTTCAGCTCATTGTCCCCTGTCAACTGGGTAATGACCAAGGAACGTTCTTTTTGATCGTAACTACTTAGAATCCCAAAGTTTGACCCATCTTCGCCGCTGATCCGAACCGGATAGTGGTTAGAATTCTGGTTTTCAGAAGTCAAAAGTTCAATTTTAGAAGAAGCTGCATTGACTTCTACCACACGACCAATCAAGCCTTTTTGCGACATGACCGCCATGTTGACCTCAACGCCGTCTCTTGAGCCTCGATCCACGATCAGCATATCTTGCCAAGTATCAGGTGACCGATTGATGACATTGGCGGAGATCCGTTCATAATTCGTCAAGGTCGCATTCAGCTCTAGCTCTTCTTTCAAGGCATCGATTTCTCTTTGCGCATTGTCCTTCGCTTGTTCCAATTCATCAAAACTGTCCAATTTCTCTTTTAAACGTTCATTTTCTTCATACGTCACAAACAAGTTTTTGACTGAATTCGCACCATTTTCGATCCAACGAAAAGGCGCCGTAATCACTTTATCGATAAAGCCAACGGAGTCATTGACCGTTGATTGCACAACATTGGTGGAGTTTCCCGCAGCTCTGCGGGCGATCGTCACGCTTAATACGGTGACAACTAAAATCACAATAATCAATGTGATGATAATATTTTTATTAGGATTAAACTTTTTCACAAAGACACCTCAAATAATTCCAAACTGTAGTTCCAATTTTACCATTAATACCCTGCAAACAAAAGCTAAGTTGACCGTCTTAATGTTTTTTTTGTAATTATGTTTCTGAAATTTTCAACAAAAAAAAGAGACGTTCCGTCTCTTAATCACAACTTTGAATGACTGCTATCATCCCGCTGCTAAAGGAAAAACCTGCTGTTTGTGTCAGAAATTCATTGCTGGCATAAGAAGTTGGGTACGGCACTTGGACGTTTTCTAATAAATACTTGCTACCTGTCAACGTCAAATCTGTTACCGGCGTCAAACAGCAATACGCCAAATACTGCATCTCGGGTTCTTTTTCTAATTGATAGGTGCCTGGTAAAAAGAACTGAACGACATTTTGACGATCTAAAAAACGCAGATTTGGGGCAAATGGACGAAACCGATCTTCTAAAGGCAGCCATAGATTGGCTAAAAGATGGTCGAGACGTCCTCCTGTTACACCAATCAAGTCGATTTGCGCTTCTGGATAGCGACGCAACGTCTCCACCAATGCCAATTGGGTATCTGTATCATCTTTTTCAGCAGGGGCTTGGATCACTGTGTTGACTTGTTGTTTGACCGCTTGCAGTTCGGCTGCGGTCAAAGAGTCGAAATCACCGATTGCTAGATTGACTGGCCGTTGGTGCTGAAGCAAAAACAATGCCCCGCGATCAATCCCAATGTATTTGTCATACGTCATCAGCGGTGGCCAATTTTCAGGGCGCCCCCCTGCTGCTAACAAAATCTTCATTTATTGCAAAGCTTCTTTCAAGGCTCTGATTTGTGCTGCAGGTTCATCGGCATCGTAAATATAGCTTCCTGCTACGAAGACATTTGCACCTGCTTCCAGGCAACGTTTGGCTGTCTCAGGAACGATCCCGCCATCTACCTCGATATCATAATGGTAGCCTTTTTCTTCTTTTAAAGCAGCCAGTACCGCAATTTTTTCTAGTGATTCTTCAATAAAGGATTGCCCACCAAATCCAGGATTGACCGTCATGACTAACACTTGATCACACATAGATAAAACATGTTCAATGGCTGATACTGGTGTGCCTGGGTTGATGACGATTTCTGCTTTGACATTTTCTGCCACAATCATTTGGATCGCACGATGGATATGAGGTGTTGCTTCCGCGTGGATCCCAATGATATCTGCCCCAGCTTCTGCGAAGGCATGGATATACTTTTCTGGTTCGGTGATCATTAGGTGAACATCCAACGGCAGTTTGGTAACTGGGCGAATCGCTTTAACGATGTTTGGGCCTAAGGTAATATTAGGGACGAAATGACCGTCCATCACGTCTACGTGAATATAATCTGCGCCATGGCGCTCTACCAGCTCAATGTCTCTTTGAAGATTTGCAAAATCGGCACTTAAAATAGATGGTGCTAGTTTTATCATGCTTTTCCCTCACTTTTTCTTCTTTTTATAAACCGGACGTCGGTTTTCAATCTCTTCTAAAAATTGCACGTAATTCTTATAACGAGTCTCGGCAATCTCATTTGCTGCAACCCCCTGCTTAACTGCACAATCAGGTTCATTAAGGTGCCTACATTCCCTAAAACGACAGTTGGCAGCTACCGCTAAAAAGTCAGGAAATAGTTTGGGTAACTCCACCGCTTCGATTTCCAAAAAGTCGATCGAACTAAATCCTGGTGTATCGGCAACCAATCCATCACAAATCGGCAAGAGCTCCACATGACGGGTCGTATGTTTCCCCCGCCCGAGAGATTCTGAGATCACTCC
>NZ_CP119393.1:0-32500 GCF_029215545.1 Enterococcus casseliflavus | reverse complement strand
TGTACTTCCCATTGTAGCACGTGTGTAGCCCAGGTCATAAGGGGCATGATGATTTGACGTCATCCCCACCTTCCTCCGGTTTGTCACCGGCAGTCTCGCTAGAGTGCCCAACTAAATGATGGCAACTAACAATAAGGGTTGCGCTCGTTGCGGGACTTAACCCAACATCTCACGACACGAGCTGACGACAACCATGCACCACCTGTCACTTTGCCCCCGAAGGGGAAGCTCTATCTCTAGAGTGGTCAAAGGATGTCAAGACCTGGTAAGGTTCTTCGCGTTGCTTCGAATTAAACCACATGCTCCACCGCTTGTGCGGGCCCCCGTCAATTCCTTTGAGTTTCAACCTTGCGGTCGTACTCCCCAGGCGGAGTGCTTAATGCGTTTGCTGCAGCACTGAAGGGCGGAAACCCTCCAACACTTAGCACTCATCGTTTACGGCGTGGACTACCAGGGTATCTAATCCTGTTCGCTCCCCACGCTTTCGAGCCTCAGCGTCAGTTACAGACCAGAGAGCCGCCTTCGCCACTGGTGTTCCTCCATATATCTACGCATTTCACCGCTACACATGGAATTCCACTCTCCTCTTCTGCACTCAAGTCTCCCAGTTTCCA
Source organism: Enterococcus casseliflavus (assembly GCF_029215545.1). Classification (NCBI taxonomy): domain Bacteria; kingdom Bacillati; phylum Bacillota; class Bacilli; order Lactobacillales; family Enterococcaceae; genus Enterococcus; species Enterococcus casseliflavus. Next base: position 31,886 of record NZ_CP119393.1, on the reverse strand, counting down.
ATGACCCTCCCCGGTTGAGCCGGGGGCTTTCACATCAGACTTAAGAAACCGCCTGCGCTCGCTTTACGCCCAATAAATCCGGACAACGCTTGCCACCTACGTATTACCGCGGCTGCTGGCACGTAGTTAGCCGTGGCTTTCTGGTTAGATACCGTCAAGGGATGAACATTTTACTCTCATCCTTGTTCTTCTCTAACAACAGAGTTTTACGATCCGAAAACCTTCTTCACTCACGCGGCGTTGCTCGGTCAGACTTTCGTCCATTGCCGAAGATTCCCTACTGCTGCCTCCCGTAGGAGTCTGGGCCGTGTCTCAGTCCCAGTGTGGCCGATCACCCTCTCAGGTCGGCTATGCATCGTTGCCTTGGTGAGCCGTTACCTCACCAACTAGCTAATGCACCGCGGGTCCATCCATCAGTGACGCAAAAGCGCCTTTCAACTTTCTTCCATGCGGAAAATAGTGTTATACGGTATTAGCACCTGTTTCCAAGTGTTATCCCCTTCTGATGGGCAGGTTACCCACGTGTTACTCACCCGTTCGCCACTCTTTTTCTTTCGGTGGAGCAAGCTCCGGTGAAAGAAAAAGCGTTCGACTTGCATGTATTAGGCACGCCGCCAGCGTTCGTCCTGAGCCAGGATCAAACTCTCATAATGATTTGTTTGAATGACCATACGGTCATTAAGCTCATAAAAATTAACTTTGCTAGCTATTGCTTGCATGTATTTGTTTCAATAAATTGAAACGTCCTACACATTGGTTCGTTTGCTTGCTTTGTTCAGTTTTCAAAGGTCTACCGTGCTGTGTTAGCAACTTTTATATCATATCAGAGTGACATTTAATTGTCAACTCTTTTTTAAAAAGTTTTTTTCGCTCGTTGTTTTTCAACTTCGTAGCGGCTGTCTCAGCGACTTAATTAGAATAACAAATGATTTGTTATTTGTCAACAACTTTTTTCAATTAATTTTGTTGATGTATCAACATCAATTAACTGTTTTAAAATTGCGACTTCGTTATAATATCATCTGTCGAGCTGTGCGTCAACTACTTTTTTCAATTCTTTTTAGGAATTCATTTAGTCATTTGGCACATGTAATAATATACCAAGACTTGTGCTATTCGTCAACCATAAAATGATTGATAGACCAACGTTTCTAGTTACTCCGTTTCCAAAGATGATTCGTGATTTTTAGTCCGTGATTTCCGCCTTTTTTAAGGACTTTTTCCGTTATTATTAGCCTATCGTTCGTCTTTTTCCTTTTTGTGTTTTCTTAATTCCTATCATTCTTATAAATTTAAGTATGATTTTATCTATTTTGTGGAATATTTGCTAAAATGGAGAAAAGAATATTGTTCCTAGGAGGACCCAGTATGAAAATACTTGTAGCAGATGATGACAAAGAGATCGTAGAACTATTAAGCATTTACTTACACAATGAAGGCTATGAATCGGTCAAAGCATACGATGGAAAAGAAGCACTGACCAAGATTCGCACCACTTCTGATATCGAGCTATTGATCTTAGATATCATGATGCCTGAAATGGACGGCATGCAAGTCGTCAAAGAATTGAGAAAAGAATCCCAAATCCCCATTATTATGTTGACCGCTAAAACAACCGATATGGATAAGATTCGTGGATTGGTCGCCGGTGCTGATGATTATGTCACCAAACCTTTCAATCCATTAGAAGTCATGGCACGGGTAAAATCGTTATTGAGAAGAACCAAGATGCAGGCTGCTTCAAATCAACCAGAGATTCTGGAAGTAAGCTCACTTATCATCAACCGCGATTCCCATGAAGTAAAAACGGTGGATGGCAATGAGATCCAATTGACCGCATTAGAATTTGGCATCCTCTACTTATTGGCATCGCATCCCAACCGTGTCTTTAGCGCCGATGAGATTTTTGAACGAGTTTGGAAACAAGAAAGTGTCGTTTCTGCCAAAACAGTGATGGTCCATGTCAGTCACTTGCGAGATAAGATCGAAGAAGCCACGGATGGTGAAAAAGTCATCCAAACAGTATGGGGGGTCGGCTACAAAATAGATGCGAAGTAAACCAACTGAAAAAAAGCGCAACACACCAATCGAAAAAAAGAAACGGATCACGTTGACCTCAAAGGAAATCAGTGAGTTATTTGCTGAAGGAATTGTAACGATTGTTCTTTTACTTCTATTAAATGTCGCTATTTTGGTCATCTTGACCTCAATACGAGAAAACTCACCGGTTTTAGTCGAAGCGATCTATGAATCAAAGAATGCGTTCACGGCTGCCTTCAACACAGATATCTTCCGCAGTGGTCGTAACTTCATTCTACCGATGTTCTTCCTATTAGATGTGATCGTCTTATATTGGCGTTTGATTCGTCGTTACCATCAAATGCAGCTACGTCACATTATCAGCGAGCTGCACTTTATCGCAGAAGGCAACTACGATCATCGCATCCCCTTCGAGTTACGGGGCGATTTAAGTCGGATCGTTTCTAATATCAATGGCTTAGTCGACAGTACGGTGGCGGCGATCGAAGATGAACGGCGGATCGAGCAATCCAAAGATGAGCTGATCACCAATGTCAGTCATGACATTCGGACACCATTGACTTCGATCATCGGCTACTTAGGTCTAATTGAAGATCGACAATACCATTCGGAAGAAGAATTGCTGAAATATACTCATACGGCGTATGTCAAAGCCAAACAAATGAAATCCCTCGTCGATGATTTGTTTGAATACACGAAAGTGCGTCAGCCTAGCGTGCCCATTAATGTGATGGAATTCGATATGGCCCAGCTGGTTGAACAATTGGCGGCGGACTTTGAATTAGAAGCTAGCCGAAAAGGCATCAAGATCGAGACCTACACCCGTCCAGAGCATATCGAAATGGATGGTGATACCGAAAAACTGGTGCGAGTTTTCAACAACCTGCTGTCAAATGCCTTGAAATACGGCAAAGGCGCCGATAAGATCCGCATGGAGGTCGAGAAAGTCGGAACCGAAGCGATCTTAACCGTCAAAAACAATGGGCAGATGATCCCTAAGCAAGCCCTTGATTCTCTATTCGACCGTTTCTACCGAGTGGAAGAATCCCGCTCTCAAGAAACAGGAGGAACTGGCTTAGGTCTAGCGATCGCTCAAAGCATCGTCGCCTTACATGGCGGCTATATCTATGCCAAATCAACGCCAGAATGGACATCCTTTATTATTCATCTCCCGTTGAAGCGCAACAATTTGTCCAACACACAAACCTATGGTTGACGCCCCAACATTTTTTGGGTATGCTAAAGAAAATAATCAAGGCACAGAACCTAGTATATTTTTTTCATCTAGTAAAGAGAGCTGATGGTTGGTGAAAATCAGTGTTGGAAAAAATAGAATCCAGTTCTTTAACGTGTATTTTTCGAAAGAAAAATCGTTGGCTCACGATACGAGCAGCAAGGGCAGCGCAAGCTGAACTTGGGTGGCACCGCGAATGGTCATTTCGTCCCAAGCAACACGGGATCGGAATGGCCTTTTTTCTATGGAAAAAATCAAAGGAGGATGTATCACTATGTTAGATGTAAAAATGATTCGCCAAAATTTTGCTGAAGTACAAAGCAAACTCGCAACACGAGGCGTACAAAAAGAAGTATTGGACCGCTTTTTAACGCTTGACGAACGTCGCAGAGAACTCTTAGTCCAAACGGAAGAACGCAAGAAATTGCGCAACGATGTTTCTGGTGAGATCGCTGCCTTGAAACGGGCAAAAGAAGACGCGGCTGATAAAATTGCCCAAATGAAAGAAGTCGGCAGCCAAATCAAGCAATTGGATGAAGAGATCGCTCAAATTGATGAAGACATCAAAGAGATCGCCACGACATTGCCGAATTTGCCAAATGATTCTGTTCCAGTGGGCAAGGATGAAGACGACAATGTAGAAATCCGCCGCTGGGCAGAACCAAAAGCCTTTGCCTTTGAACCAAAACCGCATTGGGAGATCGCTGAAGAGTTGGGGATCCTCGACTTTGAGCGTGGCGCCAAAGTTTCTGGCAGCCGCTTTGTTTACTACAAAGGCTTAGGTGCTCGTTTGGAACGTGCCTTATACAACTTCATGCTGGATCAGCATGTCTATGAGCATGGCTATACCGAGATGATCACCCCTTATATCGTCAATAGCCAAGCAATGTTTGGCACGGGGCAATTTCCAAAGTTCAAAGAAGATGTTTTCCAATTGGCAGATACGGATTTGACTTTGATTCCAACTGCTGAAGTACCTTTGACCAATTACTATCAAGGGGAAATCTTAGAACAAGAACAGCTCCCTGCCTACTTCACTGCCTTGAGCCCATCATTTCGTTCAGAAGCTGGCAGCGCTGGTCGTGATACCCGCGGCTTGATTCGTCTGCACCAATTCAATAAAGTTGAAATGGTGAAATTCAGTGATGCTGACCATTCTTATGAAGAATTAGAAAAGATGACGGCTAATGCCGAAGATATTTTGCAAAAACTCAACTTACCTTACCGAGTGCTTAGCTTGTGTACAGGAGATATGGGCTTTTCTGCTGCGAAGACCTATGATTTAGAGGTATGGATCCCTGCTCAGGAAATGTATCGTGAGATCAGCTCTTGCTCAAACTGTGAAGATTTCCAAGCACGCCGTGCCATGATCCGTTACCGCGATCAAGAGGGCAAGATTCACTACATGCATACACTAAATGGTTCTGGTCTGGCTGTCGGTCGGACGGTAGCCGCAGTGCTTGAAAATTATCAAAACGAAGACGGCAGTGTAACGGTACCAGAAGTTCTGGTTCCTTACATGGGCGGACTGACAAAAATCGAAAAAGCCTAAGCCTTAGCACCCTTAATTGCACCCCCTTCGTAACAGTCACTCCACGTGATCTGTTACGAAGGGGTTTTCTAGTTCACCTAATAGATAGTGGTTGCAAAAGACCCCCTAACGCCCTTGATCATTTCTTGCAAGAGAAACAACGCAACAAGGCTGTAATTTTTAAATGAATAATTAGAAAAATCCCTTCATCTTTTTAAGTCTCTATCAGAAACCGGGCATGATCGTTGAAAGTACCTGTGACTTATGGTAACGTGGGCATAATTTAGGATGGAATGAAGGGAGCTTCACCAATGCCCGAACGAAAGACCTATGCCCGTCGGAGTGACTTGCACAAGAAACCAAACAATAATCAAAAACGAACAGCGTCAGCTGAAGAAAGACCGAAAGGACCACCCTCGAGAAAGAAGCCGTATCGAAAAGCAATTTTTTCCTTATTCGCCTTATTATTGATCGTTTTGATCGCGACGGCTGGCTCAATCCTTTACACGTTACACCAGCAAGAAGTCGCAGCCCAAGAAAAATATGAGGCGGCTGCGGAGAAATTACTGGCATCAATCCAAGCAGAACAAAGTCAAAATGGGTTAAAAACAACGCCTGAAGTGCTCTCCAAAGGCGCAACCAAAGAATTGATCTACCGCCCGCAAGACCTTGATACGTTTCCCATCAAAGATATCAAAGAACGGTTGACAGAAGCCGCTGATCACTTGCGTAAAAAACAAACGAATAAAGAAGTCGTCACCGTTGCCCGCATCCAAGCACAAGCAGCGGCTTCAAAGGTGTCTACTTATTCATTGAAAGCCGACAGCTATGTGTGGAATCGAGAAACCGGACGTTTTGAAGATGCGGACAGCCTAACGGATGCACCGATCTTCGTATCAGAGAAGACGCAAACCGAATTGTCTTTGAAAGAACTGGTTCCTGATGAAGGCAGCTTATTAGGTATTCAACAAGTCATTCAGCAGAAACTGCTGGATCAAGCCAAAGAACCCGCCAAAATCATCGACGCCGTCTTGGCCATGGAGCGGATCACCTTCGATTCGAAATTTACTTACGATCCAGAGAAGCTGACCATCGAATTGCCAAAAAATCAGACGGGAGCGACGGAAATCACCCTGCCTTACAGCGAGATCGCCCCATTCATTGATCCTGATCTCGTGGCTGCTGACCAACTCAACAATGCCTTGCCAAGTTTAGACCCCAATAAAAAATACGTGGCATTGACCTTTGATGATGGACCCAACAGTACCTCCACCATGGATCTGTTGAACATCTTACAAGAAAATGACGTTAAAGCGACCTTCTTTATGCTGGGACAAATGGTAGAGCAATATCCGCAAGCTGCTAAAAAAGTCCAAGAAGCTGGACACGAGATCGCCAGTCATTCTTACTCTCATCCGCAGCTGAATACTCTTTCAGCGGAAGATTTGCAGGCAGAAGTCACAAAAACCAACAAAGCCATTTATAATGCGACGGGTTTACTACCTAGAAATTTACGGCCCCCTTATGGCGCTATCGACAAACAAAGCGCAGAAACCATTGGCATGCCGATCATTCAATGGGACATCGATTCTCAAGACTGGAAATTGAAGGATCCGAAGAAGATCAATGCCTTGGTGCAACAAAATGTCTTTAATGGTGCCATGATCTTGATCCATGATATTCACCCGAAATCTGTGAAAGCCGTACCGGGAGTCATTAAAATGCTCAAAAACGAAGGCTACGAATTCGTGACTGTCGATCAATTATTAGAAGCACGGCAAAAACCATTGCATCAATACTTTGGGATGAACGACGAGCGCCTCGTTGACTAAATAAAAAAGGAACGCAGCAAATTGTCTCTTGCTGCGTTCCTTTTTGGTTATTGGATCGTTCCCTCTTTTTTTAGCCCTTCTTATCCTCATATACATTAGTCACAAAAATTTGGATCAACAGTTCAGCGACAGCTTTTGGCGGCATCGTTGAGAAATCTTTGAGCCAGCGTTCGATCAACCCGATAGACCCGCAGACAAAAAAGCTAAGACACAGTTCCAATTCTTCCTCGGAAGCATCTTGAAAGTATTGGGCAAACCGTTTCAAGGTCTCCGGTTTGATCTCTGACAACAAAAGATTCAGCAAATGGCTGTTGTTTAACAAAATCAAATGGGTCGTACTAGGATTCTCATACAAAATCGTCAACAGCTTTTCCAACCAAAGATCCAATGACAAATTTTCCTGCTGCAAGTTCGATGCGATCTGCTCAACAAGCTCCCCTTCGATCTCCTCCAACAAAGCGGCCGTATCCTTATAATATTTATAAAATGTTCCCCGGTTGATATCGGCTCGTTCCGCAATCTCTTTGATCGTGATTTTGCGGTACTCTTTTTCCAACAATAACTCCTGAAAGGCGCGTCGGATCACTTTTTTCGAGTAGATCGTTCGACGATTCCCCACAGTCCCCACCATATCGTTTCCCCTTTTCTCTGTACATTTGATCAATATTTGTCTATTTAATGACAAATACGTAAGCATTGAGGATTGCTCTTACTTTTCTTTCTTAGTATACTAACACCATGTGATTAAATCAACACGTGTTTAAAAAATGGAGGCTTTATTAATGAGTTATGTTGAAGTAAAGAATGAATATAAACGCTATCAGATGGGCGAAACCACCATCACTGCCAACAACGATCTTTCCTTTGCCATTGAAGAAGGCGAATTAGTGGTGATCCTTGGCCCCAGTGGTGCAGGAAAATCGACCGTTTTGAATATTTTAGGCGGGATGGATTCGCCAGATGAAGGACAAATCATTATCGACAATGTCGATATCGCGAAGTTTAACGACAAACAGCTGACGGAATACCGCCGCAAAGACGTCGGGTTCGTCTTCCAATTTTATAATTTGGTGCCGAACCTGACAGCGAAAGAAAACATTGAATTGGCAACAGAAGTCTCACCGAATGCACTCGATCCTGATGAAGTCTTAGCACAAGTCGGGTTAGAAAACCGTAAAAACAACTTTCCTTCGCAGCTCTCTGGTGGGGAACAGCAGCGGGTATCGATCGCTCGGGCGTTAGCCAAAAACCCGAAATTGCTATTATGCGATGAACCAACCGGTGCGCTGGATTTTGAAACAGGCAAACAAGTGTTGAAGCTTTTGCAAAACGCCAGTCGGAAAAACGGCAATACGGTGTTGATCATTACCCATAACAGCGCCATTGCCCCGATTGCCGATCGGGTGATCCATATCAACGATGCCACTGTCCGTTCCATTGAAGAGAATCCTCATCCAATCTCGATCGATGAAATCGTTTGGTAGGAGGATCTGATGAAAAATAAAACCTATCTTAAAGCAAGTTTGCGGGAGATTCGCCAATCAAAAGGTCGCTTTATCGCAATCACCTTGATCATTTTTTTAGGAACGTTTCTCTTTGTCGGTGTCAAAGCGACGGGACCGATCCTGAATCATTCCGCGAGTGAATATGTCAACGGTCAGCATTTAGCAGATCTGCAAGTCACTTCCACGCTGGGATTGACGGAGGACGACATTGATGCGGCGGAAAAAAGCGGTGCGCACACAGAAGCCGCCTATCAATTTTATTACGCTGCCAATTCAGATGAAGTCGTGCAAGTGACCTCTTATGATCCCTCACAGGAACTCAACCAGCTACTGGTGAAGGACGGCCGACTGCCAGAAAAAGCCGATGAAATCGTGCTGGACACCGAAGCAAAAAATTATGGCTGGCAAATAGGGGATACTTTTACGATCGATGATGCCGATAATCTGTCGGACAAAGACTATACGGTCGTTGGGTTCGCCACCTCTCCCATTTATATCAGTGCTGCCGAACGTGGCTATGCGAATGTCGGCAGCGGTGTCGTGACGTATTTTGCTTATGTACCGGAAGAACAGTTCAAGATGGAGGTCAAATCGATCCTTTATCTCGCCTTTGATGATGTCGCAGGCCTTGAAACATACTCCGATGCGTACACCGACAAGATGGCAGCCCATCAAGAAACGATTGAGGAACTGTTTGCGGATCGCCCTAAAGAACGCTTAGCAGAAATTCAGCAAGATGCTTTTGATGAATTAGCGCCTGCAGAAAAAGAAGTCCGCGATGGACAAAAACAGTTAGCTGAGGGACAAGCCCAACTAGATCAGGCCAAAGCGGAACTAGAACAACAGCAAGCCACCCTGGCACAGCTGCCGCCCGTACAACAAGCAGCCCTCGAAGGCCAATTGACCGCTGGGGAAGAAGAGTTGACTCGGCAGCAAACCCAATTAGAGGAACAGCAACAAGAACTAACCGATGCCCAACAAACACTGGCAGAAAAACGTACAGAGATCGAAGACTTGGCAGAACCTACGTATCTTTACAATCAACGCAAAGACAACCCCGGTTTCCAAGAATATGGTGGGCTGTCTGATCGTATCGCAGCGATCGCCAATGTGTTCCCTGTCTTCTTTTTCTTTATCGCTGCGTTGATCACCTTTACGACACTGACGCGGATGGTAGAAGAAAACCGCAAAGAGATCGGTACCTTAAAAGCGATGGGCTATGGCAAAGTCGAGATCTCCCTTAAATATTTGATTTATGCCCTCCTGTCTTCGGCCATTGGCATTATCAGTGGTGCCGTATTAGGGACGGAACTGTTGCCGCGTTTGATTTATTTTCTATCCAGCGAACGGTATCTTTTAGACGGGATTCGCGTCTATTATGTCTGGTCGCCAATTATTTTGGCCGCGATCGCCTTTTTACTGGCGACGCTCGGTGCTTGCCTCTTTGTTTTGATCAAAGAATTGCGGGAAAAACCTGCCCAGCTACTGCAAGTTCGGGCGCCAAAACCTGGGAAACGGATTTTATTAGAGGCCATTACACCCTTATGGTCACGTTTAAGCTTCAATCAAAAAGTCAGCTTCCGTAACATCTTCCGCTACAAATCGCGAATGATCATGGCAATCATTGGCATCGCCGGCTGTACGGGACTGATGGTGGCAGGCGTTGGGTTGAAAGATTCCTTAAGTGCTGTGACTGCGAAACAATTTGGGCCCATTACGGATTATCAAGCCGTCGTGACCTTAAATGATGCGAAGGAAGAAACCGTTGCTGCCGCTGAAACGGTTTTAACAGACGATCCTCTTGTGACCCATTCGATGCTAGTCTACAATGAAACGATCGAGATTCGACCAGCTAACCAAGGAAAACAAAGTTTGACCTTGATGGTTCCGGCAGATCAAGAAGCTTTTACCGACTATGTCCATTTGAAAACGACGGAAGGGCAGAAGCTGCCATTAACAGAAGGCGCCGTACTGACTATGAAATACGCAGAATTGTATGATCTGCAGGTTGGGGATACATTGACCTTCTATACTAGCGATCAAGAAGCTTTTGAAGTACCTATCAGCGGCATCCCAGAAAACTATTTAGGCAATTCTCTGTATCTGTCACCGACTCTTTACGAAGAAATCACCGACAGTGCCTTTGAACCGAATGCGTTCTTAGTCAAAAGCAAGACGATGACGAAAAAACAAGAGGAAGCTTTATCAACAGCCTTGTTAGATACCGACAAAGTCAAAAACACGACGTTCCTTTCCACTCAGATCAAAATGCAGGATGATTCGATGGGCAACTTGAACTCCATTGTCTTGATCTTAGTTGTACTATCAGGGGCATTAGCCTTTGTCGTCTTGTATAACTTGACCAACATCAATGTTTCCGAGCGGATTCGCGAGCTTTCTACTATTAAAGTATTAGGGTTTTACAATAAAGAAGTCACCATGTACATCGTACGGGAAAATATCGTCTTTACGTTATTTGGGATTCTCGCTGGCTACGTGGTAGGTTACTTCTTGACTGACTTTATTTTGATCCAAGCTTCGATGGAAAACATGGTCTTTCCATTAGTGATCAATTGGCCGGCTTATGCTTTAGCCGGCGGCATGACGATTCTCTTTACGATCATCGTGATGTACGTCACCCATGTAAAACTGACTCATGTCAACATGATCGATGCGTTGAAATCAAACGAATAAGCTGCTGCTAAAGCGATTTGCTGATCATCCAGCAGTGATTTTAAAGAAAAGGACGCCACTCTTGCCTAGATAGCTGAGAGTGACGTCCTTTTTTGAACAAATAATCCCCCCTGTCCGCTTTTGAACAGAGGGGGCGTTGGTTTTCACGTGAAACATTTTATGATTTTACAGAGTAGTTTGGTGCTTCTTTCGTGATTTGAACATCGTGGGGATGTGATTCTTTTAGTCCGTTGCCGCTCATTTGGATGAATTGTGCTTCATCACGTAATTGCTGTAGATTGCCAGCACCGACATAACCCATCCCTGATTTCAAGCCGCCGATCATTTGGAAGATGATATCAGAAACGCTGCCTTTATAAGCGACACGCCCTTCAATGCCTTCTGGAACCAATTTGTTGGCTTCGTTTACGCCACCTTGGAAGTAACGGTCGCTGGAGCCTTTTTCCATTGCCCCCAGTGAACCCATTCCGCGGTACGTTTTGAAGCGTCGGCCTTGATAGATTTCAAATTCACCTGGTGATTCATCGGTTCCTGCCAACATGCTGCCTAGCATTACGGCATGTCCGCCAGCTGCTAAAGCTTTGACGATATCCCCAGAGTATTTGATCCCACCATCGGCAATGATTGCTTTGCCGTATTGACGTGCCACAGAGGCTGCATCATAGATCGCGGTCAATTGAGGAACTCCGACACCGGCTACCACCCGAGTAGTACAGATCGAGCCTGGACCGATCCCAACTTTTACGACATCGACACCAGCATCATACAATGCTTTCGTGCCTTCTGCAGTGGCAACATTTCCAGCAATCAATGTCGCTTCTGGGAAATGCGCACGAATTTCAGAGATTTTGCGTAAAACACCCGCACTGTGTCCGTGGGCAGTATCAATAACGATCGCGTCCACGCCTGCATCCAATAAAGCTTGTGCTCGTTCAAAGGTATCGCTGGTAACACCGACTGCCGCTGCCACTAATAGACGTCCATGCGTGTCTTTGGCTGCATTCGGGAATTCGATCACTTTTTCAATATCTTTGATAGTGATCAAACCGCTTAAGATCCCTGCTTCATCAACGATCGGTAATTTTTCGATCTTGTGTTGTTGTAAGATTTTTTCAGCGTCTTTCAACGACGTACCGACAGGTGCTGTGATCAATTGGTCTTTGGTCATCACATCATTGATCGGCATCGTATAATCCGTGACAAAACGCATGTCGCGGTTCGTGATGATACCGACTAGTTTGCGGTTTTCCATCGTTTCTACGATCGGTACCCCGCTGATGCGGTACTTGCTCATCAAATGTTCTGCATCAGCAACTAAGTGACTTGGTGTTAAGAAAAACGGATCGATGATCACGCCGCTTTCAGAACGTTTTACTTTGCGCACTTCATCTGCTTGCGCTGCGATACTCATGTTTTTGTGAATTACGCCAAGTCCGCCTTGACGCGCCATTGAGATCGCCATTTTACTATCAGTTACGGTATCCATACTGGCACTTATGATTGGAATATTTAGTGTAATATTCGGGGCAAGCTGCACTTTCATATCCACGTCATTTGGCAAGACGTGACTTTCTGCCGGAATCAATAAGACATCATCAAACGTTAACCCTTTTTTTACAAATTTGGTTTCCCAGTTGGACATTTTTGTAACCACTCCTTAAAGTTTTTAGGTATTTTAAAAAAAATAGCAAAGATTTTTTCATAAGTCAACCATTCGGAAAGCTTTCTTAATAATCCTCTTCAAACCTTTGGTCAAATCTCATAATTCGCCATTTTTTCTAAAAAAACACGCTGATCGTGCGGTCTTTTTTAACAAAAGAAGGCGCACGATCAACGTGTAGCCATCAGCCTCTAGGAACAGACAGACTGCTGATGATATTGTATTTGCGTTTCAAGTAGTACTTCGCGGCTAATGCCACTGCCCCGATCAAAGCTTCGATCACAGGGTCCACTTGTGGATTCAATGGTGGTTGGATCATCGCAGAAAGCGAGATCACAACGATCCATAGCATGAAGGCTGCGACTAAAATCAAAATGATCTTCCACATCTTCGGCCGTTTGCTCTTATCGGCACCTGGGCGTTCATATTGATACATGTATTTGTACATCAAGTAGAAGACCCAACCAGCAAGCATCGCCATTAAGAAGAGGGTCAATAAGCCATAAGGTTGTGCTTGTCCTCTAGTAAAGATCCCCATGACCCCTAACATCAAGCCAAAGATCCCTAAAATCAGCAAGGTGTTATCCAACCACATCAAGAAGGGGCCGGATTCTTTTTGCTCAACGGGTTTGTTGATGATGGCTTCGGTGCGTTCAGACACTGTACCAAATAATTGGCGCGCCGTTTTGCCGCCTTTTTGTTCTTTGACTAAGACAGGCAGCATCTCATGCAAGGCAATCGTTTTTTCTTCTTCAGAAAGGTTGGCTGCCTCTAGCGATTTTTTTAAATCAAATATATATTGTTGGTTTCGTTTTGTTAATTGTTGTTCTAATTCACGATTTTCGGAAACATAATTTCGCAGAGTTTCTGGTTCCATGAATTGATTCTCCCTTCTGCGTTTTCTTCACAATGGACATTTTACCACAAATTCACTGGGAAGAAAGCCCTTTATACGTTAAAACGGAACAACATCACGTCGCCATCTTGCACGACATAATCTTTTCCTTCCAAACGTACCCGACCGGCTTCTTTGGCCGCTTGCATCGTGCCGTATTGGTTCAGATCTTCAAAGGAAACAGTTTCCGCACGAATAAAGCCGCGCTCAAAGTCCGTATGGATGATCCCCGCTGCTTGCGGTGCTTTGATGCCTTTGCGGAACGTCCACGCACGCACTTCTTGTTCACCAGCGGTAAAGTACGTTGCTAGACCCAATAAATCATAGGCGGCACGAATCAATTGATCCAACCCTGATTCTTCAATTCCTAATGCTTCTAAAAACTCTGCTTTGTCTTCTTCTTCCAGCTCAGCGATCTCTTCTTCGGCACGAGCACTGATGACGATCACTTCCGCATTTTCGCTCGCTGCAAATTCCTTCACTTTGTTGACATAGTCATTGGTTTCATAGTCTGCCACGTCTTCTTCTGCTACGTTGGCAACGTATAAAACTGGTTTGGTCGTTAGTAAAAACAAACTTTTGACGATGCGCTGTTCTTCATCTGTAAATTCGATCGAACGAGCTGAGATCCCTTCTTCTAGGACCGGTTTGATTTTATCAAGAACGGCCAGTTCCGCAACCGCATCTTTGTCTTTGGTTTTGGCAATTTTGGCGACCCGAGTATAACGCTTGTTGACGGATTCTAAATCCGCTAAAACCAACTCCAAGTTGATGGTGTCGATATCAGCTAATGGGTCCACGCGGCCTTCCACGTGGGTGATGTTGTCGTCGTCGAAACAACGAACGACATGACAGATCGCATCCACTTGGCGGATATGGCTCAAAAATTGGTTCCCTAATCCTTCCCCTTTGCTGGCACCGCGGACGATTCCAGCAATATCCGTAAATTCAAAGGTGGTTGGGACTGTCTTTTTCGGACGGACTAATTCTGTTAAACGCTGTAAGCGCCAATCTGGCACTTCCACCATTCCTACATTCGGATCGATCGTCGCAAACGGATAGTTTGCGGCTTCTGCTCCTGCTTTGGTTATTGCATTAAATAAAGTAGATTTGCCCACATTTGGCAATCCAACGATTCCGGCAGTTAACGCCATGCTTCACTTCACTCTTTCTCTTTTTTTTCTAGGATTTTCTTCATCTTTTTATCAAATTCTCGGCGCGTCATCATGACGATGTGGCCGCAATTCGTACACTTTATTTTGATGTCTGCCCCCATGCGGATGATTTCCCAACGATTGGCTTTGCAGGCATGCGGTTTTTTCATTTCGACAATATCCCCAAGATCATACATCTTTATCACCTCAAGCTTCATCAAATTGAATGTTCAATAAATCTAAAATACGGGTTAAATCTTTTTGTGACAGGTATTCGATCTCGATTTTTCCTTTGCCTTCTTTTTCGCGGATCTCGACATTTGTGCCGAATTTATCCATCAACCGTTCTTCGCTTTCTCGTAAATAGTACGGTTTTTCCCGAATCAGACGCGGAACTTTTTTCTTTTCGTTTTTCGTGTCGTTCATCTCAGCGACCATTTGTTCTAATTGGCGGACTGTCAGATTTTCTTTGACACAACGATTGGCTAATTTTAAGATCTGTTCTTTGTTTTTCAACCCTAATAATGTCCGGGCTTGTCCCATAGACAAACGGTCATCTTGAACCATTTCTTTGACGAGTTTCGGCAAGGACAGTAACCGCAAATAATTGGCGATATACGGGCGGCTTTTCCCTAAGCGTTCAGCGACTTGTGCTTGGGTCAATTTCAAATTTTTCATCAGCATGTCATAAGCTTCTGCTTCTTCTAAAGGATTCAAATCTTCCCGCTGCAAGTTTTCTAAAACGGCGACTTGCATCATCGCTTCTTCATCAAAATTGCGGATGATGGCTGGGATCGTTTCCTTGCCAGCTAGTTTGGACGCTCGAAACCGGCGTTCACCAGCAATGATCTCATAGCCTTTGACGGATGATTGCCGCACGATGATCGGTTGAAAGACCCCCGAATGCTGGATCGAATTGGCTAGTTCTTGTAATGAAAGCTCATCAAAGGTTTTTCGCGGTTGATAAGGGTTGGGTCTTAATTCGTTTAAAGGCAGTTCAACGACTTTTTCTGTCTTGATATCGACTTCTTCTAACCCTTGCAGGTCTTGAAACAACGCATCGATCCCACGCCCTAATCCTTTCCCTTTATTCTTCACGGGCTAACACTTCCTTTGCTAACGTCTGATAGACTTCGGCTCCTTTTGAGCGTGGATCATAATCAATGATCGACAATCCATGACTAGGTGCTTCAGACAACCGGATATTCCGCGGAATAATGGTTTCATATACTTTTTCTTGGAAATAGCGGCGGACTTCTTCCACGACTTCCGCGCCTAAGTTCGTGCGGGCATCATACATCGTCAGTAAGACCCCTTCGATCTCTAACTCAGGGTTAAAATGTTTTTGTACTAAACGCACGGTATTCAATAGTTGGCTCAGCCCTTCTAATGCATAGTACTCACATTGGACTGGGATCAAAATCGAATCACTGGCGGTAAAGGCATTGATCGTCAAATGACCTAAAGATGGTGGGCAATCGATAAAGATATAATCGTATTGTTCTTTGATTTCATTCAAAGCCGATTTCAATCGAGATTCCCGCGCCATCATGGAGGTCAATTCAATTTCCGCACCAGCTAATTGGATCGTCGCTGGAACGATATCCAAGTTTTCCCGACTGCTAGGTAAAATCGCTTCAACGATCGGTGTTTCATTGACTAATACATCATAGATGTCTTGTTCCACATCTGGTTTGCGAATGCCGACACCGCTTGTGGCGTTGCCTTGGGCATCAATATCTACGAGTAACACTTTTTTGCCGACAAATGCTAAGGACGCACCTAGGTTCACCGTTGTGGTGGTTTTGCCTACGCCGCCTTTTTGGTTTGCAACAGAAATAATACGGGCCATTGATTTTCCTCCTATTTGATTGGTTGTTTCGCTGGCATTCCCGGTTTGCGGGGGTATTTCTTTGGCGTTTCTTTTTTCTTTTGAATGATCAAAAGATGGCGTTCATCGCCGCTGACCGGTAAGGTAAAGCTTTTTTCTTCAATAAATTTGCCGCCTAAGAGTGAGATGGCTGGTTTGGCTTCAACCAGTTCTTCCTCGCTTTTGGCAGCTTTGAGCGCATAAAAATAGCCTGCTTTTTTCACCAATGGCACACAGAGTTCCGTTAACACATTCAAACGGGCAACCGCACGAGCAGTCACATAATCGAATTGCCCACGAAATTGCGGGTTTTGACCAAATGTTTCTGCACGGTCATGGTACAAGTGGACATTTTCCAATTGTAGATCCGTCACAAGGGTTTGTAAAAAGGTGATGCGCTTATTTAAAGAGTCGACGATCGTCACTTCTAATTCAGGAAACACGATTTTTAGTGGAATACTTGGAAAGCCAGCACCTGAACCGACATCACACAAATGACTTTGCGGGTCAAAGGCGGTTTCAAAAGCTAAGGAAACAGAATCGTAGAAATGCTTCAAATACACTTCTGATTTTTCCGTGATTGCAGTTAGATTCATCTTCTGATTCCATTCGACTAAACGCTCGAAATAGACAGCGAATTTTTCCATTTGTTCTTCGGTTAAAACGATCCCGTTTTTGCGTAATTCTTCATGAAATTCTTCAGGTAGCATAACGAATCCTTTCTATTTTGTGAAACAGAAAAATGTTTCACAGACTAGTTCCTACTTTAACGCAAAAAGCAATGTGATGCAATAGCCAGACATTGCTTTCTAGGAGAATTTACCATTTTTTAACTGGGGCTTTAAGGTTGGTTTAAGGCATGGGAATTATACTCATTTCAATCCAAAAAACTTTTTTCATTTTTCCTTGACCAGCGAGGCTGCCAACCCTCCTGGTCAGCTTTTTTCTCAAAGAAACAAGCATTGATCACAGGATCAATGCTTGTTTTTGTTTCATATGAAACTTTTTTATTTCACCCGAGGCTCGTTGTATTCTTCGATACGATCAGACGCGCGGGAAGCCGCATGTTTGGCTTTGTTGGTTTGACGTGAAGCAAAGTCGCCGGTTTTAGATGCAGCTGACGATACTTTGTCTTGAACCGTTTCTTGTTCCTCTTCGTATTCAGCGATCGTTTTTACATCTACAACATTGATGTTGACTTCGATAACTTCTAATTGGGTCATTGTCGTTACTTCTTTTTGGATGACTTCTTTGACTTGGTCAGCGATTTCTGGGATGTTGCGGTCATATTCAACCACGATATCTAAATCAACGGCTACTTGTTTTTTCCCTACTTCGGTATTGATACCCGCAGTCACATTGTCTGTATTGACTAATTTTTCCGCAATGTTAGAGAAGAAACCACCATCGACCGTCAACAGACCATCCACGTGTTCTAATGCGATCCCGATGATTTTTTGGATCACTTTGTCATCATAGGTCAATGAACCATGAACAGGTGCGTCGCCAGTTGGTCCTTCAAAATCGTTGTGACCAGGTTTTGGCGGTGCTGGATGATGTCCTGCTGGATTTGGATTTCCTGGTGCTGGATGATCCCCTGGTTTTGGTCCGTTTTGTTGTCCTGCTACTGCTTTTTCAGCATTTGGTACCACTGGATCTGGTGCTTCAGTCATTGGAATCGCATTTTCATTTGCTTGATGATTGGTGTTAGGAACCACTGGATCTGGATGTGCGCTGACTTTTTTATCATTGTTTAATTCGTTTTTATCGTTATTCATTAAAAATTCCTCCTATTAAAATGCGTTATTGTTGGTTAAAAAATTCGTCGATGATACCGGTACGTTGGAGATACAATCCTAACGCAAAACCCAAACCTGTTAGGAGTAGAATCAGCAATGTTTTGAAAAAACCGATCGTTACAAACAACACAGCCAGAACAAGGCCGATTGCTCCAAAAATCAATGGGATTTTGTATTGTTGTAGTTCGTTCATCATAGCCCTCCTATTCTACTCGCGGGTTTTCCGGAGTCTCATTTTGTTCAAAATTCGCGTAGTTGACTTCGACTTTGACTTTCTCACTTGAACCAAGCACTCGTTGGACATCTTGTTGGATTTCCGCCATTAAGTTTTCGGTTTTGCCGACTAAGGCAGACGTCCGTTTCAAGCGTCCTTTGATTTTAATCAAAATTCGATTTTTGGTCGCCTTGACATGAACTTTTGGTCCTTCAACAAATTCTTTTTCATTTACTTTCGTACGTACAAGTCCTTCGATTGCTTTCTTATCGATCGTCAATGCGCCCTTATCCTCTTTCAAAACAAAGGTCGTTTTGGTTTTTGGATAAAAAAGCACGACTAAGATCACGATCAAGAATAAGGCGATCAAGACAACAGCTACCCAAAACATATATTGACGCATAAACAAGTTGTCAAAGAAATACGTGACGACATTGCCTCTGCTGTCCAAACCAAATGGCAGCTGCATATAAGGATTACTCATTAATACGATTGGTAATAAGACAGTGATAAAGATCAACGAAACGATGATTGATACGATTTTCCACCCTTTACTCATAGGACACCTCCTCCTTTTTCTCCAATTTTTGATAAGCTTACAAGTTGATGGCTTCTCCGCCGGTAACACCATAAATCTGTGCTGTCACATAGCTAGCTTTATTCGAAGCTAAAAAGACATAGACAGGTGCCAGCTCAGCTGGTTGTCCTGCCCGCTCAAGTAACGCTTGCTGACCAAATTCAGGCAGCTGGTCTTGCGGTTGGCCATGATCTAACTGTAATGGTGTCCAGATCGGTCCTGGGGCTACCCCATTGACGCGAATTCCTTTTTCAGCAAATTGTTTCGCCAAGCTGACTGTAAAACTAGCGATCGCCGATTTGGTTGCCGCATAATCCATTAAATGGGCACTTGGACTAAAGGCTTGGACAGAAGTTGTTGTCACGATCGCTCCCCCAGCCGGTATGTGCGGCTCAGCAGCTTTGACTAATGCAAACATGGAGATAATGTTTACCATAAAGGTATCTTTCACTTGTTCAATCGGTAATTCTGCAATCGATGGCCGCGTGATTTGCTGTGCTGCGTTCAATACTAATGTATCTAACCCACCTAATGCTGCCACCGCTTTGTCAACGATCTCTTGTGGTGCCGCTTCGTCTCGCAGGTCATAGGGTAGCAAGGTCACTTTGCGCCCAGCTTCTTTGATGTACCCTGCAACTTCTTCGGCATCTTCTTCTTCTCCTGGGAAAAAGTGTAGGGCAATGTCTGCTCCTTCACGGGCGAAGGCAATCGCTGCTGCTCGTCCGATCCCAGAATCCCCACCGGTGATCAGTACCCGCCGGTTTTCTAACTGCTGACTTCCCTCATAAGATTCTTCACCACAATCAGGTTTTGGTCGCATTTCTTCTTGTAAAGCAGGCGTATCTTGTTCCTGTTTGCTGTATTTACCCGTGTGATAAAGTTCCCGTGGATCAGTCAAAATAGGTTCACTCATTCTTACGTCCTCCTTTTCTCTATAATAAAATTCTAAACCATTCATTTTTTTTTGGGAAATATAACGCTTTGTTAACAAAAATAAATCATCGTTTATTAGAAAATGAAAAAAGAAAGTGCCCCCATTTTTGACCAGAAATCAAATAATTTCCCTTTTTTATAGAAGGGGGTAAACTAATAAGTAGTAACTGGTAGTACCTGTAAAAGGGAACCCCTAAGAAAATGACCTTGGATCAAGAAAAAGGAGGAAACAAAGAATGCCTTGGAATGTCCGTGATTATCCTGCGTCAATGAAGAATCTAGACCCCTTAGTTCGTAAAAAAGCGATTGATATCGCCAATGCCCTGCTAGCCGATGGCTATTCCGATGATCGGGCGATCCCGATCGCCACGAGTCAAGCAGAAAAATGGTATGACAATGCAGATGAAGAGGAGAAGAAAGCTTTTCAGAAAGAAAAAAATCCGCAAAAAGACGATACCCATCAAACCAATAAGAATGCGGAAAAATTAATGGATGCGGATGTAGAAGTTGTGTATGAAGACGACCAATGGCAAGTCCGTTCCAAAGGAGCAAAACGTGCCAGTGATCATTTCGACAAGAAAGCAGATGCCATCGCCCGTGCCAAAGAAATCGCCGAAAACAAAGAATCCGTGGTGAACGTTTATAAAAAAGACGGCGACCATCAAAAGGATATTGATTTGAGAGAATAAAATTGGTTGCAAAAAAGCGGATGGAGGTCTTACCTTTGTCGTTTTATCGGCGCGAAACGTTGCCTACTCTTTCGCTTTTTTGTTTCCTTTCACAGCTAGGTTTGATTAAAACTAAAGCAACCGTTTCTTTGACGTTTCTTTTAAAAAGCAGCGGTTCGTTGTCAGAAACCTAAAAAACGAAGACCTTTTGAATGAACCATCACTTTTAAAATTTCTCGACATCCTAAAAAATAAGCCTATGAAATGCTGATCTAGCAACAACTGTAAACCATCCGTTGCCGTTGCAAATTAGCTTGTGCTTTCTTTAACTAGCCAAACCTTGTATACTTAAACTATCAAAAGTACAAGGAGTGGTATTTGTGAAAAAATTATTTTTTGTGCCGTTTATTTTTATTTGTTTCTTCTTTGCTCTCCCAGCTGCCGCCCAAACAGTGGAAGAACCTGAACTCGTTTATGACTTAGCATCAGATAGTCCCTATGAGCAGCTGGTCACGGTAGATGAAGAAGGCAACGAGGTGATTTTGACCATTGAAAAATTGCCGTCATTCCGAGCAAATCTGGCAGCAGGAACGTATCGTGTGTCAAAAACATCTGCAGGTA
Organism: Enterococcus casseliflavus; assembly: GCF_029215545.1. NCBI lineage: Bacteria > Bacillati > Bacillota > Bacilli > Lactobacillales > Enterococcaceae > Enterococcus > Enterococcus casseliflavus. Next base: position 10,659 of record NZ_CP119393.1, on the reverse strand, counting down.
ATTGGACCGCTAGTTATAATGTAACGGTCAATAGCCGCAATCAATTTACAGGCACTTCGAATTTAAGTTTAGTTGCTCACAGAGGAAGTATCACTTCTAGTTCATTAACTCACACGTCCACCAAAGCCACCTGTACGTTTAAGCAAAAAGCAGGTATAATCACTACCAATGGGAGTGTCGTAACCACGATCTCAAATGGGAAGCTAGTTGTTAAATAGCAGATAGGAGCATACATTGGCTTTAGCAGAACAATTAAAAAGCTGTCGCGAGTCTTCCGGATTGTCGCAAACAGCAGTCGCAGAAAAATTACAGATTTCACGCCAGTCGATTTCAAAATGGGAAAATGGGCGCGGCTATCCAGATATTGAGAATTTGATTTTGTTGAGCGATCTCTATCAAGTCTCGATCGATGAGCTTTTACGTGAGAACGAAGCCTTAAAAGAGCGGATCGAAACCAACAATCAAGAAATCAACGACAAGAAAGAAAAATTGTCGTTACTCCAAAGAACGATGGCAGCAGATAAAGATGAAAGTCTGCTCTTGCTACTGTTAGCTGGAATCGGCTCATTTCTCTTTCCATTAGGTTTGATTTTAGATGGCTTTGTCTTATGGCGTAACAAAAAGGCCAATAATTTTTATGTATTGATCTATATCGTCTGTGCCTTCTCGATTTTCTTGAATTTGTACGATGGCTATGTCCATCTCAGCAACATCATGAACTGGGGAACCACTACGATTGAAAAAGTTGAATAATTCAATTGCTAACACAAAAAGCCCGCTGCGAGTTACTCTCGTAGCGGGCTTTTGACGCTCTATTTACCATTTATAAATTGGTTTTTCAAAGAATATTAACCGTCTTTAGTTAACCTTGGCAATCTTCCCTTGCTCGATATACACCATCAAAATACTGATATCAGCTGGGTTTACTCCGCTGATACGGCTCGCTTGGGCGATGGTTTCGGGTTGGATTTTTTGCAGTTTTTGTTTGGCTTCTGTTGCCAAGCCATTGATAGCGGCATAGTCGATGTTTTCAGGAATGCGTTTGGCTTCCATCCGTTTGAGTTTCTCCACTTTTTCGAGGGCTTTTTTGATATAGCCTTCGTATTTGATTTGGATCTCGACTTGTTCGATCTCTTTTGGCTTCAATGCTTCATTGGCTTCGATAAATTGTAGCATTTCGGCATACGTCACTTCAGGCCGACGCAAGAATTCATTGGCTAAAACGCCATCTTTCAAGGTAGCCGTCCCTTTAGCAGTCAAATACGCTTGTACTTCTGGCGTTGGTTTGATGCGGATCTTAGATAAACGTTTAATTTCTGCTTCAACAGCTTCTTTTTTCGCTACATACGCTTCGTATTGTGCTTCTGGGACGAGCCCGATTTGATGTCCCACTTCGGTCAAACGCAGATCCGCATTATCATGACGCAGCAATAAGCGGTATTCGGCACGAGAGGTCAATAAGCGGTAAGGTTCATTGGTTCCTTTGGTCACCAAATCATCGATCATCACACCGATATAACCGTCGCTGCGTTTCATAATGAAGGGATCTTTGCCTTGAATTTTCAAAGCGGCATTGATGCCTGCGATCAAGCCTTGACCGGCCGCTTCTTCATAGCCGCTGGTTCCGTTGGTTTGTCCTGCCGTAAAGAGGTTTTCGATGACTTTGGTTTCTAATGTTGGACGCAATTGATGAGGCACCACGACATCATATTCAATGGCGTAGCCCGTCCGCATCATTTCCGCTTTTTCTAAACCTGCGATGGAATGCAGCATTTGGACTTGGACATCTTCTGGCATAGAAGTAGAAAGCCCTTGAACATACACTTCTTCGGTGTTCAACCCTTCTGGTTCCAAGAACAGTTGGTGACGAGATTTGTCTGCAAAACGCACGATTTTGTCTTCGATAGATGGGCAATAACGGGCACCTACTCCTTCGACGATCCCTGTAAACATCGGCGCCCGGTGTAAATTCTGGTTGATGATTTGGTGCGTCCCTTCGTTCGTATAGGTCAACCAGCAAGGTTCTTGGTTTTGATTGTAGGCTTCATCGGGTGTGCTGTAACTAAAGTGATTCGGTTGTTCATCGCCAGGCTGGATCTCCGTTACCTCATAGTTGATGGTGCTGGATTTCACCCGCGGTGGTGTACCCGTTTTAAAACGAGCGATCTCTAGGCCAAGCTCTTTCAAATGATCGGCTAGTCCAATCGATGGCTGGGAGTTGTTTGGTCCAGAAGAATACTTCAACTCTCCAATGATGATCTCTCCTCGCAACGCTGTTCCCGCAGTGATCACTACAGCTTGGGCTTGGTAACGAGCGCCTGTAGAGGTCACGACGCCACGGCATTCGCCTTCTTCAACGATCAGCTTTTCAACGATTCCTTGGCGCAGTGTCAGATTGGCTTCTTTTTCGATCGTTCGTTTCATTTCAGCCGCATAGGCATGTTTATCGGCTTGCGCCCGCAAGGCCCGCACAGCGGGACCTTTTCCTGTATTGAGCATCCGCATTTGGATGTAGGTTTTGTCGATATTTTTGCCCATTTCTCCGCCTAAAGCATCGATTTCGCGCACCACGACGCCTTTTGCTGGTCCGCCGACGGAGGGATTACAAGGCATGAATGCGACCATGTCTAAGTTGATGGTCAGCAAGAGGGTTTTTGCTCCCATTCGGCTGGCTGCTAAGGCAGCTTCTGATCCGGCATGGCCGGCACCAACAACGATCACGTCATAACTTTCTGCTTGATATTCTTGCATGGTGTTCTCCTTTTTACGCCAGTGGCGCATTCTTTATTTTCCTAAACAAAACTGACTGAACAATTGGGTGATCAACTCATCTTGGACACTGTCGCCGACAACTTCTCCTAGATAGTCCCAGCAGCGTGTCATATCGATTTGAACCAAGTCGACAGGCATTCCTGCTTCGATCCCTTGGATGACCTCAGACAACGACTGAACGGCATTTTCTAATAAGGCAATGTGGCGAGTGTTAGAAAGATAGGAAGCATCCTTGTCGGTGGTTTTCCCCCCAAAGAATAGATCGGCAATGGCTTGTTCCAGTTGATCCAAGCCTTCGTTGGTCAATACAGAGACAGAAAAAATCGGTTCATCTGCTGCGTACTGCGCTAATTCAGCGGGCGCTAGTTTTGGCTCAAGGTCGGTCTTATTCAATAAGATGATCCGACGGCTGCCAGCAGTCAGCTCCAGCAATTGTTTGTCTTCCTGGGTCAATTCTTCGCTTTGGTTGAGAACCAGCAAAATCAACTCCGCTTCTGCCAGTGCTTTGCGGCTGCGTTCGACCCCAATTTTCTCAACGACATCTTCCGTTTCGCGGATACCAGCCGTATCGATCAGTTTCAATGGTACCCCGCGAACATTGACATACTCTTCAATGACATCTCGAGTCGTACCAGCAATGTCTGTTACGATAGCTTTTTCTTCCCTTAATAAATGGTTCAATAAGCTGGATTTACCGACATTCGGCCGACCGATGATCGCAGTACTCAGACCTTCTCGCAAAATTTTTCCTTGTTGGGCAGTTGCTAATAAGGCTTGGATCTGCCCTTTGACCATCGTGGCCTTTTCTAACAATAAGCGGGTCGTCAATTCTTCCACATCATCGTATTCAGGGTAATCGATATTCACTTCAACTTGCGCCAACGTCTCTAAGATCTCTTGGCGTAAGGTCCGAATCAAGTGGGAAAGATTGCCATCCAGCTGATTGACAGCGAGATTCATCGCCTTATCGGTCTTGGCACGAATCAGGTCCATCACCGCCTCGGCTTGAGAAAGGTCAACCCGTCCGTTTAAAAAGGCCCGCTTCGTGAATTCTCCCGGCTCAGCCAAACGTGCGCCTTGTCGTAAAACCAGCTGCAAGAGTTGATTGACGACAACGATCCCGCCGTGACAGTTGATCTCAACGACATCTTCTCGGGTAAAGGTCCGCGGCTTTTTCATCACTGAAAGCATCACTTCATCCATCAAACGGTTTTCTTCTGGGTCCACGATATGACCATAATGGATCGTATGACTAGGGACTTGGGCGAGGGTTTTAGTGCCTGCTTGAAAAATCCGATCCGCAATTGCGATTGCTTCTTCCCCGCTTAATCGCACAATACTGATGGCCCCTTCGCCTGGCGGGGTGGAAATTGCGGCAATCGTATCAAATTCTTGCGTAATATTCGCCATGTTGCATGCTCCTCCTATTTTTTCACATAAAAAAAGTGCCCACTCCACCCGTCAAATTGATTGAAAATCAATAAAAACGAGTAGACTTAGCACTTTGACTGCTTGTCAATTAAATTCTGGAAATAGATTAGCACATTTTTGCGTGAGTCGCAAGCTTCCTTCAAAAACTTTTAAATTTTGCATCTGTCCGCAAAAACCTTTAAAATAAAAGCAAAGAATAAGAAAAGAGGGATCTATTATGGAAACCATCAAATCATCAAACAGCGCTGCCCGCATTAAAGAAATCATTTTATCGACAGGAAACGTGAATCGGCCTTACGTCGTGCGGGATATCGTCTTTGCGGCAGACAAAATCGAAGTAGATCTATTTGATACATCTGTGAATTTGAACGATCTTTTGGCAGATGTGACCTATCGCTTAAAAGAAACCGCCCACAGCTACGGAGCGAATGCAGTGATCAACTGTCATTTTGAACATGACCGCATCGTCGAAGGCGACAAAACCTACCTTGAGATCTTTGCCTATGGTACAGTGGTTCAATTTACTCAATCAACCATCGGCGGCTAATTGCCTCTATCATCAAAAAAAATACAAAAAAGAGTCCGCGGCATACGGACTCTTTTTTGATACCAAAGGCTGACCTACGTAACGTATGTTGACTTTGATAAGAATGATTTCTAGTCAAGGATACTTGGTTTTAAATTTGTTGTCAATCGCTTTTTCCCATCAAAAAAGGGAAAGGCTTGTCAGACCGCCTTTCCCTTTTTTCATTAAATTCGTTTGTCCGCAGGTTCCACTACTAAGTAGCGATACGGTTCATCCCCTTCAGAATGAGTTTGAACATACGCATCTTTACTCAATACGGAATGGATCTGCTTTCTTTCAAACGCCGGCATCGGCTCTAAAAAGACTGGGCGGCCTGTTCGTTTGACTTTTTCAGCAGTACGGCTGGCCAAACGTTCTAAGATCGCTTGACGTTTTTCACGGTAATCCCCGACATTCACAACGATCGACAATTTGTTTTTCGCGATGCGATGAATATAAACTTGCGCCAAATATTGCAGTGCATTCAAGGTTTTGCCGTGCTTCCCAATCAAAATGCCTTGTTTTTGCGTTTCTAAATGAAAGACGATCACGCCGTCTTGACGAGCGGTTTTTACTAAGGCGGGTGCATTCAATGCTTTTGAAATATTTGTCAGATAGAGTCCCAGCTGAGCCAGCGCTTCCTCATCTGAAAGATCCGTCAGCAAAACAGGTTCGCTCGCTGCTGCTTCCATCACACTGCTTGCATCCTCTGTCGTCACAGGATCTGGTTCTACCAACGGTTTTGCTGGTACTTCTTTAACGGGTGCCGGTTCTTCAACGATTCGTTTTTCAATGGAGACCCGTGCTTGTTTTTTTCCTAGACCCAAGAAGCCTTTTTTTCCTTCATCCAGGACTTCGATTACTGCTTGATCTTTGGTGATACCAAGGACTTGCAATCCCTCTTGAATTGCTTCATCTACTGTCAGATTTTCATAAATCGGCATTGCAGTGCAACCTCCTCTTATTTTTTCCGTTTCTTTTTAGGACTCATTGCTTTTTTCAGCGCACGTTCACGCTCGCGTTCTTTGCGGGCAGCTTCTTCTCTTTCTTGGCGAATCTTGAATGGGTTATTTAAGATCATTGTTTGCAAGACTTGGAATGCATTAGAAACAACCCAGTACAAGGAAAGACCGCTGGCAATGTTGATCCCCATCAGTAAGATCATCATCGGCATAGCGAAATTCATGATTTTCAGACTCGCATTTGATTCCACTTGGCTCATACTTGATAAGTAAGTACTTGCAAAAGTAAAGAGCGCCGCTAAAATCGGCAAGATGAAGTATGGGTCACGATCACCCAGCTGCAGCCATAAGAATTTTCCTTCTTGCAGAGCAGGAACCCGTGAGATCGATTGCCACAAGGCCATCAAAATCGGCATTTGTACCAATAATGGCAGACAGCCGGCATAAGGATTGACATTGTTTTCCGCATACAAACGTTGTGTTTCTTCTTTTAACTTGCTTTGTGTTTCTGTATCTTTTGACGCATATTGCTGTTGCAGCGCTTTTAACTTCGGTTGTAATTCTTGCGTTTTGCGCATGCTTTTGGTTTGGAAGTGCATCAACGGCATCAAAATGACCCGAATGATCAATGTAAAGAGGATGATCCCGATCCCGGCATTGCCGAAGGAGAGGGCTTTGATCGCCTCTGCAAAATAATAAACGATGTAACGGTCCCATAGACCAGTACTTTGTGCATTTACTTCACCTGTTGCACCGCAGGCAGATAAGACAACTACTAATGAGAGAACTCCCAAAAATAGTAAGACGCGTTTCCCTTTTTTCACGTAACTAATTCCTTTCCATTAATGAATAATTTTGGCAAGTTTTAAGACATGCTCTAAATTCGAGTAGATTTCCTTTGAGGAACAAGTGGCGATACTTGGACGGGCGATCACGATGAAATCGACCGCTGGTTCGATTCGCGGCTTCATTTCCGTTAAACTTGCACGGATCTTGCGTTTGACCTCATTTCGCTTCACTGCATTACCGACTTTTTTCCCTACAGATAAACCAACTCGAAAATGTGATTGCTCTTTAGGTAAGACATACACCACGAACTTCCGATTTGCAAAAGAATTTCCTGCCTGAAAAACTTTTTGAAAATCTTGCTCTGTTTTTACTCGATAGGATTTTCTCATCTTCGGTTCCTTCACTTCTTTCAATTAAGCTTCGCGAAACGGATTGAATCCGTAACCACTCACCTGTCAATAATACCATATTTGCCAAAAGTCAGACACTATATTCCGCAAAAACGGCATAAAAAAAAACCACTGGCATTCAGTGGCTTACGCAGAAATAACCTTTCTGCCTTTACGACGACGGCTAGCTAAAACACGACGTCCATTTTTTGTACTCATACGTTTACGGAATCCGTGAACTTTTTGACGTTTACGTTTATTTGGTTGATACGTTCTTTTCATTTATTTCCACCTCCATCAGGATAATGCTTATGCGCACAGACATACTTTGATAGTATAACGAGTCAAGTACTAGTTTGTCAATAAGAAGTTTGCTCAAAATCAGGCATTCTTTATCCACAATCACTTTGATTTGTGTGGGTTTGCTGTTTATAGCTAATTTTTGTGGATAACTTTTTCCCCAGAGTTATTTTGGCTTTTTCCACAAACGAACAGCCTGTAGAAAAGTTTTCCACAATCACTTTTTTGACTGTTGATAACTACCCTAAAACTTAGTGTTATCAAGGCGTGATCTTCACATCGATCTGTGGATAAAGGAAATTTTTTTATAGTTATGCACATTCTTTTTCTACCTGTGGATAGTCGAATTTCGAACATGTGCATTTCCATTTTTCTTTTATCCCGTTTTGTGGAAAAGTATTTTTTTCTAACCTTTTTTATCGTAATCTGTGGAAAACTTTTTCAATCCGTGCTATTTTAGTTATATCTATTCTTAGTTATAGGAGGACAATTTATGCCATCTGCTGATTCTATTTGGCAAGATCTTCAACGTTCCTTTAAAGAAGAGCTGAATCCGGCCAGTTATAGTGCTTGGATCGAGACTGCCAATGTCTTGTCGTTTGAAAAAAATCAGCTGCTGATCGAAGTACCCAGCGATCTTCATAAATCTTATTGGGAAAAAAATCTAGCTGCCAAAATTGTTGAAATGGGATTTATGAAAACTGGTGAAGAATTGATTCCTAGTTTTGTGACTGTCGAAGAAGCAGAAGCTTTAAAAACAGCCCCTTCTACTATTCAAACAGCTGCAGAAGAAAACGAGCGGCCGCCGAAATCGATCTTAAATGAAAAATACACATTTGATACCTTTGTCATCGGGAAAGGCAATCAGATGGCCCACGCTGCTGCTTTAGTTGTTGCAGAAGATCCTGGGTCTATTTATAATCCGCTGTTCTTCTATGGTGGCGTTGGTTTAGGGAAAACCCACTTGATGCACGCGATCGGTCATCAAATGTTGCTGAAACGTCCCAATGCCAAAATCAAGTACGTTAGTAGTGAAAATTTCACCAATGATTTCATTACTTCTATTCAAAAGAACAAAATGGAAGATTTTCGAAACGAATACCGCAATGTTGATCTTTTGCTGGTGGATGATATTCAATTCTTAGTCAATAAAGAAGGAACCCAAGAAGAATTCTTTAATACCTTCGAAGAACTGTATCGCAATAATAAACAGATCGTCCTGACAAGTGATCGTTTGCCAAATGAGATCCCGACTTTGCCGGAACGTTTGGTTTCCCGTTTTGCTTGGGGCTTATCCGTTGATATCACCCCGCCGGATCTAGAGACGCGGACTGCGATTTTGCGGAAAAAAGCCGAAGCCGAACGCTTGGAGATCCCCGACGATACGTTAAGTTATATCGCTGGGCAGATCGATTCGAATATCCGAGAACTTGAAGGAGCACTCGTGCGGGTGCAAGCTTTTGCTACGATGCAAAACTCAGACATTACAACGAGCTTGGCAGCTGAAGCCATCAAAGCCTTGAAATCAAGTCATGGCTCGACCCAAGTTTCGATTTTGCAAATCCAAGAAGAAGTCGCAAAATACTATCACATTCATGTCAATGATCTAAAAGGGAAAAAACGGGTCAAAGGCATCGTGGTCCCACGCCAGATCGCGATGTATCTCTCTCGAGAATTGACCGATAGTTCTTTACCAAAAATCGGCGGCGAATTTGGCGGCAAAGACCATACAACGGTCATTCATGCCCATGAAAAAATTCAGCATTTAGTCGAAACAGATCCCACGATCAAAAATGAGATCGCTGAAATCAAACAAATCCTCTTCAGCTGATCTGTGGATAAGAAAAGAAGAACCAAAAAAGTTGTCCACAAGTTATTCACAGGCATTTTCGTTAGTCTAATCACTCTTTTCTCGAGTTATCCACATTACTAACAAGCCTATTACTACTATTACTTTTATTTAATAACTATAAATTAAAGGAGTATCGCTATGAAGCTAACTTTAAACCGAACAGAGTTCATGCAAGAATTACAAACTGTCCAACGGGCGATTTCAACCAAAACCACCATCCCGATCTTAACTGGAGTAAAATTGTCCCTTTCAGAAAAAGGATTGACCATGACTGGGAGCAACGCCGATATTTCCATTGAAACTTTTTTAAGTGTGGAAAACGAAAAAGCGCAAATGCAAATCGAAAAAACAGGAGCGATCGTTTTACAAGCACGTTTCTTCAGCGAAATTGTTCGTCGTTTGCCTGAAAGTACCTTAACGTTAGAAGTTTTAGACAATAATCAAGTAGCGATCACTTCTGGAAAAGCCAACTTTACCGTCAACGGCTTGGATGCCGATAGTTATCCACATTTACCAGTTGTCGAAAGTCAAGATTCGATCGAGATTCCAGCGCACGTATTGAATAAGGTCGTTAGTGAAACAGTCTTTGCGGTTTCGCAACACGAAAGCCGTCCGATCTTGACTGGGGTCCACTTTGTCTTAGAAAATCAAAAATTATTAGCTGTTGCGACGGACTCACACCGTTTGAGCCAACGGGTGATTCCATTGGAAAGCGGAGAAACAGCCTTCAACATCGTGATTCCTGGCAAAAGCTTAACGGAACTTTCTCGTTCCTTAACAGATGAAGAAGAAGCGATCCAAATCAGCATTATGGATAACCAAGTGTTGTTCCAAACGAAAACCATGAAATTCTATTCTCGTTTATTGGAAGGAACTTACCCAGATACCAACCGTCTGATTCCTTCAAGCTTCAATACTGAGATTGAATTTTCTGTCCCAGAATTGTTACAAGCCATCGAACGGGCGTCATTGCTTTCTCATGAAGGCCGTAACAACATCGTTCGTTTGGCAATCTCCGAAGAAGCCGTTGTCTTATATGGAAACTCACCAGAAATCGGGAAAGTCGAAGAAGATCTTTCTTTTGAAAAAGTGACCGGCGACCCATTAGAGATCTCTTTCAATCCTGACTATATGAAAGCAGCACTCCGAGCCTTTGGTGACACGAGCATCGTGATCCGCTTTATCTCAGCGATCCGTCCCTTTACATTGGAGCCAACAGAGAGCAAAGGCAGCTTTATCCAGCTGATCACACCGGTGCGAACCAACTAGTTTTTCATGTCTTTTGAAAAAAGTTGAAACAATCATCTGAAAATGAATAAATGAGTTAAAAGGGCTTAAAATCGTTTTTAAGCCCTTTTTTCTATTTTGGCTTCTTTTTTGTCTAAAAGCAGTAAGTCTTCTGAGAATGAAAAATATGCCGATGAATTTGTTTTCTTGGCAAAAAAAGAGTATAATAGAGCTAAACGCTCTTTGATAGAATTGAGGGGAATTATGAAAATGCAAATACCGTTAGAAACGGAATACATGACACTTGGACAAATGCTCAAAGAAGTCAGTGTGATCAGCAGCGGCGGCCAAGCGAAATGGTACCTTGCAGAG